>CAZLEF010000042.1:0-55348 GCA_964558465.1 uncultured Lewinella sp. | reverse complement strand
GCCAAGGCTTCGGCGGATGAGAGCCCGCCTACGCCAAGGCTTCGGCGGATGAGAGAGGGTTAGAGGGTGAGATCCGACTACGCCGAGGCTCCGTCGGACGGAGGATTTATCCGACCCGCAGGGACGGAGGGTGAGAAGGTGAGGGAAGGGGAGACCTGGAGATGGGACGCACTCCTTAACCAAGCTTGCGACCAGATTTCGGCGGGTAAAAAGGCGAATGATGGAAAATAAATAAGTCATATAGATGGTCGTTTATGGATGATTCCCCCGGTTTTTAAGCGGTTAATCTCAATTCCTGCACGCCTGTGGTATGGCACGCACTTCCTCACCGCCCTGCTGGCGGTTAAAAGTTCCTCAATTCCTCAGTTCCTCAGTTAACAATATAAACCACCTGCGTCCGCCGGTGCACCTCTCCTTCCACATTGATCTCCATCAACGCGTAATAGGCGCCCTCGGGCAGCGGCTCCCGGTTTTTGCCCGATCGGCCGTCCCAGGGGCTTTCCGCCAGGTAGTTTTGGGCCTCGTAGACGACGTCGCCCCACCGGTTGGAAATGGCCAGCCGCATGGTTATATCACCGCCGCTGCGGTAGCCAAGCACTTCCAGCAGATCGTTGACGCCGTCATTGTTGGGACTGAATCCCTCCGGTAGGTAAGGCAGATTGAGGACCTCGATGGTCACCGTAGCCGTATCGCAGGCGGTGGCGCAATCAGAATCGGCGTAGCAGACTTCGTACACAAACGATACCGTTCCCCGCAACCCCTCTTCTTCGTAATACCGGAAACCATGCGGCAAGGTTTCCAGCGTGCCGAATTCCGGAAGCGTTCGCGCGCGGAGGGTATAATTGGTATTGGGGGGTAATCCGTCGTTTTTCAATACATCCATGAAAATTTCGGTGTTGGCCAGATCGAGGATAAAATGGTCGTCTGCCGCCTGCAAACCCGTGGCCACTACAACGATGAGCGTATCGGCCCCGATGACGCCGCATTCACCGGTGGTTACCGTCCATACAAAACGATTTTCGCCGGGTTTCAGGCCGGTTGCGAGGGTGTTGGCCTGGCCGGCATCCTGCAAAAAGACGCCGGGCGGAGCGGTCCAGCGCCCGGTACCGGTTGTGACGGGGTCGGCGTCGAGTTGCAGGCTGCTGTCGCAAATGGCGCCGTCGTCGCCGGCATAGACCACCTCATCCTGGGGCAACCCGGTCACATCGAGGCGGAACGGACCGGTTTGGTCAAACAAACAACCGGAGTTGACGACAAAAACAAAATAGTCGCCTGCATCAGCCGGCTGTACGGCGTCGATGGCAAAGTCCGGCCCGCTCGTGGTAACGGTATCCCCCGCCGGGGTGATCCAGTGGAAAACCACGGTGGTATCGCCCAGGTCGTTGGTGGAGAGCAGCAGCATTTCTCCCTGACACAAGACCTCTTCACCCTGGATGAAAGTCAGGACTCCACCGGTATTTCCGCTGAATACAACAGGCTGGCCCGGCGCTACGGACAAACAGGGGTCCGCCAAATCTATGCCGCCGCCCGCCGCATTGCCGGCCACGGCCGAAAGGTAATAAGTGGTTCCAGTGGTCATCGCGCCGGGGTCAAACGCGACGGATGGGGTAGGAGAGGAGGTCAGTATATCGCCCAAAGTCGCTCCCGGCAGGGTATGCAAAACAAACAACAGGAGATCATCTCCATCCAGCACGGCATTGTTGTTGTAGGTTGCTGTAGCGTTCTGACCGGCACAAAAAGTTGTGGAAGGGCCCAGGGCCATTGTTCCGGCAAAGGTGGTGCAAAGCCCGCCGCAACCCGGGCTGCCGGCGGGTAAAACCTGTAACACAATGGGGGTGGATAATGACCGGCAGCCTGCTTGTTCCAAAATGGCAAACACCTGACCGCCACCGCTGTTAAAAGCCTGGGGGTTGTTGACAGGGTTTGTGGCGGCCGCATCCAAAAACCACAAAACATCATATCCGGGGCCCGGCGTCAGGCTGTTTTCCAGGGCGGTGAGATCAAAAACGGCTTGCCCGCTGCCCGGGTCGCATTCACTTGCAGTCGCCTGGTTGGGGGGCGGAACGGTCGTAGCGCCCACGCTGGCTGAAGCGGTGGCAAGGCAGCCGTCCTGGGCGGTGACCGTGATCTGGTATGACCCGGCGCCCAGGTTGCCGATAACGGCGCCCGTGCCGCTTCCTGAATTCCCCCCGCTGGTCCAGTTGAAATTGAACGGGGCTTGTCCGCCTGTAATGGTCAGGGTGATGCTGCCGTCGAGGTTGCCGGCACAGCTTTCGTTTGCAATACTGGCGCCCGTGACCGCCAGCGAGCAATTGGCGTCGTTGATGGTAAATACCTGGCTTTGGCTGCAATTGTTGGCATCGGTCACATTGAGGGTGAAATTGCCGGCTGACAGGTTGCCGATGGTACCCGGACCCGGGGCAGGCTGGGTATCGCTGCCGGAAACCGGTCCGGTCCAGGAATAACCATAGGGCGCCGTTCCTCCGCTGATATTGAAAGCCAGTTCCCCGTCGCTGCCGCCCACGGTGGAGGGCGGCGATGACTGAAGATTGCTGATGATGAGGGCCGGCGGCGCGGAAACCGAAACGGAAAGGGTCGCCTGGCAGGCATTGGCATCCGACACCGTCAGGGAATAATTCCCGGCGGGCAGGTTACCGATGTTTTGAGTGTTTGCGCCGTTGTTCCAACTGAAATCAAAAGGCGGGGTCCCGCCGGCGATATCGACATCGATAGCACCTGTGGATTGGCCGGAACAAGCAGGATTGACCACTGTGGCGTCCGGTTCGGGACCGCCTTCGTCGCTGATCGAAGCAGTGGTTTCGAAAATGCAGAGGTTGGCGTCGGTGACGGTCAGTCCGTAAATTCCCGCAGCCAATCCGCTGATGCCGGACCCGCTTGCGCCGGTGCTCCACTGGAAAATGTAGGGTGGTACGCCGCCTTGTGCGACGGCTTGCGCCGTACCGTTGGCCTGGCCGCAGAGGCTGTTGGCGGTATTGATCGCGGCGCCCAGGGCATCCGGTTCGGTAACCGTTGCATTTTGCACCACTTCGCATCCGTTGGCGTCGGTGGCGGTCACGCTGTAGGCGCCCGCCGGAAGGTTGAAGATATCCTGCGACAGCGCGCCGTTGCTCCAGGCAAAACTGAGTGGGGGCGTCCCGCCGTTCACCGTCAAAGTGATGTTCCCCGTAGCGTCGCCGTTGCAGGCAACAGGAGCGACGGCAGGCGTTAAGGTTGGACCGGGGATGTTGCCGACGGAAATATTTTCCGTTTCAGTGCAGTTGTTGGCGTCTGCGACGGTAACGGTATACGATCCGGGCAACAGATCGCTGATGACCGGCCCGGCGCCGCCATTGCTCCAGGCATAGGTATAACCCGGGGTTCCACCCGTGGCCGAAGCCGAGGCGCTGCCGTTGGGCAAACCGCAGGCGCCGTCATTTGAATCCACCGTCAGTTCCAGTACAGCCGGCTCGCCGATATCCAGATTATCTGTAGCCTGGCAATTATTGCCGTCGGTTAAGGTTACTGCATAATTTCCCGCAGGCAGGTTGCTGATATTTTGAGTGGTGGCGCCGTTGCTCCAGGCAAAACTCAGCGGCGGCGTGGCGGCGGTGGTCAGGGTGATGCTGCCGGTGGAAGCGCCGTTGCAATCCGGGTCAACCCCGGTGAGGCTGAACAAAGGAGCAGGGTTGATCACTACATTCAGGTTGGCGCGGTCCTCGCAACCGTTGGCGTCGGTGACGGTTACGCCGTATGTTCCGCTGTTGGCAATGGAAACGTTGTTCAGGCTGGGATTGGGGTCCGTGGCGGAGAAACTTGCGGGGCCCGACCAGGACCAGGTATAACCCGGTGTGCCGCCGTTTGCGTTGGCCGTCAGATTGAGGGTTTCACCTTCACAGAGGGGTGCATTGGAGGCTGGATTGGCGGTTGGTTCGGGCAACGACCCGATGGTGACCGCGCCGGTGTATACGCAACCGGCAGCATCCGAAACGACAACCGTATAATTGCCAGGGGGCAAGGCGGACGCCGTAGCGGTAGTCTGACCGTCGCTCCAAAGGTAGTCGAAAGTCCCCCCGCCGGTTACCGTTACGGTGGCCGAACCGCTTTCGGTTATTCCGCAGGCGTCCTGCACATTGGAAAAACTGAGAACCCCGCCGCATACGATCGTTGAACAGGCCAGAAACTCCGAAGTATTATTGCCGCCTACCGTTGCGGTGGCGGTCACCAGATCTCCATTAGACAAAACCCCCGCGCCTGGGGAGACCGACCAAATGCCGCCGCTGACCGTAACACTGCCGATGAGGGTTTTTCCCTGACAAGGCGGATTCACGGGGTCGCAACCGGTAACATCATGGGTGAATACTTCAATGACGGCGCCGTTGGGGCCGGTACCGGAAACGGTGGTCGTACTGGTTGTCGTAAGGGCAAAACCCGGGACGGAGAACCCCGATCGTTCTATTCCTCCCCCGGTATTGCAAAAAATGCTGTTGCCGCTTGCCAGGAGGTTGACTGCGCCGGAGGCAGTGAAAATGCCCATCGTATTGTGAGCGATCGTATTGTCGCTGATCTGAAAATTGCCGAGGGCAGAGGTAAGTATCCGGATGCCGTCCACTGCGTTGCCCTGGGCGGCGCCGGTTGTCGGATGCACGCCGATCAGGTTTTCCGTTGCAGAGAAGGAAGACGGGCTGTTTGCCAGGATGCCGAACCGGTTGCCGGATAAGGCGTTTACGGACACCAGCGCGCCCGATCCGCTGTTCAGTACAATGGCCCCGCCCGTGGCGGCATTGGTGAAGTTGGTGATGTAAAGGCCGTAAACCTCCAGGTTGTCGGCAGCGGTCTCGATGGCGTGGTTGGTCCCTGCGATCGAACCGTCGATCACCACCTTGCCCAAAAACCAGCCGGGTTGGGTTCGGGCGTCGATGACCACGTTGTTCTTGGTGATATCGGGCAGGGGCGCCGCCGCTGTCGGGGTGATGGTGATGACCCCCGGGTTGCTGATGTTGAAATGGATGAACCGGATGGAATTGGCGGGGTCATTCACGCAGTTAATGGCGGCCCGCAGAGACCCGGCCACATTGGTGGCATTGGTGACGTAAACCGTATCGCCCACCACCACTCCACATTGAGCATGGCCTTTTTGCAAGAAACCAAACAAAAAATAAGCAGCGGCAATATAAAATTTGATTTTCATGGATTACCGGATTTTCAAGTCTGGAAGGCCCGAAAAGATCCGTTCGTTTTTGGTGAATTATTATTGGTTTTCAACCACAAACAGCGACAAAAGCCGGGCATCCATCTCATTGCCGGGCATAAAAGGGGCCTGGCTGGTCGGGGCGCCGGGTTTTTGTTGTTTGACCATCTGGGGTACACGCTGCCGCAGGTAGTTGTACAACTCCGCCAGGGTAATGATGCTGTTGTTGTCGGCATCGGCCTGATAAGTTCCGTTCGGTCCTGTTACCGGCGTATTGGCAAAAGCTTCGAGGATGGCTTCCGTAAAAGCCCCGTTCTGCCAGGCAGCGTCCTCGTAAGACATTTCATTGGCGCCGCAGGAAGACATGGTGTTCAGGCCCGGATTGAGGGCGGCCAACTGGGTCAGGGCGTCTGCGCGGGCGAGGTCCGTCATTTCCTTGCTGTCGGCTGCGCCGCTATGGCAGGCATCGATAAAAACGGCTTTTTTGCACTGGATCCGGTTCAACTCCTGGACGATATCCTCTTGGAAGTCGATGGAACGGATGCGCTCATACCGCGGGTCGTAATTGGAAGGCAGCAATTTGAATCCGTCGCGGCTGTTTTTGCCATGACTGGAAATAAAAACCAGCAATACATCCTGGTCGAGAATACGCCGGGCTGCAGCCGGGTTTTCGTACTGGAACACCAGGTCGGTGACCGCCTCGCGGATATCGTCGGCTTCGGTTTCTTCGGGTTGCACCAGGGTATGGGTGAATACCTTGCCAAATAACTTCTGCGGACCTGCCTGGCTTTGGAAAGCGGCAGCAAAGTCGGCGGCGTCCTTGCTGGTATAGTTCAGATCCTGGTGAGACGGCCCGATGGCCAGGATATGCAAGTTGGGTTGCCGGGGTTCGTAATGGACCAGAATGGTTTTGGTGCGGAATTTGCCGTCAGGGGTCTCCACCTCGATCTCCAGCCGGTTCTCGCCGGGTTGCAGGTGGATCTTGTTGGAATAAACATAAGCGTGCTGGCTTTCGGTCTTTTTGCCGGCCGACAGGTTCACTTCGTCCATTTTGGAGCCGTCCACCACGACGCTGTTGTTGAGGACCTTAAAATTCTTCTGCTGTAGGGCGCGGTTGGAACCCACGGCGACCTGAACGTCAAAAACCCCTTTATTCGAAATGATATTTTGAATATCCGTTTCGGTCTCGTTGGGTTGGGTCAGGACCATAAAAACCTCTTTGCCCATAGCGGATCCGCGTTCCAGGGTTTTCCGGATCTTTTGTCCGCCAAAGTCTACGGTACAAGGGATGGCCAACTGGCCCGTCCGCATCGTTTCAGTTCGTTTGTACACAAATTCCACGGTATGGCTGGCATGGGGCGCCAGTTGGGCAATGTTGATCTCCCTGGCGCTTACCGCCTGGATGCCGGCCGGCGGCTCGAAACGGACAATCACGGGTTTGGCCGGAAAATCGCCGGGGTTGTGCAGCACCACCTTGATCAGCTCTTCATCGGAGGTGCGGCTGTCTTCGAAGGTGAAATTGTCGACTTCCACCGCCGCTTCCCGGGGTTGGAGGGTTTTAAAGGCAGCGGTAAAGGTGGTCAGTTCCTGGGCCCCGCTTTGCAGGGTGATGTTCAGTTCGTTGTCGCCGGAACTCAGGCCTGCATCGCCAAAGACCGGAATGCGGATTTCGCGGTTGCCGCCGGCGTTCAGGCTGCCGAAGTAATTTTGATCCCAGAAACGGAGACCTTTTGCGCCTTTGTTCTGCCTGACGGCCACCTGGATGTCGGGGATATCGGTCTGGCTTTGGTTGAACACGGTGAAAGAAAGAAAAGAGCGTTCATTGGGCCGCAGTTGACCGTCGGCCGTGCGCAAGGTGGCGACCGAATGATCCATGCCGGCGCCCTTGAAATTGCCAACAAATGCAGGTTTGGAATCAGAAAAACCAAAAACCCAGGCGTCATCGGCGCCCTGGGCGTCGGAAGCGCTCTGGCCTGCTGCCACCAGGCGGCCGTTGTGCAGGACGGCCAGGTGGTTGACGGCGTCGCCTTTCTGACCGCCGTGGTTCCATTCCCATTCCCGTTGACCGCCGGATCGGGTTTTAACAACATAACCTTTGAAAGACCGGGCGCCGGAGTGGTAAGACTTGGAACGGCCTGCGACGATATATCCGCCGTCGGGCAGGACGCCTGCCGAAAAAGCCATATCGTCGTCTTTGCCCCCGTAGGTTTCCTGCCACTGCTGGAACCCGGCGTTGTTGGTTTTGACGAGCCACATATCCAGTCCGCCCGCGCCACTGGAGTTGGTCATGCCGGCCAGTGCGAAACCCTCGTCAGGGGTAGCGATCAGGTGGGCGGCCTCCTCCCATTCTTTGTCGCCGAAGGTCCTTTCCCAGGCGATTTTGCCTTTGGTGTCGGTTTTGAGCAGGAAAACATCCCCTTTGCCGTTGCCGATACCTGCGCCGGTATTGCCGGCGATGGCGAGTTGCCCGTCGGCGGCCACGGTCATACCTTTCACGGCGGCGTACTTGTTTTTGCCCAGGATTTGTTCACCGATCAGGGTTTGTTCACTGATCAGTGCCAGCCAGATATCCCCTTTGTCGCCGCCGTCGCGTTGCCCGGCGGCTGCCAGGGAGGCGTCGGGCAGGAGGGCGATATGCGAAAAATGGTCGTCGCCCGGGCCGCCGAAGGTTTTTTCCCATACGACCGTTCCGGTTTCGTCGATTTTGACCAGCCAGCCGTCTTTTTTGCCCTGACCGGCAGATTCGGTATAACCCGCCAGCAGGAAATAGCCGTCGTAGGTTTGCACGATGCCCGATAACCCATCGGCTTTGGGGCCGCCGAGGCGTTTTTCAACCAGTTTGCGGCCCGTGCTGTGGTCGAGAATGAGCAAGAGGCCGTCCGATTTGCCGCTGGACCCCGACTGGGTTTCGCCAACCGCCAGGAGGTAGCCGTTGGAGGCTTCCAGGATCTGGCGCAATTCGTCCTGCGCGCTGCCTCCGAACCGGAATTCCCAATCCGGGGCGCCCGGCTGGGTAAGGCCCAAAACGGGCAATATGCATAAAACGATTATCTGTAAAAAGAATTTGGGATTCATTGGTCAATGGTTTTCAATGGTTACGATGGTTTATGTTGATTTGGCTTGCCACGCCACAGGCGTGGTTGATTTGTTTATTCGTTTATTCGTTTATTCGTTGATGCGAAGGCTGCCGTTTCGCATCAACGCATCAACTGCCCACTATTCCGCACTTAAAACAATCGCCAACGGCACGATATACCCCTCGCTTCGCGTTTCGGCGGTGAAGGATAATTGGTCCGGCGCGAATTGAATATCCGGCAGCGGTACCAGGTGTTTGCCCAGTATAGCCTCCAGATGTTCGCGGCGGCGTTCGGAGACATGGCGCATTTTAGCCGCAATAAACGGCAGATGTTTGATTTCGCGGGTAGAAAACAGCAGGAAAAGCACGTCGTTTCCGGGCCGGCCAAGTTGAAGGGCTTTGTCCGGGCCCGGGATAGTTGCTTTGGCTTGCGGGTCGAGTAAAAGGGCCGATTCGTTGAGCCCTTTGAATTGCTGATTGAGACCGGCCGTCCGGGGCCAGTGAATATGAACCGTTTGGACGGGGTCTATCGAAAAAACGTATAAATATAGCCCTTGTTGTTCTGCCCAGGCAGCTAATTGAAAAAGCTGACCGGTCTGCCAGGTCTTTTTGTTGCAAATATACTCGCCTGTGCCCAATGAAGTCACTTTTGTCCGCCGGAAAACCGGTTCGCCGTCCGGAATGGATCCGTCCAGGTAGTTGAGTGCTGCAGCGCCGGCGATAGACCGCAGGGGATATGCGGCGGTCACGTTGGTTACAGGCTGTTGTTCGCCCAGTTTCAGGATAAATGCGTATTTGCAATGTACGCCGAAGTCGACAAACTTGATGCGGATAAACCCGTGGTCGCCCCATTCGGTTCCCCAGCTATTGTACAACAAAAAGGAAGCGGAGGGCAGGTCGTATCCTACTACGACCATCGCATGCCCGCCGGCCGGGGTGGTATTCCCCAGGTTGGGCCACCAGTATTTGGCCTGGTGAAGCTGATAAAAATTTTTGCGAACGGCCATTCCGATGATCACGGGTTCCTGGCGGGCCAGCGCCCGGACGGTCCGGCGTACTTTTTCATCGGGTTGGGCCTGCAGGTCGAACAAAGCGAGATAGTCGGCGATGGTGTCCTGCCGGATCTGGGTCAGCAATTGTTCGTCGGGCAGTTTTTCGCAATCCTCCACATCGTTGTCGAACTGGCTGGCCAGACAATCGCCTTTTTGACGGATCAATTTCAGCGCGTCGGAAATCCGGGCGCCCTGTGTGCAACTCTCGCGTTTGATCTGGTTGTAGATGAACATGGCGGAATAAGCCTGGCCGGCAATTGCCTTTTTATCAGCCAAACGGTTTTGAATGGCTTTTTTGATGGTCAGCGCTCCGTAACCGACCGCCCAGCCGACGCAGGAGTACACGTCGCCCTGGTTGCGCACCGGGGGGCAAAAGGCGGACAGATCGACGCTTGCGGGCAGATCCCCGTCTTTATGGCCTTCCAGGGGGGCAAGCCGTGGGAGGGCGGAATAGGTCTCGTCTTCGAACTCAAGGCCTTGCGCTGACAATCCAGCCGGAATAAACAACAGGAACAGGATGGATGCAGTGTATTTCATGGCGCTTTTTAAAAGGGTGTGCTGAACCGGGAAAATGTTCCGGGGATGAGAGAAAAACAGGAATCATCCCGAATTTTTTGCTCCTGACATCAACAATCATCATTCATCATTCATCAATCCCATTTTTTGATTGATGATTGACGATTACACCGCGCCGTGGCGCGGTGATTGTTGATGTTTTTCGCCCGTTGCCACAACGACCGCCGTCTTTTTCAAACGGCTGCTTTCCCGAAGGTATATAGGCCCGTATTGACCCTTGGAGAACCTCCAAGGGAGGACAGGTAGCCTCCTAAAATTCATCCCGAACTGATCCCATCAATTCCTCGATTCCTCAATTCCGCAGCTTTGAGACAAGTAGCTCCTTAAAGCTCATCCCGAACCCTGGACTATGCCAAAATTCGGGATGACTCCTTTTTGATTCAGGGATTTTGCGGTCAGTTTTCTTTTTCAACTTTGTGCAGGTGTGCTCTAACCACAAAAACACCAGGGAATCACAAGGTTCACAAAGGGTTTCGACTCCATATCGATGTCATGCCACGAGGCCCTTGTCAACCTTATTTATGAGACTGCACACTGTTCCCTGTCAACTGACCACTGTCAACTGACCACTATTTAATTCCCCGCACCGCCCGCAGCCGTGATCCAGGCGCCGCAGACACAGATGCAACTGCCCCAGGGCGTAGTGAAACATTTTTTGATTTGCCAGGTACCGCAGATCACATTGTTGCAGGGGCTGGCGGCAGGCGATAAAGCCTTGAAGCTTCCGCCGGCAGGCAATACGCCGATCTGGGCGAGTTTGCCGCTTTTGATCACGGCGATAATCTGGGTGCGTGTTTTTTTATGGGTTGCGATGACGTGGCGGCCGTCTTCCAGCCGGGAGGGTATGCGGGCTACATTGTAATCCGCTTCGTCGTCAGCGCTGAAGACCAGTGCAGGCGAACCGGCGCTCGATTGGGCTTGGGTGTTTTGGGCTGTGAAAACAACGGCAACCAGGGCCAGAATTGAAAGGAAAAAGAAATTTTTGAACGTTGTCATGATTAATTTAGGTTTAAAAATGATGAAGCAATTTGATTGTTTGATATAGGGTGTTTTCACTTTCGGGAATGACCCCAAGGGAGGGTTTTTTTTATTGGTTCGATTGGTTCGATTGGTTCGATTGGTTCGATTGGTTCGATTGGTTCGATTGGCTTCGCCCGCCGATTCCGTCCGCTATAGGGCGACACTTCGTCGTCCGGAGGCCGTAGCTTCAGCGTAGGTGGGTTCGATTGATTGTACATAGGACTCTCCATAGGAGTTCCCTGAACCTTTGGAGGAATGATTGGCCACGCTGCGGCGTGGTACCCGCCTGGACCCGGAAACATGGAGAGGCCTGGGCGGGGGTTCGATTTTTTGGCTTCGAATCAACGCATCAACCACGCCCACGCCACAGGCGTGGTGGCACGCACTTCAACGAATAAACAAAAAAACGCATCAACGACTTGCCACGCCACAGGCGTGGAATCAACAATTGAAAAAACGGCGCCGGGCTTTCGCCTTGCGCCGTTCGGATGGATATGTTTTTGGGATAATCTTTGAAACTGTTCTCAAGGTTTGAAAACTACAATGAACAATGCGAATCAGGGGTTTAAATTAGTTCATTGTGGTTTATTGTGGTTCATTGTGGTTCATTGTGGTTCATTGTTGTTCATTGTTGTTCATTGTTGTTGGGGCAACGGCAGCATAACGATAATGAACCATCATAAACCATCTTGAACCATCATAAACCATCATAAACCATCATAATCCATTTATCCGCCACGCCTATTTATACCACAGTGCCCCGATATAAGTTTTGCCGGCTTTTACAGTTTTGCTGCCCTGGACGAGTTTATAACCGGCGCCGGCTTTGGCTGTGTTTTCGGCGTTGAATTCCGCTGCGCTCATATCGTGCCGCGCTGACCAGGTGGGTTGGTTGGTTTTGACGAAAGTTCCCGCGTATAACACCTTGCCGTCTTCCTGGTACACGCTGATCTCGGCAGGATCCCAGCCTTTGTATTGAGGTTTCATCAGTTCGTCAAATTTGGCCTGGTATTGTGCGGAGGTAAGACCGTGGAATGCGACCGCCTGTTTGCCGTCTTTTCTGAAGATCAGGTCAAAAACCGGGTTGTTGGAGGAGCCATGGCCTTCGATGACGGTCGGGCGGAAGCCTTTGCCCTTCATTTCATCAAATTTGGCCTGGTAGTTGCTGGTTTTAATGTTCCAATACAAGCCATCGTTGTCGTAGAGGTTATGGGCCGGGAAGGCGACGTTTTTGCCCAGGTTGTTCATCAGGGTGTACAATTCGCTGTAGAGGTCGTTGTCGCTGCTGGTACGGTTAAACAAGGCCACCACGCTAAGGCCGTTGTCGCCCACCATCATATAAGAGGACGTTCCGGAGAGTTTGCCGTTGTGATGCCAGGTTTTGAACGTATTGTTCCGGCCCCAGCAAAGACCTTCGTCGAACATCAGGTCGATGGTGGCGGGCTTCAGTAATTTTTTGCCGATCGGCGAGTTTTTATCCACACTCCGCAGGATCAAGCCCAGGGCAGGGGCCGAGGCGACCAGGCCGCCATGGGCATCCATCATATCCATGACATAGCTGTACGCGCTGCCGCCGTAATAAACCGATTCGCCGGCCATGGCGCCGTTTTCTGTGTCCGCGCCGATCTGGATGCTGCCGATGCCGAGGGGCTCGCAGATGTACTTCTTGATATAACTTTCATACAGCATGCCGCTTTTTTTGACAATGATCCGGCCCAGTACAAAATAACCGAAATTGGAATAGGCGGACTTTGAACCCGGATTAAAATCGAGTTTTCTTTTGGCCATATAGTCCATCACCGCCTTGCGGGTATATTCGCCTTCGGAGGCTGTGATCTCCGTTTTTTTGTTGATGGTGGGTTCAAATTCGGGGCTGTAGGCATTGCCGTTGCTGTCCGTTTTCCGGTCCCAGCCGCCCTGGTGTTTGAGCAGGTGTTTCACGGTGATCTGGCGCAGGCGATTGTCGGTGATCAGGCTGTTGTATTCGGGCAAAAGTCCGTTGGCGCCGAACACCTTGTCGTCCAGTTTGATCTTGCCTTGTTCCACCAGTTGCATAATGGCAATGCAGGTGATGGGTTTTGTTACGCTGGCAATGCGGTAAACCGTATAGGGGGTAGCGGCCCTTTCGGCATCTTCGTCGGCCATGCCGAAGCCTTTGGCGTATACCAGGCGTCCGTCTTTTAAAACGGCCACCGAGCCGCCTTCAATGTTCCATTTTTTCATAAAGTCGATGACCTTCTTGTTATTTTGCTCCATACCCGGCGATAATTCCCCGGTTGGAAAAATTTGTGCAGATGAAGTCGTGGAGGCGGCCATCAGGGCCAGGAAAGTCAGCAACAGGATTTTTTGGAAAGTTTTCATGGAAATCAAAGGTTTGAAAAATGATGTGAAATTTGGTTGTTTGATATGGAGTGTTTCCTGAATGGAAAATGACCCCAGTTGATAAAATTCATGAATTTTATCATTCCTGAATGGGAAATGACCCCAGTTGATAAAATTCATGAATTTTATCGACCCAACCGTCTACCGGGTGGACCACAATTCCCGTTCATCCAATCGCTTAGTCGTTGCCGCCTTCCTTTTTTTTCGGGGCGCCGGCATCTTTACGAACGCCCTCGCCTGCAACCGGTTTGGATTTTTTATTCTCCGATGTGGGTTGGATGGCTGAGGGAGCGGTTTTTAACCCTGCCGGGCTGGATATGCTATCCTGCGGAGTGGTCGCAGGGGTTCCATTTTGTTCGAGCCATTCGTCGTAGGTATTGGCCCCGTCAAATTCGTCGACCGGCTGAACCACAGGGGTTTGCAGCAACTGAGAAGCTTCCTGTAACAAAGGATCCAGTGAGGGCGGTTCCATCATGTCGGGGGTATAGACGTCTTCGGCAGGGGAGGGGGCCATGCTGCCTTCCGGGCCGATCTCGTCCCAACTCCGGAATTTGAAGGGCTGGATCAGGTGTTGCTGCAAATAAGCCTCGCTGAAGCGGCGTGCCTGCTGGCGCGATTGCGTAAAAAAATGGATCAACCCTTTGGTGAGTCCCACCATCTCCACGACCAGCAGCAATACCGGCCCTCCATCCATTTGTTTTCCGGTGGCGTCGGCCATAGGGTGCAGAAAATGCAGGGCGTAAAATTCGGAGAGCTGGTGCAACTCCAGTTCCAGGCTGCGCTGGTAATCGTCCGGAAATTCGGCGATGTACTTCAGCTTTTTAGGGTTCAGGAAATCGCCTTTGATATTGTTCAGCAACTGATTGAAGCGGTAGGCCGACTGTTCGTAGCCGGTCTGAACCTTTTGCACATCTGCGGGCGCCAGTTCATGGGATTGTAATTTAAACCGGCGTACAGCCGCCTCCGCTTCAATTTTCAGGTCCTTGAATTTGAGCATAAACCCCGTATTTACAAAACTTTGTAACGGGCCTTCGACCTTGTTGGATTGCCCCGAAAGGGTGTTCGAGGCGCCTATGGTCAATATAAATAGCAGAGAAAAAAGTGATGTTTTCATGGTATGGATTGATGAATCATTTCGGATGGGAGTGTGGCCGACTGGAAAAATGACCCCGCGGGGGAGGATGTTTTTGAAATTCCTGAGGATGCGAGGATGCGAGGATGCGCCATCTCCGCTTCAATCCAACCAATTTGTTTATGCGTTGATTTGTTGATTTGTTGATTCGAAGGGCGCCGTTCCAATCCAACCAATCCAACTAATCCAACCAATCCAACTAATCCAATCAATCCTCCAAAGGAGTCCTTCGGACAATCAATCGAACCCACCTACACTGAAACTACGGCCTCCGGACGACGAAGTGTCGCCCTATGGCGGACGGAGTCGGCGGGCGAAGCCAATCGAACCAATCGGATCAATTGAACCAATTTCTATTAACCCGCCGCCATACAACCACCAACAAACCCAATCCAAGCGCCCAATACCACCATTTAAAATCCCCGCCGGCCGCCTCCAATGGCTGCATATCCCCAAACGGCAGATAACTCGCCCAATAAAAGGGATGGCCGGCTTCATGGTCGCTATTCGTCAGATAATCCATTTTGGCCAACCGCAGCGCTTCATGTTTTGCCATGCCTTTGCGGAGGTTTGCATAAAATGTTTCCATCAGCTCTGCAGTCCGGGCGTCATTGATGCTCCAAAGGCTGTTGACCGTACTGCGGACGCCCGCCTGGGCAAACCCTCTTCCCAGGCTGACGACGCCTTCGCCGGGGCGAAAACTGCCGATGCCGGTTTCGCAGGCGCTCAAAACCGCCAGATCGGCCTGCCAATCCTGACCGTAGAGGTCCTTCACGTATAGCAAGGATTCGGCGGTGGTGTCTGCCGGATCTTTACCCAGGACGAGAAACGCATAGTCGCCGTTCAGGCTGTTGGATTTGGCGTGGGTGGCCAGGTGCAGAATGGCGTATTGCGGCGCCAAAACCAGAAAATTGGTACGGCTGGCCTCCGGCCCCGAAAGGACCTTGCCCTTGAACATTTGCGCGATAGCCCCAGCTTCCGTTTTGTTGTGATCGAGCGGGGGAAATTCAGAGGGCGGGCTCTGGAAATCGGGCGCAACGGCCAGACAGGAGCGCCTTTTTCCGGTTTTTCCCGGGGTCGCCTGCATTTGGTTGAGCCAATAACCGGCCGAATAGGTGTAACTGATATTGTAATCCCGTATCAGATAAGGATAGGAGCGGTAACGGCGGTTTGCCGCGGGCAGGGTTTTCAAAAGGGCTTCAAAGGGAAGCCAGCCGAATGCGCCGTCGGGGATGACGGTTATGGTCTTTTTTCCTTCCAATAGGGCTTCGAGGGGCTGAAAAAGATATTGGTAGAGCCGGTGCGCATTCTGGATATACAGGCTGTCCAGCGCCGGTTTTTCGCCGGTCGGCGCTACCGGATATTGCAGTACGCTCCTGCCCATGTCCATAATTGCAGTATGCAACGGGAAATCCGGATCGAGGCGGCGGGCTTCGATGCCTTCGCGGGAGAGTAAAAACTGGTAATCTGCCGTTTCGCCGCTGAAGAAAGTCATCAGGGCCTGATCGGGCGCCAACGCCTCCTGAAAAACAGAGATCGACTCCGCTCCCGGAAAAGGAGAAATGCCGGGTGCATCGCCGTTGAATAATTCCAGGTTCCGGTACAAGGAGGCCCTTTGTTCCTGCAAATAGAAAAGCTTCCCGTCGATTGTCCTTGTTTCTTCGTCCGTCAGTTGGAGGGTCCCCAAAGTCCTGTCCCGCTCCAGTTGGTTGATCCCGAGGGTGATATTTTGCAATTGGCGGACGAGATCCCCGCTTTTTTCAAGGCTCCGCCGGAGCCGGCCGGCTTCCAGCAGCCGGAGGCTTTTGTTGCGGTCGCTGAAGGCAAATGCCTTGCCATAGACCCGGGCAGTTTCCTCGCCGGCTTCCGCCAATACAAAACAGGATTCAATCGCGCCGGAAAACAACGACTGGTTCAGGGCGGTCATTTGCGCCCGCGCTTCCGGATCGAGGTAGGCACCCTGGACTGCAGTGAGGAGTTCCACTGCTTGTTCAAACCAGTAAAGCGCGGTATCCGCGTGTTCCCTGGAACGGGATTCGTGGGCCCAATCCAGCGCATTCCAGGCCTTGCCCTGGAGGGACAATAAGACCTCCAGCGGCGCCTTTTGCGATACCAGACCCCGGTTGGTTTGGTAACGCCGGAGCAGGTCCAGCGCCCGGTCAAAATATTTTCCGGCGGCTGCGTACCGGCCCTGTTCCCGGAGCGCCTCGCCGAATGTGCGTTCATAGCCGGCAAAGGAAACGGTGTCGGAATGATCGAGGAATGCCGCTGCCCGGGCGAGCATTTGCTGCGCCTCGGTGGGTTGATCTTCCTCAAGATAACTCCGGCTGATGTTCAGGAATGCTTTTAATTGTTCACCCCGCCAGCTATCTCCCCGGGCCGACCAGATCGCCAGGCTGTTTTGGTAATATTCACGCGCCTGAATGTGCCGGCCATCCTGCCAGCAGGCGTTGCCCAGGTTCATATAGGTCCCGGCTACATAGGGATGACCGGCCCCAAAGAGCGATTGACGCAGCGCCAGCGCCTGTTCCAGGTGCTGCAAACCTTGCTGGATTTCTCCGGTGTTCAGGAGTGCAAGCCCGACTTGTTCATAAGCCTGGGCCACCTGCGGATGGTAATCGCCCCATTGTTCCCGCAAGGAACCCAGGGCCTGACGGAAATGCCGCAGGGCAGTCAGGTAGTCGCCTCGCATCATCCACAATTCCCCGATGTTCTGATACGACCGGATGATGTCGGGATGGCTTTGGTTGTAATATTGCTGCCGGATGAGGAGTGCCTGTTGGTGCAGGGCGCCCGCAGCTTCATACGACTGTTTTTCAGCCAGCGCATTGCCCATATTCTCGTAGAGCGCCGCTACCTTGGGATGCCGGTCGCCGTAATATTGCATATAAACGCCCAGCGCTTCCCCAAAATGAACCAACGCTGTATCCGGTTGGTGCAGAGCTGCAAAAACATTGCCCAGATTTTGCCGGCTTTGGGCCGTTTTCAGGTGGGTGGGCCCAAGGGTCTGCCGGCGAATGTCCATCGCCTGCAAATAAAACGTTTTTGCATTCGCCAGATCCCCCGCTGCCAGGTAAACGCTGCCGAGGTTGTTGTAAACGGATGCCAGTTCACTGGCCGGCACATTGGAATGGGTCTGGCGGACCGCTGCCACCTGGCGGTAAAGGCTGATCGCTTCTGCGTAACCGCCGGTGGATAAATAACAATTGGCCAGATTGTTGTAAGATTTGGCGGTTTCCGGATGCTGGTCTCCGTAGAGCCTTTGCCGGATGTCCAGCGCCTGGGTATGGTAGTCCCAGGCCGTCTCAATATAGCCGAGTTCGTAATAATAATTGCCCAGGTAACTCAGCGCTGTCGCCATTTGCGGATGTTCCCAGCCCGCCTGATCCTGTACCAGGCACCAGGCCGAATCAAAGTTCACTTCCGCCACCCCAAAAAAGCCCTGCGCCTGCGCAATTTCGCCGCGCAACATCCGGACCTCGGCCTCCAGCATGGGATATTTACCCGGCAACAGGGCGGTCAAGGCTTTATCCGCCAACTTGCCCGCAGCTTCAAATTCACCCCCATCCACCCGGGTTTTTCCCGCTGCCAGCCATTGCCGGACAACCGAAGTATCCGTCTTCTGTGCGATGGTTAAACCGGAAAAAAGCAGGAGGAATCCCAACAAACCCGGTATTTTTTTTATCACCGGCCCGGGATGCCAACGGGTTATATTTATCTTTGTCAATTTCACGATACAGTTAGGCATTGAGGAAGTGCGCGCCACGCCACAGGCGTGGAGGAATCGAGGAACTGAGAATGCGAGGATTCGATGGCCTTCGTTTTCAATCCAAACAATCCAAACCCTCCTTCGCCGTTTAAGCGGCTGCGGCGGGCGGAGCAATCCAATCAATCCAATCAATTAAATTTAACCTCAGAAAGATAATATTATTTGCAGAACACGGGGTCATTTTCAGAGGTTCAACACACACCGATATGGAAACAACCGATCAGGCATTGATTGAAGGCGTCCTCAAAGGAGGAACAGCCCGCCAGCAGGCGATCAAGGCGATTTACAATATGGGCAACCTGCGCGAAAAGGTGGTCTGGTATGTGCAGCAAAACAGCGGCAACCGCGACGACGGGCAGGATATCTTCCATGAAGGCATTATTGTGCTGGACCGCAATATCCGGGAACAGAAATTCCGTGGAGACAGCAGCCTTTCGTTGTACCTCTACGCCATCTGCCGTTTTTTGTGGATGAACCAACTTCGCAAAAACCAGAAAGTGGAATTGCAGGAAGATCATGTCCGGATGGATGCCCCAAACGAAGAAACCCCGGAAATCGCGCTGATCAGCCAGGAACGGCAAACCTTGTTCCGGAATATCCTCGGCCTGCTCGGCGACAAATGCCGGCAAGTCCTGGAAATGTGGCAATTGTCCTACTCGATGGAAGAAATCGCCGAAAAAATGGGCCTGAGCAGCGAAAAAATGGCCCGGAAAAGCAAATACCGGTGCATGCAGTCCCTGATCGACCTGGTGAAAGGACAGCCGGATTGGAAGGAACTTTTGAATTGATACGATTGGACGATTGATACGATTGATTCGATTGGACGACTGAAAATAAATATTAACGCACTAAAATCAAAAATAATGACCTCTGATGATTTTAAGAAACGTACGAAAACTTGGGCTGTAAAAGTCGTTTACCGTGGCCCCCATTAAAGCGACCCGAAAATCCTTAAATAGCAAAAATGGCCAATTAAAATAATCAAGGCTCCTTGCTAAAGGATAATCAATCGAACCAATCGAAATAATCGAAATAATCGAAACAATTCATGGAAGACCTCTACAACACCATCGAACAATACCTCCGGGGCCAAATGCCGGCCCAGGAACGGGAGGCCTTTGAAGCGCGGCTGCGCGACGACCCCGCACTCCGGGAAGAAGTACAGGCCTTCCGCATGGCAACGGAGGTTCTGGAGGTCGGCATTGCGGACGGACTCCGGGCCGACTTCGCCAACTGGCAAAAGGAAGCCGCCGACCCTAAGCCCGCGCGCAGCATCCCGCTGCGCGTTCATCCGGGGGTTTGGGCCATTGCTGCGAGTTTGTTGTTCCTGCTGGGCGTCTTTGCCTTTTGGCGGGTGCAGCAATTGGACAGCGACACCCTGGCCGCCCATTATTACGATCCCGCCGGGCTGACGGGCGTCCGGTCTGCCGGCGCCGGGCAGGGCGAACTGGATGCTGGCCTTGCAGCCTTGCGGGCCGGGCAACTGGATGCCGCCGCCACTGTTTTTCAGGCGTTTGACCCGGCCAGTCCGTATTATGCGGATGCCCGGTACCTGCTGGCCAATACCTGGTACCAGTCGGGCAATCTGGATGAAGCCGTTTCCGTTCTTCAGCAACTCCAAAACCATCCCGACCCCGCTATGTCAGAAAAATCGGACTGGCTCCTGTTGCTGACTTATTTGAAGGACGGACGGAAAGAAAGCCCGGAATTTGAATCCCTGAAGGAAAAAATCATTTCCGATCCTGATCATTCCTTTTATCCGAAAGCGGTGGAACTTCAGGAGAAGCTGGATAGTTTTTGGGCGGGGTGGGCAGAATAAAATGGGATTTTTTTTTTGTAAGAATCGATTTTCCAGTCGAAAACGGATCGCTTACCCGGCCTGTAACCGGCCAAACAAAATTTTTCCCTAGTTTTGTCCTTTCGCCCGACTTATGAACCTACGATTTACCTTCCTCCTGTTGTTGATCTGGCCGGCTTTCGATGGCGCCAGCCTGCAAGCCCAACCCCAACGCCGCGCCGGCATCTGGCATTTTGGCAATCGCGAAGGCCTGGATTTTTCCTGCGGCGCACCTTCAAAGGTCACCAACACCAAAACCGTTTCGGTTGAAGGCGCCACCGGCATTTGTGATGAAAAAGGCAATCTGCTCTTTTACACCAACTGCGGCGGCGGAAGAAGGGGAAATACCCAGATCAACGGCGGCATCTGGAACCGGAACCGCGAACTGATGTACGATATGGGGCAGGTTGAAGGCGGGGGGATCAGCGCTGCGCAGGGGGGGATTATCGTACCCGCTCCCGGTTCGGCCACCCGCTACTACCTTTTCACGGTAGATGAACTGGAAAGCATCGGCTCAGCCAACCGGCCCCACCGGGGGCTTTCCTATTTCCTGATCGATATGGCCCTCGGCAACGGCCTGGGCGGCGTGGTTCAGGGTGATATCCGGGTCTTCAACCCGGCGGCAGAGTGTGTCACCGCCGCGCGGCATAACAACGGCACGGATTACTGGATACTGACCGTTGACTACCAAAGCCGGAATCTGGCCGCTGTCCGGGTCACTGCCGCAGGTGTTTTACCGGCCGTTTTTTCCCCACGCCCCACCAAAACCAACCCCTTCGCCCTGAAACTGTCGCCTGACGGCCGGTTCCTGTTCGACGGCGTCGCGTTGTACCGCTTTAACGCTTCTGACGGCAGCATCGAATGGATCGCCGGCATCCCGGAGGTCCAGGATTACGCCTTCAATTTCTCCCCCGCAAGCAGGTACCTCTACCTTGTGAGCCAGGCAGAGCGGGCCATCGTCCGTTATGACCTCCAGGCCGCTGAGACCGAGGTCGTCCAACCGCTCGGCGACTACTCCGTCCGGCATATGCAAACCGCCCCGGATGGGAATATCTACTTCAATTCCGCCAACTTTTTGCGCAATATCAACCGGGTGGACATTTCCGTTATCGAATGCCCGGACAGCGACGACCCATCCGTATATTTCGATCTGCAGACCTTGCAGGTGGACCCCCCCCTCGGCCCATTTTCCAGCCTGAATAACATCGCCGATTTCTGGTTTGACAACCTGCTCACTGAACTGGAGACCGACACCGCCGAAACCAGGGTATGCATGGGCAGCGACCTGTCCCTCACCCCCGGCTGCGAAGGCGACGCTTACCTGTGGTCGACCGGCGCTACCACCCGGCAGATCACCGTGACCGAACCCGGCGAATACCGCGTGCGTGTGACGAAAGGATGTTTTACGGGCGTGGAAACCTTTGTTGTGAACGCCGGTTCATTGCCCGGCGTGGAAATTGCATACGAACCTTTCGACGACTTTTGCAGCGCCCGGCCCCTGACCCTGACCGCCGTTGCCGTCGATGCCGACTCGTTATTCTGGTCGGCGGAAACCCTGGAAAACCCGATCGTTATCCAATCGGGCGGTTCCTACTCCGTGACGGCGGTCAACACCTGCGGGCAGGCGGTTGCAACCGTGGATTTCCCCACAGAGGAATGCTGCCGGATCTATGTACCCAACGCCTTTTCGCCGGACAGAGACGGCATCAACGACGAATTCCGGGCAGCTCCTTTCCAATGCCCGTTTGCGGATTTTAAATTGCAGGTTTTTTCCCGTTGGGGTGAACTGGTATTTGAAACCGGCAATCCCGGCGAATCGTGGAATGGCCGGTCTGGTACACGGGAGCGGCCTCCCGGCGTGTATGTATGGGTTGTTTTCTATAGTTTGACCGACGACCCCCGGCAGCGGCGGCGGGTAGAGAAAGGGGAGGTCATTCTGGTCAGATGAAATTCGATTGTTAATCCACCGCCCCAAGATAAACCGGCCGGTCCACCGCGTCCAGTTGCATGAGCCAGGGGATCATCGCCGCCGGGTAAAACGGAATATCGGCGAGTTTTTCGAGGGGTATCCAGCCGACGCCGGTCTGATCCGGGTCAGCTACGGGGCCCACGCCGGGTTCGCTGCCTGGCTGCAGGGTACATCTGAAAAAGTGATCCACCTGGTGAAAAGGCGCATTCCCGTCTTCGCGGGCTTCCCGGCTGCGGATAAAATCCCGCACAAACAACAACTCGCCCGCTTCCACCACGCAGTTGATTTCTTCCATGCATTCGCGGACGACCGCTTCCCGGAGGCTTTCCTCGGGGTCCTGGCCGCCGCCCGGGAGGGCATAATATATCCCGGTTTCACGCTGAAAAATAAGGGCCAGCAGATGGCCGTCCCGGATGATGATGGCTTTTGCCGCAGATCGGATCAACATAGGCAGATGAGTTGGTATGGGTCTAAACGAATATTTTTTTGATTTCGTTCCCCTTCCTGCACACCACCCCAAGCCGGATGCGGCGCCTCCGCCTTTGGGCTACGGCGGCCGGAGGAGGAATCGAGGAACTGAGGAACTGAGGAATCGAGGAACTGAGGATTTGAGGATTTGAGGATGCGAGGAATCGAGAACCCCAAACCCTCCTTCGCCGCGCTCTAAGGCGTTGCTACGGCGGGCGGAGCCTACCTGAACCCAATCTCCTCCAAGCCAATCGTATACTCCACCCTTTGATTGTCATAAACATCCCAGATCTCCATTTTGACGGTGGGATTTTTTTTGCGCCAGTTGATGGTCAGCAGGCCGAAATGGTTGTCCATGACGGGGCCTTCGATCCGGTTTTTGTTGGGAGTGGCAAAACTCCAGGTGGACGAAAGACCGCTCGAGGTCACGTCGTAAATGGGATAAAGGCCGGGCGTCTGGAGCCGGGAAATTTCGGCGTAGTGGACGTCGCCGGTGAGGAAGAGGACGCCGTTGGCCCGCGTTTTTTTGATCAGATCCAGGAATCTTTGCTGTTCGTGGGGGAAATTGGCCCAGGCTTCATAGCCGTTGTATTCTATGCCGAACTGGGAACCGGAGCAGATCAGCCGCAGATCGGCGGGTTTCGACAATTCGCCTTCCAGCCATTTCCACTGCGCTTCACCCAAAAGCGTGGAATCGGGGGTTTGATGCGGCGAATAATCCAGGTCGTAAAAATACCGGTCGTCCCCTTTCATTTCCCCGGCGTATTTCGGCAGATCGTCGCGGAAGGTGCGGTTGTCGAGCAGGATGATCTGCAATTTTTTACCTTTTATTTCATACAGGTAAGCGGTGTAGATGCCCTCGTGCCGACGCCTGGGGGATTCGTCCGGTTCGTCAAAAAAATCCAGGAAGATCTCCTTGGATTCGGCCTTAAAGGGATAATGCCGGCCGGAGTCGTTCCAACCGTAGTCGTGGTCATCCCAGGTGGCGATGATCTTCACGTTTTTTTTAAGGTTCTGAAAAGTCGGTTTGGCGGCCAGGCGGGCGTATTTGGCGCGAAGGGTATCCATGTTTTTGGTGTCGCCGTAGATATTGTCGCCCAGAAAGATGAACAGGTCGGGTTGGTGTTTGACAACGACGTCGAAAACCGGCAGGGGGTGGTCCTGGTACCCGCAGGAACCGAAGGCGATTCTGGAAATGTTTTTCTGAGCCGAAGCCGGAAACGGAAAAATAGCCGGGATCAGGAGGAGGAACAGGATTTTTTTCATGGTGCAATATTTAAGGGTAAAATTAAGCGCTTGTTGGAGAAAGTTGATCAGGGAATCGTATTTTGTCCGCCCAACCTGAAAACAGCCGACCGATGAAAAATACATTTTTGAACCTATACTGCGCCGCAATAGGTTTTGTGCATTTATGGGAAGGCGCCGCCTTTAGGGGACGGGGGCGAGCGAGGGCAATTGCACAAAACCTATTGCAGTTGAGTATATATTTATGCCTGCTTTCAATTTTACTGCTTATGTCCTGCCATTCCAATCGCATAAAAACCTACTCCGTAAAAAAAGCTCCCTCAGCCATCCGGCTCAGCGGGACCGGAAACGACCCGCTCTGGGAAACCGCCGGGGTACTGACCGACTTCACCTATCCCTGGGAAACGGAAACCGCCCCGCCCACCACTTTCCGCGCTTTGTGGACCGATACCCACCTCTATTTCCTTTTCCACGCCGTTGATCCGGAGATCATTACCCCGCAAAGGGGCCGCGGAGAACGGGACGCCGTCGATTCCGACCGGGTAGAAATTTTTTTTAAAGCGGATGACAATATGGACCCCTATTATTCCCTGGAAATGGATGCCCTGGGCAGGGTTTTGGATACAGAAGGGCGTTTCCCCCGGAAGATCGACTTCGACTGGAACTGGCCGGAGGGGCATCTGGTCGTCCGGGCTTCTATCGATGAAACAGGTTACCGGGTAGAGGGTTCCATTACCTTCGAATCCCTCCGCCTGCTGGGGATGTACCAGGACGACGGGCTGTTGAAAGCAGGATTATTCAGGGGAGACTACCAAACCAGCAAAACAGACGGCCGGATCGAAACCAAATGGATCAGCTGGATCCTGCCGGATTCCCCAAAACCGGATTTTCATATCCCCTCCGCTTTCGGCATCCTGAAACTGGCAGGTTTACGGAACCGCCCATAAAGTCAGGATCCAGGTCTGCCTGAAAAGAAATTTCTCAGCGGAATTTTTCTTACGCCCAAACCCGGTCCGCCATTGTCGTAGCCACGCAGGGTGCATTGGCGTCACTTTGATACGATAATTAAAAATATAAAATGTTACCAATTCAGATGATTTTTTTCACCACATAAGATACATAGATAACATAAGAAGTAATTGACCAATGCCGAGGGCATTGATCAATTACGGGATTCCTATGTGTTCTTATGTACCTTATGTGGTGGAATTAACCACGCCAAGGCAGGATGCGAAGCCATCCTGCTCCGAAGCATTGAAACCCAAAGTGTTTACCCATAAGTAATGGGTGTCTTATAGCAGTAATTCATTGTTTTTTAAATTAAAATATATTTTTATTATATGTGTGCATCGTTTTAATGTTGACGCCAATGCGTTGGACCTGTCAGAGCTGCGTACGGTCCGAGTGAATTATTGCCCTTGATTGAAGAAAATGATTATCTTTATACGCTCTGGGAAAACAAAGATCAGAACATGAATTACAACAATAGAAGCCAATGAGAAAACCCGGAAAAAAGGCGATCTTCATCCTGTTTTTATTGGCCCTTTCCGCCTGTCAGCCAAAGGAAGAAAAAGATTTGTACGTCAGCCGGGATTTTACTTCCCCCAACGGATTTACATCCGGCATAGAAGGGCCCGCCACGGATGCCGGCGGCAATATTTTTGCCGTCAACTTTGGAGAACAGGGGACCATCGGCGTCGTTACGCCGGAGGGGCAAGGCAGCCTTTTCGTTCAATTGCCGGAAGGCAGCGTCGGCAACGGCATCCGGATCAACAAGGACGGCAATTTGCTGGTGGCGGATTACACCAAACACAATATCCTCCTGGTGGATGTGCCGACCAAAAAAATCTCGGTTTACGCCCACCATCCGGAGATGAACCAGCCCAACGACCTGGCCATTTCCAAAAATCAGTCGCTCTATCTGAGCGATCCCAACTGGGCAGCATCCACCGGCAATATCTGGCGGGTCGGCGCCAACGGTTCCGTCTCCCTGCTGGAGGCCGGCATGGGGACCACCAACGGCATTGAAGTGAGCCCCGACGAAAAAACCCTGTATGTCAACGAAAGCATCCAGCGCCAGGTCTGGGCTTACGATCTGGCGCCCGACGGAACCATCCGCAACAAACGACTCTTCATCCGGTTTCCCGATCACGGGTTGGACGGGATGCGTTGCGACAACCGGGGCAATCTTTTTATTACCCGCTACGGAAAAGGAACGGTTGCTATCGTTTCGCCCGAAGGGAAATTGATCCGCGAGGTGCAACTGACCGGCAAAAAGCCCTCCAATATCACCTTCGGAGGCCCGGACGGAAAAACCTGTTATGTCACTTTGCAGGACAGGGGCTGCCTCGAAACATTCAGAACCGAATTCCCGGGCAGGGAATGGCAATGGTATCCATAAAAGTTTCAGGATTTAAGTATTGTACAACGCATTGGGAAGTTTGGAGTCGTTTGGAGGTTTGGTATTGTTTGGTGTTGTTAACCTTCCAAACTATGCCAAACCACACCCCCACGCCGCAGCGAAACCCAACTGCCTGACATTGTAACAAAATTTCCGTCAAAGAACTAACAGTTTGTATTTATGAAAAACCGACTACTTTTTACTTTTTCACTCTGCCTCGGTCTCATCGGGGTGAACGCCCAGCAGATCGACATGCTCATCAAGGGCGGCCATGTTATCGATCCAAAAAATAATATCGACGCGGTAATGGATGTGGCCATCCACGACGGCAAGATCGTACAGGTGGCCGCCGGCATCCCCAGGGAAAACGCCTTTCAGGTGGTGGACGCACAAGGATTGTACGTGGTTCCCGGGCTGATCGATATCCACGGGCATCATTTTTTTGGAACCGAACCCGACGCCTACCTGAGCAACAGTTTCACGGCCTTGCCACCCGACGGCTTTACCTTCCGCTCCGGTATTACCACGGTGGTGGACGTCGGCGGGGCCGGCTGGCGCAATTTTAAAACTTTCAAGGCCCAAACCATCGAAACCGCCAAAACCCGGGTGTTGTGTTTTTTGAACATCGTGGGTTCGGGCATGCGCGGCGGTCCTTTCGAGCAAAACCTGGCCGATATGGACGCCAGGCTCACCGCCATGGAGGCAAAGTCCTTCCCCCAATATATTGTGGGCATCAAACTTGCCCATTATGCGGGTTCAGAATGGACGCCGGTAGACCAGGCTGTGGAAGCCGGGAAACTGGCGGATATCCCGGTCATGATCGATTTTGGCGGCGTGACGCCCCCTTTGCCCCTTGAAACCCTGCTGATGGAAAAACTCCGGCCCGGCGATATTTTTACCCATACCTACGCCCATGTCACCGGGCGCATGCCGATCCTGGACGAGCGCCGGAAGTTGCGGCCTTTTGTCCGGCAAGCCCAGCAACGCGGGGTCATTTTTGACGTCGGCCACGGCGGCGGCAGTTTTACCTTCGAACAAGCCATTCCCGCCATTGAGCAGGGGTTTAAGCCCAATTCCATCAGCACCGACCTGCACACCGGCAGCATGAACGGCGGCATGAAAGACCAGCTGAATGTCATGTCAAAATTCCTGAATATGGGACTCACGGTCCGGGAAGTGGTTGAAAAATCCACCTGGAATCCGGCGCAGATCATCAAAAGACCGGAATTGGGCCACTTAAGTGTCGGGGCAGTAGCCGATATCGCCGTCCTCCGGGTGGAAACCGGCAAATTCGGCTTTGTCGATACCAAAGGATGGCGCCTGAACGGCGACCGGAAACTGGTCTGTGAACTTACCCTGCGCGAAGGGGCGGTGGTCTGGGACCTGAACGGCATTACCCGTCCCGTTTGGGAGCCGTAGTATCCGCCAAACTTGTTTGGAGGATCCCACTCGAGCGAAGTGAGAGAGGGGTGAGAGGGTGAGAGGGTGAGAGGGGTGAGAGGGGGTTTCGGCTACGTTCAGCATGTAGGTGAGAATCGCATCCTCAAATCAACAAATCAACAAATCAACAAATCAACAAATCAACAAATCAACAAATCAACGTGAGAGCGTGAGATCATGTTATCCAAAACTCACGTTAAAAACCCCAACATTGGTCCGGGAAAGCCTGGATCAGGGAGAAACTTTATATTCAGGAATAGATCCTTTGCAAATGCTTTGACGTATTTTTGACGTATCTTAACCAAATACCGTCATGTATCTTCTCGGCTACGACATCGGAAGTTCCACCATCAAGGCAGCTCTTGTTCGCGCCGATAATCAGCAAACGGTTGCACTGACCCATTACCCGGACCAGGAAATGGACATGCTCGCGCGTCAGAGCGGGTGGGCAGAACAACAGCCGGAGGTCTGGTGGGAAGGTTTCTGCCTGGCAACCCGGCGCCTTCTTGAAAAAACGGGCGTTTCGCCCAATGAGATCAAGGGTATCGGCATTGGTTACCAAATGCACGGACTGGTACTCATCGACAAAGAGCAACAAGTGCTCCGTCCGGCCATTATCTGGTGCGACAGCCGGGCAGTGGCCATCGGGCAACAAGCCTTCGTCGAAATGGGCGAAGACTTTTGCCTGCAACACCTGCTCAACTCCCCGGGTAATTTTACGGCCTCCAAACTCCGTTGGGTCAAGGACAACGAGCCTCATATTTATGAAAGGATAGACAAAATTCTCCTGCCCGGTGATTTCATCGCAATGAAGCTGACCGATCAGGCCGTCACGACCATATCCGGTCTGACGGAGGGCATCTTCTGGGATTTTAAAAAGAAGGCGATCGCCAAAGAAGTATTGGACTACTACCAACTCGACGAGGACCATCTGGCAGAACGACTGCCGACTTTCTCCATTCAGGGCATTGTTACCAAAAAGGCAGCGGAGCGCACCGGATTGGCGGTGGGGACTCCCGTAAGTTACCGGGCCGGCGACCAACCCAACAATGCACTTAGCCTCAATGTTTTAAATCCGGGCGAGGTAGCCGCTACAAGTGGCACTTCAGGGGTGGTGTACGGGATCGTTGACGCTCCGGTTTTCAATAACAAATCGAGGGTGAACGCCTTCGCCCACGTCAATTACGAACAGGCATTCAACCGCATCGGTGTGCTGCTCTGCCTCAACGGGGCCGGCATCCAGTACAGTTGGATCAAACATCAGGTGGCGCGTGGCTCCCATACCTACGCGGATATGGAGCGAATGGTGTCCACCGTGCCGGTCGGGTCGGAAGGGGTGTGCATACTGCCCTTTGGAAACGGTTCGGAACGGATGCTCGACAACCGGGAGCCCAACGCCCATATTTTGAACCTGCAGTTCAACCGGCATACCCGGGGGCATCTTTACCGGGCTGCGCTCGAAGGAGTCGCCTTCTCTTTTGCTTACGGCATCAATATTTTAAAGGAAATGGGGCTGAATGTGGACGTGATCCGGGTTGGCAACGACAACATGTTCCAGTCCAAGACCTTCTCAACCACCCTGGCGACCCTCCTGGGCAGCCATATCGAAGTGGTGGAAACGACCGGGGCAGTCGGAGCGGCAAAAGCGGCGGGGGTAGCAACGGGGGTTTACCGCAATTTGCAGGAGGCCTTTTCCGATATCCAACCCGCTATTGTGCATGAGCCTCAACCCAACAAAGGCCTGTACGACCAGGCATTCTCCCTGTGGGTCTCCTGCCTTGAAAGGTCGCTTAACGAGCAGCCCGCCTCTGTCAGGAGCGTCGATGCCCTCAAAAAACGGACCGTACAACTGGAAGCCGAACTTAAAATCAGGAACCAGGACCTGGCGACTTCCGCCCTGCAAATGCTGACCAAAAACGATCTTTTGTTCGAACTGAAAGAAACCCTTCAATCCGCCATAACGGCCGATGACCTGCCCGCACTCAAGTCTTCCCTGCGAAAACTGGCCGCAAAAGTCGAAGCGCACCTTGGCAGCGCCGACAACTGGGCAACCTTCGAAGAGCATTTCAACCTGCTGAACAGCGATTTTTTCAAAAAACTGAAGTTTGTCCATCCGAACCTTTCCATCCCCGAACTCAAAATGTGCGCATACCTCAAAATGGGCCTCAGCACAAAAGAAATCGCCCAGCGCCTCCGCCTCTCCATGCGTGGCGTCGAGACCGCCCGATTTCGCCTGCGCAAAAAAATCGGTTTGACGGAAGGACAAAATCTCAACCGGTTTCTGGATTCTTTCGGCTAAGCTGACGTACCTATGACGTAGTTTTTTTTTCTGCTGGCGAATACTTGCAGTAAGTCGTTTTTTTGCCAATCCATTTAAAATACCTTATTTTGTTCTGATAAATTAAGATTCAATAGCGTTTTTAATCTTTAACAACCGATTGTAGTCAAAATAAAGTTTTGCAATTGCATTACAACATTTCTGCGCTGCCGGGCAACCCCGCGAACTCGTTCTCAGAAATAACAAATCGTTTCATAATAACCAATTGCCTCAGTCTCCTTGGGCTGGGGCAATTTTCACAATGGTAAAAACCAGCCATCATGATAAAATCAACTTACGCTCACCAAAAAAAGGCGCCTCCCTGAAGGCAAACGCCGGAAGCGAGTGCAATTCAATTTTTTAAACACTAATCACTTATGGTATGAAATGTAAACTTTTATTTAAACCGGGAGGAATGTTTGACCTGCTCAAACCGGCAGGTTTATCATTCCTCTTTCTGCTGGTGTTTGCTTCAAGTAGTTTTGCTCAGAGCATGGTCGTCAGCGGAACGGTAACAGATGAGACCGGGGTGAGTTTGCCTGGCGTCAGCATCCTCGTTTTGGGTACGACCAACGGTACCGTGACGGATGTGGATGGCAGGTACGAACTGCGGGCGGATAAGGGGGCAACCCTTCAATTTTCATTCACTGGCTACACCATGATGTCAATTGTAGTTGGCGAAAGTAACCGGATCGACCTGGCAATGGAACCAAGTGCGGAAACATTGAGCGAGGTGATCGTCACGGGTTACTCCACTCAGCGTAAGCGAGACATCACGGGGGCCGTTGCGGTCGTAGATGCAACCGATCTGAACAAAGTAGCCACGACCAGTTTTATTCAGAAACTGGAAGGCCGGGCGGCCGGTGTAACGGTTTCCACCTCCGGCGAGCCGGGCGAAGGGGCCGTTATTCGCATCAGGGGGATCAGTTCCTTCCAGAACAACGACCCGCTCTACGTCATAGACGGCGTACCGGTGGAGGACTCTTACGGCACAGGTTTCAACTCCAACGACATCGAGAGCATCCAGGTGCTGAAAGACGCTTCTGCCGCCTCCATCTATGGTTCCAGGGCCAACAACGGCGTCATTATCGTGACCACCAAAAAGGGTAAGGCCGGCAAAACGAAGGTAAACTACGATGCCTACGTCGGCATTCAGTCGCCGATCAATAATCTGGATTACATGATCACGAATCCGCAGGATTACTCTGATTATATCTGGTCCAAGTACGAAAACGCCGGCAAGGTCGTCGACCCCTCCAACCCCTACGGGCTCGGGCGGGGCATTTTGCCGACCTATACTTTCCCCGCCGGCAATACGGCCAAGGAAGAAGATTACGCCTATCCGGGCAATATCATCGTGCGGGCTAATCCAAACGGCACCAACTGGTTCGACGAAGTGTTCGCTCCCGCCGTTTTGACCGAGCACAACCTTGGCATCTCCGGAGGAAATGACTACGGGCGTTATTTCTTCTCCACCAGCTATACCGACAACAAGGGCGCGATGCTGAACAACTATTTCAAGCGCATCTCGTTGCGGGCCAATACGGAATTCAACGTCGGCAAGCGCATCGTCGTAGGCGAAAACCTCTCCCTCTCCAGGATCAATTCCGTCGGCAATGACGGTGTCAGCGGCGGTAACCAGGACGAACAGGGCGTGATGACCTGGGTGACGCTGATGAACCCGCTGACCCCCCTTTATGACGTGGGTGGAAACTTCGCCGGCGACAAAGCCCCCGGCATGAGCAACGGCAGCAACCCGATCGCAGCCCTGACGAGGGCCAAGGACAATGAAGGCGTCTTCTACAGGGTGCTGGGCAATGCTTACGCAGAGGTTACCTTGATCGACGGCCTCAAGGCCCGCACCAGCTACGGGATTGATTTTTACAACAACCAAACCGGCGGCTTCAACTTCCCGAACTTCGAGAACCGGGAATTTAATTCCTCCAACGGCTGGAATGAAAACTGGAGCAACGGCCTGACCTGGACGTGGACCAATACCTTGAACTTTAACAAGACTTTTGGCAGCTCGCACAAAGTTGGTCTTATGGTAGGTTATGAAGCCATCAAGGGCCGGTACCGCAATATCGGCGGCAGCCTCGCCAACTATTTTTCCGTCGACCCGAACGGCTGGTACCTCAACACCGGTCTCGCCGACCCAGGCTCAAGGGTCGTTTTCAGCGGCGGTTCCACGGCGTCTTTGGCTTCCGCTTTCGGTAAACTGGATTATACCTTCAACGACAAATACATCCTGTCGGCCACCATTCGCCGGGACGGTTCTTCCAATTTCGGGGATGAAAAATTTGGGGTGTTCCCTGCCGTCAGTCTGGGTTGGCGGGTCAGCAGCGAACCCTTCATGCAAAGCATTGACTGGATCAGCGACCTCAAACTCCGCTTCGGATGGGGCGTCACCGGCAACCAAAGGGTGCCCGGCGGCAATGCTTTCGACCGTTTCGGCGGAGGTCCTTCCTCCACTTTTTACGATATCAACGGCCAGCAGACCAGCGTCACTACCGGTTACACCCTGACCAACCGGGGCAACGCCAAAACAAAATGGGAAGAGAACGTTTCTACCAACATCGGTCTGGATCTTTCCGTCCTGGAAGGCAAGTTCAATTTTGTGCTGGATATCTATAAACGCACTGTCGACGGCCTGCTTTTCCCGGCTGCGCTGCCCGGTACGGCCGGCACCGCCGCTCCGGCATTTGTGAACATCGGCGAGATGGAAAACAGGGGCGTGGACATTGGCATCGACTTTAAAGAAAGATTGAACGCCGACATGAGCCTCGATCTTGGCTTGACCTTCTCCCTTTACAGGAACGAAATCATCTCCATCGACGGCAGTTCCACTTCCTTCTTCTCCAGTGGTTTTGACTCCAGGATCGGCCTGGTCTCTACCAACCAGTTGGGATCTTCCATTTCTTCGTTCTACGGCCTCACCGCCGACGGCCTTTTCCGCTCCCAGGCAGAAGTTGACGCACACGCCACCCAGGACGGCGCCGAAGTAGGTCGCATACGGTTCAAAGACATCGACAGTTTTGACGATGAAGGCAAATTGACCGGCTTGCCGGACGGCATCATCAACGACGCCGACAAGGGGGTTATCGGCGACCCGCACCCCGACTTTGTGGCGGGCTTTAACCTTGGCTTCAATTTCAGGAATTTTGACTTTACTGCCTTCTTTTTTGGCTCGGTCGGCAATCAGGTTTTCAATTACAACCGGGTTTTTGATACCTTTGGCCTGTTCAACTCCAACGTACGGAAAGAAGTGCTGACGGATTCCTGGAGCGCCTCCAACCCGGACGGGAACATTCCCAAACTGGACATTGACGACACTTTTAGCCAGGTGCCCAGTTCATTTTACGTAGAAGACGCTTCCTACCTGCGTCTGAAGACCCTTTCGGCGGGCTACACCTTCCCGAAAATTGGCAACGTCTTCAGCAGCTTAAGGGTGTACATTCAGGCGCAGAACGTGTTTACCATTACCGGGTATACCGGTCTCGACCCTGCGCCTTCGAATTTCGGCGTACAGGACGGCATCAATGCCGACCAGTGGAACGGTTTCGATTTTGGCAACTACCCGGCCAACAAAATCTGGATGGTAGGGGTAAATGCAGCTTTTTAATCTAAATTTTAAATCAAAAAATGATGAAAAAGATCAAATTCGGTTTATACGGATTGGTACTTTCAGGGGGGATTTTCTTCGCTTGCAGCGAAGACTTCCTCAGCGCTCCTCCCCAATCATCGCTCGATGAAGGCACCCTCGGCAACCAGAAAGGCGTGGAGGCCTCCCTCATTTCCGCCTACTCGATGCTCGACGGCTGGAATGACGACTGGGGAACTTTCAGCCCACCCTGGGGGGGCGCAGGCAGCAACTGGATCTGGGGCAGCGTCCCTTCTGACGAGGCCTACAAAGGTTCCGAACCCGGCGACCAGTTGGAAGTCCAGCAGGTCGAACTCTTCCAATGGGCGCCCGGCAACGTTTACTTCAACGTGAAATTCAGGGCATTATACGAAGGCATTGCCCGTTCCAATGCCACGATCAAGCTGATGAAAAAATCGGAAAACATCGAGGAGCAGGAAAGAATAGAGGGCGAAGCCCGCTTCCTGCGCGCGCACTACCATTTTGACGCCTGGAAAATCTGGAAAAATGTGCCTTATTATACGGAGGCGGACGAAGATTTCCGCAAGCCCAATAACGAGGACATTACTCCGCGTATTCTGGAAGACTTCCAGTATGCCATAGACAACCTGCCTGAAACCCAGGCGGCCGTTGGCAGAGCCACCAAGGGCGCCGCCCGGGCTTACCTCGGTAAAGCGCTGTTGTACACCGGAAAATATTCGGAAGCTAAAACGCAGTTCGATGCGGTGGTCAACAGCGGCAAGTACGCTCTGTTACCCTGTTTACACGATGTCTTTACCCAGGAAATGGAAAACGGATCGGAGATGATCTTCTCCATCCAGGCTTCCGTCAACGACGGGACTTCCGAAGGGCAAAACGGCAACTTTGCCGACCGCCTCAGGTACCCCAACGGCGGCGGAACCTTCTCCTGCTGCGGTTTCCACCAGCCATCCCAAAACCTGGTCAACTCCCATAAAGTGGACGCCAACGGCTTGCCGATGATCTCCGGCTATAATGCCGCCGATGTGACGGCCGCCGACCCGGTTGACCCCCGCCTGGACTGGACGGTCGGCCGCGACGACGTGCCCTTCCTCACTTACGGCAACCATTCGCCTTCCTGGATCCGCGCCAGGGCATGGGCCGGCCCGTACAGCGCCAAGAAGTTTATCCACGACCCGGGCGAAAACGCGGCCAGCAGTTGGAGCAACCAGCAACTCAGCACCATTAACGTACCCATCATCCGGTACGCCGACGTCCTGCTGATGCTTGCCGAATGCGAGGTGGAATTGAACAACCTCGAAAGGGCCAGGGAATTGGTGAACATGATCCGCGCTCGGGCCGGCGGCTGCGCACAGGGCCCCGACGGCAACGCAACTTCGGACATCGACAACCCCGGCATCACCTGGGCCAATTATGAAGTCGGAACCTATAATACCGCCTGGACGAACCAGGCTGCAGCCCGCGACGCTGTGCGTTTTGAACGTAAACTCGAACTGGCGCTGGAAGGACACCGTTTCTTCGATCTCCGGCGTTGGGGAATCGCCAAGGATTATATCAACAACGAGTACCTCGCCGTTGAAAAAACCAAACGCACTTACCTGGAAGCTTCCGGCGGCTTTGAGGACCGCCACATGCTTTATCCGCTTCCTTCCGTGCAAATTGAACTGAGCAAGGTAGGCGGCGTACCGCAGTTGCAGCAAAATTCGGGATATTGAAACCAGATTTGGAAGGGTTGATCAGGTCCTGGTTCGGCCAGCTTTATCAACCCTGATCAAAACTGTCAAATGTTCGAGTGTAAATTCAGAAGAGAGGAAGAGGAAGTTCTTGAACTTCCTCTTCTTTCTCTTCTTTCTATCCTTAATCGGGGCTTTATGGCGAAAAACTTACCGTTGCCGTTCTTTCTGGCAATTTTCCTGACGGGTTGCAACCCTTCCGGAAACCCCGTCGAACCTGCGCTTTTTACCAAAATGCCCCCCGCCCGGACAGGTATTGATTTTATCAACAAAGTGGAGGACGGCGAGCAATTCAATGTGCTGACCTACCGGAATTTTTACAACGGCGGCGGGGTCGCTATCGGTGACGTGAACAACGACGGATGGCCCGACATCTACCTCACCGCCAACATGCAACCCAACAAACTCTACCTCAATAAAGGCGACTGGCAATTCGAGGACATCACCGCGCAGGCAGGCGTGGCCGGCGCCAAAAGCTGGAGTACCGGCGTCGCCATGGTTGACATTAATGGCGACGGCTGGCTCGATATCTACGTTTGCAACTCTGGCGACGTTGCGGGCGACAATAAGGAAAATGAACTTTTTATCAACAACGGAACAGTTGCCCCTCACGTCTCTTTCACAGAAAAAGCCCAGGAGTACGGGCTCGCTGACCGCGGTTATACCACCCACGCCTCTTTTTTTGACTACGACACAGACGGCGATCTCGACGCCTACATCCTCAATAACTCGTACAAAAATCCGGAAAAAATTGACCCCTTCAAAAGCACCCGGCTGCAAAAGGACTCCCTTGGCGGCGATAAACTGTTCAGAAATGATGGAGCTCATTTTAAAAATGTAACCGATGAAGCGGGCATCTTTTCCAGCGCCATCGGCTTCGGCCTCGGCGTCTCCGTCAGCGACCTCAACGGCGACCTCCTGCCGGATATCTATGTGAGCAATGACTTTTGGGAACGGGATTACCTGTATATCCATCAGGGCGCCCCCCAAGCCCCCAATGTCTATTCGGAAGAACTCACTTCCCGCGTACCCCTTTGCTCCGTCTCCAGCATGGGCGCCGATGTGGCAGACCTCAACAACGACGGCGCCTGCGACGTGTTCAGCACCGACATGCTCGCTGCGGATAATTACCGCCTGAAGGCCATGACCGTCTTTGACCCCTATCACCTCGAAGACCTCAAGTACCGGGCCGACTATCATTACCAGATCCTGCAAAACTGCCTTCAACTCAACGACGGCAATGCCCGTTTCCAGGAACTCTCTAACCTTTCCGGCGTTTCGGCAACCGACTGGAGTTGGGGCGCGCTTATTTTTGACTTTGACAACAACGGCTGGAAGGATATTTTTGTCTCCAATGCCCTGTACAAGGAGATCATGTACCTCGATTTTACCAATTTCATCAACGACAAGGAAGAGGTAAAAAAGGTCGTGACTGAAAAAGGCAAGTTCGATTGGCGCGACTTCGCCGAATTCCTCCCCTCCAATCCCCTGGCGAACTATGCTTTTGTCAACCAATCAGGAACCGCGCCATCTTCCATCCCCGTCTTCCGGAACCAGGCAAAAGAATTGGGCCTGGGCGAACCCGGCTTCTCCAACGGATCGGCTTACGGCGACCTTGACAACGACGGCGACCTCGACCTCGTGGTGAACAATGTAAATATGCCCTGCTTCATCTACCGGAATGAGACCAGCGAGCGGGAGGACATCCATTTTTTAAAGATAAAATTTGAAGGCCAGGATAAAAACCGGTTTGGCGTCGGAGCAAGGGTTGAAATCAAGGCAGGCGGTCAAACACAGGTCTTGCAACACTTTCCGCAACGTGGTTTCCAAAGCAGCATGGAACCGGGTTTGCTCTTCGGCATTGGGAAAACAACCCAGGTGGAGCGCCTGGAAATCATCTGGCCCGACTACCGCAAACAAGTGCTCCAAAACATAGCTGCCGACCAAACCCTTCTTTTGAAACAATCCGACGCAACGGAAATATTTTTGCCGGAGCATCCCACACCTGCACCGCTGTTCAGAGAGGTTACCGCCGGATTGCTCCGGGGCGATTCCCGCCACAGGGAAAACCGCTTCAACGACTTCGACGTCGAGCGTCTGCTGCCGAGGATGCTCTCGACGGAAGGCCCGAAGATCATCCGGGGAGACCTCAACGGCGACGGGCTGGAAGACTTCGTGATCGGGGGGGCGGCCGGCGATGCCGACAAAATGTTTGTCCGGAAAAACGACGCATGGCAGGAAGTCCCCAACTGGCAACCGGAAGCAGACCGGGCGCTGGAAACCACCTGCGGCGCCATCTTCGACGCCGACGGCGACGGCGACAATGACCTTTTGCTGGGCGCCGGGGGCAACGAATTTCACAAAGGTTTTGACCATTTCAAACTCCGCTACTACGACAATGACGGCAAGGGGAATTTCAAAAATATTCCCGAAAAAGCGCCGCCGGCCCAGGGCATGTTCTCCTGCATTGTTACCGGAGATATTGACCTCGACGGCGACCCCGACCTTTTCATCGGAAGCCGGGCAGTACCAGGCAATTATGGTTTGAAACCCCGCAGCTTCCTGCTCCTCAATGAAGGCCGGGGCCGCTGGGTAGATGTGACAACGCAGGAACTCGGCGATTGCGGAATGATCACCGACGCCCTTTTTACCGATACCGACGCCGACGGCGATCAGGATATTCTCCTGGCAGGAGACTGGCTGCCCTTGCTCCATTTCGAAAATCAGACCGGACGTTTTGTCTTTTCGAAAAAACAGACCCAGAGCCCTTTTTCGGGTTGGTGGACCTGTATCGAACCGGCCGACCTCGACGGCGACGGCGACCTTGACCTGGTCCTGGGGAACTGGGGGCTCAACACCAAATTCAAGGCTTCTGCAGAACGCCCCCTGACGATGTATGTCAAGGATTTTGATCAAAACGGCAAGAGCGAATTTGTGGTGAACTGGTACCCCCCGCTCGACGACCAACCCTGGCCCTTTGCCGGGAAACTCGATATGACCGCCCAGGTACCCTCCCTGAAAAAAAAGGCCCTGAAATTTGAAGAATACGCACACCTGACTTACGAAACTATGTTTGACCCGGCCCAACGCAGGGATGCCGTGCCGTACAGTGCCAACTGGCTCCAGAGCGCCATAGCCTGGAACGAACCCGGCATTTTCCGCCTCGAGGCCCTGCCCCGGGAAGCCCAGGTCGCCCCGGTATTCGCAATCGCTGCCGAAGATTTTGACGGCGACGGAGCAAAAGATATCTGGCTCGGCGGCAATTTTTACGAGCTAAAACCGGAAGTCGGACGGCACGATTCAAGCCGGGGTGTATTCCTGAAGGGCGACGGCAAAGGCGGATTCCGGAGCCTTTCCTCCGGAGAATCGGGGATTTACCTCACGGGGCAAGCCAGAGACGCGGCCGTGTTCAGGGTAAAAGACGGCATGGCTATCCTGGTGACAAGGAACGACGCAGAGGCCGTTTTTTACCTGGCTGAGCCCCCGGGCCGGTAATCAGCATGCCTTAAATGAATGAACAAAACCATCCTGAAACATATGAAAATACGCTTTTTTCAGCTCTTCACCCTGCTCGCTTTCAGCGGCGCCCTGTTCGGGCAGGAGGTCAGATTTCCCTACCAAAACCCCGCATTGCCCCTCGAAAAACGGGTGGATGACCTCATCTCCCGGATGACGGCAGAGGAAAAAATCAGCCAATTGATGTACAACTCCCCGGCCGTGGAGCGCCTCGGCGTACCTGCCTACAACTGGTGGAACGAATGCCTGCACGGTATTGCACGCAACGGACGGGCAACCGTTTTTCCGCAGGCTATCGGTATGGCCGCTACCTTTGACGTCGACCTGATGCAGCGGATCGGCGATGCTATCTCCGACGAAGCCAGGGCAAAATACAATGTTGCATCCGCGAACGGCTACCGGGGACGTTACCAGGGGCTCACCTTCTGGACTCCAAACATTAATATCTTCCGGGACCCCCGCTGGGGGCGTGGGCAGGAGACCTACGGCGAAGACCCTTACCTGACCTCCCGCATCGGTGTTGCCTTCGTCCGGGGTCTGCAGGGCGACCATCCCGTTTACCTCAAGTCGGCGGCCATGGCGAAACACTACGCCGTTCACAGCGGACCCGAGGCCTTGCGCCACGAATTCGATGCAAAAGTGAGCATGAAAGACCTCTGGGAGACTTACCTGCCCGCCTTCCAGTCGCTGGTGACGGAAGCCAAAGTGGAAGGGGTAATGGGCGCTTATAACCGGATGAACGGCGATCCTTGCTGCGCTCATCCCTATCTGATGCAGGAAGTGCTCCGCAAACAATGGAAATTTAAAGGATATTTTGTTTCCGACTGCTGGGCGCTGGTGGATTTTTATGCGGGGCACAAAATCGTAAAGGACGCTCCGGCAGCCGCTGCCCTTGCCCTCAATACGGGCTGCAACCTGAATTGCGGCAGCGTTTACCCCCAATTGATGAATTCTATCGACCAGGGTTTGACCAACGAGCAGATGGTTGACGCCAATCTTCGGCAGCTGTTGCCCACCCGCTTCAAACTGGGCCTTTTCGACCCGCCTGGCGTCAATCCGTTCGACCAGATCGGCACGGAAGTGATTGCCTCCCAAAAACATATCAACCTGAGCAGGGAAGCAGCCGTCAAGTCCATTGTTTTACTCAAAAACAACAACACTGCCTTACCCCTGAAAAAAGACATTTCCAGTATTTTTGTGACCGGCCCTACCGCCGCCCATGCCCAGGCGCTTCTGGCCAACTACTACGGGCAGAGCGACGACCTCCGCACCATCCTCGAAGGCATTATGGGCAAGGTCAGCCCCCAGACCTCTGTGCATTACAGCCAGGGCGCCCTGCTCGATGAACCGAATCGCAACCCGGTCGACTGGTTCTCCGGGGAAGCCGGCGACGCTTCGGTCACCATTGCCTGCCTCGGCCTTTCCCAACTGATCGAAGGCGAAGAAGGCGAAGCCATTGCCAGCCGCCACCTCGGCGATCGGAGCGATATCGCCCTGCCGCAGAACCAGGTGGATTTCCTGAAGAAGATCAGGGCGAATGCCAAAAAACTCATTGTCGTCATGACCGGAGGAAGCGCCATTGCCTGCCCGGAAGTGTTTGAAATGGCAGATGCGCTGTTATTCGTCTGGTATCCGGGTGAACAGGGTGGCAATGCGGTTGCCGATATCATCTTTGGCGATGCGGCGCCCTCGGGCCGGCTGCCCGTCACCTTCCCCATGTCGGTCAATGACCTGCCTCCCTTTGAAGACTATTCGATGAAAAACCGCACTTACCGCTACGCCGAAAAAACGCCGCTGTTCCCCTTCGGATTTGGTTTGAGCTACACCCAATTTGAATACAGCAATCTGAAACTGAGCAAATCAAAGGTCGCCGGCAATGAGCCGTTAACTGTTGAGGTGACGGTCGCCAACACAGGCAAATCCAGAGGGGACGAAGTGGTGCAACTCTACCTCAGCGATGTGGCGGCATCCGTCGCGGCGCCAAAGTACGCTTTGAAAGGATTTCAGAAGGTTTCGCTTTGGCCGGGAGCAATAAAAACCGTTACCTTTGCCATCACGCCCGATATGCTTGAACTGGTGAACGAAAAAGGGGAAAAAGTGATGGAAAAGGGGGCGTTCAAGGTCTTTGTCGGAGGGTCGCTGCCTTCAGAGCGCAGCCTTGAACTGGGGGCGGCAAAATATCTGGAAGGTAATTTTGTTGTGGAATAATTTGCCGGCGCAAGGGCCCGGGCTGGTCTCATAACCCCGCTTCCTCCCTCAGTATTCAGTTTTATCAAATGACTGTTGCATCATGTACTTACTTGGTTACGATATCGGTTCCTCCTCCATAAAAGCAGCGCTTGTGCGGGCGGATACCGGTGAAAAGATTGCAGTGGCGCAATCCCCCGGGACAGAAATGGAAATTCTGTCGCCTCAGCCCGGTTGGGCCGAACAGCATCCTGAAACCTGGTGGAACAACCTTTGTATTGCGACCAAAAAACTGCTGCAAATAACCTCCGTCCGACCCGCTGACATCGGCGGCATCGGTATCGCTTACCAGATGCACGGACTGGTATTGACAGATAAAGATCGGAGGGTGCTCCGACCTGCCATCATCTGGTGCGACGGGCGGGCCGTTGACATCGGCGACCGGGCATTCGACGCCATCGGGCACGAGCGGTGCCTCTCCAACCTGCTCAACTCACCGGGCAATTTTACAGCCTCCAAACTGCGGTGGGTGCAGGAAAACGAGCCGCTTGTTTATGGAAACATTGACAAGATCATGCTCCCCGGCGACTATATTGCCCTGCGTCTTACCGGTGAAACGTTGACCACCCCCAGCGGACTGTCGGAAGGCGTCTTCTGGGATTTCAAAAAAAACGCTGTTGCGGATTTTGTCCTTGACTATTTTGATTTCGACCCAAAGCTCATCCCGGAATACGTCCCAACCTTCTCCAACCAGGGCAGGCTCACCCCTGCCGCCGCCGCGGAAACCGGTTTGGCGGAGGGTATCCCCGTCGCCTACCGGGCAGGCGACCAGCCCAACAACGCCATGTGCCTCAATGTGCTGGAACCGGGAGAGGTAGCGGCTACGGGCGGCACGTCAGGCGTTGTATACGGCGTGGTGGACAAACCGGTTTTTGACCCGCAATCGAGGGTCAACGGGTTTGCACACGTCAACCACAGCCCGGCATCGCCCCGGATCGGCATCCTGCTCTGCATCAACGGCGCAGGCAGTCAGTACGCATGGGTGAAAAAACACCTGGCGGAAAACGGGGTATCCTACCCGGAACTGGAGGGCGCCGCCTCACAGGTCCCCCCAGGCGCCGACGGGCTGCGCATCCTCCCGTTTGGCAACGGCGCCGAAAGGATGCTGGGCAACCACGATATCGGATCGAGGATCAACAACCTGCAATTTAACCGGCATACCCGCGCCCACCTGTACCGTGCGGCGCTGGAGGGCATCGCTTTTTCCTTCGTTTACGGTATGGGAATCCTGAAGGAAATGGAGCTGAACGTTCAGGTTATCCGGGTAGGCAACGACAACCTTTTTCAGTCGGCCATTTTTTCCGGCGTCATATCCAACCTCGTCGGCAGCCGGATCGAACTGGTGGACACCACCGGGGCCGTCGGCGCCGCCAATGCTGCGGGTGTGGCCACCGGGTATTTTTCCTCCGTCAACGAAGCCATGAAAGGCGGGCGGATAGAAAAAGTGTACGAGCCTGACCGCCTGAATGGAGCTTTTGAAAAAAGTTACCGGATCTGGGAGGCCGACCTTCAAAAAGCATTGCAGAACGGACGCTCCTGAACTGGGCGCCCTGATTGAAGCAAGATAAATTTAAAGTCTTAAAAATCAAACTTTTATGGCAAAAAAATTCTTTAAAAATATTGACAAAATTGCCTTCGAAGGGCGTGAGAGCGACAACCCCCTGGCTTTCCGTTGGTACGACGAAAACCGGAAGGTGGGCAAAAAGACGATGAAGGAGCATTTCCGGTTTGCCGTTTGTTGGTGGCATACCTTCTGTGGCACAGGCGCCGACCCCTTTGGTCCGGGCGTCAAAAACTTTCCCTGGGCAAAATCCAAAGACCCGGTCAGCCAGGCAAAAGACAAAATGGACGCCGGGTTTGAGTTCATCACCAAACTGGGCGTTCCCTTTTATTGTTTCCACGACTACGACCTCGTAGCGGAGGGCGCCACCCTGGCTGAAAGCGAAAAACGGCTGGATGCGATCACAGATTATGCCCTTGAAAAACAAAAAGCGACAGGCGTCAAACTGCTCTGGGGCACAGCAAATCTTTTCTCTCACCCCCGGTATATGAACGGCGCAGCCACCAATCCGGACTTTGAGGTCGTCGCTTATGCAGGGGCCCAGGTCAAAAACGCGCTCGACGCAACCATCAAACTTGGCGGGGAGAATTACGTGTTCTGGGGTGGAAGGGAAGGATATATGTCTCTCCTGAATACCGACATGAAACGCGAACTCGATCATATGGCCCGTTTTCTTCATGCAGCAAAGGATTATGCCCGTTCAAAAGGCTTCAAAGGCACGTTTTTGATTGAGCCCAAACCCATGGAACCCAGCAAACACCAGTATGATTTCGACGCTGCCACCTGCATCGGCTTCTTGCGTGAATACGGATTACAGGACGACTTTAAACTCAACCTGGAGTTCAACCATGCTACGCTCGCCCAGCATACCATGCAACACGAGATGCAGGTTGCCGCCAACGCCGGTATGCTCGGCAGCCTCGACGCCAATCGCGGAGACTACCAGAACGGCTGGGACACTGACCAGTTTCCGATGGACTTGTACGAACTGACCGAAGCGATGCTGGTTTTCCTCCAGGCCGGCGGCCTGCAGGGGGGCGGCATCAACTTCGACGCTAAAACCCGGCGCAATTCCACCGACCTTGAAGACATCTTTTACGCCCATATCGGCGGCATGGACGCCTTCGCGCGCGCCCTCGTCACCGCTCACGAGATTCTGGAAAAATCCGATTACCAGCAACTGAGAGCCAACCGGTACGCTTCCTTCGACAAAGGAAAGGGCAAGGATTTTGAAAAAGGAAAACTGTCGCTGAAAGACCTGGCTAAAATCGCTAAAGAGACAGGAGAACCGCAACAGCGCAGCGGGCGGCAGGAATATTTTGAAAATATTTTGAACAGATATATTTAGTACACTGTAAATTAGCGGCGGAAGGACCAGCGCGATTTCTATTCATCACAATAACAACGTCATGCAAAACGCAGAACCAAGAAGATCCGCCTTCAAAAAAATCGGAATGTCCGTTGCCGCTTTATTCGGTTTTGGCGCTGTCGCCGCCAACAGCGCGGTCAATACGCCGGCAGACCATAAACCGGAAAAAAGGGTAGTGGGCGAGGTCGTAAAAGACGACCAGGGCGGTCCGCTCTTTTCAGGCGCCATCGCCTACGGCAATTTGTTGTTCATCGCCGGCAAAGGGGCCCACTTCGAAGGCGATATCGCCGCACATACCGACCATGTGCTGAAAGAGATCGAAAAGGAACTCGTAAAAAACGGTTCGTCTATGGACAAGGTGCTGAAAGTGAACGTCTACCTGGCCGACCTGGCGGATTACGCCAAAATGAACGAAGTCTATCGCGGCCGCTTCGGCGACAACCCGCCCGTTCGGACCACTGTAGCCACCTACGGCGGCGTTCCCGGCAACTCGCTGGTGGAAATTGATTGTATTGCCGCTTTGAAATAAGGTAAATTGTTTAATTGTTTAGCTGTTTAATTGTTTATTTGATAGTCTTAACGAATCAACAAATCAACGAATCAACGAATCAACGAATCAACGAATCAACAAATCAACGAATCAACAAATCAACGAATCAACAAATCAACAAATCAACAAATCAACAAATCAACAAATCCTCCCCATGTCCATCAACCGAAGAGAACTCATCAAACATTTATCCGCCCTGCCCCTCGTAGGCGGCATGTTCACAGCAGGCGCGTGGGCTTATCCCGCCCCGAAAGCTGCGCCCGAAAGGCGGGACTTTTACAAGGAACTGGGCGTCCGGACGTTCATCAACGCGGCAGGCACCTATACCGCCCTGACGAGTTGCCTCCTCCGGCCCGAAGCCGTGGACGCCTACAATTACGCAGCCGGCCAGTTTGCCGTCCTGGATGATTTGCAGGATAAAGTCGGGCAGCGCCTGGCCGAACTGATCGGCGTTGAGGCGGCAACCGTCACGGCAGGCGCGGCTTCTGCCATTACCCTTGGGACGGCAGGCGTGCTGTCGGGCCTTGACCCCGATAAGGCGGCCCGGATTCCAACCGACCTGACCGGCATGAAAAGCGAGGTCATCATGCAAAAAGCCCACCGGATCGGCTATGCCCATGCTATCAAAAATTGTGGGGTCAAAATTATCGAAGTCGAAACCCGCAAGGAGCTGGAAGCTGCGATCAACGAAAAGACCGCCATGCTCTGGTTCCTCAATGCCAATAACTTCGATGGCCAGATCCAGTACAAAGAATTCATCGAAGTAGGGAAAAAGTACAATATCCCTATGATGAACGACGCCGCCGCCGACGTGCCCCCGGTCGAAAACCTATGGAAATACACCGATATGGGTTTTGACCTCGTCTGTTTTTCAGGGGGCAAAGGCATCAGGGGCCCGCAAAGCTGCGGCCTGCTCCTGGGGCGCAAAGACCTGATCCAGGCCGCCCGGCTGAGCGCGCCGCCGCGTGGCGATACCATCGGCAGAGGGATGAAGGTGAACAAGGAAGAGATCCTCGCGATGCTGGTGGCCGTTGAAAATTACCTGACCCGCGACCATGCGGCCGACTGGAAACTCTGGGAAAGCCAGATCAAACTCATCACCGACAGTGCAGCGTCCGTACCCGGCGTCCAGGTGGAAAACCACGTGCCCGCCATCGCCAACCATGTACCTTCCATGCGCATCCGCTGGGATCAGAATGTCGTCAAAAAAACGCCCGGCCAGGTGCGGCAGGCCCTGCGCGACGGCCATCCGTCTATCGAAACCATGGGCGGCGACCAGTCGGTGGATATCACCACCTGGATGATGAACCCCGGGGAAGAACGGATCGTGGCCCGGCGGGTGAAGGAGGTGTTGATGGGGTAGCCGGCCGTGTTATCTGAATAAAAAATCCCGCAACAACCTGCTTAAAACCTCAGGCTGGTCGTCCATCACGTTACAGCCAGACGTTTCCACCGCCTCCGTGCGGATATGCGGATTTTTTGCCGCCAATGGCTGCCATGCCTCCGTGTGCCATTTCAGGTAAAAGTTCTTTTCCTCCGCCAGCAGGGCAGGGGTAAAGGACGGCAACACGGCCAGCACCGGAATTTTGAGCCCGTTCAGACCCTTAACCCGCTGCGGAACCCCCTGGCGCCATAATAAGATTGTGGGCCGTTATGACTGATAAAGGTGCGGCCGTACCGGCGGTCGCCAAAGAGCGCGCCGCCGAGTTTCCGGATTTCCGGAGGCGTTTTCACCCAACTCGACGTCTTCGTATCAAAATCTCCGAGTTGTTGCAGGGCCAGGTATTCTTCTTCCGTCAGAAGCCCGACGCCCATGGCCGCCGCCATCTCAACAGCGTTATTTTCCGGTTTATGCTCTTTCCGGGAATCCAGCGCTTCGCGGTCGTAACAACAATTTCTGCGGCCGGCCGGGCTTTCCGCTGCACAATCATAAAAAAGATATTCGCCCGTTTTTTCATCCAGCCCCACCACATCCGGTTCGCCGCCGGTTTTTTCCATTTCATTGAGCGACCACAGTTTTTCAGGCTGATCGTCCAGTCTTTCCTGTACTTTGGCCCATTCGAGCCCCTGGTGGCGGCGCAGGTTTTTTTCAAAACGGGTTTTTAATGTCCGGAGGAGTTCTTCACGCTGGGAAGATGGTAACTCCTTTTTATCGGTTTTTGTCATATCCATAGTTTTCAATGGTTCGACCGGCTAAGATAAGGAAATTGTGTTCATCTTTCTTTTGTTGCCGGGAATTTGTGGCGGGCATTCGCCGCTCCGGGTTAAATGCAAAATGCAAAATGCAAAATGCAAAAGGGCTGCCGTATTTGGGGGGCTAGTGCCAGAACGCTTGCTTTTACAACAAAACACAGGCAAACACCACAATCCATTGCATGAAAGCGCCGATATTAAGGCGTTCCCAAACGCCGATCATGGGGGTAGGCATGCCCGTGTTGATTCCTGGAGACTCCAGCCCGATTAATATTCCAAACACAAAAAAGACGGCAAAAGTCGCGCCTGGGTATGCTGTTTTTTTTTCTGTGGTCTTCTGTTGCCATAATATTTCCAGTTTACATTTACTGATCAATGGAGATGGTCATGCTTCTTCTTAATAGGGTTTTTGTTGAAAATTAAGCAGTACCGCCAGAAAGCGTTCCACATCATAAAAGGCAGAATGTGCCGACGGAGATATTTGGGGAAGTTGGAGGTCAAAAGCATGATCAGTCTGTGGAAGAATATGGATCACCGAAGGAATTTTTTTCTCCATCAAACGGGTGTATAATAAGCGGGTGGTTTTTACCGGCGCCATAACGTCATGTTCGCCGTGTATCAGTAAGGTAGGAGGACAGTCAGAATGCACATGCGTGACAGGTGAAAAAAAAGCGTAGGTTTCAGGACACTCATCCGGATGACCGCCCAAAAGAGGGGCAAAAGCGCCTGCATTTTCAAAACCTTTATCCATACCCAAGCGATGGTAATCTTTCCCCATTGCTTTTATGGCCCATTGCGGCATTTGAGCAGGGACAGCTTTTTTGGGTCTCCCAGGAGTTGAACGGGTAGTAAGATGCTGGTTAGTATGGAAATACATTACTTCTAAATCGGCAGGACCATATAAGGAAATCACTGCACATACGCTGATGTTCTTTCCTTCAAGTTCCTTTGGTGTAAACTGTGGATTATTGGCGGTATAGGCTGCGAGCAGTGCAAGGTGCGCACCGGCAGAACCACCTCCGACAACAATCCTGTCGGGGTTTACTCCGTAAGTGCTTGCATGTTCTTTCATCCAGATGATAGCTCGTTTTACATCGTTTAACATGCCCATCATGTCTGTTTCAGGAGAGAACCGGTAAGCTACGTCCATAATCACATGACCTTGCGCGGCCAAATGACTAAAAAACGGACGAGTCCCTAAATCTTTGTCGAGAAAATACCATGCGCTGCCATGTAAATATATAAAAGCCAGACCTGAAGAGGTAATTTTTTCGTTCGGGCGCCATACATCGCACAAAAGTTGCCGGTCGGTGTCGGGAATTGTTGCAAATGAAATATTTTGCTCCAGGCGTGGATCAGGAACAGCCGGCAACGTTAATACGCTTCGCTTTGGAAGAAAGTGATTTTTTTGTTCGGCATTGATAAGGTCTTTCCAATGCAATCCAAAAGCTTTTTCAAAATTGGCTGAAGGATCGGGTGGCCGGGTAACCAGGTATATATGCATAAAAAAAATCAAAACGACATAGATGCCGATCACCGTGATGAAGACAGAACCAGTTGTCAGCCCTGAAATGGCGCTCAATACACCAATTAAAGCGAGAAAGGGTGATAACGCAGATGCATACAATTTTAATAACCACAAAACCGGCGCAGGCCAACGCAATCGAAGGAAAAGCGTGACGCTCATTAGTGCAGCCAAACAACCCGAAACAGCAGCAAGGATTTGAACCATCAGTTTTATAATATCCATTCCCTTTATTATTTCCTCAAAATAAAAGGACTGAATGATGAAATAAAATGATGTTCATCATTGATTGGAGTGATCTAAAGTTTCAGGTAATGCTGCGCTTTTCATGCGCCCCGGCCTGCATGGATGCAGGCTTAATCCAACGGTCTTTGTCGGAATGATTAATCCAGATCTGGAAGCCGTGGGTTTCGATGCCTGTTACTTTCGGAAATTCATCGTGGTGCATACCGTTTCCCGCCTGCGTAATGTGCATGCCGCCCGGGTCTATGAATTTGATTTAGTCAAACACGGGGTTATTTTTTTAGCTATCCTCACCGATATTGTGCCGCCGCCTCCAGCGCATCCAGATCGAGGCCGGTCAGCAAGCCTACATTCCGCGTCAGTTTTTCCGGCGGCCAGTCCCACCATTGGATGCTGAGCAGGCGCCCGATATCCCGGTCATTGAACCGCTTTTTGATCAGGCGCGCGGGGTTGCCGCCCACAATGGCGTAAGGTTCAACGTCTTTGGTCACCACCGAACATCAAAATCGTCGTAATAGGTGTAATCCCCGACGATGATGTTCGGGTTTTTGACGATGTTTTTGAGAAAACACAAACGGGTAATGTTTTCCAGCGGATATATGGTAGTGGGGTCGGGACCGGTTGAAGATGACATATATAATATTTAATGGAGGGAATCTGGTCTTTGAATCTGGGGTTCAATTTAGGTAGATCTGGTTTATAGGGGTTTGGAGGCCGACAGCGATCATAAACCAGCAAGAATGATTATTTACTATTGAACTGGGCCTTTAGGATCGCTGAATTCCTGCTCAATTAATTGAATTAACTTTTCACCCCAAACATATTTGCCGATTATTTCACCGTCTTCATTAATCAGGTAATTATCCGGAATCGCATTAACGCCATAAATTATGCCTGCAGTGCTGTTTCTTCCTTTTAAATCGCTCACGTGATTCCACTTCAACCTATCCTGCTCAATAGCTTTTACCCAGTCTCCCTTTGAGAAATCGAGCGAAACCGCAAAAATTTCAAACCCCTTTCTGTTATATTTCTCGTAAATATTTACCAATTCAGGGTTTTGCGTTCTGCAAGGTCCACACCATGACGCCCAAAATTCTAACAAGGTGATTCGGCCTAAATTTTCCGATAATTTGAGGGGGGCGCCATTTACTGTTTTCATTTCGAAGTCGGTAAATTGATCACCTATATCGTGTTTCCGGTTTAGATTCAGGTACTTTGTTATTTGGTTTCCATAAACAGATTTTCGGTTTTCTTCCGACAACAAATCAAATAACGCTTGAACGTCTTTTTTCTCCCAATTCGGTGAATATCCGGCTAACATCGATGCGCTGAATCGATTATCTGGATATTTTTTGATAAAGTCTTTTGCCATTTCTTCCACTTCCTCGTCTGATTGTATTGATTTTATCTGCGCTAAAAATACCTCGTATGCTGTTTGGGTGACCGACCCTGTAATTTTTGCGTCTTCAAAATTGCTATCAGCCGCATCGAAAAACATTTCCTCGTTTTCAGCCCATAAGGTCCTTGTTTCAGCATAATCTTTGGTGTGCAGGTAAAGGTGTTGTGGTGAGGCGCTTAACTTCCGTTTAAATTCAAATGCGTTATTGTAAATAATGATAGAGTCCAGGATCTGATTGGAAAGTATGTCCGTTACAAAGACGGTCGTTCCATCTTCAACCTTATTTGTTCGGCCAATTAACCTGAGGCCATCCAAATCCGGGTTGATGGAACTATGGTTGCATGAACAAATCAATAGGCAATTGAAAAAAAATATATTCTTTAGTACATTCATTTTTTTCTTTCAAGTTTTTATTTTTTCCCGTTGCGCCATGCCAGATCGCTAAACCTGCGGCCTTCCAAAAGAAGGTTGTAAGGTACGAAGTCAGTTTGAAACAACGAACGCTCATCAAAGTTTGAAACTTTGATGTTCTATCGGACCTCCTCCTAACGTTGGAATGCTGAAAAGAAAGTTTGTAACTTTCAAACATCCATCTGAAATTGAAGTAAAAGATCGGCAGGTTTTCCGAAGTGAGCGGAAATCAACTTGCCGGGACGCAGTCTCTTGCCTTTCGTTTCGATTTTAATAGGGATTTGAAGCTGCAAGCTTCAAATAGCGGTGGGGAAATTCTTTTTTACTCATCTGTTAAATCGCTTTGTAGTTCACTTTCTATTTCTTCAATAGTTGGCAAACTGGTCCGGAGTGCATCGGGTAAATCTTTTGTGATAGTGTTTTTGGATGTGATCTATCAGTTTTTGCTCAAGTTCTTTTTCCCGCTTCGGAACATCAGTGCCCAGAAAATCGAAAATATACGGGTCTTTAAACGATTGTTGAACCAAATCTGAATCAAAATCTGGAAGCGTTGCGATGAAATTGCTCAATGCTGCCCCCTCTCTCAGGTGCAAGGCGCTTTCTATCTGAAATACCAGCATGTCTTTTCCCATACCGTTTTCCAACACTTTTTGAGCATACCACAAACGGAGGTCAGCATTATCAAGCTTGTCGAGTAAAGTAATGTTGTTGCGCCACGGAATTAGTGCAACGCAGCGTTGCACGATTGACACATCGGGCCAGGCAGCCGCAAATTTCCGCATGTATTTCAGATTCCGGGGCGAGAAGCCGCTCATGGCAGGGAAAGCTGCCTTCAAGTCATGCGACATCCGGTCAATCACTTTGGCGCCCCAGCCTTCTGCTTCCTGCTTTTGCAGAATGGCATTGCCGATGTGCCAATACAACAATATCATATCGGCATTGGCTTTCATACGGGTGCTGACGATCTGCGTGTCGATCCGGTGTTTTATATCGGCAATAAGCTCCTGATACCACACTGGCATGGCCGACAGGGCTTCCGCCTGCGGAAATACAACCTGCTCCTTTATGCTACCCCGTTGCTTGCGTTTCTCATTACTCATCGCCACGTTCATTTTTTGATATATCCATGAGGCGTATCATACTTTCTGTGAGACCTTCTGCCTGATGCAGCGGAAAAATCCGGATGTATAGCGCGCGTCGGACAGTTTTTTTTAAAACTGTCCTTCCTGCGCCCCACGTAAGGCGTGGCCTTCCTTGGAAGGATAAAAATACGCCTGTTGCGACTGAAAAACAAACATTTTGATTCGAATTGGTGAAAAAAGTACAATCTATCGCAAGCGGGACAAGCAAGAGGAGTTTGAAACGACGAACGCTCATCAAAGTTTGAAACTTTCTTTGATGTGTTGTTGAGCCGAAATCTCTTGCCTTCCGTTTTGATTTTAATAGGGATTTGGAGCTGCAGGGCTCAAATAGCGGGGATGGTTGCGCTCTGCCCGATTTCGATCAGTTTTATTCAATTTCTGTAAGAATTAGCGGGTTCGCCCTTCTCTTTTCACTCAGTTTTGTTTTTAATTGAATGTAATTTTTAATTGAAATATTTTTACCGATTGAAATGACATATTTACCCTGATTATTCAGGTTGTCGATTTTATATAAATCATTTTCATTTAAGATTTTAATTTCAACTCCTCCGTCTTTTAAGTAACTTTTTTTGGATGTAAATTCAATCGGCGGCGGCGGCGGCAGCGGCGGTTGAGGCAGTTTGAAGTTAGCGGAATAATTTTCTAAGTCATCCCACCAAATTTCAATTTTATCTTTGAAGATATGATAATCCGAAATCCCTTCTTTTTTTGTTACTAGCATAAGGCTGAATTGCCCGTTCGAAGCCAACCTGTAGTATAAATTTTTCAAGTCTTCAAGGTTAATGCCTTTCCCCAGGAAGATCAGGATTTCAGGAAGTGAATGTCCTTCTACTAAAAACAATGAAACATCCGCATAATTTGTCATCTTATCGCCGGCCCTTATTTGGGTTACGCCATTATCTGATTTATAAAAGTGGATTATCTGAAAATAATTTTTTTCATTTGATAAAAAATTACAAGTTGAAATATCAACAAGTTCATACTCCTCAAAAATTGAGTTTGTAATTTCTCTATCTCGGTAATAAGTCAAACGATCAAAAATAACAAACGTATCGGCGATTAATTTTTCAACCCGGGTTTTCAGTATTAAACCATCTCTGTTTAGGCTAATTATTACTTCGTCATTTTCTACTTTGTAGGCGCCTGATTCTTTGAATTGATATCCATCTATCCATTCTACCCGTTCATCTGCAAAATTTATTTCCCAAATGAAAGGTTCATCATATCCACTCGGGAAAGCGATCCAATTTCCATTCAGGTCTTCTTCAGCAATCTTTTGGCAAGTTGAAAAACATAAAAGGGACAGGAGAAGGAGGATTTTTTGTTTCATGTTTGGCGGATTTCGGGTTTTTATAACTTCTTACTTTCAATTGTAGTGGATTTGATTTTCCTGTTCCTCTTTGGTCAATGAATACTAAATCACTTTTTCATTTATGGCTTTAAAAATGTCGCTAAAGAAAGAAACGAGGTCAGTTGCGGCTTGTCCCGGTCCGCCCATAACAATAAACATGGGCTCAGCTTTATTGTCCGGCACCTTTGCTGGCACTACTTCGATGTTAAGGTTTATTTTCCGTCCTTTATTTTTTAACTCAATTCAATGTCTTCTCCATGCTTATCGGAAATATGAACTCATAAAATGCTCTGTATTCCTCCCCTCCCGCCGCCGCGACCGCTTCATTTAACACCGTCAGCGGATTAACTATTTTCTTCTTTTGGAAATGAACAATTTCCAGCTTGATCATCACGATGAATGCTTTCAGAAATGAACTCAAATCCGCCGCGCAATTAGCTATAAAATCTTCATACTCAGAAAAAACTAATATCTTACCCGTTCTTTTCTCAATAACGTAAATGTTGTTGTAGTTGGCATTCTCGCCGATAGCGATATATTGATCATTCTCTCTGAACTCTTTTAGAAAGAATAAATGCCGGTGCGGCGTATTATCGGGAAAGTGATATGCCTGCAATCGATAGATCAGTTCCTCCTTGGCGTACTCCTCACTGATAGGCTCGACGAATGGCCAAAAAGCGGACTCATCAAGCCCGTAGGCGATCATATCCTGATTAACAACGGTTATGAAGTTGTTAACTGCTTCGATAAATTCTTTCTCTATCAAATGATCATTCTTCATATCTCGGCAAATCGATTATTCCAATTCCTTGAAATTCTCCCCCTTCTCGGCGTAGAATGATGCCAAACTCTATCGCTGGTGGTCACCGTCCTTTCTCCATTCTTTGTAATGAACACATCCGGCGCTTTCGACATATCCACTCTTGTTGCTTCATTCAGATAACCTTCAGGGTATGGCGTATCATTTTGGGTATTTCCGGAAACCACATAGAGAACGGATAATAAAAAGACTATAAGGCCAGGATTTATACCGGTAATTTTATGCATATGAAAGATTATGGATATTGCATCAAGATCTTCTGCCTGTGATCGAGTAAAACCAGGAAATCCCAATCCGAGTCCATGCGAAAGTCGCCTCTGGCACGTGAACCAAACAAAATGATTTCCGCTTTCGGGTCGATTTTTGTCACTTCCTGTTTTACAAGCTTTGAAATATTCATATTGCGAGTCGGCGTTTAATCTGGCCTAAAGATAAGGTATTCCGACAAGAGTGTCAAATGGTCGGGCCTTGTGTCCTCTGTTGCTCCAAACGGTAGTTTAAAAAAGTGGACATCAAATCGGGGTTCACAGAATTATTTATCTATTATCTCTTTTATTTGTCTGGCCAGTTTAAGCCAAATCACCTCTCGACTACCTTCGTCTAACTGTAAAATTGAAAACCTTGGGTCATTTACTGCCTGATATTGGCTTATTGTTGGGTATTCTTCTATCATACATGGTCTTACAATCACATTTAGTATTGTTAAACCTCGGCTATTTGCAGAAGAAAGTAGATTGGGCAATTCCTTGTTAACAATAAAGTCAGAATTAAAAAAATCTGAGCTCAACAAGAGAATAGCAACCGTCGCTCGCTGCAAAGCTTTTTCAATCTCATTTCCCCAAATTTGTCCAGGTTTTATTTTCCTGTCATCCCAAAATAAAATTTTATTTTTAAGCGAGGCAAAGTGGCCTTCTAATTTCATCAGGTATTCCAAATCTTTATGTGAATAGCTTATAAAAACTTCATGATTTTTATTCTTCTTTACTTCAATTCCATGCATTTTATATTTTAATTTCGATAAATAATATTTCGGGTATTGAAGTTCAGTCAAAAAATGATTAGACAATGCTTCTTCAGCAAGATATTTGTAATCAATTATTTTGTTTTGATTAAAGAGGATAAAATTATTTTCGTAAGTAGATGTTAACAATTTTGTAAATGTGAAAAATATTCCATCAATAATTTTCTCATAATCTTTACCATTGGGTTCAAAAAGGATATGTGCGCTTCCTTGTTTTTATTAAAGCCAATTATTGGAAAAGTTGCATAAAGAATATCTTTTGAAGCCAAATTTTCTAATTTATATTCCAACATCTTCTTCTTATTAATGACAAAGGAATCAGTGGGGTTTGGGTTTCTATCAAAATAAGCTTTTAATGCAGTTATTCCAAAATCAGCCCTGCGCAAACTATTGTTGTCAAATTTTTTATAAATTCTTGATGTATGATGGCGGTTATCGTTTAGGTCTCCTTTGGCTTCATTAGATTGAAAAAAATCTACTATTCTTTGGGTTTCGCCTTTTGGTTCCTTAAATAAGGTTTCAATTTCAATATAATAAAAGGTTTCTTCTTCATGGTCGAATATTTCAACCAAATAAAAGAACTGCTCAAACAGATTCTTAAAATCTTCCAAAAAAACACCAATTTCCAAATACAAACTTTTATTGAACGCTTTATTCATTTTTATGAATTTCCTTTCAGTGAATGGGAAATAGCGGTGCTGTTCAACCTTAGAAGCAGGGACACTAGTGCCTCCGGCACTAAATAGTTTGACATAATTTTTGTTTTTCCGCTGCTT
>CAZLEF010000041.1:56706-59822 GCA_964558465.1 uncultured Lewinella sp. | reverse complement strand
CTAAGTTACAACTTTATGTCGTATTTCGCGGTCACAACTTTATGTCGCACGACACCCCGCCAGCGGGGGATATTGCTCACTCTGGTCCGTCTAATTAAATTTTAAAATTGAATTCCTGATCGGTTAATGCTGCCGTTGCCCCAAACAACCCCAAACAACCCCCAAAAACTCCAAACAACCCCAAACAACCCCCAACAACTCCAAACAACCCCAAACAACTCCAAACAACCCCAAACAACCCCAAACAACCCCAAACAACCCTCACTCCCCCGGATCCCTATTAATCTGCGCCGCCTCCCCCGTCCAGCTATCCGGCGCGCCGTTAAAATGCAAAACCGCGTCGTGGACGGTCAGGAACAGGTTCTGAACGCCCAGGGCTTCGATAAGGCCGGTCTTGTGCAGGTAATCCCGGACCGGTCCGATGACCCCGCTCATATAAAACGTGATGTTCCTGGCGCGCAGGTAATTGATCACATCCTTGAAGACCCGCAGGCCGCTCGAATCGATATCGTGCAGCGACGAAGCGTCCAGGATGATCAGTTGAAGGTCCGGCCCTTTTTTCTGGCTCAGCCTTTCGATGGTTTCCCGGAAGTATTCCGCATTTCCGAAATAGATCTGCGCGTCGAACCGAAGGATCAGGACGTTGGGCCATTGTTCAGCCTCGGGGAAGCGCAGGATGTTCCGGTATTTGTCGGCGCCGGGGAGTTTGCCCAGCACTGCGACATGGGGTTTCGAATTTTTGTACAGAATCAGCAGCAACGACAGGATGATGCCCGTGAAAACCCCCTGCTGGATACCGACAAAGAGGGTCAGCGCAAAGGTGGCGGCCAGGGCAAAAAAGTCGCGCCGGTCGGTGCGCCAGAGTTCGGCGGCTTCCTTGTAATTGATCAGCGTCAGCACTGCGGAGATTACGATTGCGGCTAGTACTGCTTTGGGCAGATAATAGAACAAAGGGGTCAGGAAGAGCAACGTCAGGGCGATCAGCAGAGAAGCGAAAAAAGAAGACATCGACGTTTTGGCGCCCGCCTGGTCGTTGATAGCTGATCGGGTAAAACTGCCGGTTGTGGGAAACGCATGGAAAAAGGACCCGCCGATCTTGGTCAGGCCCAGCGCGATCAGTTCCTGGTTGGGAATGACCCGGTAGCTTTTATGTCTGGATTCAATAGTTTTGGCAATGGACAGGGTTTCGATGAAACTGATCAGGCAGATCGTCAGGGCCAGGGGCAGCAGGTCGGTTAAAACCTCCGCATTTAATACCGGGACCATAAACCGGGGTAATCCCTCCGGCACTTTGCCGACGATCTCGATTCCATGGTTCTGGAGTTGGAAATACCAGGTAAAAAACGTCCAGATGATCACCGCCAGCAAGGCTCCCGGGAACGATCTTTTGAATTTCCGGATCAGGGTGATCAGCACAAAACTTGAAAACCCGATGCCAAAGACCGCCCAGTTGACCTCCCCCAGATGGTGGGCCAGCGAACCCAGCAAAACGTGGAGCTGGTTGCTCCCGGACAGTTCGATCCCCAGGAGGCTTTTCAACTGGCTGAACCCGATGATAAACGCCGCCGCCGAAGTAAACCCGGAAATGACCGGATGGGATAAAAAATTGATCAGGAACCCCAGTCGTAAAAGCCCCAGTGTGATCTGGATCAATCCGGCGATCAGGGCAGTAACAATGGCCAGGGCGATGAACATTTCCGAGTTGGGTTCGGCAAACCTGCCCACCCCGGAAAGTACCAGCACCGAGACCAATGCCACCGGTCCGACGGACAATTGCCGGGACGTGCCAAAAAAACCATAAATAAATAGTGGAACCAATCCGGAGTACAAGCCGTAAATGGGCGGCAAGCCGGCCAGCAATGCATAAGCCATACCCTGGGGAATGAGGATCACACCCACCGTTAGTCCGGCGGTCAGGTCCCCGGCCAGTTGCTGTCTGCCGTAGGAAGGAAGCCATTCCAGAATCGGGAGAAAACCCCGTAGGTTCATCGGCTTGCTCGTTTCATGAGCTTCAAAGGTAGGGTTAAAAATGGTATGGGTTTGTGATGAAGGTCACAGATCCAGTTGGCAGTTGGCAGTTGGCAGTGGCGGCCCCCAATGTACAAGGTTAAAGGATAAAGGATAAAGGTTAAAGATGGCGAACATTCCCCCTATGTACCGCCGACGTCTCGTCGGCCGGGCCGGAATGCCGATAACAAGGTTAAAGGATAAAGGATAAAGGTTAAAGAGGGCGGACATTCCCCCTATGTACCGCCGACGTCTCGTCGGCCGGGCTGGATGCCGATAACAAGGTTAAAGGATAAAGGATAAAGGTTAAAGATGGCGGACGTTCCCCCCTATGTACCGCCGACGTCTCGTCGGTCGGGCCGGATGCCGATAACAAGGTTAAAGGTTAAAGGATAAAGGATAAAGATGGCAGACGTTCCCCCCTTTGTAGGGCCGGCGTCTCGTCGGCCGGGCTGGATGCCGATAACAAGGTTAAAGGATAAAGGTTAAAGGTTAAAGATAGCGGACATTCCCCCTATGTACCGCCGACGTCTCGTCGGCCGGGCCGGAATGCCGCTCGCAAGTCACAGATTTATCCGCCTGACAGGGCGGACTTGCTTTTTATTCCGCAACGGGGCGCAGCCCCTCGCGGACGATGGTTTTGCCTATCGATCCGATCGCTTCGAGCGATCGGATCGATAGGCGAATGGCGGCGCGGGCCTTGAGGCGCCGGACACTTTTGAAGTGTCTGACACCTGGATCCCCCCTACCCCCAGGATCACCGGATTATCACCTCCCGGACCACCTCCTCCCCCAAACCCTCATTGATCATCTTCACGATCTTCTCGCGGCCCAGGGTGAGTTCATGGCGCAGGGATGAGGATTCGATCCGGATGTATAATACATCTTTCACCAGTTTGATCTCGCGGGTATAATTCACAATGGAGGGGCCCATCGTGGTTTTCCAGAGGGTTTCGATCCGGGTTTGATCCAGGCGCGGCTTGAGGCGGTAATGATCGATCATTTCTTTAAGCGCTTCCTTGATGCTGACCTGGTTGGAGTTTCTCATGCGGTTCCCGGATTTTCTGATTGGCAAATATAGTTTTTTTTTGTTAGCCGGTGGTCTCGGC
>CAZLEF010000041.1:0-56606 GCA_964558465.1 uncultured Lewinella sp. | reverse complement strand
TCCGCTCAGCCACCTTGCGGGTTATGCGGAGTCGACGGTGGTCTCGGCTCCGCTCAGCCACCTTGCGGGTTATGCGGAGTCGACGGTGGTCTCGGCTCCGCTCGACCACCTTGCAGATTACGGCCATGGTGACTGAGCGGAGTCGACGGTGACTGAGCGGAGTCGACGGTGACTGAGCGGAGTCGAAGTCACCCTTTCACCAAACGCCCCACAAACACCGCCTCCACCCCGGCTGTCGCCCGAACTACATATAACCCCGCAGCCAGGCCTTTCAACGAAATGGGGATGGCGCCGCTCCGATGTTCCCGGCTGAAACGGAGAACGCTCCGGCCCATCCAGTCCAATACCTCGATATCGAGGGTGCGGACCTTATCCAGATCCATTTCCAGGTAAACCTCATCCCGGGTTGGGTTGGGAAATAAACGGACCTGGCGGACCAAAACCGGCTCTTCCTCGTCTACGAGCAATACCGAACCGACGGCCTCGCAGTTGTTGGCGTCGGTCACGGTCACCTGATAGCTCCCCACGCCCAACATATTCAGGGTGTCGTTGGTGTTGCCGTCGCTCCAAAGGAATTCGTAGGGCGGAACGCCGCCAGTGGGGGTCACTATGATCCGGCCATCCGAAAAAACAGGGGGCATCGGGGAGATGGTCTGGATATTGAGCAGGATCGGCGCCGGGGCCTGTATTTCGTAATCGGTCAGGATGCGGCAACCCCGGTTGTCGGTCACCCGGAAGGTGTAATCACCAGCGGCGAGGTCCGTCAGGCTGTTGGTATTGGAGTTGGGCAGGATCACGCCATTGTACCACCAGGTGAACGAATAGGGCGGTTCTCCGCCGGTCACGTCGACGTCGATCACCCCGGTTTCAAGGTCGTGGCACAGCGGGGTTTCGATGGTTTCTTCCAGTTCGATCGGGGTTGCCGGTCCGTTTACCACAAAACCGGGCAGGATCACCCGGCAATCGTCACCGTCGGTCAGGGTCAGTTCGTAGATGCCCGCCGCAAGGCCCGCAATATCCTGGGTTGTCATTCCATTGCTCCATTCGTATTGATACGGGAGTTTTCCACCGGAAACGCTGATCCCGATGCTGCCGGTATTTTCTCCAAAACATTTCACCTGCCCGATCTCGATATTAAAAACAGCGATCGGCGGGTTGACCTCCTGGATCTCATCATCAAAAAAGGTCTGACAGCCGTTGGCGTCGGTCAGTTCCAGGTAATACTGCCCCTGCCCCACCCCGGTCAGGTCTTCGCTTGTGCTGACGGTATCTCCCGCTTCATTGGTCCAGATGAACGAATAAGGCTGCACCCCGCCGGAACCATGCAGGTAAATGCCGCCGTCGATACCGCCCGCGCAATTGACCGGGTCCAGTTGATCCAAAGCAATGGACAAAAAGGGCGGCTCCGTCAGATGTAAGGTGGGGGAAACGGCCTGGCAGCCGGTCTGCAGGTCGGTCACCGTCACCCGGTAGGCGTCGTAAAGGCCCAGGTCGCTGACGGTCACGCTGTCGGTCGACACGCCGGTCAGGATATAGGTTGGGGAAAAATGGTACCGGAACGAGCCGGATCCGCCGGAAATGACGGCCGTCATACTGGCGTCCTTCGCGCCGAAACAGGTGATGGGCGTCAAATAGAAGGTATCCAGCCGCAAAGCTGCAATTTCTTCCCGTACCTTGATGGAGGGAATGGAAAAAGTACACCCGTTGGCATCCGTAATGGTAACACTGTAATCGCCGGCCGGCATATCCACCAGTTTCCGGCCTTTTTTGCCATTGCTCCAGTCGTAGAGGTAAGGCTGCGTTCCGCCGGTTGCGTTCACCACCAGTGAATCGACCGCAGCCGGATCGCAGGACATTTCCCGGTACAGGGTGTATTGAGCAGTCAGCCGCGGCGGCTGGGTAATGGTAAAGGTGGTATCGATCGGGCACCCCCGGGCGTCTGTGGCGATGAGCCGGTAATTGCCCGCTGCAAGGTCGTAAATCCCGGGTTGATTGGTCGTTTGGCCCACCCAGATGATCTGGTACGGCGGGGTTCCGCCGGCCAGAACGGTTTCGATATAGCCGTTGGTTTCGCCGTTGCACAGGGCGTTCCCCTGGTCGAAACCCGCAATTCTGAAGGGTTCAGGCCATTCGAGGTGGATGGTGTCGGAAATAAAAGTGCATCCGATCCCGTCGGAAATGGTGAGCTGGTAATCGCCCGGCGACAAGGAAATCCGGTCTTTGCTGGTCATGCCGTCGTTCCAGGAATACTGGACCGGCGGGGCGCCCGTGACGGAGACCACGGTCTGGATCAATCCATCCGAAACACCAAAACAGGAGGGTTGCTGCGGGAAAAGCGCGGCCTGGAAGATCTGGGGAGCGGTAACCGTGATGAGGGTATCAAGGAAACAGCCCTGGCCGTCAAATACCCGGACGGAATGATCGCCCACGCCTACCCCGTTGATCTGCGGCAGGAGTTGTCCGTCATCCCATAAATAAGAGAACGGCCCGACACCCGTGGGGGTCAGGACGATGGTTCCCGTCTCCGGACCGATGCAAGGTGGGGGCAGTACGGCAATTGAAAGGTTGATCGTGGTCAGCGGTAACAGATCGACAGAAAAAGGTGCGCTGAGGCAACCTTTGCTGTCCCTGGCCGATACCGTGTAGGTCCCGATGGGCAGGCCGGATAAAGTATTGCCGCCTCCGCCATTTTCCCAGAAATAGGTGTAAGGCGGGGTACCGCCCGAGGCGGCCACCTGGATGATGCCGGTGGAATCACCCTGGCAAAGGGGCCTGATCAGGCTCGCGGTGGATAGGGTAACGGGCAGGGGCTCGCCAACTGCGGCTTGAACCTGCGCCTGGCAATTATTAAAATCGGTGACGGTAGCGGTGTAAAGCCCTGCTGAAAGGCCGAACCGGACCGGCGAATTGGCGCCGTTGGACCAGGTGAAATGGTAGGGCGGCGTCCCGCCTTCGGCCACCAGTTGGATAAATCCGTCGGCCAGGCCGGCGCAACTCATATCGAGCAGGGAATCCACCTGCACCTTCAGGGTATCCGGCCCCTGGAGTAAAAAAGTATCCACCAGGATGCAGTTGTTGTCATCGGTGATGGTCACGATATACTGGCCGCCCGGCAGCTGGACATTCTGAGGAACATGAACGTTGTTGTTCCAATCGAATTCGTAAGGCGGCGTACCGCCGAAAGCCGTTACCGAGATGGATCCGTTGCTGCTTTCTGCACAAGTCGGATGAACCTGACTGGCCCGGGTAAGGATTTCCGGAGGTTCCGTCACGGAAATATTATCCAGGATGGTAATACAGGGGCCGTCGGTAATGGTGACGGAATACAATCCGCCGGTCAGGTTTTCAATGCAGGCGGTCGTTTCCAGCGTATTCCAGAAAAAGGACGGGTTATTGCCCGTCACGTTCAGACAGATCTCGCCGTCGGCGCCGCCGGGGCAGGTTACGTTATTGACAGCCGTTGAATTGACCACGGCCCCGGGGCCCTGCACCAGGATATTGCGCAACACAAAGGAACAGGCCGCTTCCGAATCATCGGTGATGGTGACCCGGTAACTGCCCTGGCTCAAACCGCTGATCAAGATCGTATCCTGCACCCCGCTGCCCGATCCGGAGGTTCCGTTGCCGCCGGTCCAGGTATAACTGAAGGGCGGTAAACCGTTCAGCGGGATCAAAATAATCCGGCCGTCGGCGCCCTGGCATTCGGTTACGTTTTGAACGATCCGCCGCAGGGAATCGATGCTGTTGGTGGTGGTGATCTTGAAAACATCGGTCCCCTGACAACCCTCGGCATCCGTAACGGTTACGCCATAATTCGTGGTGATTCCGGAAACCGTACCGGCATTTAACACGACTTGCGGGGTTGAATTGCCGGTGCTCCAGAAATAGGACCAGGGGCCCGTTCCGCCGGCGGCTGAGGCGGTAACCACCACTGAACTCTCCTTACACAACGAAAGGGAATCGGCAGGGTTGAAAGTGATCAGGGGTTGTTGTTTCAGACGCACTTCCACGGCGCCCACATCCTGGCATCCGGCTGCCGAAGTACCCCTGAAATAATAGGTTTTATCCGCGACGGGGCTGACTATAGTGCTGGATAACTGGTTGCCGGATGTTGTCGGGAAGCCCCCGTGAAAGGTATAAACCGCCCCGGTAAAATGGTTGTCGCGGATATCCAGGCTGCTCAGGTCAAATGATTCCCCCGGGCAAATGGCCGGTTCGTCCAGGGTGAAAATATCCGGATTGGGATAGACAACCACCTGCACTTCGGTGCGACTACCCGAACGACAGGTAAAATTGGTTTCTTCAGCATAAAAACGGTGGATGACCGGGGCGGCGGAATTGTTTTCCGGCAGATCGGGCGAAAAACAGGGGCCCAGGCTGATGGCGCTGTCGTCGCCGGTGGGTTCGGTGTACCAGACGATAAAAAAATCGGGGTTGACCGGTACGGCGCAGATCGTCGGTGTTTCACCCGAGCAAATGGTATCATTTTGACCGGCCGGCGGGGCCAGGATGAGGTCGTCTTCGGGACCGTTGCAGTTGTTGTCGATCCCGTCGCAGGCGATTTCGGGCCGGTTGGGGTGGATATCGGGGTTGTTGTCATTGCAGTCATCGTCGTTTTGCACAAACCCGGCCGGCGGCGCAGTGGTGCAACTCAGCCAGTATTCTCCGTTGTGGCCAAACCCGTCGCCATCATTATCCCTGTAATAGACCAGGTCCGGGAAGCCCAGGTTTTTGGAGCCGTGAAACACGATATGGTCAAGGGCGATATCCCCCCGGAAACCGTTGCCCTTTACAGCTACAAACCGGAACTGGAGCCGGTCGCCGTCATTGAAAGCGTCAAACGACAGGTATTCTTTATACCATTGGTTGCCCTGGTTGCCGGCTTTTTCCCAGAATATGTCCCAGGTGAACCCGCCGTCAGCGGAAACTTCCAGGCGCAGGCTGCCGGTGCTGGAGCCGAACATATTGTAATTGAAAGACAGATGGCAGGTATCGGACCCTAGTTTGTCGATCTCCACGCAACCGGATAACAAATGGGCTTCGGCGCCCACTTCGCAGGTGACGCCGGTGGTTTCGATGTATACGTACCGGCCGCCCCCGTTCACGTCGCCCGGCGGTCCGGTGCCGGCTGTCGGGGTTTCGCCGGTGTTCACGAGCCAGTTAAAATCCCCATTGGGGCCGTTGCGCCAGAAACCCGACAAATCGGCTGTTGTTCCGCAAATGGGGGTGCTGAGGGTTTCGTTGTCAAAACTGGTAACGATGGTGGAAGGTGGAGGCTGACAACCTGTAGTAAGGGACAAACCACACGAGTTCCCGGAAAAACTGCCCAGGAAATCGCAATACCGCCTGACAAAGACCTCAACCTCCGAGTCGGCCGGCAATCCGGTCAATAAAAAGGGGGAACAGTCTGCAAAAACGACTGTACCACCCGGACCGGCCAGGGAATCGGTTCCCGGCGTAAAACCCGGAGGGCCATACTCAAGGATAGCTGAGCCGCAAGGACCTGCGCCGTTCCAGGCGAGCCATGCGGAGGTGGTGTCGGTATTCGTAACGGTCAGGTCCAGCGCGGGCAGGCAGGTCATGGGGGCAAAGACCAGCTCGACGTATTCCAGGACGCCGGCGTCGTCGATATGGTCGTCGCAAACGGTCAAACGCCAGGTTCCGTTGGGGTTGGTAATGCTGTCGTTGAAGGCGTAAAAGCTTTCCAGCGGCCGGTAGGGTCCGTCCAGAAACGGCCCGGTTCCCTGGGCGACCGAAATGCAGGCGGTGGACAAAAAGACTGCGGCAGAATCGCAATCAAGGTCATCGGGGTTGCCGAAATGGTCGTCGCCGCCGCCGTTATCGGAGGCCAGGATTACCGTAACGCCGCCGGGAGAGGTGAGGCGGAGTTCCAGGTCGGCAGGCCAGTTGTGCCGGATGGTCAACCGCACTTCCTGGAGGTACACGTCGACACCCAGCGTATTGCCCGGCGCATTATTTACCTGAATATCAAACAGATCGGGGGTATTGAATACCCCGTCATCTGAACAACTGATGGGCGCCAGCGGCAGGTTCAGGCCGCAGGCAGTAGGGTTGGGCAGAACAACAGGCGTTTGGGCGCCTGATTCCAGGGCCGGCAAAAAAGCACTGATAAGTAGTAGAAGGGAAGCGTGTCTCATTACCCGGTTTTGTTTTTTGGGACTGATGAAGGGCTAAAATTAAGGTTTTACCCCATAAAGTTCCAAAAAAGAAATTCCAAAGCTAAATCTAATTGTTGAAGAAAATCCGGATGAAAGGTATAAAAAAAGGTCAACTGTGATACATTTCGAAAGGAAACGGTATCCTCCGTTCAATACCACAGGCGTGGCAGGCCCCCGGATTTTTCACCTTGAAACAAAAAACGTCCGGAAGCACGGATCAAAGGTCTTTGACGGAGTTCCGGTCGACCAGGATGTCTTTGAGCTCTTTTAAAAATTGATATTGGTGGGGAAGCACTTTTTTGAATGCCTCTTTTACAGCAAAAAAAGCGCCGCGTTCCATTTGTTTCACCTTTTCCTTGAGATCCATCGCGTCTTCATACAACATCGCTTTCAGAGAGGGGATCTCGTGCCAGTCTCCTTCGACGGCGTAAGCGCTTTCTTTATTGCCGTCGGCTTGTTCGACAGCGTCGAGTTCGATCAGTTTGTTGTTGGATTCGCCGGTCTGACGGGCGAGGCCGCCGCCGGGCAATTGCCAGGATTCAGCGTCTTCGATTGAGTTTTCCAGAAAAATTTCCAGGCCTCTTTCGCGAAAGCGGTAGATGATCATTTTAACCTGTTCCTGTAAGTCCATATGCGAACACTCAAAAATTTAAGTATAAACAGCAACTGCTGGAAAAAGTTGTCAGTTGTCAGTGGTCAATCTCTGCCCGCCGATTCCGTCTGCCGCAGGCGGGGGTCAGTTCAAGGCGATGATGTCCCCGCTGAATTTGTTTGTTCCTATAAAAGGCCAATAGAAATGCAAAGGTGGGAATTTTTTTTAAATATCGGGTAGTTTCTTCGGGGGCAAATCTGATGACAGGCGGCATCCGGCCCGGCCGACGAGACGTCGGCGGTACAATGGGAAACGTCCGCCATCTTTATCCTTTAACCTTTATCCTTTAACCTTTTAAAGGCGGCCTGATGATCTCCGGCAAGGTAACCGACAACAGCAGGATCTCCTCCTCCTCCGTCAGGTCATTTTTTACAAACTGGAAAGCCCTGGCGGAGAGATCTTTGTGTTCGGAAGGGGTAGGTTTGGTCATACTGGCGACTTCTCTTTCATTGACCGTTACCGGGAAAGCCAGCGGGCCGCCTTTATCCAGGCGGGCAAGTAAACGTTTGGTCCGGGCGCCGTACAGACCGCCGTCCGGGCGGATAGCGCCGACGGTCTGACCGTTGATCAACACCTGGGTTTCATTGTTTTTGATCCAGTACCCGTATTCATTCGTGGCGGTCCGGGCATACAGCAGGCCGTTTTTGCCCAGGAATTTTTTATAACTGTAGGCCACCACAGGTTCGTCAAAGATGGTCGTATAAATACCTTTGGTAGACGACTTAAACCGGCCCTTTGCCGCTTTTTTTACCTGCCCGAGGGAAAATAATTCCAGTTCGGCTTTATCGATCCTGACCAGTTCGCCGGCCCAGGTATCCATCTCCGCTTTCATCCTGGACAATTCGGCGTGCACCCGTTTTTCACTGGGGGCCGCGTTTTTCAGAACAGAAAAAACGAGCCATAACACCCCCAGGGTCAACATCAAGGCCAGCATTGTGAGAAATCCCATTTTATATGGATTTTTGACTTTAATTGATTGGTTTTCAACTCGAAATGTAAAATGCAAAATTTAAAATGCAAAATTTAAAAAGTAGCAGGGCAAAATCCTGGCTTTTATCCGGTTTCCATTCCATACCGTAAATATAAAGCAAAATAAACGGTTTAGGTTGAGTCGTTTACCGGAACACCGCGATCTTTCCTACCAATCGCCGCCCCTGGCCGACCAACGTATAGGTAAAAACTCCCGGCGGAAGGGTTTTGCCCGCGAGAGTCGACACTCCGTTTACCGTTCGATCAACCACAATTTTCCCATTTAAATCGTGAATCTGCAAATGATAACCCCCTTCAAAATCCGGCCGGATCGACAGATCTTCTCCATATTTGACCGGATTAGGAAAAACGGACCACCCGCCTTCGGAAGGTTCCGTTGCGGCAACCGGAGTCCCCTCCTGCACGATCAGGAACTGGCTAAAGGACCCGATCTCGCTGCCTTCGGAAAAAGTCACCGTGCCTTCCCCTGCCGGATCCGTTCCTTCGGCAAGATCTACCGGGGCGCCCCAGGTGTCGCCGTCGGCAAATGAACCCCGTTTGTAAAGCGCGTATGCACCCGGATCAGCGCCCGGGGGAATATCGCCATAACCTTCAAAACGAATAAAATCCAGTGGCGTGAAACTGGTATTTCCGCCAAAATTATTGATGATCCAGTACGACCGGCTATGGGGGCGGTCGTTGGGCGTGTGATCGGGCGCCAGGTCCAGCCTGCTGGCGCATAGTTCTCCGTTCGGGAAGGTACCTGAACCCGGGAATTGCAGGGTCAGGCCGGTGGCGCCGAAGGTATAGGCCCCGCCAGAAGAAACCGTTGCTCTGGAACTGACCCCGCCGCCGACCGGCGCAGTGGATACCGCCCGGGAGGCGCCGCCCGCCAGCGAAACATGCAACACCCCTACCCTGTCTGTTCCCTGGCCCTGTGTTTCGTTGAACTGGTAATACGCCGCCAGGTTGGGTTGTTCAGCCGGTATCCGGGTCAGGTGCATCAGTTCGCGGATCTGGTTTTTCGAAAGCGCTGTATTCCAGATATTTACCTCATCGATCTGTCCTTTAAAATAACGATCCGACCCGTTGGGGTCTGCTCCGATATGGACCGGGGCGTCAAATTCTTCTACTGCCTGGGCGGCGACGTGGGTAGCAGGCACGCCGTTCAGGTAAATGCTGGCTTGCTGGGGCGTGATCACCAGGGCTACATGCGTCCAGCGGTTTTGAGGCACGACCAGCCCGGAGTCCCACCACCATCCGGCGTCGTTCCAGTGGTACCCCAACTGGTTGTTGGAGCGGATACTGATGCCCGCGGTGGTATTGCCGCCTCTCGCGAACACGATCCCTGACCAGTCGTTCTGGGCGCCCTGGGTTTTGATCCAGGCGGTGAGGGTGACCGTATTGGAATTCAGGTTCAGGTTGCCGTTGGCGACGGCGTACTGGCCTGCGCCGTTCAGGGAAAGCGATTTTCCGGGCACAGGTTCGGCGTCGCAGTCCGCACTGACGGATACCGTCAGGTTTTGGGTGTATTGGCCGTTCAGGGTGAGGGTGGCGGTGTATTCACCCGGAGCGCCGAATACGACCTTTGGATTGCGGACATTGGGGTTATCCAGGAAAACCGGCGCAGGAGCAAAGGTCCAGGCCCAGGCAGCGCCTTCGTGCAGCGCCATGCTGTAATCATCGAAATAAAAGGTATCTCGGGCGCAGCCGGCGGTCAGTTTGTCGACAGTCGGTTGTACCACAGGGGCTGCGGGCGCCTCAGCAAAATCCGCCTGCCAGATCCCTCTGCCGTAAGTGGCAAGCCGGACCTTTCCTTTGGCGTAAAATGGAACCAGCCGGTTGGATGCGGCGCGCACGGGCAACCCTTCGGAACAAGGCGCCCAGTCCGTTTCGCTTTTGCTGCGGTAAAAAACGCCGAGGTTGGTGGCGAGGTACAGTCCGTCGTCCGTTCCGCCGATCTGGATCAGTTGTTCGCACCAATGGCCGTTCAGGGTCGGGGTGGTGAGGTTGGTCCAGCCCAGCCCGCCGTTATCGCTTTGAAATACCTTGTTGGTATTAGCGCCGCCCCGGTTCCAGGCCAGCCAGATCTTCTGGTGGTCAAAGGGGTCGAGGGCGATGAAAGCCCCGTTGGTTGGGCCCTGCGGCAGGCTCGTCTGCACAAACGACTGGCCGCCGTTTTCCGACCGCCATAACCGGATAACAGCCCCGGCGTTCTGGACGCAATAGATCACGGCTGGATTCGATCTGCTGACTTCGATTCCGGTAACGATATCCGTCGGAACAGACCCGAAGGTGTACAAGATCGTCCAGGAAAGACCCCCATCTTCCGATTTTTGAAGGGTATGGTCGCGGCCCAGATACAGGTGATTGTAACAACGGGGGTCGGGTTCGATTTCCGAGCTGTTCTCATTGTTGCCGGCGTACCCTTCGTTGGGGTACTGCCCAAATGAAAAGCCGCCAAGAGGTCCTGTTACGGTATTGGGCAGGATTTGCGGGCTGATATCGGAATGCATGACCTTGCGCCCGCCCGCCGGATGGACATAACCGGTGGTGGATTCCGCCCCGCCGAGCCGGATGTATTCCCCTTCAGGGTAGGCGCCCGGGATGGTGGCCGTGTTGCCATTGTGGTACCGGCCACCGGTGAGGATATCTTCGTTCCAGCCGCCGTCGAACCCCCAGAAATCGGAGGCTTCCAGGCCGGTATTCCTGGCTTCGTGGTTGGCGAAATCCGGACTGTACTTGTTAATGCCACCGTCGGAACAGACCCACACGTCGGCGCCATTGATATCGATATCCTGGATATCGGGATGCTGCCAGCCGGGGCCGCCGCCATAACCGCCCCACCGGGTGAAGGTGGCCGCCCCGTCTTCTGATTTGAACAGATTGAGGAACCCCACGAGCAGGTCATTCGGGTCGGTGTCGGAGGCGGCGATGCCCAGGTTGTAAAACCCCTGATCATAAGAATATTCGACCGGGTACCAATCTTCGGCGCCAAACCAGAAAGTGGACAGGCAGCGGTGGGCGCCGGCATAAGGCGCGCCGGGGCCGCCGGATGCATTGGCGTTGGGCAGCGTCCAGGATTCGCCGGCGGTGGCGCTGCGGTAAATACCGAGAAAATTGTTGTCGTTGAGGCCGTCGTTATATTGGCCCAGCAACACGGCGTACACCCGGTTGGGGTCGGCGTTGGTGACGGCCATGCGTGCCCCGCCGTCGTTGTTATCGGCGGTGCTGTTGGTTGCGGGGTTCAGCCAACCGCTTGTCTTTTGGATCCAGGTTGCCCCTCTATCTGTGGATTTATAGAATTCGCAAATGCGGGCGGCGGGGTTGTTCTTGAGCAGGTAAACGATATTCCCGTCATCCGGTTTCAGGGCAAGATCCCAGCAGGTCTGGGCATACAATTGGGTCCAGTTCTGCCCGCCATCGGCAGAGCGGTAGAGGCCTTTTCCGGCGGCGACCAGGACGATTTGCGGATCTTCAGGGTTGACCGAGATGGCGTTAGGCTGGAGGCCGGAGGCGTTAAGGACGATGGACCAGCCGGCGCCTCCGTTGACGGATTTATAGACCAGATTGCCCTGTCCGAAATAAACGGTTTCCGGATCGGCGGGATGGACGCCGATGGCGCCGATGCCGTCGAGGGAAAGGTCGTTGGAGATGCATTCCCAGGATTGCCCCTTGTCGGTGGATTTAAAGATCGCGCCGTTTTCCGTACCGGCATAGAGGTAATCCGGGTTGGAAGGCGACTGGTCGAGGCAATACACGTTGCCTTGCCAGGATACCGGCAGGGGCTGGCCGTCGGCAAGGGTGTTGGCTGGGCCGAGCGCTTCCCATACGGGGCCGGGGCCTCTGGCGGCGCGGTTTTCAGACCGGGCGTTTTGCCATTGGCGCACCCATCCGGCTTCGGTTTCCGGGTCGGGTTGTTCCCGGAAACCCTCGGGTGTAAGGCGGCTTCCGATGGCTTTTCTCCAGTGTTTGTAATAGCGGGTGAAATACGTCTGTACAGCCGGATTCTCTTTGCGCCAGACCTGAAAAGCGCTGTCCACTTGCAGCACATTGGCCTGGCCGGCGTACATCTGCCGGGCCCACCAGGGGGAGGCGGCGATGGCTTCGGGGGGCGGAAGCGGTCGGGTGGATTGGGCGTTTACTGTACTGATTGCCGGGAAAATCAGGCAGCATAACAGGCTGAAAAATGTACTTCGCGTTTTTTTCATGGATGGCAGTTGCGGGGCAAAAGTAGGGAAATTTGGGAGATTTATCGGACGGCTGACGGTGGACGGCTGACGGCTGACGGTGGACGGTGGACGGCTGACGGTAGACGGCTGACGGCTGACGGTAGACGGTCCATAGGACTCCTTGGGAGTGGACGGCTAACGATGGACTGTTGACTGTTGACTGGAGACTGGAAGACTGGAAGACTGTGGAATTTTATTAGTTTTGCAATAATGTTTCCGGGACAGAAGCAGATGAATGGTTATGTCAAAAGAATTTAACATCACAGGTACTTGTCTTCCTTCCAGGCATTATATGGCTGACTTGTCGGGAAAGTTAAGTCAGATCATGGATCTCGTGGAAAAAGGTCAATATTTTACCATTAATCGTCCGCGGCAATATGGAAAAACGACCATTTTGTTCCAGCTTTCCCAGATGTTGAACAGTTCCAATGCTTATCTGGCTTTCAACATCAGTTTTGAAGGGATTGGAAGCGCTGTTTTTTCCGAAGAAAATTTGTTTTGCCAGGCCTTCCTGGAATTACTGACCAACCCAATGGTGGAAATCGGCAATTCCGAATTAGCCGCTTTCTTGCAGGAAGAATCGCAAAAGCCCCATTCTTTCAAGCATTTATCGGGTGTCATATCCGCATTGTCTCATAAAACCGAAAGAAAAATAGTACTCCTCATAGATGAAGTTGACAAAAGCAGCGACAATCAATTGTTCCTGGATTTTTTAGGTCTTTTGCGCAATAAATTCCTTAACCGGCATTTGAAAACGGAAAAGACCTTCCACTCGGTCATCCTGGCCGGTGTGCACGACGTTCGGACCTTGAAACTGAAGTTGCACCCTGGTGAAGAGGCAAAATACAACAGTCCATGGAATATAGCGGCGGATTTCAAAGTGAATATGAGCCTGCTGCCCGACGAGATTGTTCCCATGCTGGAGGATTACGCCCGGGAACAAGCTGTTTTTATGGATACCCGTGATATGGCAGACCGGTTGTATTACTATACCTCTGGCTATCCATTCCTGGTCAGCGCCCTTTGCAAGATCATCGCTGAAGAAATTTTACCACAAAAAAGCGAAAAGAAATGGGATCTCCAGGACATAGAATCTGCAGCAAACCTGCTGATCAAATCCAGCAGCAGCAACACTAATTTCGACAGCCTCATCAAAAACCTGGAAAACAGCGAATCGCTTTACAACCTGGTTTATTCCGTCGCAGTGGAGGGAGAAACTTACCCGTTCAACATTCATGACCCACTCATCAACCTGGGTATAATCTACGGTATTTTCAGGCAGGGGCCGACATTGAATATCCATAACCGCATTTATTCGGAAGTGGTTGTTAATTATATGACGTCCAAATTATTAACCTCCTCCGGCCTTGTCAAATCACAATCCCCGGACCCCTACCTGGCGTCTGGAAATCGTTTGAATTTTGAAAAGGTGCTGATCAAATTCCAGGAATACATGCGGGGTGAATACAGCAAAAAAGACCGCAATTTTCTGGAACGCAACGGCCGGCTGGTATTCCTGGCCTTTCTCAAACCGATCATTAACGGCAAGGGATATGCCTTTAAAGAAACAGAAATTTCTGAAGAGCGGAGGTTAGACATTACCGTTACATTTTTCCAGCATAAATATGTCGCGGAGTTAAAAGTATGGCGTGGAGAAGCCGCCCACCAAAAAGGCCTTTCCCAACTGGCCGGTTATCTGGACCGGCTCCATCTCACAGAAGGTTACTTGCTTATTTTCGATCCCGCAGGGCCAAAAAACCGGGAAAACCAATGGCTGGAAACGGAGGGTAAGCGGGTTTTTGTGGTCTGGGTTTGAACTTCGACTCCGCTCAGTTCCCGGACTGCCGACTGAGAACTGCCAACTGAGGACTGCCAACTGACTTAATACTGCCTTAACACAATTCCAATTCCACCTCTCGGAATTTTACCTTAGCTTTGCGGGGCCGCCGACAAAAAACGCCCTTTGCGACACTCCATCATGGCGCCTGCTTTGAAAATCGAATACCTTGAATGAACTTTGACCGTCATTTCACGGGTAAAGGGCCATGTTTACGGCAAATTATACTTGAATAAGGCAGTTAAATTCAGGCTACTCCTAACCGACCGCCCCTCCCGAAATCCGGGTTGGATGAAAGGCGATATCGGTTTGAAGGGGTTCTTTTTGGACAAAAATACCGGCCCGCGCACGACGGCCTGATCTTTTGAAACTGAATTTTTGCTTTTAAACCGGATAGCTGATGAGATTCAAAACAGTATGGGTTGTGAAACAGGTTGTACAATTGTTTCTAACTGCGATGAATTGGCTGGGGAAAAGGCCTGAGGGTAACCTGATTGAGAAGGGCGTTATGGCTCAATCCTTGCTACCGGCGGCGGAGGTTCCACCCCCTGGCCCCCGCCGGCGGGGGAAAGCGTTTCATTACAAAATGATTGTAAAAGACAGAATGGTTCATTCCATTGTGTCGGGGTTGGAAACGGTAACACGCGGTTTCTTATCCCCCTCTGGAGGGGGTTGGGGGAGGAAAAACTTTCAACCTGCTTCATCCCAAATTTTTTCTTTTATAAGGCCCATATTATTATCCCTCGCCATATGGTATCCTTCTCTTAATCTGAGCGCCCAACCTTGTACGGTGTGTCCTCAGATCGAGGCCATCATGGTGGATGCCTGCGGTACAGAACAGGACAATGAATTTGTGATCATCAACTCCGGCAGCGGCTTTAACACCAGTAATCTGCAACTCGATTATGACGCCAATAATAATATCATTGCCGCTGTAAATAACGATATCAATACCAACAACGGCAATATACTGGCCGATCCTACTCCTTGCGGATTGCAACCCGGCCCGGTCGGGTCCATCATTGGTTGTTCCAATCTCGTTGCCGTCGGGCCGGGTGTGGATATTCCGGCCAATTCGATTGTGGTTTTATTTACAAGTTCCAATACAACCGCCACTTACAATTTTGACAATTTGTGCGGAAGTGGTCAATGTGTTTATGTGATCGCCAGTTCCTGCGCCAGGTCGGCCGGAGGATTTACGAATGCGGGCGCAGGTACCCGAACATCAGTTTTGTCTATCAATGGTTGTGCCTGTACTCATTCCGTGACTTACAACCAAGCCTTATTAATTGGCGGTAACGGCGCCTATTTTGTGCCCAATGGTTCTCCGCAATACGGCAATGGAGGTTGTAGTTCTCCCCCTGGCATCACCGCGCCCTTCAGCAACGACCTCGACGATATTGCCAACGTCACCCAATGCGGAGACTACACCTTGCCGGCAATCACAGGTACCGGCCTGACGGGAAACGAAGCCTATTTCACCGACCCCAACGGCGCCGGGACCCAGTTTTCAGCAGGCCAGGTGATCTCGGCCAACCAGATGCTTTTTATCTACGACCCAACTGTGCCTTGCAGCGATCAGGAAGTTTTCACCATCGCTATCACCACCCCAACAACACCCACCCTTACGGCAATCGGCCCCTTTTGTGTTTCAGATGCCGCCACCGGCCTCAACACCACCCAAAGCGGCATCACCGGCGCCTGGTCCGGGCCGGGCGTTTCCGCCAATTCCTTCAACCCGGCCACCGCCGGCGCGGGCGCCCATACCCTGACTTTCACCCCCAACGCCGGGCAATGCGCCAACCCGAATACCATACCTGTTTCGGTGACCGCGCTAACCATACCCGTGCTGACACCTGTCGGGCCACTCTGCGTCACCAACAGTGCCGTAGCCCTCAACACCACCCAAAGCGGCGTGACCGGCGCCTGGTCGGGGCCCGGCGTGGCCGGCAATTCCTTTGACCCGGCCACAGCAGGCGTCGGCGCCCATACCCTGACCTTCACTCCTTCCGCCGGCCAATGCGCGGGCGCCAATACGACAAGTGTAAACGTAACCGATACTGCGCCTACCGGCCTCACTCCCATCGGACCTTTTTGCAGCACCGCCGCCTCCACCGCCCTCAACACCACCCAAAGCGGCATTCCGGGTACCTGGTCGGGCCCCGGTGTAGCCGGCAATAACTTCAACCCCGCCATCGCAGGCGCAGGCGCCCATACCCTGACTTTCACCCCCAATGCCGGGCAATGCGCCTCCACCAACACCTTGCCGGTTACTGTCAATGCCCCGACTACACCCGCATTGACGGCCATCGGCCCCTTCTGCGCCACCGCAGCGCCAACCGCCCTGAATACCACCCAAAGCGGTGTTCCGGGCGCCTGGTCGGGCCCCGGCGTTTCCGCCAATTCATTTAACCCCGTCACAGCCGGCGCGGGCGCCCATACCCTGACCTTTACCCCCAATGCCGGTCAATGCGCCAATGCCAATACATTGTCCGTTACCGTCACAGCGCCGACCGTTCCGGCGCTGACGCCCATCGGGCCGTTTTGCACAACGGCCGCGCCAACTGCCCTGAATACCACCCAAAGCGGCATTCCGGGTACATGGTCGGGCCCTGGCGTTTCCGCCAACGCATTTAACCCTGCCACTGCCGGCGCGGGCGCTCATACCCTGACCTTCACCCCCAACGCAGGCCAATGCGCCGCCCCCAATACACTGAGCGTTACCGTCACGGCGTCAACTACCCCGGTGTTGACCCCCATCGGACCTTTCTGCGCCAACGACGCCCCTGCGGCCCTGAATACTACCCAAAGCGGCATTCCGGGTACCTGGTCGGGTCCGGGAGTTTCCGGGAATAATTTCAACCCCGCCACCGCCGGCGCAGGCAATCACACCCTGACCTTCACGCCCAACGCCGGACAATGCGCCAATGCCAACAATATGCAGGTCACCGTCAATACCGTGCCGGTCGCCAACCCGGCCACCCTCCGGTTCTGCGTGTTCAGCATTTTTCCACCCCTGGCAGATTATGACCTGCCCGGCACGGAAAACGTCATCAACGGCGGTACGGGCCTGCAGGTCAACTGGTACACAGACGCCGCCGGAACGAACCCGATCAACGATATCACCGACTTTTCCTCCGTCCCGGCTAACGTATTCGCCACCGTCTTTAATGGCCAATGCGAATCCAATACCGTGCCGGTCGCTGTGCAGATCGAATTCGCTCCCGCAGCCCAGGACGCCTCCGCCCAGGCCTGCGATTCGGGCAATGGAACGGCGGTATTCAACCTCAATTCCCTCAGCGGCCAGATCAACGGCGCCCTCGGCATCACGGTGACTTTTTACCTGGACCCTGCGGGCAATAACCCCGTGCCGAACCCCGGCGCTTTCACAGCCACCGACGGGATAGAGGTGTATGCATTTGCTCAAACCGCTACGGGTTGCCGTTCACAAACCCCGGCTACCGTCACGCTCAACGTCGTAAACGGCATCGACCCCAACGCCGTCGCCCTGGAGGTTTCTCCAGCCGCGCTTTGCGGCCCCGGCGATGTGGTACTGACCTTCACCCTGCCCATCGGCGGGTCTTACACGGTGTCTTATTCCTATTCGAATAATGATGTGGGTCTGGTCAATGATTTTATTACCACCACCAATGGCGGCTCGACGCTCGTCAACATCACCGCCACAACCGGTTTTTACATCACAGAAGTAGCAACCGGGAGTTGTGTGACGCCCATCACACCGGTTGTATTGACCGTGCCTGTCCAACAAGCGCCCGACATCAATCCGATCGACGATGTGACCGCCTGCGGAAGCTATACCCTGCCCCCGATCCTGGGGACTAACCTGACCGGCCAGGAAGCCTACCATACCGGCCCCGACGGTTCGGGTATCACTTACTTTCCCGGCGAAGTGGTCTCCACAAGCGTCACCCTCTACGCCCTGGATTTTGTTTCGCCGCTTTGCGCCGACGAAGAAGTTTTCCAGGTAACGATCACCGAGGCGCCGGATCTGACGCTGAACGGGGTGACCGCCATTTGCCCGGGCGCTTCTTTGAATTTGCAAAATGTTGTGCTCGACCTGAATTTTACCGGCCTGCCCATCACATTTCACTCCAATACACCGGCGACAGCCGGCAACCAGTTGCCGTCAACCACCGTCAGCCCGGCTGCCAATACCACGTATTACGCCTATGCCAACGGGGGCGCCGGCTGCCAGGATATCCTGGCCATCCCCGTCACGCTCCTGGCTCAGCCGGTGGCAGCCAATCCCGGTGTCCAGCAGGTTTGTGATCCGGGCGGCGGGACGGCTATTTTTGACCTGACCGCCCTCAACCCTGCGGTGGCCAACGGCCAAAGCGTAACGGTCAGTTGGTTCACCAATTCCGCCGCCACGGTTCCGGTTGGCAATCCTTCCGGTTATGCAAGCGCCGGCGGAACGGTATATGCCACCGTTTCCAACGGGCAATGCACCTCCCAACCCGTCGGGGTAACCCTGAGTGTTGCCGCCAACCCTTCAGCTACGGTAGCCAATACCGTCAACCCGGATTGCGGCGGCGGCGCCAACGGTTCTATCAGCATTGCAGTCGCAGGCGGCGCTCCGACCTACACGTTCAACTGGAGCGACGACGCTTTTGACGGGCAGCAAAATCCCACCGGGATGGCCGCCGGAGATTATACGGTCACAGTAACCGACCAGAACGGTTGCACCGATATCGCCTCGGCTACCCTGAGCCCTGCGGCCGGCATCGACCTGGCCTGCGGAGAAACCGTACAAGCTTCTTCACCCGGGGCCTCCGACGGAGAAGCGATCGTGGTCATAACAGGTGGAACGGCGCCTTTTGAAGTTACCTGGACGGGTCCGTTGAGCGGTATGGCGACGCTACCGGACAACAGTTCCTTTTTTATTACCGGATTACCGGTGGGCGATTACAACCTGACGCTGACCGACAGTCAGGGTTGCGAGATCGACTGCGAATTTTCCATCAGCAGTTTTGGCTGCAACCTGGTACTCGATGCGGCAATTGTAAATCCGTCCTGCCCGGGCGCGAGCGACGGCGCCATCGGCCTTGAAATCCAGAATGCCCTGGGTACGATCACCTACAACTGGAACGTGGATGCGCTTGACGGCGTTGAAGATCCTGCCGGGCTGGCCGCCGGAACTTATATAGTAACCGTTTCGGATCAGGACGGGTGCGCCAATACCGATACCCTGACCCTGACCGACCCGCCCTCCCTGATCCTGAGTTGCGCCCAGAATGCGCCTGCCACCGGCCTGAACAACAGCGACGGGTCGGCAGCCATCACATTTGGCGGCGGAACAGCGCCCTACACCCTCGACTTTACCGGTCCTGTTAACCTGACAACCACCGCTGCCACAGCGGGCAACGGCTCCGTATTTCCCGGATTCCTGCCCGGCGATTACACCCTCGTCCTGACCGATGCCAACGGATGCAGCGAAACCTGCGCATTCACCATCAACGGCCCGGGTTGTTTTGTGGAAGTAACGGCTGCTGCTGTAAATCCTGCCTGTGCGGGAGCCGATAACGGATCCATTTCGCTGAACGTGTCCAACGCTTCGGGCAACCTGACCGTCAACTGGAACGTGGATGCGCTCGACGGCCAGTTAAGCCCCACCGGGCTGGCGCCGGGTTTGTATTCCGTTACCGTAACCGACGCCAATAATTGTATGGATGAAATCTCCGCGACCCTGACCGACCCGCCGGCCCTTCTGTTGAATTGCGCCCAACAATCGCCCGTTACAATGGTCGGCGCAACCGACGGAATTGCGGACATTACGCTTGGAGGGGGAACGGCGCCCTATACCCTCAGTTGGACCGGGCCGCAAACGGGTTCACAAACCGTGACAACAGCCGGAACCGCCAATATTTCCGCACTCGCAGCAGGCAGCTATAATCTGACCCTGACCGACGCCAACAATTGTATTCTCCTCTGCAGCTTCACCATTAATTCCCCCAACTGCGCGATGACCCTGGCGATTACCGGCACGGATGTGACCTGCCCGGGCGCCGACGACGGCAGTATCGACCTGACGATCAACAACGGCAACGGCCCCTTTGCCATCGACTGGAACGCGCCCGGCCTCGATGCCATCGAAGACCCTGACAACCTGGCCCCTGGCGCCTATATTGTCACTGTCACCGATGTTTTTGCCTGTTCAGCCACGGCCAGCGTCAACATCGGCACTTCCTTTGCATTGCCCACGGTCAGTATTTCCGGAAATGGGAACGTCTGTGAATCGGAATGTTTTTCCTTTAACTTTTCCCTGACCGGAACGCCGCCCTTTTCACTGGATTATCTGGTAGATGACGGGACCAATTCCCAGAACCTGACCCTGACCATCAACCAGAATACCGGTGTACTGGAACTATGCCCGCAAGTCTTTGGATTGAGCTCCGGCGTCATCACGGCGACTTTCCAGAATCTGAGCGACGCCAACTGTTCAGCTGTACTCAACCAGACCCGGTCGTTTACTATTTTACCGGAAAACAGTTCCGCTATTGTACAAACGCTTTGCGACGGCGAATCCATCATCGTTAACGGCACAACCTACAACCAGGCCAATCCGGCCGGAACAGAAACCGTGAACGGGACCAACGGTTGCGACAGCACGATTACCATCAACCTGGCCTTTCATCCGGTTGCGGAAAGTTCCTTTGTTTCAACCTTGTGCCCGGGAGAAACCCTGACCGTCGGCAACCAGACCTTTGACGAGAACAACCCGGTGGGAACGGTGGTCCTGCCCGGCGCCGCAGCGACCGGCTGCGATTCCACGGTGACGGTCGATCTGGCCTTTTTTGCCCCTTCGGTCAACCCTGTTATATCCACCTTATGCCCGGGCGAAAGCATCATCGTCAACGGGATCACCTATGATCAGGCCAACCCCGCCGGCACTGAAATCCTCACGGGTCAGGCCGCCAACGGGTGCGATTCCACCGTGACCATACAATTGACCTTTTTTGACCCTGTTGTCTTCAATTTCCAGGAAACCGTTTGCGACGGGTTTACGACTGCCGTCAACGGGACGGTTTACGACCGGAATAACCCGGCAGGGACGGAAGTGTTGACCGGCGCAGCAGCCAACGGCTGTGATTCAACCATCAACATTGCCCTGACCTTCCTTGACCCTATCATTGTGAATATTGACCGGACGTTGTGCCCGGGAGAAAGCCTGACCGTGAACGGCCAGGTTTACGACGCTACCCGGCCTGCCGGCGTGGAGGTCCTGCCCGGCGGAAGCGCTTCCGGCTGCGACAGTACGATCATGGTCAACCTGGATTTTCATCCGATGGTGGTCACCAATATTTCGGGCCCCTTATGCCCCGGGGAAACCCTGACGGTCAATGGCCGTGTGTACAGTGAAAGCGACCCGGACGGCACCGAAATCCTGACTGCTGCGACGGGTTGCGACAGCGTGGTTGTGATCACTTTATCCTATTATCCGGGTTCGGTCAATGCCATATCCCAAACCCTATGCAGCGGCCAAAGCCTGACCGTCAACGGCCAGATATATGATGAAAACAACCCTTCCGGAGAGCTAATATTACCCGGCGCTTCGGCCACGGGTTGCGACAGCATCATCCGGGTAAACCTCGATTTTATGCCGGTACAAACCGCCGGTCTTTCCGCAAGCGGCCCTATTTGTCCGGGCGGAACAGCCGTCCTGACCCTCAATCTGGCAGGTATCAGCGGGACAATTGACCTGGTCTGGAGCGGCGGCGGACAAGACAACACGGTCAACGGCGCCGTGAACGGCCAAACGTTTAACGTATCCCCGGGTGAAAGCACCACCTATTCGATCACCAGTATCGCCGTTCAGGGTTCTGCCTGTCCGGTGGATATCAGCAACAGCCTGGCGACGGTGGCGGTTTCGGACCTCCGGGTTGACCTTGAGGCCACCACTGATTTCGGCGGGTTCCCGGTGAGTTGCCAGGCAGCTTTTGACGGCCGGATACAGGCTTCCGCTTCGGGGGGTGTCGCGCCGGTCCATTTTTCCTGGAACGGCGGCGATTCGGGGCCATTTCTTGCCGGGCTCGGACCGGGAACCTATTCTGTCACTGCGACGGATGCGGCCGGTTGTACCGGTTCGTCCGAAATTGAACTGTCTGCCCCTCCGGCTATAACAGCAGACCTCAGCGGGGTGGCGCCCCAATGCCAGGATGAAAATTCCGGACAGATCATCATCCAATCCATCACAGGCGGCGTCGGGCCCTACGAATACTCCCTGGACGGATTGTTCTTCCAGGTTTTCAACGGCGGTCCGCTGGCGATTGCCAACCTGAAAGCCGACGCCTATACGGTTGTGATCACCGACCAGAACGACTGCGGGGTTGAATTCTCCGTTGCGGTGGAGGCGGCGGAAGAACTGGTTCTGGACCTTGGCCCCGATCAAACCATCCGGCTGGGAGAATCCGCTCAACTCAATGCGCTGGTCAATTTTGAGGTGGAATCCCTGACCTGGTCGCCCACCGATTCGCTGCAAACGCCAGATGGCCTGGTCACGGAGGCCAATCCATCGGAAACCACCATTTACACCCTGACGGCGGAAGCAGCCGGGGGGTGCAAGGTGAGCGACAAGGTCACAGTAATTGTCAACAAACAAGGACGGGTATTCATTCCTTCCGTCTTTACACCGGATGGCGACGGGAATAACGACACCTTCACCGTATTCGGCGCAGGAGAGGTAGCCCGCGTGAATACGTTCAAGATCTTTGACCGGTGGGGCAACCTGCTGTTCTCCGCGGGCCCGTTTCCACCCAATGATCCGTCGCTGGGCTGGAACGGCGAATTTGACGGCCGGCCGATGAACGCGGGCGTTTATGTCTTTTTCGCTGAGGTGGAATACCTGGACGGCAGGACGGAGGTATTTAAGGGGGATGTGGCTTTGATGCGGTGATTTTTGCTGTTGATTGGTTGATTTGTTGAGCCTTTGATTCGATGGCTGCCGTTTCAAATCAACGCATCAACAAATCAACAAATCATAAATAATATGCATCCCATAAGAATCTCCACCGCCCAATTTGAGCATAAGAGCGGGGACAAGGCCTACAACCTTTCAGTCATCGATCGATTTGCCGGGAAGGCAGCGGGGGAAGGCGCCCATGCTGTGGCCTTTCATGAGTGTTCCATCACCGGTTATACCTTCGCGCGGCGCCTCAACAGGGAACAAATGCTGGACCTGGCGGAATTGATCCCGGAAGGAGAAAGTATAGGCCGGCTGAGGGAAATCGCCCAAAAACACGGAATCGCGGTGCTGGCCGGGTTGTTCGAAAAAGACAAAACGGACAATCTGTACAAGGCCTACGTTTGTGTGGACAAAACCGGATTAAAAGCGAAATACCGGAAATTGCACCCATTCATCAACCCTCATCTGACGCCCGGCGACCGGTATTGCATATTTGACCTGAACGGCTGGAAATGCGGCATCCTGATCTGTTATGACAACAACATCATCGAAAATGTCCGGGCTACAACCCTCCTTGGGGCCCAGATCATTTTTATGCCGCATGTGACCATGTGCACCCCGTCCACCCGGCCCGGCGCAGGTTTTGTGGATCCTGAATTATGGAAAAACCGGGAATCCGACCCCACCTCCCTGCGGCTGGAATTTGACGGGATGAAAGGGCGCGACTGGTTGATGAAATGGCTGCCTGCACGGGCGTACGACAACGCCGTTTATGCCGTTTTTTCCAACCCCATCGGCATGGACGACGACCAGCTGAAAAACGGCTGTTCCATGATCATTGACCCGTTCGGGGATGTGATCGCGGAATGCCGGACCCTGGGCGACGATATCATTTCCGCCGTTATTACGCCGGAAAAACTGACCCAGGCAGGCGGATACCGCTATATGAAGGCGCGAAGACCGGAACTTTACAGCGATATTATTGGGCAGGAACACCAGGCCGAGCAGAAAGTGGTTTGGATGGGTCTGGAGCAAGATGATGTATGAGGAATCGATTCCTCCGCGCCTTCTGCGCGGCACGCAGTTCCTCGATTCCTCAATTCCTCAATTCCCCAGTTCCTCACCCCCAGAATACCGGGCAAACTTAGGTGGGCGGGATATTCAAAATCATCGTACATTTGCGCCATGAATACGGGATTGCGGCTGGTTGCCCTGTTTTTTGCCGTTTTATTGTTTTACCTCAGCGTCAGCTTTGGCAGTACGGCCTCATTTGTCCAGGTCAATGTACAACACGATACGGAATCCCGGCATTCCACCACCTGTATTTCCCTTGAAAAATCCAATTTTCTTGGTTTTAGCCGGCAAAGCGAGCAATTTTTTAATCTGGTCAACAAGTTTCAGGAAGACCATTTAAAATTCCGCCCCGGCAATTATCTGAGTTTTGGCCTTTCCTCCGAGCTTAAGCGGTTAAGCGCCATTTCGCAATATCTTTCCTATTCAAGGATCTTATACAGCAGCCTTGAAATCAAAGATATTATTTTCCCCTTCCATTATTTTTGGTAGTCTGCGGATCATTTATCCTGTGCGGCGCCGGATAGGTTTTTCGTGCGCCGGCAAGTCTTTTTCCGTTCCGCAAGGTTCGGCGGCTTTCGGCTTCCAAACGGCGGATCGCGGTATTTTTCAACATTCACAGATCGACCAAAAATGGATTCATCTTCTTTGATCATAGGTTTGTTCCTGTTTTTCGTTTTTGTAGGGCCTCTTGTATACCTTGAAAGAGCCAGGAAATCAAAAGCAAAAAAATTCCTGAAAACCTTTATCGGGCTTGCCGAAAAACAAGGATTAAAGCTTGGGCTGACCGATAGCTGGAACAATTATGCCGTCGGCATCGACCCGGCAGCGCATAAGTTGTTTTACCTGAAGGCATTAAAGGACAAGAATATAGAAAAGGTGGTGGACCTTTCCGCTGTCCCGAAATGCAGGGTGGTGAATGAAGGCCGTACCATAGATTCCGGCAAAAACGCCAGAAAAGTGATCGACCGGCTCGGTCTGGCCTTTACCAACGGTCAACCCGGCGTAGCGGAAACCGTCCTGGAGTTTTACAATTCCGATGACAATACCTCGCTGACCGATGAGTTGCCGTTGCTGGAAAAATGGCAGAAGATCGCAAGCGGACATTTAATCGGCGAAAGAGTCAAATAAAACAGGATCACCCCGGAATTAGGTAACCCGAAATACCCGGGGTGTATTTTTTGAACCACAAAAGAGACACAAAAGGGAAAAAATTTACTCCGTAAATATTTTGTTAGGCCTTTTGTGTCCTTTTGTTCCTTTGTCGGAATTTAGGATAAAATTCGGGGCGCCCCAGAACCCGGATGATAAGTTCAAACTTGACAGGAAACCCTTCAACTTTTATTCAATAACATAGTATTCAAACGGCAATCCGCAGCTCTCCTCAAACTCGCAGGCCGCCCGGATACCGGCCAGGGCAATTTCCAGCGGGTCATCTTCCCGGTCGTACATGGCGTGCATGGCCCCGATAGCAAACCGGTAGCCGGCCCCGATGGCGCAGTACCGGTCGAATTCGATCACTTCCCGGTAGGTCTGGATCTCAAAAATCCCGTTTTTATTGGCGATCAGGGCATTGATCTGGTTGGACTCGTAGGGCTGTTCCTCGTCGCTGTCGCCCGTCATAATGTAGTATTCCGTTTTCAGGATCTCGTGCAATTTCCGCATGGTTTCGAATACCTCATATTCCGAGTCAAAATTGATCTTGTCGGCGTGGTTCTCATTCAGGCTCCGGAAAACCAGGCCATGGGTCACCGAGCCTGCCAGGCCGACGTAGCTGTCCTTCATTTTAAGGATCTTGGCGGGGTTCTTCAGCAGGTTGCCGCTTAGCTTGACACTTCCCATCGACCACTGGGTATCAGCGGCGATAACGGTCTTGTTGTTCTTTCTGACGGCTACGATCACGGACATATTCCAATGTTTTATAAGCTTTTCATGCAAAAGCGGGCGCAAATTAGCAATTATTTGATGAGGTAGATTTCAAATTAAAAAGAAGTGCTTTTTTTCTTTGCTTCGCAGCGTTTTAATATCCAATTTGCGTACAGATCAGGGTAAACAATTACCATGCTGGAAAAAAGCGATCCAATCCATCGCATTTTGGAAGAATGTCGCCTCGGCAAACGGGAAGGTCAGCGGAAGTTGTTTGAACACTTCTTTGGCTACGCGATGAATATTTGTCTGCGTTATTCAAGAAGCCGCGAAGAAGCGGAGGAGGTACTGAACAACGCATTTCTGAAAGTTTTTTCCAATCTTGACAAATACGACCCTTCTTATCCTTTTAAAACCTGGTTCAGAAGCCTGCTCATCCACGCTGCCGTAGATTATTACAGAATCAATCAAAAATATCCCGTTTTCCTGGAATTGCAAACTTCTATGGAAATTTCTTGTGATTCAACGCCTATTCCGCCGGTTTTGTCAAGTGAGGATGTTTTACCAATTCTTCAAAAATTGACTCCAGGTTACCGGATAGTTTTTAATTTATCAGTCATGGAGGGGTACAGCCATGAAGAAATCGCTGAACTATTGGGCATTTCTGCCAGCGCCTCGCGATCTAATCTGGCAAGAGCCAAAGAAAAACTCAGATCCCTGATGGCGGGGAAGCGCATCATTGAGGTTAAAAGGATTTGAACATGGAAGATTTTGTCAGGCAAATCAAAGAAAATTTGGAAAACCGCCCCGAACCGTCTTTTGATGAACGCGTTTGGGCCGACCTCGAGCAGCGTATTGAAAACCGGAATGAAAAAAAACCGCTTTTCATTCCCTGGTATTGGGCCCTTCTGCCATTTTTGGCGCTATTAGCCTTGAATGGGGTATTTTATTTGGAAATCAAGGGATCCAATCACAAAACGCAAGCTATTCTTTCGCAAAAAGATACGGTTGTGCAAATAAAGGTCATCCGGCAGATTGATACGGTATACCTGGCGTCTGCTATCCATACGCGACCAGGCGTCGGAAAATGGTTTACAACGCCTAATTTAATGCCGCCCGGCTTGTTTGACTTGCCTGGATCGCGGGTTATCCGAACTGAACCTGAGGGGCCCAAATACGGATCTGTTTCCCTTGAGGAGGGGACGATTGTCCACGATCTCGCTTTCGATTCCAGCAGGCATTTTTCCGTTTCTCCTGTTCTGGTTATGGCGCCCCAACCACTTATGCCGCTCAAACCGGAAGAAATTTCCCGCCGGCCCCCCCCCCGCGAGATGAAAACCATCGAAAAAAAGCAACGAAAAACGATCGGCGAGCATTTAAATGTTTTGGCGCCTGTCGGATTCCGGGCAGGGGTAACCGGCGGATGGGTTTACCCTTTCAATATTGTTATGGACCGTCAATCCGGATTTTCAGTGGGCGTTCAAACCCTGACAGAATTCCCTCAAAACCTCAGATTATGGGTGGACGCGCATTACGCAAAAGTGCATTTTGAATCCAGCAAAATGGATGAAACAATCGGTATACCTGTGGTTAATCCGCCATCGGATGAATATACCTTCGATCAGGCGGAAGTTTTGCAGCCATCCTTGCTATTTTCAATAGGGATACAGTATGCTTTTTTGAAAAATAGCCGCTTAAAGCCGTTTGCAGGTTTTGGTTACAGCGCCGTTTCTTTGCTGCCTTATGAGGTTGTCTACGATTTCAGCAATAAAAACCTCGGAGCAGAATGGAGCTTTGATAAAGAAGTGGAAAATCAGGGTGTAACTGGCCATTTCTACCTGTTACAGGCTGGACTGGAAAGAAACCTGGCTAAAAATTGTTACTGGCAATTGTGGGGATATTATCGCGGAAATTGGGAAAAACCTGGTATCCGGACTCCCGGATTTTTGGGGATGCAAGGAGGATTGCAGGTCAGGTTTTAGAGGGCAAAGTTGCGAGGGCTTGTCCGACCTGCGCGGACGGATGCGGTTTGCCACGCCACAGGCTTGCAGGATGCGGCTGAAAATCAGCAAGCTGTTAACACCGGCCCAAAACCACTATTGAAAAAAACAAGGTCGCGCAGCGTTTTTTAATTTATTCAACGTACAGACAAATATACCCGGGTTTCTTTTTTCTTTTTTTCACCATTTTTAAATCCAGAGAAAATGAAACCGTTCATCTTTTTTATTGCCTTGACATTTCCGGCTTGTATAATCGTAACCGGCGCATGCAAAAAAGATCCGGCACGGCAACCTGACAGTACCTATAATCCGGAGATCCTGCCTGCAAATTTCACCAATAGCGCCAATTTCACCAACCCCTATTTCCCTATGGCGCCTGGCAAAAAGTACATTTTTGAATCTCATACTGCCGAAGGACTGGAAAGGGTTGTGGTTCAACGACTCGCCCAAACAAAAACCATATTAGGGATCGTCTGTATCGTAGTTAACGACAAAGTAACCCTGAATGGCAAACTATTCGAAGATACCGATGACTGGTATGCCCAGGACAACAATGGAAATGTCTGGTATATGGGTGAATACGTCAACAATTATAATCCTGATGGAAGTCTGAAAGATCACGCAGGTTCCTGGGAAGCAGGGGTGGACGGTGCAAAACCCGGTATCGCCATGCTGGCGAATCCGCAAGCGGGAATGTCTTACCGGCAGGAATACTATTTTAACGAAGCGGAGGATCAGGCGGAAGTGTTGCAAACGGGATTACAAACGATCATCCCATTTGGAGTCTTTGACAATTGTATTAAAACCAGGGATTGGACTGAACTGGATCCAGACGCCAACGAAAACAAGATCTACGCTCCTGGTATCGGGCTGATCAAGGCCATCAATTTGACAGATAATGAGGAAGAAACGCTGGTAGAAATTGAGGAATAATAAGGTTTGATAACTGATTCGCGGTGGTTTACAAATTTAACCCATTGCATACCGCTGGGAATCAGCTATAGCGGCAGAAAATGGTTTATTTTTTCGCCAACCATTTTCTGCCGTGCAGACAACCAAAACAGCGCCTGTTTTGTTGATGAATATGGTAACCGATCCGTATTTATTTCTCCGGTAAAACCGTTTTATGAATACCGCATTGCTTTTAAAAAGCTTGACCTTAATCTTGTTTGCAGGGGCGATTTCCCCAAAAAAAACTGAAGTTACAGTCGACCTGGACTGGGTACTCCGCCACGAGAAAGGCGTACTGAAGGTCTATACCCGGCAAAATCCCGATTCCGGCATCCAGGAAGTCCGCATCACAACCCGCATGAATACGCCCCTGGCCGGTTTTCTGAGCGCCTTATCCGATGTCTCCGCTTACCAAAGCTGGGTATACAAATGCAGCGAGGCCCGGCTGCTGGAAACCGTCAACGAACAGGAGTTCTATTACTATTCCAAAACGGATCTTCCTTTTCCGGTATCTGACCGCGACCTCGTGGTGCATTCCCGGCAATGGCAGGACGAAAACGGGGTCATTCATTCCATCTCTAATGCAAGACCGGACTACCTGCCGGCCCAAAAGAGTGTAGTCAGGATCCGGAGCTTCAGGTCGTACTGGAAGATCCAATCCTCAGGCGCCGACCAGGTTGCCATCGATTACGAGATCAAAACCAACCCCGGCGGAAATATCCCGGCCTGGATCATCAACCTTGGCATTACTTCCGGACCGGTGAAAACCATGGAAAAACTGGCGGAAATCATCCGGCACGAACGGTACCGCGACGCCCTTTTGCCATCTTATATCAGGCGTTGAAAGAATGCTTTTTTTGATTGGTTAACTACTTTAAACCGAAAGAAACATGAAAAATGTATTTATTCTGATTGCCCTGGCGCTGTTCGTTGCCCGTTTAAACGGTCAAAACGATGCAGTGAAATCGGCATTTGCCCAAAAATATCCCGGCGCCACCAATGTGGAATGGGAATCCGAAGACGGAAATTTTGAGGTCGAGTTCAAACTAAACGGCCAGGAAACGGAGGCCAGTTTCGCAGCCGATGGCGCCTGGCGGGAAACCGAAATCGAAATAGCCAAAAATAAACTCCCGATCGGCGTCAAAAAAGCGGTTTCCAACCAATTCGAAGGGTATAAAATCAAAGAGGCGGAACAAATTTCGACCTTGCTCTGGGCTTCCGCTTTTGAGGTAAAACTTGCACGGAAAAAATCCATCATCGAAGCCGTTTTCAGCCCTGCGGGGGAATTGCTGCACCAGGAATCGGAAGAGACCGGGGAGGACGACGGCGACGGTCAATAACCGGCCCTCCCGTCAGGATTTGTCGATCACCCGGAATTCCGTCCGCCGGTTCATCTGGTAACCTTCCTCCTCACATTCTTTGCCGTCGGTACAATCATTCACCGGCCTGGATTCGCCGTAACCTTTTGCCCGGAGGCGGCTCCTGGAAATGCCTTTTTCGATCAGATACCGGACGATGGCTTCCGACCGGCGCTGCGACAAGGCTTCGTTGGATTTTTCGGAGCCGCGGGAATCTGTATGCGAAGCAATTTCAATATTTAAATCCGGATTTTCTTCCAAAACGCGGTATAATTTGATGAGTTCCGGCACCGATTCTTTGCGAACGCTTGAACGGCTCACCTCGTAATACACATTGAGCAAATAAGTAATGCTGCCATCTTCATCGTACCGGGAATCCCCCTGTTCAAAGGAAGCGATCGTAACCGGAGGCGCGACTTTTTTAGGTTCTTCTTTAGGTTGGACGGGTTGGGCTTCTTCTTTTTTTGGCTTTTCGGGGATTTCTTCGGCAATTGCTACCGGTTGTGTGCCCGCAGATTGCGGCGCCTGGGTATACGGTTGCAAAAAAACATCCATGATCACCTTGTCGGCGGTTTGTTGGTCGGGACAGATCCAATCTTTTGATCCAAAAGCAAAGTATCCGTTTTTCTCCACCCGCAACAGGTAGCAGCAACCGGTTTTGGCATTGAAATGATAAATGCCGTCCGTATCGGTGGTCAGCTCCAGTATATCTTCGCATTGCCCGCCGGTCAGGACCACCTTTGCGCCGGTCAAAGCCTGGCCGTTGAACTGATTATAAACCTTTCCGGATACGGCCCATTCCGAAACCCCTTCGAGGGGTTGCAAAGCCATTTTCACCCGGGTGATATTGGCGGGTTGTTCATTCTCCGCGCATATTTTTTCAGTTTGCGGCAAAAAACCTTCACCGCCGGCGGTGATCTGGCAACATTCTCCCGGCGGCAAAACAAGCATGAAACGCCCGGGCTCCTGTTGAAGAAAAGAGAACTGTTTGCAGGCGTTGACAAATGCGTCGGGTAACCGCCGGCCCGAACTGGCATTCACTACCTCAATCTCCACGGTAACACCCTTTTTGCGAAAACCATAGATGTCGTCGGCGCCCAGTCCGCCTGCACGGTTGGAAGTGAAATACCCGTAATATCCTTCTTTGGAGAGGATAAGACTGTAATCGTCGTAGATCGAGTTGATGGGTTCGCCGGGGTTCTCCACTTCTTTCCAATCCCCGGAATCGGTTTCATCGGTATAAAAGATATCCTGTCCGCCCAGACCGGGATGGCCGTCGGAGGCAAAATACAGGCGTCTGTCCGAATGATAAAAGGGATAAAGTTCGTCACCCTCCGTGTTAATTCCGGGTCCCAGATTGATGGGTTTTCCCCATTGGCCGTTTTCCTTAAAGACCATATAAAGATCCTTGCCGCCGTATCCGCCCGGCATATCCGAAGAGAAGAACAGGCGTTTTCCATCGGGGGTCAGGCTGGGGTGTGCAACGGAATACTCAGGTGAATTAAAGGGCAGCGGACTGAGTTCGCTCCAGGTATCTCCGCCCAGGTTGGTCGCGTACATGATCTCCAGGCGGACCAGATCCACTTCTTCAGGCCCTCGTTTGACCTGATTGTTCCGGGTGAGGAAAATTTCCGACAGGTCATCGCTGAAGGCAACGATGGCTTCGTGATAAGGAAAATGGAGCCGTTCGGAAAAAACATTGGGCGATCCAAATTGAAAGGGTTCAAAAGGGGCATTTTTTTCACTCAAAAACGGCGCGAACTGGAGGTCGAAAAAGTGTTTGCCTTTTTTATCCGACGCCTCCGGCGCCTGCATCGATCCATACACCAGACCATTCATATACAAAGCCGGGCCGATCTCCTGTTCGGGGCTGTTAAACGGCAGGTTGGTCACCTCATAATGGTCTTTATTGTTTTCGAGTAATGCGGTTTTATAGGCGCAGATATTTTGCAATCTTCGTTTTCTAGGATCAAAGGGTTTCAGCCGCAAAAAATGATTGAATTGAACAGAAGCGGCTTCACAATCCCCGTTGCGGAGCAGGATCAGCCCGTAATAGTAATGGTGAAGCGGGTCGACCTCTTTGGCCTGGACCAGACGGGCATACCACAATTCTGCGTTGGCATAATCGTTTATTTTCCGGTATGCCTTGGCCAGGTTCCCCATCGCTTCGGGTTGGTCGTCTTTTTCCAGAATTTGCAGGTAAAGCGCTATTGCTCTTTGGTAATCAATTGCTTCCATATAAGAAGCCGCCTTCTGCAATTTCGCCTTTTGCCCGTTCAATGATCCGGCCGGCGCCAAAAAAAGCAAAGCCATTATCAGTAGTACCCAATTTCTCATAGCCGTTCAGACTTTTTATCGAAAACAAATCAACGTTCCTACGTTTCTACGAAATAACCGGACAAAGGTTATATAATTTCAATCTATTTATGTCTTTTATCTGTCAACCGGGGCGAACCGAAGGCTCAAATAAAAATATCCAGGATCACGACAGCGCCAAAAACCAGGCTGCCTATTCCGTTGGTAGTGAAAAAAGCCAGGTTGACTTTGGAAAGATCATCGGCCTTCACGAGGGTATGCTGATACACCAAAAGTCCGGTAAATATGACAGCGCCCAGCCAGTGCAGCCAGCCGAAGGCCGGGTAAAGGTCGTCCTGAAGCGAAACCGCGGCCAGGATGAACAATCCGCTCAGGATATGCAATACGACCGACAACCTCAGCGCGTTTGTTTTGCCCATGCTGGCCGGTATGGAGTGAAGTTGGTGCTTTCTGTCAAATTCTTCGTCCTGAAGGGCATAAATAATATCAAAACCCGAAACCCAGCACAACACGGCGGCGCTGTACAACAGGGGCAGTTTATCAAACGCTCCTCCAATGGCCAGCCAGGCCCCGATTGGCGCCAGGGAAAGGCCCAAACCCAAAACAAGGTGACAAAGGGCGGTAAATCGTTTGGTATAGCTGTACCCCAGCGTGATCAGAAGCGCTACGGGGGAAAGTGCAAAACAAAGCGGATTGATGAACCAGGTCGCCGCAATAAACAGCGCCGAACTCAGGATGACCAGCCCCAGGGCTGCGCCGGGGCTGACCACACCCGCAGGGATTTCCCGGAGGCTGGTCCTGGGGTTGACGCCGTCGATATTCCGGTCGAGGTAGCGGTTGAATGCCATGGCGGCTGTGCGCGCAAATACCATGCATGCGAGCACCAGGAGAAACAATCGCCAGCTGAACGGATATTTATACTCCAGGTAGGCCAGAAAAAAACCCAGCAAAGCAAATGGAAGGGCAAAAATGGTATGGCTGAATTTGATGAGGGACAAATAATTCTTCACCGCGGATCTCTGTTTTGTTTGACGGTTGACGGTTGGCTCCTGAGCGAAGTCGAAGGAGACGGTTGACGGCTGTTATATCGCTGCGTGGTCCACCTGCAAAAAACCGCCCCCGTTTTCACGTTTAAAGCCAAGGACAAAGTTAAAATATCTTTGTCGGCAACGCCAACGAAAAATACCCGGAAATAAAAAAGCCTGTAAGTCCTTTCGGATTTACAGGCTTTTTCCGGAAAACGAATGATTTATCTTCATTCGAATCGATTCCTCCACGCCTATGGCGTGGCACGCAGTTCCTCAGTCATCAATTATTCACCTGGATCTGAGGCTGGCCGCCGGCGTTTTCGCCGCCTACCACTTCACCTGTCAGGTAAAGGAAGGATTGGGGCGGATCGGTATTGGCCGTCAGGGTCACTTTCTGGTTGCGTTTGCCGGTCTTGTTCTTGGAGTTGAATTCAACTACAACTTCGCCTGATCCACCCGGAGCAATGGGTTCTTTCGACCAGGCCGGGACGGTACAGCCGCAGCTGCCCTGAGCGTTGGAAATGACCAGGGGCTCTTTGCCCGTGTTTTTAAACTTATAAGTGTGGGTAACCTTCTCACCATCCTGAACGGTACCGAAATCGAAAGTCGTTTCAGCAAAAGTCATCGTGGTGGTAGGGCCGGTGGGCGCTGTAGGAGCGGCCTGGTTGGGCGTTACGGCCGGGCTGGGGTTGGCAGGTTGAACACCTGGTTGAGCAGTTTCCACGGCTTCGCTGCGGACATCTTTGCTGGAGCTCTGGCAACTTACGACCAGAGCGGCGACAGCCAGGATGGCGACAAAAGATAGAATTAGCTTGCGCATCGATTTGACGAATTTTAGTTTAAAAATCAATTTTATTCAATCGTGGTGCAAAGGTAGGGAAGTAAAAAACATCCAATGTTAACCAGCCGGCAATTATTGTTAATGAGTTGTTAAAAACCTTGTAATGCCTCGAATATCACGGTTTTCTGACGGTTGCCAGAAATTCATCGGCCTCTTTTGAATTGAGACAGGCTGCTTTGGTCAACCCGCCTTTTCTGGCAGAAAGTACGCCGAAGTGAATATCGCCGATCCCCTCCCGGCTGTGCGCATCCGGATTAATGGAGATCAAAACGCCTTTTTCCATGGCGCACGGTATCCAGGTCCAATCCAGGTCGAGGCGGTACGGATTGGCATTCAGTTCGATCGAAACGCCGTTGGCTGCGCAGGCATCGATGATCCGTTTATGATCGAGGGGATACCCTTGGCGGGACAGCAGCAACCTGCCGGTGGGGTGTCCGAGTATGGAGGTATAAGGGTTTTCGATCGCAGTCAGGATCCTGCGGGTCGCTTTTTCCTGGTCCATCCGAAGGTTGGAATGAACGGAGGCAATGATGAGATCAAATTTTTCCAGGATCTCCGCATCGTAATCGAGGGCCCCGTCGCCCAGGATGTCGGATTCAATGCCTTTGAAGATGCGGAAAGGGGCCATTTCCCGGTTCAGGGCGTCGATCTCTTCCATTTGGGCCAATACGCGGTCCGGCTGAAGGCCATTGGCATAAAAAGCCGACTTGGAGTGATCCGTGATCCCGATATAGGCATAACCTTTTGCCCTGGCGGCTTCTGCCATTTCCCGAACGCCGGCTGAGCCGTCGCTCCAGGTGGTATGGCTGTGAATCACTCCGCGCACATCCTGTTCCCGGATCAGTTCCGGAAGGGCATTTTTTTTGGCCAGTTCAACGGCCCATGCCTGTTCGCGCAATTCCGGCTGGATGAAAGGGATCCCGGCCCGGTCAAAAATCTGTTGTTCGGTCGGTAAATTCCGGAAATCCAGGCCGTGGAAGGCGCCCATAAAGGCCTCCATGAATTCGTCGGAAGCCGTATAACGGAACAATTTGGAGCCAAATTCCTCCGGATGACAATGATAGATCCGGACGGGGAGTTCGTCGGTCGAAACGGCTGAGACGGGCTGGGCGCTCTCCCCTACCGGCTGCAGCATACCGGCCTGCAATATTTCGGCGGTATCACCCGGCAAAGCAACGAGGATATCGATCCCATCCAAAGTGTTGGCGCAACGCCGGATGGGTCCGCAAAGGCTGACCTGGGCGCCTTTCAACCCGGATTCCAGCCGGTTGACCAACGCCGCAGCCGGGGTTTCCAGTGCGGAATAGTGAAACTGATCCCTGGATTTTTGAAAATATTCCAGCTTTTGTTTGAGCTCTTCCTGTGTTTTTTTCCCAAACCCTTTGAGCTCGATTAAACGGTTTTCATTGACGGCATAAAGCAACTCTCCCACCGATTCCACACCCAATCCTCGCCAGACGGCCTGAACTTTTTTGGGCCCGAACCCCTTGACCTCCAGCAATTCCTGTATACCGTCCGGCGTTTTTTCCCGGTATTGCTCCAGGGTCTTCATTTTGCCGGTATCGATCAACTCCCTGATCTTTTCCGTTATGGCTTTCCCTACCCCTTTAATGGCTTCAATTTCGGCGTCTTCCATTTCGGTCAGGGGTTTGTCCAGTTTGCGCAGCGCCAGATAAGCATTCTGGTAAGAGCGGATCTTAAAGGGGTTTTCATCATGCAGTTCCATGATGTCCCCCAAGTATTGAAAAGCCCTGGCGATCTCCTTATTTGTCATTGTTGTTCTGGGTTAAAGGGGGGCTTTGCCCCGCACCAAATGATGTCGGCCCGATGGGGTTTACCCGGACCGATAGCGACCTAAGGCAGTCTTTCTTCGTTCCTGAGATGCTCTGCATTGCTTTCCCCGGCAGGCGACTGATGACTAACAACTTACGACTTACAACTTACGACTTACGACTCCATAAACTGAATGATGGTACGCACCTGCGCTTCGGCAAAATACTCTATAATTTCGTCGTCCATCAGTAATTTGGCGTCTTCAAAATTGTCAAAGAACAGATGTTCAACCAGGAAGGCGGGCATACTGGTCTTGCGGATCACATAAAAATTAGCTTCCCGGTCCGCATCGCCGTCGCTTTGGTCGGGGCGGAACGAGATCCGGTCGCCCAAAAGTTCCTTCACGTTGTTGTAATGGATTTCCGCCACGGGATCCGAAGCGGTTTTGCCCGGCGTTGTATATACTTCGAAACCCCGGGCGTTTCCGGATCCAGAGGCGTTGGCATGGTTGGAAATGTACAGCGATTTTGTCACCTTTTTGGCGTACCAGTTGGCCATATCCACGCGGTATGCCAGGCTGGTATCGAGGTATTCGTGGCTGACGATGAGGTGTTCAATGTTCAGTTGGCGGAGTTTGGCTGCTACCCGGTTGGTCAGGGTTCGGTCCCAGACGCCTTCATAAAACCAGCCGCCTTTGTGAAAGGTGCCCTGGCTGTGCTGAAATTGTTTGCTGGGCGCGGTTACGTAATTACCTTTGGCGTCAAGGGCGCCATGGCCGGCGTCCAGAAATACAAGGAATGATTTATTCATGGTCTGCAGGTTTTGTCCGGCAAGATAGGAATTTTGATTGAAATCGATGGAACGATTCGATTGGTTCGATTGATTCGAATCCTCGCATCAACAAATCAACAAATCAACGCATCAACAATTGATTGGATTACCTTTGAATTTTCAATTTCAAAAGAATGGGCGAAAAAGAACAACCCGGCATCCTCATCTTCGACGGCCACCTCGACCTTGCCATGAATGCCATGGAGTGGAACCGCGACCTGACCTGGACAACAGACGAAATCAGGGAAAGCGAAAAATCAATGACCGACAAACCGGACCGGGGGTTGGGGACGGTCTCCTTTTCCGCCCTTCGGGCCGGAAATATCCGGCTTTGCATGGCCACGCAGATCGCGCGGTATGTCAAAAAAAGCAACCCTCTGCCCGGATGGCGTTCACCGCAGCAAGCCTGGGCCATGACACAGGCTCAACTCGCCTGGTACCGGGCCATGGAAGAAGCCGGACAGCTCCAGCCGGTCACCGATACCGGTTCACTTCAACAGCACCTGGAAAAGCTGGCCGATCCCGGGTACAAGGCGATAGGATACATCCTGAGCCTGGAGGGCGCCGATTCGATCGCCGGCCTTGACTACCTGGAAAAAGCCCATGCAGACGGGCTTCGCGCCCTCGGTCCTGCCCATTATGGCCCCGGGACCTACGCCTTCGGCACCGACTCCGAGGGTGGGATCGGAGAAAAAGGCAAGGCGCTGTTAAAAAAAATGGAAGACCTGAATATCATCCTTGACGCCACCCACCTCTGCGACCAGAGCTTTTGGGAAGCGCTGGATCATTTCCGGGGCCGGGTATGGGCCAGCCACAACAATTGCCGGGTATTGGTACCGCATAACCGCCAGTTCAGCGACGAACAGATCCGGGAACTGATCAACCGGAAAGCGGTTATCGGGGCCGCCTTCGACGCCTGGATGCTCGCGCCCGGCTGGGTACGCGGGGTATCAACCCCGGAAAGTGCGGGCGTGACCCTGGAAAGCGTGGCCGACCATATCGACCATATTTGCCAGTTGGCCGGCAATTCCCTGCACGCCGCCATCGGGAGCGATCTGGACGGGGCTTTTGGCAAAAACCAGAGCCCGGCGGAGATCGACACCATCGCCGACCTGCAAAAGCTGATCCCCGTCCTGCAAAACCGCGGATATTCAGCGGAAGACATCAACAATATCATGAGCAAAAACTGGATCCGGTTTTTGTTGGAAGCCTGGAATGAATGAAAAAATCAGAAAAGCTTTCATGATTAACCGGCTTAAGGAAAAAATATTTGTTTTAAAATGTATTTTTGTGCCGGGCCCTGCGCTCCGCACCCAGCATTATGATACGAAGTCTGCAAATCCGCAATTACGCCATTATTGAATCCTTGGAGATCCGTTTTTCCGAGGGCCTGACGATCATTACGGGCGAAACCGGCGCGGGCAAGTCCATCCTGGTCGGCGCACTCGGCCTGATCATGGGCGAACGGGCAGATACCAAGTCGCTGTACGACCAGAACGAAAAATGTGTGGTGGAAGGGATATTTGATATCCGCCAGTACGGGCTCAAGCCGTTTTTCGAAGAAAACGAACTGGATTACGATGCCGAGCTGGTGATCCGGCGGGAGATCCTGCCCTCCGGAAAGTCCCGCGCATTTGTCAACGACAGCCCGGTAAATCTCAAAGTGCTGGAAGACCTCAGCGCTTCCCTGATCGACCTGCACCAGCAATTTGACACGCTCGACATCAACCGGATTTCCTTCCAGCTCCGGATAATCGACGCCCTGGCCGGCAACAAAGATCTGCTGGACAAATATCAGGGCCGCTTCCGGAAATACCAGGCCGATCAACGCCGGTTGGCCGCCCTGGAAGAAGAAAACAATCAATCTGCCAGGGAAATTGATTTCCTGCAGTTCCAGTTGGACGAGCTGAACTCCGCCGCCCTCATCGACGGGGAACAAGAGACCCTGGAAGGCGAAATGGGAAAACTCACCCGCGCCGAAGACATCAAACGCATCATGGGCGAGGCTTTCCAGGTATTGAGTGAAAGTGATTTAGCCGTACTTTCTCAACTGACGGATATCCGGAATGCGCTGCAAACCCTTGGAAAGGTCAGTCCGGAAATCTCCAGGTTCAATGAGCGGTTCGACAGCATCATCCTGGAATTGCAGGACCTCTCCGGCGAGTTTGAGAAAATGGCGGAGGAAACCGAATACGACCCCGAACGGATCCTTGAAGTGCAGCAAAGACTCGACCTCATCTACCGCCTTCAGAACAAATACAACGCCCGCACCGTAGCCGACCTCCTTGCATTGCAAGCCGAAACAGAAAGCCGGCTGGGCGCTTTTGCCGACCTGGGCGGCCAGATCATGGAACTCAGAGGGAAACTAGTGGAAGAACAAGCCGTTTTGCAGACCCTTTCCGCAGAATTGCGTGCAAAGAGGCGGGCGGTTGGCCCCGTTTTCAGTGCTGATGTAGAAAAAAGACTTGTCCAGTTAGCGATGCCCCATGCCCAGCTTAAAGTGGATTTCCAGGAACTCCGGGATTTTTCGCCCACCGGCCTCGACGAGGTGCAGTTTTTATTTGCCGCCAACAAAGGCGGGCGGCTGCAGGCCATCAAGGATGTGGCTTCGGGCGGTGAATTATCGAGATTGAACCTGGCGACCAAATCCCTGATCGCCGGCGCCATTTCTTTCCCGACTTTGATCTTCGACGAGATCGATGCCGGCGTTTCCGGCGATGTTGCCCTGAGCGTCGGCAAACTGTTAAAAGAACTGGCCGGGAAACACCAGGTGGTTTCCATCACCCATTCTCCCCAGATCGCCGCCAAAGCCGACGCACATTATTTCATTTATAAAAAGGACCGGGAAGACCGGACCGTCACCAACGTGCGATTGCTGAATCCCGACGAGCGGGTTCGCGCCATCGCGACCATGCTGAGCCAAAGCCCTCCGAGCGATTCGGCCATTGAAAATGCGCGGGAATTGATGGCGGGGTAGTTGTTGCTTCGCCCGCCATAGCCGCGCCCTAAAGCGCGGCGGAGGAGGGGTCATTGTTTTTGGGGTAACGGCAGCATAACAATTATGAACCCACCTACGCCAAGGCTTCGGCGGGCGGGGCCATCATAAACCATCATAAACTACCATAAACCATGAAGAATCTAATCATTCCTTTCATCTCGGCAGCCCTGTTCTTTACCGCTGCCTGTTCTTCCGACAAAGCCAAAGAAGCTGAAAAGGCGGAACAGGAAGCCGCGGAAGCCTTGAAGGACGCCGGGACAGACCTCTCCAAAGCGGGTGAAGACCTCGGAAAGGGCCTACAGGAGATCGGCAATGCCCTGCAGAATATCCAGATTAAGGACGCCGACGGGAATCCTGTTGAGGCTATGGATTTCAGGGAATTAAAAGAAACGTTGCCGGAGAAACTGATCGGCATGGATCGCGAATCGCACAAGGGTCAGCGTACCGGAACGGCGGGCATCAAGATCTCCACGGCGGAAGCGGTTTACCGGGATGGCGACAAACGCCTGGAGGTGAATATCATGGACGGAGCCGGCGTCGGCCTTGCCGCCCTGGGCGCGGCTGCCTGGACGATGGTCGAAATCGACAACGAATCGGACGACGGCTACGAGCGCACCACAACGATTGATGATCAAAAAGCATTTGAAAAATATGATGAAAAAGACCAAAGCGGCGAGCTGAGCGTCTTTTACAAAAAGCGTTATATCATCAGCCTGAAGGGAAGAAAGGTCAAAGCGGATGATTTGCGGGATGCTTATGAGGGACTGAAATTGAACGGGTTGGATTAAAAAAAATTGATTGGATTGATCCGATTGATCCGATTGGTTCGATTAGCGAGCCAATCGAACCAATCGGATCAATCGAAAGTACATCGGTGAAGTTTACTTGTTCCAATAATGGATAATACTCCCTGTGAGAGTTACTTCCAGGTATCACCACGTCAGGAATGCGCTGAAAATGTTCAATGACCAACTCAAGGAAATCTCTGAGATACTTGGATTCAAGAAAAAAATGACCTCCTACATGGCAAGGTATACTTACATGAATGTCCTGGTACAAAATAATATTCCAGTTCCCCTCATTCAACAGGCACTTAGCCATGCGACCATCGCGATCACGCAGCACTACATTAAAAAGTTTGCGAATGAGGAGGTGGATAAGGTGGATACTTTGATATAGAAATGAATTGCGGACAACCTAATTAACTAAAAATTGGTACAAAGCAAAAAATGATGTGGATAATAATGAAGACTCCTACAAATGAGTTATCAAATTCCTCGTCTTCCAGGTGATTTAAGTTTAAACGCAACAAGTAAAGGTCAAGCCAACACACTAAGCCAAGTAGAACCAAAAAGCCAAGTTTGAAAGGAACAAGAAGTTCTGAAACCCCACCATACAGAAAAGCATCAAGTATAAATACATTTATCCAAGCCATTCCAGAACTAATAAACCCATAAAATATTGTTCTAAGAGTTTTGTCTGCATCATAAAATTTTTTAATAAGATAAGAGAACAAACGGCTAAAAGCGTAAGCGTTAGAAAATAGAATTAGAGAAGTTAGAAAAAACCTGAATGTACTCAGTTTTCCCGCAACAAATTTTTCAAGTATAATATTTTCAGGAAGTGCAATAGAAACCAAGCTTAAAATAAATGTCATGAGTGAAATGACATCAGCAGTAATTCCCAGGTATTTCTGGTAATCATTTGCAGGTTGCTTAGTGGAATTTCTCATTTTTATAACGGATTGATGCGCAAAATTACGTTTTGGAGTCAATAGTTGAGTACATCTCTTGCCGCTGCTTTTGCCAGAAGAGTATTGAAAACCCCACTGTCGGAAACTACCGTGCAGTCTTTTTTGAACAGTACGACACAAAACCTTGCACCACAACAAGTTTTGATTAAGGTTTCTCCATCCGAGTATCCTTCGATGCAGGCATGACAATCCGACATTTCCTCTTCACACCTATCCTTTGATTCCTTGCCCTTACTGGAAAGCAGATTTATTAATTCTGGAAAGAGAGACAAAAAAGGAAAGTTGCCGACCTGTCTAACCTTCATCGGCGTGATTTTGAATGGTACGTTGCAAACAGGCTAAAGGAGAAGGGGCGAAAAAACATAAAAGTCGGCAAGGGCACTTCAGATAATGGTCGAGACATAAAAGCATACTGGAATGGAATCCCACATTTGATTCAATGCAAATGCTACAAAACCAAGTCTTCAATTGGGGTAAAAATCGTCAGAGAGTTGTTGTGAGTGCTGGTGGCTAACGAACACCAGGGGGTAGGCGTGAGTAGGCGTGATTTGCGCAACCTGTAACTTCACCAAGCCTGCCAAAGATTTTGCCAGGAGAAATGGAATACAACTTTGGGGATATGATAACCTGCTTCAGAAAATCCAGAAACTTTTGAATAGTACGATACAAAAAGGGATAGTAGCAGTACCCGCCAGGCTTTTGTTTAAAAGATTTTGTTTTTGTAGTACCAATCACGCAACTGCTCTTTTAGATGCAAATAGATGTTGGTTTGAATCAGTCCAATCGCTCAAACTTCAGGATAAAATTCGCTCAGATGGTGAACATCTTTGGCCAGTCGAGTATGAAATCTTGCTACTTCGAGAACTTGATAAAAGAGATACGGAGTTCGATAGTGCGCAATCTCCGCTATCAGGTCTGAAGCTTCATCGTCATCCGACTCCAATCAGTCTCCTTCTTCAAAATTTTTTTTGAACTCGTTCAATGCTCTGATTTCAAGCCAGTCCAGTCTTTGCGGTAAATCAAACATGGTGTTAGGGACAAAAAGTAAAACGAAAAAACGTACCGAAGGGTACGCTACTAACCGAATGCAAAAATGGAGAATTCCTGCTTTACTGCCAATTTTTGGCGGTCATGTCACAATAAATATCTTATGTCTGCCAAATGCGCTTGAAAATCTGTCAATTTGACATACAAACTTGTGTGGGATAATTTTTGATACAATTTGTTTTTATCCTTTGACTATGAGAAAAGAAAAACCATTCAAGATTCTTTCAATAGATGGAGGCGGTATAAAAGGACTCTACTCTTCAAGCATTTTAGCAAATTTTGAGGATGAGTTCAAGTGTTTGACCTCTGACCATTTTGACCTTATCTGCGGTACTTCCACCGGAGGTTTAATTGCATTGGCCGTTTCTCAGAAAATGCCCGCCAAAGAGATTTGCGAGTTTTACAAAGAGCATAGCGGAAAAATTTTCCCAAATCGCTCCAAATGGTTCAAGTGGCTTGAGTATTTAGAAACAAAACTTTTCAAAGGAAAATACTTTTTTGGTCAGACATTTTGGCATGGAAAATATAAGAACGATTATTTGAAGGAGGTGCTTACAGACCTTTTTCAGCAGAAAACGATAGGAGAGTCAAACAACTTGCTTTGCATACCAAGCTACTGCATTACCGAAGCGAGGCCATATATTTTCAAATACGACCACACCATTCTTAGGCGTGACAATAAAACGTCCTATGTAGATGTGGCTTTGGCTACCAGTGCAGCGCCTACTTACTTTCCCATCCATCAAATAGCTAATCACGACAATAAGCAGTTTGTTGATGGTGGGGTTTGGGCAAACAACCCTACCCTGATCGGACTAATTGAGGCTTTGAAGTATTTCGTCGGAGAAGGGAAGGAGTATGATTCAATTCAAATTCTCTCAATTAGCAGTTTGAGTGCCTCAAAAGGTAAACCTACTGGATGGAAACGCAATCGCTCTTTTATTGGTTGGAGGTCTGACTTGTTTGACTTACCCATGAATGGGCAAAGCGAGTTTACCGAATACTTTATGAAAACAATTTCCGAATTGAACCATGTACCCATTGAGTATTTGAGAGTACCCAGTGCGGTTGTCTCAAAGGAACAACTCCCCTTAGTTGACCTGGATAATGCCTGTCCTAATGCTTTAGACCTTTTGAGTGGCAAAGGCAACGATATAGGTCTTGAATTCAGGCAGAATGAAAAGGTCAGATTATTTTTCACAACTCCAAAATCTTACAAACTTTAATTATTATAACCACATGGCAAATTGTCACAACCTTTTTACAGAGTTCAATTCGACAATTAGGCTCAAAGATTCTAAAAGAAAGAGTCTGAAAAAATCTCGAAAAAGCCTGCGTGATAAAATCCGAAAATACTTCGACGAGGAAAAGAAGGATGAAATAAAACCCAAGTTTTCTAAACAAGGCTCTTTTGCCTTAGATACCATTGTCGAACCTATTCCAGTTGAAGTTGAAGAGAATGGAGTGAAAAAGACACTACTTTATTACGATATGGATGATGGTGTTTATTTCATCGGAGACTTTAAAGACAGGAAGAGTGTCCAAACTTATCATACTTGGATTGTTGATGCAATTGAAGGCCATACTCAAACTGGGTTAATTGACAAAAATACTTGTGTCAGAACTGAATATGCAGATGGGCATCATATTGACATGCCAATCTACTTCAAAGAAGAGGGCAAAACCCCTGAATTGGCCCACAAGGCTAAAGGGTGGATTGAAAGTGACCCCAAAGCATTTCAGGACTGGTTTGAAGGAAAGGTTAAAGACAAACCCCAACTAAGAAGAATTGTTAGGTATTTGAAAGCCTGGAGCAATTACAGGGAAATCCAAAGGACGGACAAGCCGATGGTCAGTGGCTTTATTCTAACTATCCTTGCTGCTAATCATTACCACGCAAACGATAGAGATGATATTGCATTGAAAGAAACACTCATACTAATCAAAGCAAAATTAGACGTTTCCTTTACCTGTTACCGCCCGACAGTTCCTACCAATGAAGACCTTTTAGCAGGTTATGGCCATAAAGACTATTTCATGGATTGCTTACAGAAATTCATTAATTCGGCGACTGCTGCCCTAAAAGAACCTAATCAAAAGAAATCTTGTGAATACTGGCAAAAACATTTTGGGGATAGATTCCCATGTGGCCTGGCTAAGGATGAAGATGAGGAAGAAAAGCTCTCTGCTTCATTTATTTCAACCGCCAGCGCATCTCGCCCCTGGTCAATATAACAAGGCATAATGAACAGTTACACCCTTTTTAGGCAACAAATTGCCGAAGCTGCACAAGTATATCCCGAACTGAAAGTGTCAGTTCGGGATGGTGTCGAACTTTTAAGCGGCACTTTTCGGGTAATTGACAGCGAAGGCAAAGAATGGAATAGTTTTCAAATCGAAATTAAATTCAATAAAGCTTTCCCCTACCGTTTTCCTGAACTCAAAGAGGTTGGCGGCAAAATTCCCCCAATTGCCGACTGGCATATAAATGAGAATGGAGGTTGTTGTATCACAATCCCATTGCTGGAAGTGACAAGTTGCAGGAATGGAATTACAGTTTTACAGTTTATTCAAAACCATGTAAAACCGTATCTATTCAATCAGGCGTATAGAATTGAAAAAGGATACTATGCCCACCAAGAATTTGCTCATGGCATGTATGGTATCCTTGAATATTACCAGGAATTATTCAATGAAAAGGATGAAGGGAAAGTGATTGGAAACTTGAAAATATTGAAATCTATTGAGTTCGGAAAAAAGACCCCTTGTTTTTGCGGCAAAAAGGCAAAGTTCAGGAAGTGTCATCCAGAGGTTTTTAAAATATTCAAACCGATACCTGGCAATTTCATTGAAGATGAGATTGGAAGGCTTGGCTTACTTAAAAAATAAAAAATATATCTATTTTAAATATGCAATCCCTGGCAATTGGAGAAAACACGATAGGTTACGGTTTTCAACGCCATTGTAGCCTATTCCTGTTCTACTCGCAGAGAAAAACACTTCCTTTCTTGCTCTTGTGAAACCTACATAAAAAACGCTAAGTTCTTCTAAAAACTTTGGGCTTGCAGAACCAGGGTTTAGCTGACACCCGTTTTTATGTGGGCAATCACCACAAAAGCCGAACCAACTTGGTAAGGAATACTGTTCCATGTCAGGCATAATGACATAATCCCATTCAAGCCCTTTAGCTCCGTGTATTGTTGAAATAATAATATTAGAGTCAACATACTCCATATATTGTTTTAATCCAAAACCATCAAAAGTATCCCTAATTAAAATTAATTTATCCTCATCATCAAGGATTAGAAAACTATACTCCGAATATAAACGGTTATAGAATATTTCAAGCAGACTTATGAGCGAATTATAAACAGGCTCAGGTTGTGCGCCGTATTTTGCTTTTAAGTTTGAGATGTGCTTTTTACAAGTTCGCTTGGACAACCTTAATTGCTTCAGAAGATTAGAAAACTCAATGGCACACTCAAAATGAAAATCTTTATAGTTGTCATCTTCGTCACTAAATAGCCCATAAAAATAGTTAATTCCTTGACTGTCAAATTCCTCAATCACTCTTTGAGTATTCCTATTGTTGTACCCAAGTCTAAACAGAATTGCAACTTTTGATGTAGCATCAATTTCAAGTAAACGCTGGCACTCTCCAATAACATACAAAGCTTCTTCATCTTGCGATTGGACTACGGCAAGGTTAATTTGTGCATTTTCTGAAATTTGGGGGTAAATTAAGTTTTCTGCATTTTTCCTAATATTCCCATCAAGAAGCAACATATTCGGGTTATTCATAAAACGATAATTCTGCTTCAAAAGAACTACCTCCATACCATATACTTCTTTAGAGTCTTCAAGTATATTTGGAATTGCTCCAATAAACCCGTATATTCTTTGTAAAGCATCGCCAACTAAATAAAGAGAAGTATTATCTGAAATTAGTTTTTTGAGCAAGGCATACCCAAAAAAGTTCGTATCCTGAAATTCATCAACTATGATTACTGGATACAATTTCTGATAAAATGCTAATATATTCGGATGTTCGTGAAAGAGTTTAAGTGTTAAGGTTAGAATTGAGTTAAATGGTATAAAATTATTCGGAACAAAGTTTTGCAGTACATGATTATTATAGGTATTGAACTGAGCAAGTAAATAAGCCCTATCGGACAACTTAATTCTTTCACTATATGTGGTACAAGCAATCACAACATCGGCGGTTGTTCCTAAATTCAAGCGAGTTATATTGGAATCTCTGCTGTCATCAAAAGAAACAAATTCATTGACCTTTCTTAAATTTTCATGTAATAAATAGCCATAGCGACTAAGAACCTTCCTGCAAAATCCATGATAATTTGATACCGAAACTATACTATTTAGACTAATGGTTAACTGCCCTTCATTGCCTTGTAAAATTTTAGGTAGCTGCTCAACAACATCCTTTTTGATTTTATAGGCAGCATTTACGCTAAATGTAAGTGCCAAGACTTTTTTGGGAGACAATATTTGATTCGTAGAAATTAGATAAGCTAATTTGCTTACCATTGTCTTGGTCTTACCATATCCGGCTGGTGCTTGAAGAATAACCTTTTTACTCAATGTCGTTATGAATCCACATTGTTCATTGTCTCCATTATGGCTTTGAAGAATCTCCGCAACTGGGTTTAATTGTGGTTGAGTCATATTCTATGAATTAGAAAGTAGGACTGCGCTGTTTATCAAGGTAGAATAAATAGCAGGAATTTGAGCAGGTTCTAAAGTTTCACCAATTACTTTTCCCAAAACAATGTCTTTGTTTTTCAAAAACCAAGACAAATACCATAGTTTTTTTAATTCAAGGTCATTGTTGCCAAGTTGAGAAAGGTTTAAATCGGCATTTATTACTATATTTTGGTCAATAAAGTTCGCATATTTTGGTCCTAGTTTCACAAGACGATTGCTCTGATAGGAGGTATAAATTGGTTGTCCGTGAATATCTCTTGGGTCATTTTCGTAAGTACAGATAATAGACTTTAGTATATCTTCATGCCCATTTACGATTAAAGTTACTATCTCTTCTTCAAAATCTCTTTTGGTAGTTTGAAGTATTAATGGGTCTGTACTTACTGGGTCATCATCTCTATCAACAATGCAAATTGTAGGAATTTCAAATTTATTTAATAGTTCAATGATGGGTTTCGCAGAACCTTTACCACCTGCTCCTATTACGGAAATACCATATTCATCAAAATCATACCCCATATTAAGACCGAAAGATGGCAACGCAGAGTATTCAGTAGCTCCTTCAACAACAATAGCACAGCGAGAAAAGAATGCCTCTTTAATAAAAGGGAATTGCATCTCAAGGTGCTTTTTCAGGTGCGGTTCAATAGTAATTTGCGACCCACTTTTCACGGATAGGATGTTATTTTTTTTGTAGAATCTGACTATCTCTGTATAATCATTTAAAATGATGTTAGCAGAATGCGTAACAACGATGGATTGACCAATAACCTTGCTCACTCCAAATACTGATTCAAGAAGTGATATAAAATCAGGTTCTCCATTTGTCAAAACCCTATTTATATACTTTACCAAAGACCTTTGAAGATATGGGTGAAGGTGAATTTCTGGTTCATCAAAGCCAACAACAAGTGAAATTGCTTTTTTAACTTCTTCACTATCCTCTGGTTCTCTGTATTCATAAACCCCTCTATCACGCTTCAATTCCATCGTTTCAAGAATTTTTTGAAGAATAGTAAGCGTGATTATTGCAAGAAATTGAACACCGTAACCAGATTGGTGAATATACATGTTATTCCCATCCTTTAGGGTTAAAATCCTTGAAAGTAAATTCTCCACATCCCTTTCAACTTCAACACTTATTGAGTATTGTTTAAAAGCCTTTATTTTACAGATTACTGTATTGATATATGCGGACAACTCATCAGTTTTAGTCGTGTCAACAAAATCAGCATCGGTTGTTCCACTGGCTTGTAAGTGCTTTAATATTATATGATGCAAAAACTTTCCTACTCCCTTACTTTTGTTAAATGAAAGTTCATTTGATGGATTTCTTATTGAGTCATAATAAAGAAAATTCAAGCATTTAACCAATGAAGGTTGGATTCTTGTATTAGTTGCTTCATGCCAAAAATCAATCGGGTCTTCAACAGTTGGTTGAATGGCCTTTATAGTTATTTTGTTAGAATCATCTGGTTCAAAAAAGTCATCAAAAATTCCAATTTCAATTTCTTCTAACTCTAATGTAAACCTTACTTCGATTGGATTTTGAATATCTGTGAAGTCATCCTTCCCAAATGACTTTCGTGTAAAAAGAGTGCAGAGTAAAAGAAGAAAGTTTGATTTTCCAAGATTATTTTCTCCTACAATAAAATTGTTCCTTGAGTTTAAATGCAACTCAAGACCTGAAAGGTTTTTATAGTTTGAAATTTGAACGTAGATTAGCTTCATGGGAAGGCATTAAAATGAATCGGATTTGATAAGTTAATTATGTTGTTTTCAAATCTCCCACACTACCCACCACCTGAAACCTAACATCCGAAAACTCAGCGAAGTGTTTCTCACCGCACTTGATTTTCATGCGTTCCGATTCACGCAAGAGGGTCATATCCTGGGCTGCTTTGACATCCTTTGTTTCAGCAACAAAGTAGATTTTGGTTTCATCGCCCTCCTCTCTTTTTATCAATGCCCAATCGGGATTGTAGTTTCCAATTGGGGTTTTGATAACGAACCAGGAAGGCAGTTTGATGTAGAAAAGAATGTCGTCCCTGGACTCACACTCCTCTGCAAACTTCCTTTCCGGTGAAGAAAGTGAGTCAATCAGAATGTAGTTGTAAAGCGTCTTGTCCTGGTTTTTGACGGCAATCAGGTTCTCGATGTAGGATTCAATTTCCACGCTCTCAAAGAGCTTCATTTCATAGCTCTGACCTGCTATCTTCTCATATTTGATTCCGTTGATTTTCAGCCTGTCAAACTCTACTTTGATAGCCTTGACCACCGCATCCATGAACATTTGAGGGTTATTGAAAATATCGCCCAAACGTCCTGAATTCAGGATGATTTTGCTGATGGTATCCCTGGTTAGCTCCGTCTTTGACTGGATGTAGCCGACAAAATCGGGTATGTCGAATCTGGTACCATTGATAACCCGATCTTTTGAACTTTTGATCGTGCCGCCTACTTCATATAAAACACCTGCCTCCTGCACAAACTTCATTTCCGTCTTGATGCGTTGAACTTGAGGCTTAGGAACCGGTGGCATGTTCTTCACACCTTCACCTGCCGTTTTGATGAGTTCCTGGGTATCGAAGTTCACCCGATACTCCGTTTTATGCTTGATTCTTTCCCACAAATCCATGAAATTTTGGTCAAGTTGCCAACTCTTCTTCAGTTCCACTTTGGTACGGGAACGGGCATTTTTGATTCTACCCTCGAATTGCACACCGCAATCCTGCTCTATCTCATTTTGCAGGGCTTTTGCAAAATCTTCATAACGCTCATTGGCAACCACCGTCAAACGGTTGATGTTTCTTTCCATGTTTCTTTCCCCGTTTTGGTCAACGCAAAGGCGCAAACCACGACCGATTTCCTGACGTTTCTTGATTTCAGATTTGGTTTCGTTCAAGGTGCAAATCTGGAACACATTGGGATTGTCCCATCCCTCCCTTAATGCAGAATGGCTGAAAATGAAACGCAATGGCGTATTCATATCCAAAAGCCTTTCCTTGTCCTTCATTATCAACTGATAAGCTTCATCATCAGCCTTGTTTCCCTTGCCTTCCTTACTGTCTTTGTACTTGCTTTTGTCCTGGGAGAAATACCCGTCGTGCATTTCCGAAACATGGTAGGAATAGAGCGATTTGTACTTGGGATTCTTGGGATTCATGGATATTTCAGCAAACAACTCCTCAAACCAAAGTGCAAATTGCCCTGGTTGTGGGTTTCCGACTGCATCATAGGTACGGTAATTAGCCACCTTATCAACGAAGAAAACAGAAAGCACCTTGATACCCAACTCATTGAGTTGCAGTTCTTTTTTGAAATGGTTTTCGATAGTAGCCCTTATCATTTCTTTTTGTACCTCATCGGTCACACCGCCTTGTGGTTGCCCTTTGTATAGTACGTTTCCACTCGAAAACCCAAGCAACTCCTCTTCTGAATCAATGGAGTTAATGATATACCCATCTCTGTAAGCTTCCACGCCGCCGGATAGCAGGTAAAGGTTATCCCCTGTTTTTGCCGTGACTGCTTTTTTTACAACGCCGCTTTTCTCATTTACAAGCAAGGTGACATTGGCAGAAAGGGACTGTTTCGCTAATTTGAAACCGTCCAGGCTCACAAACGCCCCACCGCTATCAAACCGCGAAAGCACGGAATCCACCTCGATTTGTTTAACCAATCCCAGGTCATAAGCCTTTACAGGGTCAAGTTTGTAAAGCAGATTATAAAGATTGGTATGGGTAGCGGAATAACGCATGGTGAACAATGGATTCAGGTTCGCAATCGCTTTTTTACGAATGTCTGTCTCCATGTTCTGAGGCTCATCCACGATCACAATCGGGTTGGTAGCCTGCAAATGCTCGATGGGTTTGATGCCTCTTTCTCTTACCTGATTGATGATATTCTGGTCTTTGGTGAAACTATCTATGTTGATTACCAGGATTTGAATGGTATTGCTGCGGGCGAAATTGGCCAGGCTGACCAGCTTTTTTGAATCGTACAATTCAAAATTGGCAGGTACGTTTTCATAAATTTCCTGGAAGTGGTCAAAAGTGATTTGCAGATTTTTGATTACCCCTTCACGGATGGCGACCGACGGCACAACAATGATAAATTTCTTGAACCCATACACCTTATTGAGTTCGTAAATGGAGCGAAGGTAAACATAGGTTTTTCCCGTCCCCGTCTCCATCTCGATGGAATAGTTCCCAAAGTTGGTCGTGACCGTTTTGCCGTTTTCATCTTTGTAGTACAGGTTTTCCAACTGCTCCGACCGCTCTACACCGTTTTTGTACTGAATCTTGTGCAGGTTCGTCAAAATCTGGTCCGGCGCAATGGTGAGCCTATTGCCTACACCTGCCTCGGTGAACTGTAAGCTGCCTGCTGCATTATCGGAAAGGCTAAACTCAAAATCAGAAGTGTTCAGGTCTTGCCCCTCGAAAAGGTCAATGACAGCCTGAATAGCGTCTAATTGGTACTGCTGGTTTTTGTCGAATTGTAGTTTCATGGGAGACTTAAAATGGCTTCTAATTTTGCTCGAAGTTCGGCTTCGTTGGGCAGGTAATACTGATATTTGGAGACAAAAAGTTGGCTGGTCATGCCATAAGTGGCATACTCAACTAACAGTTCGTCTTTATCCTTGCTAAGGATTATGCCAATAGGCGGGTTATCACCTTCAAAATATTCCTCTTTGGCAAAATAGCCGAGGTACATATTCATTTGTCCGATGTCGTGGTGTTTTATTTTCTCAATTTTCAAATCGAGTAGAACAAAGCAGCGCAAAAAGCGATGGTAAAACACCAAATCCACTCGATGATGCTCATTGGCAACCGTAATCCGGTGTTGACGTCCAACAAAAGTAAATCCCCTTCCCAGTTCTAATAAAAAAACTTGTAAATTATCCAGTAACCGTTTTTCTAGTTCTTTTTCGGAAATATGGTATGGTTCAGGTATTTTTAGAAACTCGAACACGTAAGGGTCTCGCAAAATATCTTCCGGTGTTTCGGGTAGTTTACCCTTTTGAGCCAGCTTTAACACGCCCTCCTTGTCTTGTGAGGCGGCCAATCGCAGAAAGAGTGCGCTGTTTTTTTGTCGTTTTAGTTCGCGGACGGTCCACTTTTCCAAAATGGCCTGCTTCTCGTAAAAACTGCGTTCCAAATCATGATCTATGGGCATGATCTCTACAAAGTGCGCCCACGTCAATTGGTCAGACAAAAGTGTGACATCAGGGTAACGCACATAACACAATCTCATGGAAATCAAGTTGGTGCGGCTAAATCCTCGGCCCAATTGGTCAGACAAATCCTTGGATAACCGCTCCAAAATCTTAGAGCCATACACTGATTTTTCATTGCCCAACTGCTCAAACTCAACAATGTGCCGACCAATAGCCCAATAGGTCAACACCATCTCTCTTCGGGCTGCGCGTATGGCATTAGCCTGCCCACCTTGGTAGGTTTGTCGGATGGCTTGTATGAGTGCTTCGTAATTACCTAGAATATCCATATTCATGCACAATTTTGCCTGATTAATCCAATTTTTCCAAAAGTCTGGAAAATTTACACCGTCTTAAAAGTAATATCGTTGTCCTCAAACTTGAGTTGGGCATTGGTTTTTACCATGTCCTGATTCTGAAAGAGGCTATCCAGGCAAATAACCGTCCTGGGTTTGAGCGCAAGGACTTTTTCCTGTACTTCAGGGGTATATTTATCCAGGACAAAGGCAAGGCGTTTGTCTGAAGTATGGTAAATGCTTGCCTCTTCGCCTACTTCAATTCTTTGAATTTTTTCGGTAAGTGGCACACCGTTTTTGATTAGCAATTCCCAAAGGATGTTCTCGGATTGTGCGTTGGCTCTTTGAGGGGTGATGAAGAGCGACATTTGTTTTTCCAAGTCCTCTTCATTTTCCAAAACATCTCCGCGCCATATTTTGAAATTTGAAGATGAGAGGCAGTATTTACGAAAACCTAACTGTTGATAACCGGTAAATTCAAATTTATTGTTGCGTTTATTGTTTACTTCATCAATTACGTGTTTAATTCTACTTTCTGCAATCTCTGCAATTGTTTTAAAACCAGATTTATTAGCCTCACTATCTTCATCTGTTTTTTCAGGTATTTGCACACAAATAAACTTTCTCTTGCTCATAAGCTCTTCATTCAACTCTATTGTTGCATGAGCGGTAGTTCCAGAACCTGCAAAGAAGTCTAAAATAAGATCGTTCTCTTCGCTTCCTTGTTCAATTAACATTTTTAGTAGTTTCTCCGGTTTAGGAAAGTCAAAAACCTTTTGATTAAAAATCTTAGCTAAACTTCTTGTTCCATCAGTTGTATAACCAACTTGCTCTGAAGATAGATAAGTAGAGAAACCAGTAAAATCATTATTTAAATCTTTCAAAAACTTCTTTTCTCTTGGCCTACCCGTCGCTTGTGAAGGCCAAAGAATACGGTTTTCTTTTATTAATTCATCCATAGTTAATGGAGATTTACTCCAACCACGATTAGGATTTGGAACATATCTATCTCCTGTATTAGGGTTGATAAGATCGTAATGTAAGTTAGGACGTTGATCTTTATTTGCTAATCCAGAAAGATCAATACTTGCCCAAGGCCCTCTCGGATCATTATCGGGATTTTTGTACTTTTCAAGATCAATGGACTTGCCTTTAAATATAGTGTTAGATGATTTTCCGTATGAAAGAATATATTCATGGTCTATTGATACCCTATTCTGATTTCTACTATCAGTTGTCTGCCTCCTCTTCCAAATAAATTGAGCAATGAAATTTTCTTCGCCAAAAACTTCATCCATTAACAACTTCAAATTCGCTTGCTCATTATCATCAATAGAGATAAAAATCACCCCATCGTCTTTCAGCAGATTACGAGCCAAAAACAAACGGGGTAACATCATATTCAGCCAGTTGCTATGAAATTGGCCATTTTCTTTGCTGTTTTTGCGGAACAGACCTTCCTTCATCATGTACCCTTCTTCATCCTTCTCACCGATGCGTTTCAGGTACTCCTCTTTTGTTTCGGAAAACTTGTCGGGGTAAATGAATGAATCGCTCCCCGTGTTGTACGGCGGGTCTATGTAAATCATTTTTATCTTTCCGTAGTAGGACTTTTGCAGCACCTTCAGCACCTCCAGATTCTCGCCCTCGATGAAGATGTTTTCCGACTCCTCCCAATTGACGGACTGTTCCGGTTGCGGAATCAGGGTCGCAGTGGTCGGCATCTGCAAAACCTTGTATGCCTCTGACTTACCGGTCCAGGAGAGTTGGTAGCGTTCATTGTGCGTGTTGGCCGCTTCGCCCAGGATCTTTTGGAGTTTTTGTACGTCCAATTGCTCTTCACTGAAAGCTTGAGGAACAAGTTCCTTTAGTTTTTCAAGCAAATTCTGGGTGATGTTTAAGGAGTTTCCGTCCATTGAAAATTAAAATTTAAAATATTTCACAAAGGTAGCAATAATCGTTACTCAAAGGCACTTTCAAGGGTTTTGAACCTTTCAAAAGGGGTGAAAACTCACAAAAACTTGGCAACCGAATATGCTTGATTATACAACCTGTACAAACATCCTTCGGGATTCTCTCCTTGACAAGTTCAGGGAAGAGGAAAAACTAAAATTTAAATTTGATTGATTTTCCTAAAAATTCCTTTTGTTGTTCAAACAGACTTTCCATCCATACTTTACCAAAGTCAAAGTCCTCTCTGGCCATCAATTTTGGTGAACCCTCTGAAGCAGTGATTTGGTAAGTTCATTGCCTCTTCTTCCAGACAAGGTTTTTTAACAAAAAATGTCTTAATTTTGCGTCATTGCTCAGACACGTACTCTACCGGACTGAGCGGCAGGCAGGAATCCAATCAATCAACACAATCAATACAATGGCAAACGGCAGAATTTTTTTCTGGTCCATCACAGTGGCCCTCGGCGGTTTTTTATTCGGCTTTGACACGGCGGTCATCTCCGGAGGAGAGCAGGAGATCCAACGGCAATGGGGGCTGAGCGACGCCATGATCGGCCAGATGGTTGCGATGGCCTTATACGGCACCGTGATCGGCGCTTTGTTGGGCGGGATTCCTTCTGAGGTGTGGGGCCGGAAAAAAACCTTATTTTGGGTGGCCGTGCTTTACCTTGCATCAGCGGTTGGTTCGGCCCTGGCTCCGGAAATCTATTCCCTGATGTTCTTCCGGTTTATCGGCGGCCTGGGCGTCGGCGCCTCCTCCGTTGCGGCGCCCATGTATATTTCCGAGATCGCACCCAAGGAAAACAGGGGTCTGCTCACAGCGCTTTTCCAGTTTAATATTGTACTCGGCATATTGGTCGCCTATGGCTCCAACTACCTGATCGGTACCGGATTTGAAACGGCCTGGCGGTGGATGCTGGGTGTTGAGGCGGTCCCGGCTCTTTTGTTTGTGATCATGATCTTGTACGTGCCGGAAAGTCCCCGGTGGCTCATTGTCAAAAAAGGAATGGTAGAAAAAGCGAAAGCCACCCTGCGCATCATTGACCCGTTGACGGTGGAAGCATCCGTCGCCGCCATACAAAACAGCGATCACGGGAAACGGTCCGGTTTGGCGGAATTCTTTTCCGGCCGGTATAAACTCCCGATCCTGCTGGCATTTCTGGTAGCCTTTTTCAATCAGGTATCCGGCATCAACGCGGTGATCTATTACGCCCCCCGGATCTTTGCGGAAACGGGTATTTCAGAGAACGCGGCTTTATTGTCCTCGGTCGGGATCGGCGCGATTAACCTGGTTTTCACGATGATCGGCCTGGCGCTGATCGACCGGATGGGGCGCCGGTTTCTGATGTACGTGGGTTCTTTTGGGTATATCCTGTCGTTGTCCCTGGTAGCCTTCGCCTTTTTATCCGGCGCATCGTCCAACAGCATCCTGGTGCCGGTTCTCCTGTTTGTGTTTATCGCGGCCCATGCGATCGGACAGGGAGCGGTGATCTGGGTTTTCATTTCAGAGATCTTCCCCAACGATGTCCGGTCTTTCGGCAACTCTCTGGGGAGCGGCACACACTGGGTATTTGCAGCGCTGATCGCCGGAACCTTTCCATTTTTTGCTGGCAAATTCGGCGCCGGCTATATTTTCGCCTTTTTCGCCTGCATGATGGCGCTTCAATTGCTGTTCGTATGGAAAATGATGCCTGAAACCAAGGGCGTTTCGTTGGAGGATCTGGAGAAACGGATGATTAGGGATTGATTCGATTGATTCGATTGATTCGATTGATTCGATTGATTCGATTGA
>CAZLEF010000040.1:0-62669 GCA_964558465.1 uncultured Lewinella sp. | reverse complement strand
TAAGGACCCCCGTTAATAATAAGTTCCCGATATTGAGATAAGTCCACAGTCCGCAGTCCTTTCCAAATAAGCGGTTTCAATTAAATTGGGAAGTTATTTTTCCAGATCTCTTAGTGTTCCTTAGTGATCTAAGTGGTTAATCTACAACAAACGGCTGAATTAAAATAGCTCCGCTTTCCGCCAGGTTGGAACTCAGGATGATGATCTCCTCTTTCACGCCGTCGTCGATGGATACCGCTACGGTATTGGGCGTAATATCCCCAAGGTCTTCGGCGTGGAGGATCAGGAAGTTATTTTTTTGCGAAAGGGTGACGGGAATGCTCCATTTCCGTTTGCTGACTTTATAATTGTTCAGGATCCGTTCACCGTTGAGATAGAGGGTGACCACATCGCCATCGACGGTGCCGTTGTCCCAGATTTTCAGGCGGATATTGGGTTTGCCGACCCTGAGAATGCGGTCGATCTTCACTTCCCGGTTTTCTGTTTCCTGGTAGGGAAGCGCAAAATCGGCGGCGCTTTCCGTGATTTCCCTGGTCATAACCGGTTTTTCAAGGTATAGGTTTCCGGGGGCGCAGGGGCCGGTGGCGGGGGTATAACCTTCAATAAAACCCTCCCAGCCGCCGGAAAGAACGAAGCGGTCGCCATCCCGTTTCAAACCGAGTGTCATTTCCTTGATACACCAGCGCCACTTCGGATCGGTTTTTGTGGCGACCCCGGATTCGGCGATCCTGATCCGTTCGCCGGTTTCATCGGCCTGCCACGACAGGAGGTGGGTTGCCGTTCCGCCGTTGGGTTCGGAATCGATCCGGGAGGTTCCGGTACCGTCCGGCTGCAATTCAAGTTCGAAAAAAAATCCGTGATCCCGGTCGCTCTGGGAAAGGTGTCCGGCCCATCTGCCGGTATAGGCAAAAGGCGTTTCTGCGTTTCCTGTTTTGGTTGTTCCTGCCCTGCGGAGCCGCATCAACCCGGGTTGGCAGCCGGCGGCGGTCCAGTTTCCCTTCAATATACCCGATGGATCCAGGGCCAGGTCGATTTGTTTCAGGCACCATTTGGGCGTTTTAGGTTCCGTCTGGCGCCATTCCTGCAGGAGGAGCCGCCCGTCTTCTTTAACGAGGCCGGTCAGTTCGAAACAGGCCCGGGCGCCCTTACTTTTAAGAATGGAACATGCGGTACCTGAAACCGTCCGGTCCTTAATGGTCAAAGCCGCATCATACCGGAATGTATCCACCTGGTCCGGCTGGAAGACGACGCCGGTCCACTGCCCGTCAAAGGATTGTCCAAACAGGGTTGGGCATACCCCAAAAAGCAAGGCCAAGACTCTTACATACAATCGGCAATACATTAAATTTTTGTTAAAATGAGTTAATGTAAATTTTATAAAGGCCTTGAAAGTCTCAAAATACGCTGTTATTCAATACTTAACGTAAAAAGAGGGTGGAACATTTCATAAAAAAAACTATATACCCCATTAAGATGGGGTTTACAAGTAGGTGAGGTTGCCCTATCTTTGCAAAGTCAAATGAAGAAAAAGCAATTCTCCGGCGTATGCCGTGAATTCAAGATAAACAAAGGGGGACTAACGCAGATAATGATGTAATGAAGAAGCCTGGCACTTTGTCAGGCTTTTTTTATTGGTATTTCTTTGCCCTTGTCATTTTTCGCATGGTTGCCAATCATCACCAAATTAGGCGCTCAGCGTCAATTGGATTTCTTGCAACTATTTTACACCGGTCAGGCTAACTGAAAAAGAAAGGCTGGCGCCTATTCCGATCCCTTCTTTCAACAGAGGATCGTTTTCCGGCGCACCATACACCTGCCGGATAGGCAATACGCCCGCCCAAACAGGTAATCCGTAATCTTCCTCGTCGTCTCCCGGAGGGCCCGTCCGTACTTTGGCGGAGGCCTCCTCGATATCAATGGCCAGCACCAGGGTGGCCTTCATCTCTTTAGCGTTGGGCCCCCTGACCTCAGCCCACCTGCCTTTCAGGATATATTCAGAAATAACAAACAGGGCGTGTTCCTTTTCTTCATCGGGCACTACACGGGCCGTACCAAAAACGACTGCCGAACGGTAGTTCATGGAATGGTGAAACGCCGACCGCGCCAGCACCAGTCCGTCGAGGTGGGTAACGGTCACACAAACCGGTACTCCGGCATCCAGGCTTTTCAGCATCCGGCTGGCCGCCGAGCCGTGGATGTAAATCCGGTCGCCCGCTCTTCCATAACCGGTAGGAATAACAAAGGGTTGCCCGTCGACACAAAATCCGACATGGCACAAAAAACCGGCGTCGAGGATGCCGTAAATGGTTTCCCGGTCGTAATGCCCGCGTTTGGGCATGCGGGTCACTTTGTTGCGTTTTGTTTTGGGAAAGGAGTTCATGGATTGATTGGTTCGAATGGTTCGATTGGATGGATTGATACGATTGGTTGGCCGCGCCGCGGCGCCAGGTCCGGGTTCACCCAGCGGGCGCGGGCACGCGTCGAGAACAACAAATCCCTGGAATAGTACTTCATCGGTAATTCTTTCGAGGCTTCCGTACTCCTCAGAAAGGTATTACAAAGCGCAGGAAATTTTAAATTCGGATGATTTCTTACAAAGCGGTCGATGATCTCTATCCAGAACAAAGTGATGGTCTCGTGGTACCCGCCCGCGGGTGTATTTTCTCCGCCGGTCGATATGTTATAGGCGATGATGCCGCTGCGCAGGAAACAGGTGGCTTCATCTTTTGAGTAATTGGACAGGAACCAGAGGGCCGTCGTCAGGTGGGCCTCATGGGTCCATTTTTCTGCCGGGAGCGTCCGGCTGCGGAACCCTTCGATCAGTTCCAGCATTTCAGTTTCTGAAATGATCGGGTGGTCCAAAGTGTCCGATTTCATTTTATTGGTGTTGAGGTATTACAAGAGGGTGTCGGTTATCCGTGCAGGTATCTTTCGCGGATGATCCGCATATGGTGCAATTCATGCCCGGCCACAATAAACGCCAGCGCGAGCGTTGAAACCGGATGGTTGCTTGCAGTACCGATTCTTTCCCACATATCGGCGGTAAAATTTTTAAACAGTTCGATGCTGGCAGCCCGCACTGCCTTGAATTCCCGGACCAGGGAATCGCCTGTTCGATTATTGGCGTCGCAGTACGGCATAAATTCATCCTGTTCAAAACCCGGCAAGGGCGTTTTATCGTTGCGGCTGATGCGAAGCGCCCGGTAAGTCATGATCCGCTCCGTATCGATCAGGTGCAGGATCACTTCTTTGATAGTCCATTTGCCTTCCGCGTACTGGTGCATCCATTGATCCTCCGTGAGGGACTCCAGCAAGGCGACCGTTCGGACAGCTTCTTTTTCAATGGCTTCAACCGGGTTATCCCCTTCCACGAGGTGGGTGTACCTTTTGAAATAATCGGAGTGTTCGTGCGCTCCGGGTTTGCGAAAAATCATGGTCATAGCAGAATTATTCGTTTAAAAAAGAATAGACATTACCAGTTCCGGCAGCAGCTCGTCAGAATCCGTCGCCTGACAGTACGCCCGCAGTTCTCCCTCCACCTCAAACCCAAGGGATTGATAAAACCGGACGCCGGCTTCATTGTTTTTTAATACAAACAACTGGACCCGCCTGACCCCGTCCGCTTTCAACCGGTCCAGTTCGTGCCGCATCAGTAGTTTACCGATGCCCTTACCCTGATGGCTGCCCGTTACGCCTAAACTGCCGAGGTGGGCGATATGGTCGAGGCGGTGATCCAGGCGGGTAATTTTATATGCGGCCAGAATACGTCCTTCCCTTTCGTAAACGTAGAGGCCGGGCGCTGCAATCAGCTTCTGAAAAACCGGAAAAAATGCCGGTTTATCTGTTTTCCGGAAGGAAACCTGGGGCAGTACCTTTTCGTCCATGTACAGTTCGTAAACCTGATCGAAGTCTGCCGGCCCGGCCAGCCTCAAGCCTGTAATTTCTGCCGCAGCAGCGTGGGAAATCATCATTTTTCAGGGCAAAATGGTTAATTACCGAATTATTTTCTTAAAACCAGAATGCAATTTTATACCTTAACCGGTGGATTTGAGTACACCATTTTTTAAATAATTACTGGACCGGTTATGCTACCATGGCAAACCATCATTCAGATCGACCGCGGCGGACAATGCGCCGTTTACCTGCAAATTGTCAATGCGGTCATCAAGGAGATCAGCCAGGGCAGGCTGCAGCCCGGGCAAAAACTCCCGGGGTCGCGCCAAATGGCGGATATCCTCGAGGTCAACCGCAAAACGGCGGCGCTGGCCTACGAAGAGCTCATGGCGCAGGGGTGGATCGATATTAACCCTTCCAGTGGGTCGTATGTAGCGGAAAGCCTGCCGGTTTCGGCGGTAAAACCTTTACAAAAAACAGGGACGACCGGGCCTTCGACGCAGCGGCTTCAGGTTGCGCATCATCTGCAGATCCAGTCGTACGCGCCGCCACCTGCCAACAAATATATCATCGACGACGGTTCGCCTGATCCCCGGATCGCGCCCATGAACAGCCTGATGAAACATTGCCGGTCGATCGTCAAAACCTATTATGGCAGGCGATTGCTGTCGTACAACGACGTGAAAGGGGAGGCCACCCTGCGGACGGTACTGAGCAAGTATCTGCTGGAAACCAGGGGGTTGCCGTGCCATCCTGAAAATATTGTCATTACCCGGGGAAGCCAGATGGCCATTTTCCTGGTTTTTAACGCCTTGATTAAAAAAGGCGACAAAGTGATCGTGACCCAGCCGAATTATACATCGGCCAACTGGGTGATCCAGCACGCCGGCGGCCAACTGGTAGAAATTCCGGTGGACCGGGAGGGCATTATTGTAGATGAAGTGGAAAAATATTGCCTGAAACACCCCGTCAAAGCGGCTTATATCACCCCCCACCACCATTTCCCTACGACGGTGGCGCTGACCGCCCAACGGCGGCTCCAATTGCTGGCGCTTGCCGAAAAATACGGTTTTTTTATTCTGGAAGACGACTACGATTACGATTTTCAATACGACAGCGCGCCGGTTTTGCCCCTTGCCAGTGTCGACAACAGCGGATTGGTCATTTATTCAGGCTCGTTCAGCAAATTGCTGGCGCCTTCCGTACGGGTAGGTTATCTCGTGGCGCCCGAACCCCTGGTGGGGGAGATCGCCAAATTGCGCCGGATTGTCGACAGGCAGGGCGATACCATTATGGAGCGGGCGATTGCCGATATGTTGTCGGAAGGCGAAATCCAGCGCCACCTCAAAAAGGCCGTTAAAATTTACCGGCAACGCAGGGATCTGTTTTGCGGGATCCTGCGCGAAAAACTGTCCAAACAACTGGAATTTGAGATACCGGAAGGCGGTATGGCAGTATGGGCAAAATTCAGAGAACCGCTCCGGGAAGGGGACTTGTTTGATACCTTGCTGAAAAAGGGATTATACCTGAATGTAGACCGGTATTTTCTGGACGACTGGCAAGCCGTCCGGCTGGGTTTCGCGGCTTTGGACGAAACAGAAATTCGGGCTGCCCTCGGAATTTGGGCAGAAGCTTTTTAACCCAAGCAACCTTCTTCCGGTGCAGGCCTCTTTTTTTAAAAAGCCAGATTCAATATTGCCAAAATGAATTACCAGGAATTTCAGCCGCACCCTTTGTTGAAGCCGTTTGTTGAAAACTATTGGAAAATATCGACCACCGGCCACGGGGAGGGGATACAAGAGGAATTGATCGTACCGGATGGCAACACCAGCCTGATGTTTGTAGCCGAAGCCATTAGCCGGTTCGACAGCGACAACAGCAAACTCGAATTGAAAGGCCAGACAATGGTGGTCGGTCAGAAAAGCAAACCCGTCTTCTACCAATTTGAAAATAACCGGCCGCTCCAGAGTTTTGGCATCCGTTTCAAGGCCGCCGGGCTGAGTTGTTTCTCTTTTGTACCTCAGGCCGAACTGGCCGATATCCTGGTAGACGGCAGAGAGATTTTCGGCCAAACAATCAGGGAAGTTCACGAACAGATTGTCCTGGCCCATTCCGACGGATCCCGGATTGACCTCATCAATGCTTTTTTGCTGGATCATATCCAGCCGCTATCCTGGCAACAAAAACTGATAGAAAACCTGATTCTGAAAATCCAGCAAACCAACGGCCAGGCGCCGGTTGCCGACCTTGCAGCCGCTTTTAATGTACACCACCGCCAACTGGAAAGATTGTTCAACCAATATGTCGGGCTTTCTCCCAAGGCCTATGCCCGTGTTGTCCGGTTCAATAAAACAATCGTTTTGCATGAAAAGGCGCCGCGATGCCGCCTGACAGACCTCGCCTACGCAGCCGGTTATTTCGACCAGATGCATTTTATCAAGGAAATCAAAGTTTTTACCCGTAAAACGCCTTCCTCTTTCTTTCGGGAAGAAGCGGGTTTTTTTCAATCCAGATTAAAAGAAATACTTGCAAAAAGACTGGATGCCCGGCAGACCGCCTGAAACGGAAAGCTGAAGGTTGCAGTGGTTCATGGTTGCATGAATAGGGTGTTTCAGTGTTTCACGGTTAACACCGAAACCATGAAACCATGAAACAATTTAACCATGAAACAATTTAACCATGAAACCATCCCATCCTATAACCATTTCATCATGCAGAAAAAATGCCTTAATTTTACGAGGTAAAACGCAGCGATGAAACCATACCTCGATCTTTTAAAACATATTCAGGAGCGCGGCGTGCGCAAATCTGACCGCACAGGGACCGGCACGATCAGCGTATTCGGGTATCAGATGCGGTTTGATCTCGCTGACGGGTTCCCATTGATGACCACCAAGCGGGTGCATCTCAAATCCATCATCCATGAACTGTTGTGGTTTTTGCAGGGTGATACCAATATCCGCTACCTGACCCAAAACGGGGTCAATATCTGGAACGACTGGCCTTATCAGAACTGGCTGCAGGCTTCCGGTCAGGAACAGGATTATCCCAAATACAGCGAGGCCTGGCGGGTCAGGATGAAAGAATTCATAGAAAAGATCAACAACGACGGGGAATTTGCAGCCAACTGGGGCGAACTGGGCCCCGTTTACGGCCGGCAATGGCGCAATTTCGAAGGGGTAGACCAGATCAGCCAGCTGATCGAAGACCTGCGCCGCAATCCGGATTCGCGCCGTCATATCGTATCGGCCTGGAACCCGAAGGATATTCCCGTGATGGCCAAATCAGGACTGCCACCCTGCCACAGCCTGTTTCAGTTTTATGTAGCGGAAGGCCGCCTTTCCTGCCAGTTGTACCAGCGTTCAGCAGACGTTTTCCTGGGCGTGCCGTTCAATATTGCCTCCTATGCCTTGCTGACGCTGATGATCGCCCAGGTTTGCGGGTTCCAGCCGGGCGATTTTGTACATACCTTCGGCGACGTACATCTCTACCTCAACCATATCGAACAGGCCCATACCCAACTCAGCCGCACCCCGCGGCCGCTTCCGAAAATGCAGATCAATCCGGAAGTGAAAGATATTTTCGGGTTTGTATACGAAGACTTTACGCTGCTGGATTACGACCCGCATCCGGCGATCAGGGCTGAGGTGTCGGTTTGATGATTTGTTGATTTGGCTTGCCACGCCACAGGCGTGGTTGATTTGGCGCGCCACCCCGTCCACCGTCCGACAAAGCCTTGGCCATGCCACAGCGTGGGGCGCCGTCTACACAAATGCCGATAAATACCCCCGAGGCGCCAACTGCCTAACCGTCCACCGTGAGCCATCCTCCATCCATCGTCAAATCCCCATCTCCTTCCGCGCCGCATCCAGTATCACCCGGGCCTGAGCGGCCGAAGGCGCTTGTGAATACACGCGCAATACAGGCTCGGTGCCGGAAGGCCGCACCAGGATCCATTCATCTTCCGTGATGACAAATTTGAATCCGTCGATCGTTTCCACCCTGCGGATGGGGTAGGGACCAAACGACTTGTAGGGATCTTCCTTGCATCTTTTGATCACCGCCTGTTTGAGGGCTTCGGCCAGGTGCACGTCGTCGCGGTCGAAAGCGAAGGGGCCCACAATACTGTAGACTTCCTGGATCAGTTCTTTCAGGGATTTGCCTGTCTTGGACATAAATTCAAGGATCATCAGACCGATCCAGATGCCGTCGCGTTCGGGAATATGGCCTTTAACGGCCAGACCGCCGGATTCTTCACCGCCTACGATCACATCCTCTTTGGCCATGATCTCGGCAATATATTTGAATCCGATGGCGGTCACTTCTACGGGCAATCCGAACAGATCGGCCATTTTTTTCAGCTTGTCCGTCACAGAAAAGGTGAAAACGACCTTCCCGGTTTGGTTTTTGTACTTGTACATGTAGAGCAGGAGCAACAGCAGGATATGGTGCGAATCAACAAACTCGCCGTCTTCGTCATAAAGCCCTATCCGGTCGGCGTCGCCGTCGTTGGCGATACCCAACTGGATGGCCGGGTCGGTGGCGATGGTCCGGGAAAGCTCCATCAGGTTGCGGTGGATGGGTTCCGGCGCCTGGCCCCTGAAGGACGGGTTAAAATCGCAATGCAGTAGCACGGCATCCGGCAGCAATTTGCGCATGGCGTCCTGTCCGGCGCCGTACATGGCATCATAGGCCACTTTGATATTGGCTTTGCGAATGGCGGCCAGATCAAAATTGGCGGCAACATGGTCGAGGTAGATTTTTTCCAGGTCGACATACTCCAGCAGGCCCTCCGCCTTCATTTCTTCCAGGCTGGGCAGGTGCGCCGGGACGGGGGTTCCGATCAATGCCTCCACTTCGGAAACTTCAGACGGGACCATCGGGCCGCCGAGGTTGGATTTCAGTTTGAATCCGTTGTAGGACGGCGGGTTATGGCTGGCCGTTATAACCACCCCGACATCGGCCCCCGTCCTGACCACACCCAGCGAAACCATCGGCGTGCTCACAAAATGAGTATGCATGACGACTTTGATGCCGTTTGCTCCGAAAACCTGGGTAGCCGCCTCTGTGAACAAAACGCCGCCAAACCGGCAATCGTAGCCGATGACCACTTTGGATCCGCCTCTGCCTTTTAACCAGGAAGCCGTAGCCTGTGCAACAAGTTTGACGTTGTCAACCGTATAATCAAGGGCGATAATTGCCCTCCACCCATCTGTCCCGAATTTGATATTGGCCATTTTAGATGTATTTTTGTTCGCAGTGTTGTAATTTCGATGCAAGCAAAAGTAAATTATTTTGTGAAACCCTCGGGCATTATTGGGGTGAAGCAAAAAAAAATCTTTTCAACCCTTATTCAATTTGGAAGACACCTACCGACACAAGGGCATGCGCCGCAAGTTGATCGAATCTTTGCGAACCAAAGGCATCCGGGATGAACGGGTACTTGGCGCTATGGAAATGCTTCCCCGCCATTATTTTTTGGAAAACGCCTTTGAGGAATGGGCTTATTCCGACAAACCGTTCCCCATTGGAGAAGGACAGACCATTTCACAGCCCTACACCGTTGCATACCAGTCCGGTTTGCTGGAAGTTGAAAAACGGCAAAAAATTCTGGAGATCGGCACGGGTTCGGGTTACCAGGCGGCCATATTATCGCTGATGGGCGCGCGGGTGTATACCATCGAGCGGCAGGAAATGCTTTACCTGAAAGCCAAAACCTTGCTGGAGGCTTTGGGACTGAAAAGCGTACGCTGTTTTCACCGCGACGGCTATAAAGGCTTGCCCGAATTTGCGCCCTTCGACCGCATACTGGTCACGGCCGGGGCTGCCGAAATACCCGAAACGCTGAAAAAACAATTGACAATCGGCGGCAAAATGGTGATCCCCGTGGGTGAAAAGGTGCAAAAAATGTACCGCATCACCCGGTTGAGCGAAACCGAATTCAGGGAAGAAACCTTCCACGATTTTCAGTTTGTACCGTTTTTGCCGGGGTTGAAATGAACTGGATGCTGGCCACGCCACAGGCGTGGTGGATGCTGGATATTTGCCAAAATACTAATTCCGCCGTAAGGCTGCCAGGTGGAATTCACGCCGTTTTGGAGCCCCGGGAAACAGCGGAGCCCTGCTTCAACCCGGATAACCGGCCCGCCGGGAATGGCATGATCCCAGTTCCCCATCAGTGCCAGGTAATAATGCGTACCGGTGTAAGAACGGGACAAACCCTTGTCCCGGATGTGCAGCCTTGAATCCAGCCTCGACGCTCCAACACTCAGTTTGGCCCTGCTCGTCTCCGAAAATGGATAAATCCTGTTCATACCCACAGTGATAGAAGTTGTATTCAGGTCAAAACCTGTCGCCGGACCAGCCAACCCATCGGAAGTCCAGGCGGAATAAAACCGGGCATAACCCGAAAACAAGGCCAGCCTTTTGGATACCGGCATCATTGCGGAAAACCCCGGGGCTTGAGCAATCATCGGAACAAATGGAACGCGGTTGTTGCCGGTAACGGGATGCTCAACCTGATTGGCGAACGGGTCAAAAAACGGGAAAACCGGCCTGGAAAACTCTCCGGACCAAGGGGGCGCCGCTTCTCCAAAATTCAATTCCACCGTAATCGATTCGGAAGGGCAGCCGCTACCGGCCAGTTCGACGACATGGATCGTGTATACGCCCGCCGGTAATCCTTCCACTGGTATCAGGAGGCCTGGCGCCGTACCCCACGGCGCCCCGTTCACAAAGATCAGATAGGGCGGAAGCGGATTTTCGCTTACGACGGCCAGAATGATCACTCCGTCGGATGCGCTGGGCGACGAGGGATTGATCACGTCCTGCAACTGCAACGAATAAGGAACTGCGCCTTCTTCCACCGCGACATCTGCGGTGGATACGCAACCCGGCCCGATGGTTTGATCCAGCACCTGCAAAGTGTAGGCGCCCGCCGGCAGAAAGGTGAACTCGGACAGCGAAACCGTGCCGCCGGACACCCCGGTCAGGTTAAAACCGGCCGGACCCTCGCCGATAATCTGGAAAGGACCGCCTGCGGGCGAATCAAGGTTCAGGAGTATATCCCCGCCGCCGTTACAGGAGGCCGGCAAACTTGAAACCGACTGGATATATTGCGGCGGCTCCTCAGGGATGCTGAAAAGCTGGGTTTCCGTACAGGAACTGAATGCGTTGGTAATGGTGGCGTTGTACGTTCCGGCGGGTACATTGATCAATTGCGGGCCGGTAACTCCGTTTGACCAGGTGACAAAATAGCTGCCCGACGGGAAGATCGTCAGGCTGATGCCGCCGTTTGGAAACCCGCAGGCCGCGGGCGTTATGCTGGAAGTCAACCCGAACGGACAGTCTGCATTTTCGTATTGGATGAACTGGCTGCACAGGCTCACATTGCCGCATTGGTCGGTTGCCGACCATACCCGGTTGATGATCTGCCCACACCCGGACCCCGTCGCCTGATTGCTCGAAATCAGGAGTTCCACCTCGGCGCTGCAGTTATCCGTCGCCGTTGGAAATCCGGTTACCTCCGGCGTTGAGGGCGAACTGCAAGGCAAAATGACGGCTGGGGGGCAGGTAACGGCCGGCGGCTGGTTGTCCGTTATGGTGATGACCTGGACGCAGGCGCTCTGGTTCCCGCAGGCGTCGGTTCCGGTCCAGGTACGCATCAGCGGGCTGGCGCCTCCGGCGCAATCTTCCAGGTTTCCTCCTGTGTCCGTATGGGTGAAAGTGAGGTTGCCGGCCGGGCTGCAGGCGTCGTTACCCGAAGGGAACCCGGTTATGCCGGGCGCCGTGGATTGCCCGCAGGCAACCGAAACGGTGGGCGGGCAAGTGATGGCAGGCGGATTTTGGTCGTTCACCAGGATGGTTTGGATACATTCGTTCTCATTTCCGCACGGATCGGTGGCGGTCCAGGTCCGGACAAGTTGGCCGGTTCCGCCGCAACCCGTGAGGCCGCCGGTATCATCAGAATGCTGAATCAGCAGGTCTGCCGGGGCGGAGCAATTATCGGTAGCCGTCGCCTGGCCTGTAACTGCCGGATTAACCGACTGCCCGCAGGCCGCGGTAATGGTTGGCGGACAAGTGATGGAAGGGACTTCCGTATCGGCTGCCAGGGTAATGATCTGGGTGCAGGCAGCCGTATTTCCACAAACGTCTGTTGCCCGCCATTCCCGCAGGATGACGCCGGTTTGCCCGCAATCTCCCTGGCCGCCGGTATCGTCGGCATAGGTGGTCTGGATCTGGCCCGCCGGGGTGCAGTTATCCGAAACGCCGGGTTCGCCGGTGGCGTCCGGCAGGATGGATTGTCCGCATGCTACGGTGGCCGTTGGCGGGCAGGTAAGCGAGGGGATGGTCTGGTCGGTGGCCAGGGTGATGGTCTGGATGCAGGTCGACTGATTTCCGCAAGCGTCGGCAGCGGTCCAGGTGCGGGTGATGCCCGAATTCAGGGCGCAGTTCCCGGCGCCGAACGGGGCGTCTGTGAAATGGATGGCGATATCCGCGGGCAGGCTGCAGTTATCTGCGGCGGTCGCCTCGCCGGTGATTTCGGGAGTAGTGGCCTGGCCGCAGGAAACGGCTGCTGCCGGCGGGCAGGTGATTGCAGGGGTCTCAGTATCTGCCGGCAGGGTGATGATTTGGATGCACGTTGATTGGTTGCCGCAAGCATCGGCAGCGGTCCAGGTGCGGGTGATGCCCGCGCTCAGGTCGCAATCGCCCGAGCCGCTGGTTTCGTCGTTATAATGGATGGCGATTCCGGATGTCGGGCTGCAGTTGTCGGCTGCCGTGGCGGAGCCCGTTATTTCGGGTGCGGTGGATTGGCCGCAGGAAACCGGCACGGACGGGGGACAGGCAATTGCGGGGGGCTCCACATCTGCCGGCAGGGTGATGGTCTGGATGCAGGTTGACTGGTTGCCGCAAGCGTCGGCAGCGGTCCAGGTGCGGAGAATGACCCCGGAAATGCTGCAATCTCCCGGTCCGGAAGTGTTATCGGTGAAGTCGATAGTCATTTCTTCGCTCAAAGAACAGTCGTCGGTGGCCTGAGCGTTTCCGGTGATATCGGGGGTGGTCGGCTGGCCGCAAACGACCGCCACATCGGCGGGGCACTGCAGGATCGGAGGCGCCTCATCAAAAATTTCGATGATTTGCTGGCAGGTGGCAGAATGGCCGGAAGCGTCGGTTGCGCTCCAGGTCCGGTAAATGGTTTTTTGCCCGGTACAGCCTCCGGCTTCAAATTCATCCGCGAACCCGGTGACCGGCGAAGGATCGCAGTCGTCGGTAGCCTGAGCCGAACCGGTCAACTCCGGGGAGGGCGTCTGAATGCAGGTAATCTTCCGGTTGGCCGGGCATTCGATCACCGGTTGTTCGGGGTCTTTTATTGTGATAGCGACCTGTGCTGTCGCGGTTTGGCCGCATTCGTCGCGGGCGGTGTACTGAAAAGTGGTCACCCCGCAAAAGCCGGCCAGGGGAGCGAAGGTAAACATGCCGGTTTCGCCCATCGAAACTTCACCATGCGGGCTTTGGATAAAGGAAGATACCCTGAGCCGGGCCCCAAGGTCGTTGACCAGCACATTATTGGAAATCTGAAAGCCACGGGGTCCTTCATAAGCGTCATTGAGGGCGACGATCTGCGGCAGGACCACCTGGACGGTGACGGTACCGACTGCCTGGCGGCCGCTCTCGTCGGCGATGGTATAAGTGAAAGTGCCCGGAGCGGTAGTCGTTATCCTGACCGTGGTTTCGCCGGCCGGTTCAACGTCGCCGGCGGGAAAAGCCGAAACGGAAACCAGGCGGATGCCCTGCCCGGTATCGTTTGCAAGGATATTGTAGGTGATGCTTTGGCCGCATTGCAGGACGACAACCAGGTCGTCTGCGGCAACCGGCAAGGCGGGGTCCCCGGGGTCTCGTTTGGAAATCAGCAGAAAAACGGCGCCGCCCGCCCCCAAAGCGCCTATGGGTATCCAGACCGGAAATCTTTTTTTAACGGCGGGTTCCGGCAGGGCGGCGCCGATCAGTTTGGCATGGACGCCGGTGAGTTGGAAACGGTACCAATCGAGCGAATCGCCGGCCTGGGCATGCAGCTTCGGTAAAAAAGCAAAACAGGCACAAATCCATGCGACAGTGAGCCAAGGTTTTGATTTCATAACCTTATTTTTTGCAGTTTGACCAATCCAGCGGGTTTTCCTTAGCCCATTTCTCCATGAATTGGTGCAGGGCGTCCGACCATTGCCGGCTGGAACTGGCCCCCTTGAGTTCGCCTTTGTCAATCTTACCTTGGATATGTTTGGCAGCGTCGTCCCGTAGTTTAATAAAAAGGGCCTGGTTGGCAGCTTTGTTTTTGGCATACCAGCCGTAGAGGCTGGCCTTTTCCACCAGCGGTTTTTTGCCGGGACAAATGCAAATGCCGATCAGCACTTCGGCGTGCATGCTTTCCAGGGAGGCTTCTGCATGGCCGTTCCCTTCCGCCCTGGAGGTCATGGTGGAAAGGCCCCAGGTTTTGATGGTCAGCCCGCCGGGTTGCGCATCGGTCAGGAGAAGTTCGTCGCACTGATCGCTGGTCCCGGTCACGGCGTCTTTCGAATCTTCCAAACTTTGGCGCAGGTACAATTTGCGGGTAAGCGCCTGGACGGTGCCGGATTTGGAACCAACGGTGATGTTCATGGCGCCGAAGGCGGTGGCGTAAGTATTGGAATAGAACATGAGGTCGAAAGCGGCGTCGACGCCCTCTTCAAGACTGGGGATATCGATGCCCAGGATTTTTTCGAGCATGCCCTCGATATCGTCTTTTTCAGGGATTTCAAAATCTTCGGCGTTTCCTTCGATTCCGAGTTCGTCCAGGATATTATCGAGGATTTCATTGCCTTTTTCCTCCAGTTTTTCCTTGAGGGCGTCCTTGACTTCGTCGGTAGCTGCGTCTTTCAGGTAATTGCCAAATGAATCCTTGGTTTTTCCTGTTTTTCGTTCGATCAAAAAGAGGATAGCCTGTTTGCCCAGCCAGGTGTAGGCCCTGAGTACCGGCAGGCTTTTGGGGTCATTGCCGGCTACTGCGTCGAACACCCGGCCCGAAGCCTTGATTCTGGACAGCGAGCTGCCGATAACCATCGATTTGCAATCTTCGTCGTGGTCGAATTTCATATAAAATTCATTGGAACCTTCTCCTTTGGCTTCCAGTGATTCGGTGCTCCAGACCCATTCTGTGGATCCGTCTGCTTTTTTGAAGATCGTTTTTGCATAAGCCGAGGCGAAACCCCCAACATGGTTGCTGTTCCAGAAAGCGGTGGCGCTGGTGGGTTGCTCGCCGATATCATACCCTTCGAAAACCTCTTTGCCGGAAACGTTTTCCCCTTTGGAGATGGATTCGCGGGCGGATTGGATCCGTTTGTCGCGTTCCGCCTTATCGCCCCAGCTTTCGGAGATCTTCATGTCGAAATCCAGTTCGGGATTGTAAATAACATCCGATTCCACCCCGCAATCGGAAAGTTCCTCTTCGGCCGGCGGTTCTTTTTCGTCTATTTCAACGGGTGGAGCTTCGGTCTTCTCCGGATTGCTGATGATCTTGGCTTCTGCGCCAACGAGGTTGAAGGTCGACCAAAAGTCGTCGACACCCTGGTCAAATTGTTCCTGAACGGTTTCCGGCAGGTCTTCTTTTTTCCGTCCGGTATTGCCCACCAGTTGGGTCAGCATATTGCCTTCAAACTGGCTTTTGGTGTAGGGTTGGCCCTGGATGGCTGAGGTATAGATCCAGAAGGTTTGCTGGATAACAGACTCGAATTCCCGGGTTGGATCCCTGGAAAAAGGCGTTTTGATTACTCCGGCGGTTTTGAGTGAATCGAAAACGTGTTCCAGGCGGACGACGGTGTGGATGAGGAGTTCACCGGTTTGTTGCGGGTTGTCATTAAAATCGATAATGGACGGAATGGGGTCGCGGGTTCCGGGGATATAAGGCGTTATTTCTCCGGAAGGCAGGGCTGTAGCGCCCGACGGCGGAAGGTCTTTGATCCACGTATAATCGGGGGTTGCGCCCGGGGTTGAGGTGACCCAGGAACTGAAAGCCGGGAAATCGCTTCCGTCGGGTACGGGCGGGGTGCGGATGTCGACGCAATAACCAGAAAGTGGAATATTGACGGTTCCGCCGGAGGGCACGGTCGCCACGGTGGATTCCGGTACGATATAGGGCTGGTACTGGCCGCCGGAGGGGATGTAAAACGGGCCGATCCGGATCTGGCCGGATTCATCGCCCCGGTTGGTCAGGGTCAGGTTGGCGATATGGCCGGTGGTGCGTCCGGTTCCGGTGGCCTTTGAAACCCGGATATCGGGTTGTGCAAGCGCAAAAAATGGCGTCAGGGCAAAGAAAAGACAGGTAAGTTTTCTCATCATCTCAGCCGTTTATTTGTACAAATATAATATATTAAAACGGCTTTTAAAACCCCATAAAAATGGGTTCATTTGATATTAATCAAAATGTTTATACATTGAATTGAATTAAATGCCAAATTATTGATTACTGACCGAAAGCGGATAAAAAAATGGATTTGAAATTTCAAATCCATTTTTTGCTATTAACCTCTATACTTCAACCTTTCAACGCCGGCCTGGCTAAACTTTTACTTTTGCAGGGCTGGTTTTCCTGACCGGAACGCTGCCAACCGACCCGGAGGCTTCGGCTTTGACGGCGTTCTTTTCACCCGCTTTCACAAATCTGCCGGCTTCGGCGTCGTATTCTACATCGGCGTAGGAAACATTGCCGGAATGCGGGCAGACTTTCTTGCGAACGTAGGAAACCTTGCCGGTTGCCGCGCAGGTCCGCGATTCGATGCTCTCATCCATAGCAGCGGCTTTGGCAGCGGCCATTTCCTTGGAATGGCAGGACTTGCCTTCGGCTTTGGCCGACTTGGCGCCATGGCAGCTCTGCGCCTGGACATTGCTCATAAAGGCAAAACAAACAAAAGCGAGCAGGAATAAAAATTTTTTCATGATGGATGATTTTTTGATGTCTGGCAAGTTAATCCAAATTTCCCGGTTTTTATGTTAAGGAAATCTTAACATCATTTCTTTTTACCGGATTTTGTACTTTAGCTCCCAAAATTAACCAAATGAAAAATCGCCTAATGTTTTGCCTGCCCATACTGTTTTTTTTCTTCTGGTCCTGTAAATCCTATCAACCCTTGAACTGGCCGGATAAACGCCTGCTTTTTGGAAGCGGCGGCGGGTTCACTGGCGCAGTCACTGAATTTATTCTGCTGGAAAACGGACAATTATTCACTCATACCGGGGTGGAAACGCAGTACAAGGAGTTGAAAAAAGTTGGCCGCAGGACGACAAAAAACCTTTTTTCCCGGGCCGCTCAGTTAAAAGAACTCGACGCCGGCGTTAATCAACCGGGTAATATCTACTATTTCATTTCCGATTTCCAGACCGGCAAAGAACGCCGCATCGCCTGGGGCGCACACGATGTTCCGGTTTCGGAAACGGTGAAGGAATTGTACCGGGAACTGTCCGGATTGGTTGCTGAAAAAACCAAAAATTGATTCGATTGGACGATTGATTCGAATGTTTCGAATCAATCGAACCAATCGGATCAATCGTCAAATTGTCCAATCGAATCAATAAATTCAAAAATATGTCCTCCAAATTTTTATTCATTCCTCTGATGGTATTTCTGGCGGCAAGTTTGCAGGCCCAGATCAAACCGACTTTTAAAGTCGAAAAAAATACGGGCCCCCGTCGTGAAATTCAAAATTTCAGGGTCAAAGGGCTAAGCGGGTTGCCCCTCAAAACCGGCAGACCCCTGGAAACGGCCACTGGCGAACTCCGCAGCGTTCCGGCTTTAACGCCGGCCAGGGCCTTGCAACAAGGTCTTAAAGTGGTGTACACCCCGGAAGGCCGGCCTGTTTCGGTAACGGGCAAACTGGCCGCAGCAGCAACCGCTGACGAAAGGGCTGTAAACGCTGTTCTGGAGGCTGCGGCTGAGATCATGGCCATCGACGAACCGTCTTTGGAATGGACGCTTGCCCAATCCCCGGCAGAAAGTGACGGCCTGACCCATTTCCGCCTGAAACAGGTATTCAACGGGGTACCCGTGTACGGCGGCGAACTCACGCTTCATATCCGGCCCGACGGCAAATTCCTGTTGATGGGCAGATCCTGGCCCACTCCGGACCTGACCGGCTTTTTACCGGCCATCAACCAGGGAAAAGCTGTTGAAAAAGCCTTTGCCGACGTGCGCAGCCATACCACCGTCAAACAACTCAGCGAACTGGAACAAAAATTGACGTTTGGCCCCGTCGCCGATGCACGGCTGGTGATCTACCATCCGGAAGGCCAGCCCAAAGCAGAACGCCTTGCCTGGGAACTCCATATCGTGCCCAATACAGCCGCCCGCTGGGCCTATTTTATCGACGCCGAAACGGGTGATGTCCTGCATAAATTCAGCGAATTGTGCCACTTCTCACCCCCTCACCCTCTCACCCCCTCTCTCCCTCTCCCGCCCGACGGCCCAAAAACCGCCAACGCCACCGACCTCAAAGGCGTCAGCCAGCAGATCCACACCTACGAGTCGCAGGGGGCATTTTACCTGATCGACGCATCCAGGACGTCTATGTTCAACCTGGCCGGATCCCAGATGCCCAACGACCCCGCCGGCGTGATCTGGACCATCGACGCCCAGAATACTTCACCGGAGCAAACTGATTTCGGCGCAGTACAGGTCACCTCTTCCAACAACAGCTGGAACAACCCCAGGGCCGTTTCCGCGCATTTTAACGCAGGCGAAGCTTTTTTATACTTCAAAAATAAATTCAACCGCAATTCCATCAACGGACAGGGCGGCAACATCATATCATTGATCAATGTGACGGACGAAAACGACCAGTCCATGGGCAACGCCTACTGGAACGGGCAAGCCATGTTCTACGGCAACGGCGACGCAAGTTTCTCCTTCCCCTTGGCCCGCGCTAAGGATGTAGCCGGGCATGAAATGTCGCACGGCGTGATCCAAAGTACGGCCAATCTGGAATACCAGGGGGAATCGGGCGCCATGAACGAAAGTTTTGCCGATATCTTTGGCGCCATGATCGACCCGGAGGACTGGAAGATGGGCGAAGACGTGGTCAACACTTCTGTATTTCCTTCGGGGGCCCTGCGTGATCTGTCCAATCCGCATAACGGAGGAAATGACCTGTCCGATCCCGGCTGGCAGCCCGATAAATTAACGGAAAAATATCCCGGTACCCAGGACAACGGCGGTGTACACATCAACAGCGGTATCACCAATAAGGCTTATTACCTGTTTGCCACCGCAATCGGCAAACCCAAGGCCGAACAAGTATATTACGAGGCGCTTAACAACTACCTGGTGCGGTCTTCCCAGTTTATCGACCTGCGGATCGCCGTCATCGCCGCCGCGCAAGCCAAATACGGCAGTACCGAAGCCCAGGCCGCCGCTGCCGCTTTTGACGCCGTGGAGATCTTCGGGAGCCAGGGCGGCGGAGATTATCAGGACGACCTGGACCCTAACGTGGGGTCGGATTATATCCTGTTGTCGAACGATGATAAATCCCTGCTCCGCATCATCGACCCAGGGTTCAACGTGATCGCCAACCCGCTTACCAGTAAAGGCCCGTTCAGCCGGCCGAGCCTGACCGACGACGGCAGCATCATTGTATATGTTTCGCAGGACAAAACCCTGGAAGCCATCGTTATCGACTGGAGCATTCCCGATGCTGAATATGTAACCCTGAGCGACGAACCGATCTGGCGCAATACCGCCATTTCCAAGGACGGAACCTTGCTGGCCGCTCTTACGGATGATTACGACAACCAGGTCTGGGTTTTTAACCTGGTCACGGAGGCTTTCCAGGCGTTTGAACTGTTCAACCCGACCACAGCCCAGGGCGTCTCCAGCGGTAATGTCGAATATGCTGACGTGCTGGAATGGGATTATTCCGGCCAACTGGTGGTGTACGACGCCTTGAACGTGATCCCGACCAATACCGGGAATATTGAATTCTGGGACATTGGTTTTGTACGGGCCTGGAACAAAACCAGCAATACCTTCGGTGACAACGCGATCGGCAAACTCTTCAGTTCGTTGCCTGAAAATACCAGCATCGGCGACCCTGTGATCGCCAAAAATTCGCCTTATATCCTGGCATTCGACGTATTCGACAACGAAACGGGCGAGGTATTTGTCCAGTCGGCCAATACCGAAACCGGCGACGTCGGGTATTTTGCCCAATGCGCTGAGCAGGGTTACCCGGTATACACCACCGCTGATGATTATATTCTCTTTGATGACGTGGTGAACGGCGCCCAGGTGGTCAGGGCGGTTGAGGTAGACGACGACAAGATCAATGCAGCGGCAAATCCTTTCACCTATATTACAGCTCAGGACGGCGCCCGCTGGGCAGTCTGGTTCAATACCGGCCAACGCGATTTTGAGGTTGGAACCGCTGAAAATGAGGCCGACCGGCTGAGCTTGGCCCTTTCCCCGAACCCGTTTGCCAATCACCTGGAAGTGACCTTTGATTTGCCCGACGCTGGCCCGGTACGCGCCGCCTTGTACGACGGCCTGGGCAGAAGTGTCTGGCAGGGCGAATGGACGACAGTGGCCGGCAAAAACCGGTTTGTGGTTGAGGCCGGCCATTTGCCGTCGGGTGCTTATTCCCTGAGGATGCAGGGGACGGATTGGATGGCGTCGCGGGTGGTGGTGAAACATTAATCAACGTGTCGGACACCTCGGAGGTGTCCGACACCTGCCGCCACATGCCAAAAAGAGCCGATATCTTAGCCTGGTTCGGGGAGGTCAACTCCGGGTACATCCACCCGTTTGGCGAATCCGCTACGGAGGCGCTCATCCAAAAGGCGGAATTGAAGGGGCATGAAAAGGTGCTGGAGGTCGGCTTTGGGACCGGCGCGACGCTGGTGAAGTTAAAATCCCGTTATCCGGGTATCGAACTGCATGGGGTGGAATATTCGAAAGGCATGTTTGAAAAGACCCGAAGGCGATTGAAATTTTGCGGCCTCCCGGATAAAGTCCGCCTTTATCTGGAAAATACCGGCGGTGGGTGGTTGGACATCCCAAATGATTTTGACCTGATCTTTGCCGAGTCCGTATTGGCGATCCAGGAAGGGAATGCGCTTGAAGCGGCGGTCCGGTTGATCCATGGAAAATTGAAGACAGGGGGCAAATTGATTCTCAACGAACTGGTCTGGAAGGCGGGAACCCCTCCCGAAATAATTGCCGATATCAACGAACGGGGAAAAACCGGTTTTGGATGCATACAGGCCAACGGGTTGTATCCAACGATGCAGGATTGGGCGGGTTTGCTGGAAAAATACGGATTCCGGGTGCTGGAATGTGAAATCATGCAAATGGAAAACTTGCCCAAACCCGGTTTCCCGGCATTTAAAACGGCCTTACTCCAATCAAAAATATATACACGGATGGGCAGTATTAAACGATGGTTGAATAGCCGGTTGTACGATGAGTGGAAAGGGTATAAAAATAAGATGGCCGGAGAGTTTAAAAATAATGGCCGATATCTTGAACCTGTTTTGATAGTGTTGGTAAAAAGCGCTTAAGGTGTCGAACACTTTCGAAGTGTCCGACACCTGTTATTCACTTTGCTTTGGCCGGAAATGGTTCATCCACTTTCACCCCATCTTCATTGACCAGTTTGGCGATGTTTTTGGTTTTGCCTTTTGGTTCGGCTGCGCCGGTATCTGTATTCTTGAGACCGGGAATGTCGTAATCCACATCCGGCAATTCGGCGCCTCCGTTTTTGTCCCAGGGGTATTGGGCGATAAATTCCAGGTACCAGGCTTTGATCCTGACTTCCAGTTGGCAGTCGCCGATGGATTTTACTTCCACGATGGCGTCGACATAAGCGGTCAGGTCGGGAGCCCCATTGAATACCCCGGGCGTTTTGGGCCCGCCGGCAAAAGGTGTTCCGACGATCAGAAACCGCCTTTTATAGGTCCCTGGCGTGCAGGGTATCCTGGTTTTTGCAGTGGCGTTGTAATCCCGTTTGCCGGCGTTGGGTTTTGCGAAGTTGTTTTCCGGCCGGGCCGCCGGCGCGTCGACCTTTTCGCTTTCCGTTTTGACGTTCGGCGCAGGGGTATTCCCGTTCTGTGCGGAAGTACCCGATCCGGCAACCTCTACCCCGTCGAGTAAAGCATAATTGGTGGGTTCGGGCAGCCCGGGTTGATCGACAGGGTCGAGCAGGTTGTTGACTTCCATTTTCAGGGTCAGGATGAACGAACCCTCGCATTGATTTTCCTTGCAGGGGCAGGCTTTCCCGGGATCTGCTTCGAAATTCAACTTAATGCGGGCGGTTTCATAGATGTATTTCCCTGTTTTGGCAAATTGTTTTTTGAGTTGGCTATCCTCGTTGTTTCCGCGGGAGTATTCCAGTGATTTGGTCACTTTGTCGCAATCGCAGTTCTTTTTGGCGTTGTCCTGCGGCATCGGCACGGGAACGGGCTGCGGCGCCGGTTGGGGTCGGGTCTCGCGGGGTTTGGGGTTTTCAGCGGGCGGAGTGGGTTGGCTTCCGGTTGCAGGCGGCTGGGCGATCTGGGGCGGCGCTTGTTCCTGCAGCCTTTTTTCCAGTTCGGCCGCCCGTTCCCGGTACAGTCTGGCATATTTTTCCAGGGTATCCGCCAGGTCGTTTTTGCCGCAGCGGCGGTATTGACGGGCCAAACGCTCCAACAATTCTGCCTGATCGACCAGGCTGGTGGGGCTGTTCCATCTCGGGTCGTCTTCTTTGATGAGCAGGTCGTCGAGCGGCAATATCACCGTGGCCGAAACCGTAAAACTGCCGGTATTTGTACTGGTAATGACGTCGGACATCCGGTAAACACCGTCGGCGGCGACCATCGAAGGATGGATCTCGATGCACTGAAAATCGCCGCCCGAAAGCCGGATATTGCCGGGCGAGCTGTTGATCAATTGCACAGCAACCGGTTCCTGCAACCCCGTCAGACCGGAAACAGACAACCTGAGGTCCGTATTTTGGCCCCGCACCAGGTTCAGATTACCGGCCCCCAGGCTGACGTCAATGATCCGGGTTGGACCGTAAGTCCGGGTGGTTCCGTCCATGACCAGCACCGGTTGCTGCCCGGTCATGTTTACAGGGGTATTTACAAAAACACCCTCCGGCGATTCAGCGACGGGCACGCTGTATTCCGAGCCGAAGCGAATGACGGTATTTTCCAAAATGCCGTCCGCCGGCCCGGGTATGAACATCGGGCCACCGCTCTGGCCGATAGAGGGGATGTCGAATGCCGGAACGCCGGCGCCGGGTATTCTCGGGGTAATATCCACCGGGACATCAAATTCGCCCAGGCTCCTTCCGTCCGGCCCCGTGACCAGGAAGGTCAGCGCCGATGAAAATACCGGCGTGATAAAGGTCAGCAACCCTTTTTTGCTCTTGTCGCGGTTTTGGTTTTTGACCTCCACCACACAACCCTGCAGGTAGGCCGTGTTTTTCTCCACGTCTTTATCTTTTTTGCCCTTGGGTTCGGCCAGGACCGTACCGGAGATCCGGTCGCCGGCGTGAATTTTTTGGGGCAGGAAAATGGTGAGGTTGCCGGATGGCAAAGCCGCGTCGATCGTATTCAAACCGTTGTTGTTGCCGGTTTGGTTGAAAGCCGCATTTTGAGCCTGGGCGCCTGTGATCCCAAAAAGGGAAATGAACAGGAGGGGAAGGAGGTTTTTCATGATGGATGGATTTATATGTTTATTCGTTTATATGTTTATTCGTTGATTTGCTGATGTGGCGGAATTCCTCAAATCAACAAATCAACGCATCAACAAATCAACAGACCCCGTGATCATTGCCAGCACTGATAGATATGGTAAGGCGTGGTGGTTTTTTTGGGCCCCTGACAGTTTTTGAATTCAAAAGTGTGGCGGTATCCGCCAATGATTCGCGCTTCCGTGCAGAAACTGTTGCCTGCTTTGCATTTGCGGAGGACGAGCCATTCGTTGTGGGAGGAAGTGCCGTCGGCGAGGTTGTCGCACGGACCGAAAAAGGCGGCTTCCTGCTGACCGCATTCGGCGTTGCGGTACACCCGGTAACTTGTGCCGTTGGCGCTGAATTCGTTGATCAAAACCGGCGTAAGCACTTCGTCCGTTTTGGTGGCGATGTCTAATAATTTCCTGCCTTCTACCGGTTGGACGTTGAATTGGATCAGAATGCGGTCGCCGTCAGGGGTGACGCCCTGGCCGGTGAAATGCCCTTTGGTGGTTGGCTGCGCATTTACAATTTCAAGCGTTTGTTCCAGGTAAGCCGGGTCGGCGAAGAGAATAGCGTTGGATGGATCATAATAAGCCACCAGATCGGCGTCCTTATCCCATTCTGCGGGTTCTTCGGTAACGGGCTCGATGGCCTCTTTCTGACACGAGGTAAAGATGGCGCTGGTAGCGGCAAGGAATAATACCGACACGGCGGCAAAAGGACGGATGTTGGAAAAATGAATGCTGAACGTTTTCATGGTTTTTAAATTTCAATGGTGAATTATTTTTTATCGAATCATGATGCAATATTCGCCCGGATACAGGGCCTGCGCCATTACAATTTCTAAGCAATTTATTAACGTGTATATGTTGTTATATAATTAATTGATTTTTTTATTTAATATAAAATATTGATTATCAAAATTTTGTAATTTTTATTTTGATTACCTTTTTTGCCGACTTTTTCAAAAGGAGGGCCCCATTGACAGAGAATAACAATAAAAAAGGGCTGCAACCAATGGAAAAGTTGCAACCCATCCAATACTGCTCTACGTTTCGAAGTCAGTAATTTCAGGATGAAAAAAGCGAATATGATCAGATCCGTTGGAATTTGGCGATCCAGTTGACGCCTTTGCTGATCAGCGTCAGTTGATATTGGCCGGGAAGCAAACCGGAAACATCGAGTTTATTGAGGAATTCGCCGCCCAAATCCTTTCGAATGACAGTTCTGCCCAGCATATCGACGATGAGCAATTGTTCGAACCGGGCTTCGAACCCATCGGGCAATTCCCAAAAAAGCGCGGATCCTGTGACGGGGTTCGGATAAAAAGGCAACGCTATCTGGAGCGCAGGCGGATGGATGACGCCCGTAACAGGCGAACCGCTGCCTTCCCATAGGTTGATCCTTTTGTCTACGCCGCTCACTTCAAAGGTTTCGCGCAGACCCGACGGCCAGACCACTTCAAGTTGGGCAATCCCGGTGGCGTCTCCCAGCCCAAAATGCAACCTTTGGGCGTTGTGCCCCATGAATGTATTCTGGGCAGACACCTCACGGCGCAGACGCCGGGGCGTCCCCTGGATCTCTGCCTCCAGCCAGACCACCGCGCCAACGCCTGTGGTATTCGAATTTGTACCGGTCAGGCTTACCTGTAACCAGTGATTTCCGTTGGCCAATTCGTTTTTGTAAAGTCCCCGGCCGGTTTTGACCCCCACTCCTGCGCCGCCCAGGGCAAAGAGGTCGAGGTCGCCGTCGTTGTCATAATCGCCGATGGTGCAGCCGCTGACATTGCCGGTGAAGTCGGAGAAAAGGGATCCCGTTTTGGTAAACGTTCCGTTGGTATTGTTCCGGAAATACCCGGCTGACCCCAGGTTGTCGGACGTAATGACCACGTCTTCATCCCCGTCATTGTCGAAATCGCCCCAGGCATTGCTGAGGTTGGTACTCAGGAAAGTGAGTTGGTTGTTGACCTCCGACCAGCCGGCGCCGGTATGTTCATAAAAGCGGTTTTTTACCCCGTTGTAATTGGTGATGAAAAGATCGAGGTCGCCGTCCAGATCGTGATCAATGAAATTGTAACATTGCCCGTCCTGATGATCAACGCCGAATGGCAGGTCCTGGATGCGTTGCAACTGTGCCGTTCCGGTTTCCATCAGGAGGTTCCTGTAATTATAGTCGGGTGCGCCGGTACCCGCGGGTCCGGAGGCAATAAACAGGTCGGAATCTCCATCGTTGTCGAAATCGGTCCAGTAGCTCACCGTGTACGGGGCGGTATTTTGCACGAAGTCGAAGGTGTTAACAGGGTTGAAAGCGCCGGCGCCGGCGCCGGTATAAAAGAAGTTGGGTGAGGTCAGCCCGCCGAAGCCGTTGGCTACGGTGACGATCGCATCCAGGTTGCCGTCGTTGTTGAATTCACCCAGTTGCGCCGACCAGCACCGCAGCAGGTTGCCGGCATCGAGTGCGGCTGGTGTAAACTGGCCTTCCCCATTGTTATACAGGATGAAGGTTCCGCGGTTGAGCGTCCCGTACAGGCAATCGGGGTCGCCGTCGTCGTCCACGTCTCCCCAACTCACACTGCCGATCTGGTCGTTGGTTTGCCCGACCGTGATCCGGACAAAATTGTCGTTGCCGTCATTGCGGAAAAAAAAAGGCAGGGTTGACAGGTCCAGGTCGCCGTCGGCATCAAAATCCATCCAGGCGGCGCCCCGGTAAAACCCGGCCATGTTGGCGGAATTGATGGGGTTGAGCGGGTCAGAAATTTTGACAAACGTTTGCGCATTGGCAGCGCTGCAGTACAAGATCAGGACGATAACCTGCAGGATTTTATCCTTCAGCATGATTCGTTTTTTAAGGTGGTACAATCAGGTCAGGCTTGCCCGGTTGTTGCAAGCCGGAGCTAAAATGAAGTTAAAACCCCTCAATCCCTGCAATTTTTATAAAAGTTGAAGGAATCAGGCTGTTTTGGCGCCGGTCAGGGTCTTGTTGCGAAACTCGGTGGGGGTGAAACCTGTTTGAATTTTGAAGGCTTTGTTGAAAGAGGTGAGGTTGTTAAACCCGGTCTGGTAGGCAATCTCCTTTACGGTCAGGCGTTCATTCCGCGGGTTATCCAGGCATTCTGCGGCTTCGCGGATGCGGTAGCCGTTAACAAAAGCGGCGTAATTGGTGTCCATGTGTACGTTGAGCAATTCCGAAAGCTGGTGGGGAGTGCAATGGATGGCGTCGGCCAACTGGGTGAGCCGCAGTTGAGGATCGCGGTAAGGGCGGTCCCTATCCATGTATTCCAGCAAGGCGGCTTCCAGGGCAGCAGCGGCCCCGGGCGTGAGCAGGAGTTCTTTGATGTATTGGCGTTCTTGCTCGGCGGGTTGCCATTGCACCGACTGCCGGTAAGCCATCACCCCCACTGTATAGATAAATACGCTCATTACTGCGGAGATCATATAATCGTATTCCGGCCGGATAAGGCGGGTAAAAACCAGCGCCCAATACAGGCCGGCAGCCAGGACAAACCCGGTATACAACCAGGCGATCTTATACCACCAGTTGCGGGTGGCAGGACTTAAATTCCGGTCGGCCTTTTGCCAGATAAAAATGCCCGCAGCGCCGAGGCCCAAAAAGACCATTTGGGGGATGGGCCTTCCGAGGTAACCCACATAACCCAACCAGGGAACAGGGTATTTGAAAATATATTCCGGATTTTGAAAGGCTTCAGCCGGACGCAAAGACCAGGGCAGCCAGAAAATAAAATACACCAACCCTGGAAGGAAAACCAGATAAACCCATTTTGAAACCCTGGGCGACAACCAGGCGCGGTACAGGATAAACCAGGCAGGTACAAAATAAAGCGGCACGACCTCAAACCCGTTCAACCTCGGGAATTGACCAATAAGGTTTGTCCAATAAAACACATATAAGATGATCATCACCGAAAAAGTGAACATCAGCATGGCAAGGGCCAGGGTTGCCCGGGGTTGTTGCTTCCGGAAGAGGAGGAAGGCAAAACCCTGGAAAAATCCCTGTCCGGCGGCAAGCAGAAAAAATAAAGTCCAGGCTGACGGCATATTGTCGGTGATTCTACCTTAATACGCCAGGGCAGCGGCGGATGCTGCCTGTGAGAGGCCCAGCGGGCCGAAATATCTGTAAACCCAATATCCGTTTGTTCACCATCAAAAATTCCGCCTGTTATGAAAAACACATTTGCATTCATCTTGTCCTTCACCGTCCTCGCGGCAAGCGCCCAGCCAGCCGAACACCAGCAAGCCATCAATGCCCAGGTCTGGAAACCCTTTCTGGAGAGCTTCAACCATTTCGACGGTGAAACCTTCATGTCTGTCCACCATCCGGAGGCGCTTCGCGTACTGGAAGACGACAACCGCATTCAGGATTTCAATACCTACGCCGAAAACACCATCACCTGGTCGAAACGCGGCAAGGAAAGCGGTCAGAAACGCGAACTGACCCTGCGGTTTACCCGTCGCATTGCCGATGAAAACAACGCATTCGAAGTCGGTTTTTATCGTACCCGGGTCACTCAACCCGACGGAACCGTCAACAACTATTACGGCAAATTCCATGTGGTCCTGAAAAAACACAACGGCCAATGGAAAATCTGGCTGGACGCCGATACCGCCGAGGGGGCGAGCGAGGAAGCCTTTCTGAAGGCGGAACCGATGGAGGGGTGATTTTTTGTTGATGCGTTGATTTGTTGATTTGTTGATTCGAAACGGCTGCCGTCAAATCAACAAATCAACAAATCAACAAATCAACAAATCAAAACATTGTCCCCCATCCGCACGTTAAATCAAAAAGCCAGTTACCTGACCAAATCATCTTTTTCACCCGAGACTGCGGCAGGTCCGCCAAAAAGGTTATATATTGTGTTTACCAAGGCTTTTGAGTGGCATTTTTTAATCAACAAGCCCTCCAATGATGAAAAAATATACCCTGATCTTATTTGTGCTCACCGGCTTGATGCTGTTGGCAGGCCGGCTCTCCGCAACCCATAACCGGGCGGGTGAAATATGGGTAAGGCAGGTTGGCGACTGCAACTCCAGCCTTACCGTGGAGGCCACCATTGTTACCTACACCAAGGCCAGTTCCTTCCGCGCCGACCGCGACTCCCTGGACATTTGCTGGGGCGACGGCACCTGCGACAAGGTCGTCCGAATCAACGGGCCCGGGATACCACCCAAAGGAGAATTGCTGGAAAACGATACCAAAGTCAATTACTACAAAGCTGTTCATACCTATACCGCCAGGGGACAATACCGGATCTCGATGAATGATCCCAACCGGAACGGCGGCATTCTCAACGTCAATTATCCCAATTCCGAACAGGTCCGGTTCCATATCGAGACCGTTTACACCTTCCCAAACCCGCAGTTTCAGGGTTGCAACAATACTCCGATATTGCTGGAACCCCCCATCTACGTGGGGTGCATCGGCCAGGTTTTTACCTACAATCCGGGGGCCTTTGACGAGGAGGGGGACAGCTTGTCCTACCATTTTACGATCCCCTTGCAAGACCGCGATGTACAGGTGCCGAATTACCTTTTCCCGGACCAGATCAATCCGGGCATGAATAACCAACTGACCATCAATGAAAAAACCGGCGACATCACCTGGAACGCCCCCCAGCGCGCCGGTGAGTACAACCTGGCCATTATTATTGTGGAATACCGCAACGGCATTGCTCTGGATACCATGATCCGGGACATGCAGATCCTGATCGAAAATTGCAGCAACGAACCTCCGACCCTGACGGCCTCCATTGAAGAAATATGCGTGGTTGCCGGCGAACTCGTGGAAATCGACGTTTCTGCCGGAGCGCCCGAATTTGAGGTCAACCAGCGGGTCCGTTTATCCGCTTCGGGCGGGCCTTTTGTGGTCGACGTTAGCCCGGCCGTTTTTGAGCCGGACAACAACGATTTTGTGGATGACCCCGTCAATAAGGTTTTCCGCTGGCAAACGGCCTGCGAACATATTTCCAACCAGTATTACACGGTCATCTTCAAAGCGATCGATAACTTTTTTGCAGATACCTTCGGCCTGGCCACCCTCAAAACGGTGCGCATCAAAGTGGTCGGCCCGCCTCCTGAGGATGTGCGGGCCACCTCCGGCTCGGGTGAAGTGGAACTCTTCTGGCAATTGCCTTATTCCTGTGATCAGGCCCTGGATAACTATTTCCGCGGCTTCACCGTCTGGCGGAAGGACGGCGCCAACCCATTCCCGGTCGATACCTGTACGCCGGGCCTGGAGGGCAAGGGATATTCCCGTCTGAACGACCTGCCCATCAAGGATATCAAAAACGGTCGCTACCACTTCCTGGATGCGGATGTGGAGCGTGGCCGGACCTATTGTTACCGCATCCTGGCCGAATTCGCCAGGACGACCCCTGGCGGCCTGTACATCTACAACCTGGTGAGCAGCCTGCCCTCCGACGAGGTTTGTGTGCAGTTGAACCGCGACTTGCCGCTCATTACCCATGCCGACGTGGAAACTACGGACGTCGGCAACGGGGAAGTGCGGGTATGCTGGTCGAAACCCAAGGTAGCCGACCTGGATACCATCCTTAATCCCGGCCCTTATGTGTACGAAGTGCTGCGGGCAGATAACCAGACCGGACAACCGGGCGCATTCTCCAAGATCGGGGTGTCGTTCTCCAGCCCGGATTTTGCCAACGCCAACGATACCTGTTTTACGGATACGGGCCTGTCGACCAAGTCGCAACCTTATTCCTACATCATCAACTTCTATGTCGAAAACGACAGGCTGCTTGGGCCGACCAACGCCGCATCCACCGTCTTTTTATCCATAGCCCCCACCGACAACGCCAACGTCCTCACCTGGACGGCCCTTGTACCCTGGGAAAATTACCAGTACGAAGTCTTCCGGCAAAACGAACAAGGCGAATTCGACCTGATCGGCCGCACCGCTGTTCCCCAATACAAGGACACAGGCTTGCTCAACGGCAAGGAGTACTGTTATTTTGTGCGTGCACTCGGCTCTTACGGGGTTGAAGGCATTGCCGCCCCCCTGATCAACGACAGTCAGGAAGCCTGCCAGATTCCTGTGGACAATGTAGCGCCATGCCCGCCCGAACTTACCGTGGAAAACATCTGCGGCAAACCCGTGGATTGCTCCGACCCGAACGCGCTGATCAATACCCTGAAATGGATCAACCCGATGGACCTTTGCCCGGAAACCGACGACGTGACGGGTTACCGAATCTATTATGCCGCAACGGAAGGCGACCAACTGGTGAAAATCGCGGATATCGACCTGTCCGGCCAGGTCACCTACGAACATAAACCCGAACGGGGTATTGCCGGATGTTACGCCGTTACGGCCATCGATACCTTCTTTAACGAAAGCCCGTTCAGTAACGAGATCTGCGTAGACAACTGCCCGATCTACCAACTGCCCAACGCCTTCACGCCGAACGGAGACGGCGCCAACGAATTGTTTATACCTTATCCCTTCTGTTTCATCGAACGCGTCGATTTCCAGGTATTCAACCGCTGGGGGCAGGTCGTCTTCAAAACCGAAGACCCCAACCTCAACTGGAACGGGACCAACCTGAAAGGCGAGGACCTCGCTGAGGGTACATATTACTACACCTGTCAGGTTTACGAGCAAAGGGTGGGCGGCACCTTCCTCTCGCCGGTGAAACTGAGCGGGTATATTGAGTTGATTCGGGGGAGGTAAGGGCTTGTGACTTGGGTGGTTTGGACGCTAAAGCTGTTTGGCCACGCCACGGCCATTTAAAATAAAGCGCACATGTTCACCGGCATCATAGAATCCCTCGGCGGCGTCCAATCCATCCGCGAAGAAGGGACCAACAAACATTTTACGGTCGCTTCCTCCATTTCCCATGAGTTGAAGGTCGACCAAAGCCTTTCCCACAATGGGGTCTGCCTCACGGTAGTCGCCATTGGCCCGGGGACCCATACCGTCACCGCGGTGGAAGAGACCCTGATCCGCTCCAACCTCGGTACGCTGAAGGTGGGCGACCTCGTCAATCTTGAAAGGGCCATGCTCGCCGGCGCCCGCCTCGACGGCCACCTCGTACAGGGGCATGTCGACGGCAAAGGCCGCTGCCTGGCTGTAGAACCGCGCGACGGCAGTTGGTATTTCCACTTCAGCTACGACCCCACCCCCGAACACCTGCTGGTGGACAAAGGTTCGATCTGCGTGAACGGCGTGAGTTTGACGGTGATTGCAGCGCCGGCCCCGGTCCGGTGGGAAAACAAAGGTTCTGCCTCCAAACAGAGGTCAGAGGTACGATTGAAGGAACAATTCTCCGTCGCGATCATCCCCTACACCTATGAGCACACCACCTTTCACAACCTGAAAGCCGGCGATGAAGTAAACCTGGAGTTCGATATCATCGGGAAGTACATTGGGCGGTATTTGGCGGTATACGGAAAGGGAGGTTTATTGATGGGTTGATACGCGCGCTACCCTAACGGCGGGGTTAATTTGAAACGGCTGCCCTCGCGTCAATTCCTCAATTCCTCCGCGCCTTCTGCGCGGCACGCACTCGCGTCAATTCCTCAATTTTGTGACCAACCGCTCCAATAAGTGACCAACCGGTTTGCATCCCATCCGTATTTGTTTTAATTTTATGGATCCAAAATTTCAAATCATGCCATTCAAAAAAATCACCCTGACTTTGGGCCTGCTGGCCGTATTATCCACCACATTCGCAAGTACTTATGAGGTTTTGACCAGGGACTTTGTCTACGGCAAAGCCGGCGTGCAATCTATCACAGTTATGTCGTTCGGCCCGGAAGGCATCCTGTTCCTGGGTGATTCCAAAGCCGGCAAACTCTATGCCCTTGACATGGGCGACCGCATCAATAACGATTCGAAGGAAGCGTTCAACCTCGACGACCTGGAGGGTAAACTGGCCGCCTTGCTGGGCGCCGATCCTAAAGGCGTGCTTATACACGACATGGCTGTCAACCCCATTTCGCAAAATATCTACCTGGCTGTTTCCAGGGCCGACGCCAACGCGCAGGGCTTTTGGAAACTGCCCAACGACCTTGCCGACGCCACGCTGCTCCTGCGCATTAATCCGGCAGGAGAGATCGTGGAAGTGGACCTCGGCAGCATCAAACATTCGGTCACCGACATCCCCAAGGTAGTGGACGAAGGCACGAAAAACTGGCGGGACAGCGACAACCGCACCGAAGCCATCACCGACATCGCCTACGACGACGGCAAACTTTACGTCGCCGGCCTTTCCAACGAGGAATTTGCATCCGTCCTGCGGGTGCTCGATTTCCCCTTCAGCGGGAAAAACACCTATTCCACCATCGAAGTATGGCACGTAGCCCACGGCAAATCGGAAACGGAAGCCCCCATCCGCACCTTGTTCCCCTATGAGATCAACGGCAAAAAGTTCATCCTTGCAGCTTATACCTGCACGCCTTTTGTGAGCATCCCCGTGGATGACCTGAAAAACGGGCAACACGTAAAAAGCAAAACCCTGGGCGAGTTCGGATGGGGAAATATGCCCATCGACATCATTCAGTACCGGACAGAAGACGGCAAGGACGGATTCCTGATGTCCAACACTTCCAAGGCGGTCATCCGTATCAAACCGGAAGATATACCGAAACAGGAAACAGGCCTCACCGAACCGCTGAAGGATAATGAATACGCAGTCGGACTCCACCACGATGTCCTATCCCTGGTCAGCGTCACCCAGATCGACAACCTGAACGAAAAAAATGTTCTGCTGCTCATGCGCATGCCCAACGGCAGCCTGGGGCTGAGGTCGTATCCGACCAGGGGCCTCCGGTTTTAAACGCTAAAGACACTAAGGTCACTGAGAACACTGAGGACACTAAGACGCCGGGAAAAAAAATGAATCCGCCTTAGTGTCCTTAGTGGCAGACCGTCTTTCAAATGAAAATACCCGCCTTTCCGGTTTTAGTCTTTCTTTTGGCATTTTCTGCCCTGAACAGTCAATCCGTGCGGCTGGTGGAAGAAGAAAACCACCCCCGTTTCGGGTCGCTTCAACTTTCCGGTCTGGACAAGGAGGTGATAAAGGGGGTGACCGAATGGAGCAAGGTTTTTCGCGTTGACTACAAGGCTCCGCAAGGCGAAGAGAGGCTTCCTTCCATGCTCGGCATTTATACTGCTGATCAGGAGGCGGTATTTTTTACCCCAAGGTTCCCCTTTGTTCAGGGGCATACCTATACCATAACCCTGAGCCCACCACTTCCCGCCCTGACCTTGGCCGTATCCGTTCCGGTCAGGAATAAAGCCGAGACGCCGCAGGTGGAAACAATTTATCCTTCTGCGGCGGAATGGCCGGCCAACCAACTCAAGTTTTATGTGGTTTTCAGCCAACCTATGCGTTACGGCCAGGCAATGGAGCATATCCGCCTTGAATACGAAGACGGGAATACCGTCGAAGCCCCTTTTCTGGATATGGGGCAGGAACTCTGGGATCCGGGCCGGCGCCGGCTGACCGTCTGGTTCGACCCCGGCCGGATCAAAAGCCTGCTCATACCCAACCTGGAGAAAGGACCGCCGCTGGCGCCGGGCCGAACCTACCGGCTCATTATCGGCAAAGACTGGATGGCGGCCAATGGGATTACCCTCGGGCAGGATGTCGTCAAGGGGCTGATTTCTGCGCCCAGAGATACTCTGAAACCCAAGCCCGAAGAATGGGTGGTTAAAATACCCGCGGCAGGAACAAACGAACCGATCCGGGTGGATTTCGGCTATTCTATGGATTATGCCCTGTTGCTGGACGGGATTGTCCTGACGGCCCCTGGCGGAATGCAGCCGGAGGGTCGTGTTGAAATCGGGCCGGAGGAAAAAGAATGGCAGTTTACCCCGGAAAAACCCTGGAACCCCGGAAAATATACCCTTCGGTTCAGCTGTGACCTGGAAGATCTCGCCGGGAACAACCTCGACCGGGTTTTTGATGCCCCGCCTTCAGAAAAACAGGAGCATTCATTGCCATTTTATGAGAGGGAGATAGATATCAAATGATAAAAAAAAAGAGCAAAAAAAAAGCCGCGTCTGGTGGACGCGGCCTTGCTAATAACAAATCATAATCTCATGAAAAAAATAAGACGACCTAATTCTTTGGTTTATATAGAGAACAAAACCTTCACTTTGTGGGTTCCCTGCCCCAAGGGGCAAGGAACCGATTGTTTATGGGATTATGATTATCGGACAATCATTTTTCCGGCGGCGACAAGCTGACCATTGGATGCAGCCTGAAAAGTGTAAAAACCAGCCGGCAAGTTTTGCCGATAAAATTCAAACCTGTTTCCCTTGTGGCGCTCGGACCGTACGAGGCGGCCCATGCTGTCATAAACGAGCCAATCAATCTCGTTTAGCATAATCCCTTCGATTTCAACGGTTGCCGATTCAAAAAACGGATTAGGCGCCACTTTTATTTTAACCCCCTGAGGGATATTTGGACCTCCGTCAATGCCTACCAAAAGGATACAACCTTCGAAGAAATCTTCGCAGCCAACTTCATGGCTGATGGTATTGGTTTTGACCGGAGCTTGATAGTCAAAATAGACGGCAGCGCTGTTTTCAATAACCGTCCCGACGGGGTTGTTCGGTTTTTGGGAAATTCTGAATTGCACGAACCCCCGGGACGAAGCCTCCTCTGCGCTGCCGCCTGCTTGAAGTTGGATTTGATCAAACGTGATCTTCAGGACACCGTTTCTGTTAATTTCAAAATCATAGGGATGACTGGCGGCGCCAAGAATGACACTCGCCGGGTCAAGATAAAGTGGTAAGGTGTCCCTGATCACTACTCTGTCAATGGTGTCGTTTTCTACAGTATTTGCAAAGACGATGGTGTATTCAATTTCAGTGTTCGGAACGATAATTCTATCGTTGTAGCCTTTGGGATGACCTCTCATAAAGGTTGCTCCATCGTCCTGTGTTTTTACTTCTTGTACGTTGATTGCAACGTAGGGGTCTGAGTCGTTTTCAGGAAACTGCGTGACTAATCCGGTTGTATAGCTGCTCAATCCTGCCTGGGGGCATCCTTCGACAGCCACTGTCGGAAGACTTTGCCCGGGGTGCCCGGGTGTCTGTTCCGCAATGAGGCGGTAAGTTGCGCCTTCCTCATTGGCTTCAAACGCCGCCACTTCTATGGTTTCCTGTGGCTGAAGTTCGGTATCGATGATCCCTTCCTTGAAGACGATGACGTCTTCCACCACTACATAATTGAGCGGTTGTGAGGTCGGGTTGGTCCCGATATTTTTGATGCGAAACTTCAAAGAATCGTTTTCGCACACACCGCTCACCTGGATGCTGGACATGTCCCAATTTGGGTCTGTGGGGATACAAGAAGCGTTGGGGTAAATAGTTGCGTTAACCCAGGCAGCTTGTGCTTCGATGATACCATCGCAGGCAACCGCCACATCAAAAGTAAATTGTCCGCAATCCGTAGAGCCGATATCGCCTGTCGCCACAATGATCGAGTCTCCTTCGATTTCGTATGGAAGGCTGGCGCTGAGGAAGGTTAATTCCTGATCCAGTTTCAATACGACTTTCGAGTTGGCCGCCGTTGCCGGACCGTCGTTGCAGTAATTCACCGAGTAGGTGGCGTTATTGCAATAAGTCAGGCCGGAGGAGGAGACTTTCACGTTTAAAAGCGGGCAGTCATAAGCTGCTTCTACCGGAAAATCATAAACCGTCGTGTCATAGAACTCGTTAAAATCAACTGTTATCGCAATGGGATTGCAAATGTCCCAGTTTGGATTTATCTCTTTCAAAAGGGTTACCGTGTAAATGCCGGTATCCACAGTCATGTCGTATTCGCCGGCCTCATTGGTCACACTGTAATACGTGCGGTCGGCGCTTTGCGCCTTTACGACCCAGCGGGGCAGCAGTTTGTCGGTTTCAGGGTTATACGGGTTGCATCCGTCGTCGGACCGGTAAACCTTACCGGAAATCCGGTTGGATTCGTAGTTGCCTTCGCCGTCGACTTTTAACAGGGTAATATCCGTGATAAAAAGAAGGTCGCTTTTTGCATTGTTTCCTGTTATCACAAACCCCCCGTCAACTGTGGGCGCCACATCATATCCGATATCGTTTTTGTCGTTGGCGCCGAGGCTTCTCGACCAGAGCGGATTCCCTTTGGAATCCAATTTAACCAGAAGGATGTTAACATTTCCGGCTGTAGGCAATGTTAAACCGACCGCAACCAGATTGCCGTTTTCCAGTTCGAGGATGCCTTCGAAGTAATCATCTTCCGGAGTAGGGTTGAAAGTTCTCCACCAGAGTGTATCACCCTGCATATTGGCTTTTACAACCAAACCTTCCCGGAAGTTGTCGAAGTAGCCGGCAAGTACCAGATTTCCATCGCGGGTAGCGATCACTGAGGTTGCCTGCTCATCCACACCGGAGTCATAAACCTTGGTCCAGGAAAGATTGCCTTGTTTGGTAATCTTGTAAATTGCTATATCGTTTTGCGGACCTTCATTCCCTTTAACATTGGCGGCGAAGATATAACCATCGGGAGTCGGGATTACACCGACCGCTTTATCTTCTTTGGTGGTGCCGTAAATTTCCCGCCACTCTTCCAGGCCGTCAGCGTCAACTTTCAAGGCCAGGATATCGTCTTTTCCGTTGAGCGGGTTGAGTGTTTGCCCAATGATCAGGAAACCGCCGTCGCTTGTAGCGGTCAGCGCTATTCCTCTTTCATTGGTTACCGCTTCGTACGTCCGGCTCCACTTTTTGCGGCCCCGTTTGTCGATTCTCAGCAGGTAAACATGCTCAGGCTGGAAAAGATCCGGTTCGATATAGCCCACGATGACCAGGTCGCCGTCGGGCATTTCCAATAAGTCAAAACCTAACTCCCGAATACCCTCATCGAACACGTTTGCCCAGATGAGTTTGCCATCGACGTCGGTACGGATGACATAAATATCGGGATCATTATCATCGGAATAAGATTCTGCAACTGCCAGAATCGCGTAACCTTCATCAATCGTCTGGATCACTTTTTGCCCGAAGTCTTCTTTGTTTCCTCCGAAGGAAATTTCCCAACCCTGGGCTTGCAACCCCAGCGACCAGCTCCAAAAAACTACTATCCAAGCCCAGCGAAGACCTGAAATAGCTTTTATTGGAGAGGCCTTAAGTTGCGTCATTGGCGATTGATTTAGGTCGTTGTCTTCGTTTGACATTACAAAAGTGTTACTATCCCATTCGAAAAACAAAGACAAAAAACAGCAATTGTTGAAAATAATTGCGTACTTTTGTTTTGCTTCTTAGTGGATTTTTTAAAGTAAATAGTTGAAAAAGAATACTTTAGAAGCAGGATGATAGGTTGCTATTTGTTGAAAAAAAATAAGGATTTGAGGTGGAAAAAAGTCAGTTAATCGCTATTTTAAGGGTGCTCGACCCCAAAGAACTTAAAAATTTAAGAAAATGGTTGCATTCTCCGATCCACAATCAGCGCGAGGATGTAGTAGCGTTGTTTGATTATCTCGCTGCCGGCAACCATTTGACCGAGCCTAAATATTTAAACAAAGAACGTATTTTTTCTAAACTTTTTGGCCGCTCCACGCCATTTGACGATGCTAAAATAAGACAAACCATCCACTTTTTGCAAAAAGCGGTAGAAAAATTTCTGGTTTTCGAGGAATTGACCGCCGATGAGATCCGCAACAAGATCGCCCTGGCCATTTCTTTCCGTCAACGGAAGCTGGACAAGGTTTTCCAAAAGACGCTGTCCGACCTGGAAGAATCGCGGGGAACCGCCGACCAGCGGACAGACAGCTTCTTCCGGAACGAATACCTGATCGAACAGGAGAAATATTCATTTATGGCCGATAAACAACCGGCCAGTTCGCTCAATCTCCAGGCCGTCGCCAATGCACTGGACAAAACCTTTATCATTGAAAAGCTGAAACTGAGTTGCCGGATGATCTTCCACCAGGCGTTGTACAATTCCAGTTATGAGATCAGCCTGATGGATCCGATCCTTCAATTCATCGAAGAAAAGGAATTGGTGAAAGAACCGGCTATCGGGGTATATTATTATATTTTGAAGGCCATCACCGAGCAGCAGGGCGACCGGCGCTATTTTGAACAACTCCGGAGCCTGGTCAGGAATTCCATCCGTGTGTTTCCGCCATCCGAGCTCCGGGAGGTTTACCTCATGGGGATCAACTACTGCATCAAGAAGATCAATGCCGCCGAGGAAGCCTATAAACGGGAAACCTTCGAATGGTACAAACAGGGGCTGGAAAGCAAGATCCTGCTGGAGAACAACCAGGTCACGCGACATACCTATTTCAATGCAGTTGCAGCCGGCTTGCTGGTCAAGGAATTCAACTGGGTCGACCGGTTCATCACCCAATACAAGCCCCTTCTGGCAGAAGAACTCCGGGAAAACCTGAGCCACTTCTGCCGTTCGAAACTGTTGTTTGAAAAAAAAGACTACAAGTCGGCCATGCGATTGCTGGCTCAGGTGGAATACGATGATATCCTCATCAATCTGAACGCCAAATCCATGCTCCTCAAAATGTTATATGAACAAGACGAACTGGACGCGCTGGATTCCCTGCTGGAAAGCGTGCGCACCTATATCCAGCGGAAAAAGGTGATCGGGTACCACAAAAATATTTACAGCAATCTGGTAAAATATACCCGCAAGCTGGTGCGGGTCAATCCATACAGCCAGGATCAAAAAGAAAAACTGAAACAGGAAATTTTGACGGCCAACCCCTTGGCAGAGCGGCAGTGGTTATTGGAGCAGTTGGCGAATTTGTAATTTATGAAACCTGATCGGGGTCAATGCCCATTTCCCGAAGTTTTTGGGCTAACAATTCCGCTTTTTGTTTTTCCTGCTCTGCTCTTTGTTTTTCCTGCTCTGCTCTTTGTTGCTCCTTTTCCAGCTTTTGCAAGGCTTCTTTGACGGCCAGTTCAGCTTTTTGCCTTGCTTCTCTTAATTCCAGATAGGAGAGGAAAGGTTTGCCATCAGGCTGATACAATTTCAAGGTTTTTTCCCTCCACTCAAACTGAATGCCGAGGAGGGGGCTTTTCCAGTTGCGCATATCCGGAATTTCTTTCAATTGCTCGTTTATTCGATGATAACCCGTCAGGATGTTTTCCTGCGGATCGTAGATATAATATTCCTGCACGCCGTATTGCTGGTAAAATTTGAATTTGCGGAGCATTTCACCCTGTCTGTTGCCAGGGGAAAGGATCTCTATGGCAATCTGAGGCGGGATATTGTCTTCGAACCATTGCAGGTAGGATCTCCGGTGGCCCTTGGGCCTGCCGATAGCGACCATCACATCGGGAGCAAGGCGGATATCAACCCGGCCTTCGACGGGGTACCAGAAAAGATCGCCGGCGATAAAAATATCGTCCCGGTCAAAGAAAGCAGCTTCAAGGCCCAGTTTGATGAGCACGATCCATTCAAACTGGAGGGTATTTTCGGCCATAGGTTGTCCGTCGGTTTCAGGGTATTTTAAATAAGTGCCATAAATAACGAACGGCTCATGCATGTTACGCGTCATTTAAAACAAAAGTAAGGCAATTTGACTGTTTTTCCAAACAAAAATAACTTGGAATGCCGGAAATTAACTTTTGTCCGGCCTTCCTGTTCATTCGTCAGATTATCTGAGGATATTTCCTGAAAATGTCTTATTTTTGGGTACTTTCAACAAATTCCAGGAAAAAATGATCGGTAAAGTAAAAAAATGGTTGGGGATCGAGGGTGTGAAACTTGAACTGGTTTTGCCGGAAGAGGTACACCGGGTTTCCGGCGTTATCCCCGGATTTATGCGTTTCCAGTCGCTTAACCCGCAAACGGTAACGGGCATTCAACTCAAGGTGATCGAGCGGTATACCCGCGGACGGGGCAAGGAAAAACTCATCGATGAGTACGAACTGGGCAGTCTTGATATCAACCGCACGCTCGACATACCTGCCAATGAACCTGTGGACGTGGATTTTGAGTTGCCGTTTGAGATCATGGATTCGGCAATCGACGAATTCGGCAACCGCAATTTCATCTTCGGAGGAGTGGCCAAACTGGCCCGGTTCATGCGCGGCGCGCATTCCGAATACCGGGTGGAGGCAGAGGCCAAGGTGAAAGGGGTGGGATTGAGCCCGTTTGACAAGAAGCCTGTTTTGATCAAATGATCCCTGTATAAGGCATTATCAACGAAAATAAACGATTTTAACGCTTCAAAAGCTCCATGACCCCCGCCGCCAGCGCTATGCTTCCCGTCCGGATACTCGGTTTGGGGTCCGGGGCAAATTGAGAGGAATGCAGGGAAGGCAAATTGATTTGTCCGCGTGCCGCAGCTTCCATTTTTTCCTTTTCCACGACGCCGAGCCAAAACTGGCAGGTAGGTATTTTCTCTTCCGTCCGGCCGTAATAACTGAAATCTTCACCGGCCATTGACGGGTCTGCAGCAACTACCTGACCGGCGCCAAGGGTTTTCCTGAATGCGCCGGCCAGTCGTTCGGTCAGGGCGGGGTCATTGTAGACGGAGGGGCAGAATTCGTTTTTCAATTTAAAGACCGGGTATTTATCCGCAGGCAGGGCGGTTGACATCGCAATGCCGGTGCAGATGCGCTGGATCTTTTCGATGATGGCATTGCGCACCTGGTCGGAGTAGGAGCGCATGGTCAGTTCCAGTTTTACTTCGTTGGGGATGATATTGCCTTTCGTCCCGCCGTGGATCGAACCGACGGTCACTACTGCGGGTTCGAGCGGAGAGATTTCCCGGCTTACAATGGTTTGCAGGTCCACGATCATGCGGGCGGCCAGGACGATGGGATCGATGGTGGTATGGGGATAGGCGCCATGACCGCCGACGCCAAAGACCGTAATGTCCATAAAATCGACGAATGCAAAAGCATATTCGGGTCGTACGCCCACTTTACCGGCTTCGATCACCGGGCTCACATGGAGCGCCAGGCCGAAATCCGGTTTGGGGAAACGGGTATAAAGGCCGTTTTCCAGCATGGCTTTGGCGCCGCCGTTCCGCTCTTCGGCGGGTTGCGCGATGAAAACCAGGGTTCCCTTCCATTGATCTTTCATTTTACCGAGCGCGCGCGCTGCCCCCACCCAACTGGACATATGCACATCGTGGCCGCAGGCGTGCATCACCGGCACAACCGTACCATTTTCATCCGGCGCCTGAACCTGACTGGCATAAGGTTTTCCGGTTTCTTCCCTGACCGGCAATGCGTCGATATCGGTGCGGACCAGGACGGTGGGACCGGTTCCGTTGGTCAATACCCCCACTACGCCATAACCGCCGATGTTTTCGGTTACCTCAAATCCGGCCTGCTTCAATTCGGCGGACATCCTTTTTGCCGTTTCCTTTTCAAAGAAGGAGAGTTCCGGGTTTTTATGAAGGTGCAGGTAAAGGTCGTGCAAATAAGCTTCATCGGCCGTTACATTTTTTTCCAGCGCGGATTGCCCAAAAAGCCGGAGGGTGAAGAACAGCAGGCAAATAAGGATGGATCCCTTCATATTGGTTTATGTTTGGATTTTGCGGAGGCAAAAATGAGAAAAAAACCGGATACCTGATGTTGGGTCCTGGATTTGGCGTCTAGGATGCGACCCTCAAAACGATCTTCCCCCGGTTCCGGTTACTTTCCATGTATTGGTGGGCCCGGACGACATCCTGCCAGTCGAATACCGAATCGATTACGGGATGAAGGGCGCCGGATTCGAGGTGCTGATGGAATTGCCCGAGGAATTCACGGGTCAGCCGGATCTTGTAATCCAGCGAACGGGTGCGCAGTGTGGTACCGATGATGTGCAGGCGTTTGCGCAGGATGAGCCCCAGGTCAACCTTGTCTGTTTTTGCCCCACCCATGGAAGCCAGGATGACCAGCCTTCCGTCGGTGGCCAGCGCTTTCAGGTTTTGCGAAAAGTAGGGGGCGCCAATAAAATCGAGTACGACATCTGCCCCTTTTCCGGAGGTAAAGATCCGGGTGAGCGCAGCAAAATCCTCCAGCATGTAATCGATGGCTGATGCGGCGCCCAATTGAAGACAAAGTGCGTGTTTTTCCGGTGAGGCGGTGACGATGCAAGTCGCCTGGGAAAGTTTGCACAGTTGGATGGCCGCCGTGCCTACCCCGCTTGCCCCGGCATGGATCAGCACCGATTCGCCGGGCTGGATGTGGGCCAGCCAATGGAGGGCCTGGAAGGCTGTAAGGAAAACTTCGGGCAAGGCGGCCGCTTCTTCCAGGGAAAGCCTTTGCGGGACTGGAATGGCCATTTCCTCGTGCAAAACGGCATATTGAGCGTATCCGCCTCCACCCAGCAGGCCGCAGACCCGGTCGCCGGGGCGCCACCGGCCGACCCCGGGCCCGACGCTTTCTACTGTGCCCGCCATTTCGAGCCCGATGATCGGACTTTCACCGGGCGGAGGCGGATAATTCCCGGCCCTTTGGAGCAGGTCTGCCCGGTTGAGCGCGGCGGCCGCCACCCGGACCAGGATTTCCCGTTCTGCGGGTTTCGGGTCCGGCCATTCGCCGATAAAGAGGTTTTCTGGCGGACCTGGTTCCGGGAGGAGGACTGCTTTCATGGATATCGGTTCTCAGGCTTTTGGCTTTGCAGCGAGGGTTGCCTTTCCTGCGGGTTTGACATCCCAGACGGGATCGTAGTTTTTGTCCAGTCCGTTGTATTTACAAACCACGGTACTGGCGCCTGATTTTAACTGGAAGGGTTTATTGACATATTGCTTTTTGACGGAATACTCCGCGTGGTAAACACATTGCAGGCGGGCGCCGTCCCAGTACAGGAAAGCCCGTTCAATCCCCGACAGGCAGCCAACCGTCATGGTACTGGCTTCGATCATCATTTCGCCAGGGACCGGAGATTTAACCGTTCGCAAGAGCGGTGTCGACTGGCACTCTTCAAAAACGCACAAGCCCTGCAAAGTCGTTTGAGACACCAGTTGCCGGCCTTGCAAAACCCGGATATCGGCCTTGATATCCGTGAATTCAGCCCTTTTTTTCTGGGACACCCCCAGCAAGACCAGATCTTCTTTTTGGGCGCCGGTCAGCCGGATCTTGCGCCAGCCTTTGGCCAGGTTGCCGCCCCAGATGAACCCCCGGAAAGGCCGGCCAGCGTCGTCGTCGCCCGACACCTCGTACCAGTTGTCCGTATAACCATTGATTTCGGCCTGGGGAACGACCAGTTGTGTGCGGTAGTCCGACTCGCTGCGCAAGAAGGCGCCCAGGGTGACCCTTGTTACGACCTCAGCGGATGTTGAGGCAGAAGCCATGATCAGCGCTTCGTCTGAAAATACGATCAGACTGGATCCCGGCGTATACAATTCATTGATTTGAGCCTGGTTATGAAACCAGTTGTAAAAATGAGCGTCATTGGAATTGACAAAACGGCTTTGGCTCAAGCCGTTGATGGAAATGCAAAAGAGCATTAGAAGGATTGGTTTTGGGCTTTTCATGAGCTGTCAATTGAAGCGTGAAATAGATTGAGTAACCTTTTCCCCACCCCCACGTCTGGCGTGACAGGCGGAGCGGAACCGATCACTCCAACTGGAGCGGGCTCCCCGGCACTCCGTTCATCTGATAGTTGCGATACGTTGTTACGGTTTTACTAAAAAGTTTTTGGGGTAAATATTTGGGCAGAGTTTATATCAACTTACAATTTCAGACAACTCGATAAATATTATTTTGAAAACAAGGCAAAGCTTAAAATTATTGCTCGGTTTTGCGTTTTTTTTCACTACATGGCGTTTTAACCTCAAAAAAAAGGCCCCGGAGGGTTGCTCCGGGGCGTCGTCAATAACAATTCTCATGAAAACATTTTATCTCCCTCCCGTCAGGAATTGCATGGCGAGATTGTATTTTTCAGGCAAGAAGCCGTAAACATCTGTTTCGGGGTTAAAGGCTTGCCAGGCAAACCAGTAAGATGAAAAGCCGGGCAGGATATCGCCTGCGTCGTTGGTTCCCCAGGCTGACTTTGCCAGGGGGTCATAGTGGATGTAAACCATTTGGCCGCCCAGGTTATCCACAATCGGTTCGGAGCCGTTGCTGGCCAGCAGGGCGGTCGGATAAGCGCGGGATTCGCCGTTGATCTTCAGACCCAGGACCTGTTCTTTTAATGGCAATTTTTTGTCGCGGTAGCTGACCGGAAACATCAAGCGGCGCGATTCGGGGCCGAACATAACATAAGGGTCCTGATCGTATTGGCGTTTGTACCCTGTACGAGGCGACAAAATCCGGGTGTCCGGGTGGTTGGCGCGCCATGCAGCCCAGGTGCTGACCTGCGCAGGCAACTGCTTCAGTTCTTTCCCGGAGGACGGGCCGGATACCGCTTTGCCCATCATCTGCGACCAGAGCGATTCGGTTTCCCAGTCATAAAAAAGAAGGTTATTGTTGAACAGCAGGCCCGATACGCTAAAGGTGCGGGTTTCGCCTTCCACGCCGGAAGAAAAAGCTGCGGCACTGGCTGTAAGCGGGCTGAAGGTAACGGCCACCTGTTCGTCGCCGAACATATCATTGATGACCTCATGATAATTCATGATCCGGATCGGATACGCCTTGGTGATGCCGTTCATGGTCACACCGATGACCAGTTCGTCGTCCGCAATGAAGTCTGCTTTGCCGACATCGGCAAAACGGGGAATTTCCAGGGAAGGTATTCCGTCTTTGCCCGGTCCGCCCTGGAATATTTCCGTGGCTGGTATTTCAAGGTTGACCAATTCGAAGCCGTTGTAGGCGCAGTAAACCTCTTCGGTCTTTTGAGTCTGGGCCAACAATCCGAATGCATTTAGCACGATCAGGGGAAACACGGTCGAAATTTTAAAAATAGTGCTCATAGGTAAATGGATTTTGAAAAGTTCGATTTAAAATTTGTTTGGTATGCTGGGTACATCCAAAAGCGTGCCAACTTTTTTTGAAGGTGTTAAGTGCACAATAAATTATATTCTTTTATTTTCTTAGCCAATGATTTGACGAATCATATCTGAACATTTTTATCGTTAATCAATGTTGGCGGGTACAACAACCCGTGAAAAATCCATTCCTATGCATTACATCAAGCAACTATCCTGTCTGGCAATATTGTATTTTATGCTCAATATTGTCGCCGCACAACCCAGTCTGCGGTTTTGGGGCGTTGAGGCTACCCAGGGCGACCTTGTATACCTGGAGTTCAGGGTGCACAATTTTACGGACATTACGCGCCTCCACATTCCGTTTTTTATCCCTACCGACCAATTGGAATTGGAGAGTATAGATGGTTTCCAGGCAAATGGCATGAGCTCCGCCAATTTTACGACAACCCCTCAACAATTTGGCGAATTGGTCACCCTTGATTGGAATTCCGGATCGGATACCCAGGGTGTAACCCTCCCCCAAGGTGGCGCCCTATTCCGGTTTGGGTTGCGGGTATTGCGCGATTGCGGGGTATCTGCGGTCAATATCTGGCCCGGCGCCCTGATTTCTTCCGTACAATCTCCAACGGGCATCAACAATGCGACCGTATACGGCGGGAATGTAAACATCACAGGCTGCCTGGAAGCGACCGGTCTTGCCGTCGCATTCAGCGATGCTTACGGAAGTATTGACGACACGGTATGTGTACAGGTTTCCGTCGAAAACTTTGACGACATGCTTGCAATCCAATATTCGATCGAATACGACGCGAACAGCCTGGCCTTGCTTTCTATCGACGGATTTAATCTGCCCGGATTGGCCTTGTCCAATTTCGGATTTAACAGCTTGCCGTTCATTTGGCCGGGTTCAATTGCAAATTCCTGGACTGATCCGAATGTTGTGGGACTATCCGTGCCCGACGGCACAAACATCTATGATCTTTGTTTCCTGGTTTTGCCCAATGCTGCAGATACATCTCAGGTTCGGATATCACAGGTGCCGACCATAACGGAGGCCATCGACGGCGATGAAACCGTAATCAAACTCAATAGCTTACCCGGCAGGGTGATCCTGGGCCCTTCGGCGTCTAACCTCCGGGTAGATTTGTATGATTTCAAACCGGCAGACTGCGCCAATCCGCAAGGCGGTTCTTTGGATATTGCCGTGTCGGGCGGGCAATTCCCGTACAGTTACCTATGGAGTGGTCCGGATGGTTTCACTGCAACTGGCGACGATCTTTCGCAGCTTGCGCCGGGACAATATCAGCTTACGGTGACCGATCAAGAAGGGTCGATCGCCACTTTGACCGCAGAAGTTGATTTCAACGGGCCGGTTATTTCGGTTTCTGCCGATACCACGATTTGCCAGGGAGATGTGGTACAGTTGAACATAACCGCCCTGCCGGGAAGCACTTTCACCTGGTCGCCGGTTGCAGGCTTGAGTTGCGCGGATTGCCCAAACCCGCTGGCTGCACCGGCTGAAACGACCGCTTATACAGGTATAGTCACCGATATCCAAGGGTGCACCGAGGAGGTCAACGTGTCGGTAAATGTGCGCAGTTACCTTGATTTTGGGTTGTTATTATTCAGCAACAGTCCGGTTTGTGCCGGCGATACGCTGTTTTTTTATAACAATTTGCCCGGCGCACAATCCTATATCTGGAGCGGCCCCGGCGGGTTTGTTTCATCCGAACCGGAGCCGTTCATTCCGGCTGTTTCCGGCATGAATTCAGGAATGTACAATTTGTCGGTAATTGATGAACTGGGTTGTACCGTCCAGGCCGGATTTGAGGTAAACCTCCATCCGGAAGCAACCATTCAGCACGTCGTAATCGAGCCCAACTGTTTCGGGGAAAACGCATGGACCCTCGATGTATCCGTCGGCGGCGCAGGGCCTTTTTCGTATAGTTGGAACACCGGCGCCGCTACACAGGATATCACGATTTCGGAAGAAGGGGAATATGTATTAACCGCGGGGGATATTAATGGCTGCGTTTCGATTTATGTAATCAATCCGGTCCTGTCCCAACCCGAACCGTTTGAAGTGGCTGCTACAATTGTCCAAATGCCGCTCTGTCCGGATATCGCCGACGGCATGGCCCTGATCAATGCCACCGGCGGCACGCCTCCTTATTCCTTTTCGTTTTCAAATGGGATGATTTCCGGGATTAACGAGGTGAGCGACCTTTCGGCCGGAACCTACGTAGTTTCCGTCACGGATGCCAAAGGTTGCATGGCAATGACCTCCTTCACCCTGACCCCCCTTTTGGAACAATGTTCGTTCAATTTTTCAGGGGTCATTCCTGAAGGAGAAAGCCTGGCCTGGTGCAGTTCCGAATTGACGGCGGCGGAAGGGCTGGTCATCACGCCGGGTACTTGCGCGCCACCTGACCCGACGGTTATTGAAATCACCTACGAAAACGACGGCAATTGCGCAATAATAACCGGCAACCAGGCCGGCGCCGACACGATCTGCTGGCAATTGTGCCGGGTTTCGGGCGCCTGTGTCAGCCTGGAATGGTATCTCAGTGCAGGCCAGCCCGGCGTTTGGCCCGGCGATACGGACGATAACGGTGAAGCCAACCAATACGATCTGCTGCCCATTGGCCTCGCTTACGGCGCATCCGGGCCCCAGAGAAACAATGGTACCCTTGAATGGGTGGAACAAACCGGACTTTACTGGCCGGCGGCTACCCCCGAATCACTGACCAATTTTGCATACATCGACGCCAACGGAGACGGGCAGATCAATGAATCTGATACCCTGGCCATCCACCAGAACTGGCTTCTGGAACATAATTTCTCTCCAGGCGACGAAAATTGGTCGGAAAACGCAAGAGACGGACTTTCCTTTTATGTAGAAACTGAAAATGTGGCGCCAGGTCAGGAAGCAGTTTTCCCCATCGTACTGGGTTTGCCCAATGAAACGCCGGTTGACGTCTACGGGCTGGCGTTCAACCTGAATTACGATGCCACCTGGGTGGAACCCGGCGCCGCCTTCCTAACTTTTGAGGATTCCTGGCTGGGGGATGAACTGTTGACGATGCAAAGAACCATCACGGAAGGCAAGATCGCAGCGGCATTGACCCGGACAGACGGGCAAAATCAATCCGGAACGGGCGCCGTCGCCCGGCTGCATTTTAAGGTAAAAGCGGATGTGGCCAGTAACGCGGCGATCGTGTTTACCCTGTCGGAGATCCGTTTGCTGGACAATACGGAAGCGCTGATCCCGGTCAACGCACTGACCACCGAATCTGGTGTGATCACGGGCATAACCAACCCGGAACTGCAAGGGAAGTTGCATCTTTATCCAAATCCGGCTGGTTTGGTTGCCTGGCTGGAAGCCGATCCGGGAGTTGGTTTGTTACATGTGCAAGTTCTTGATTTGACCGGGAAGGTGGTCTGGGCGGAAAACCAGGGTGAAAATACAACCAGGGTAGAACTCATTCGCGCTGGGGGTCTATCGCCGGGAATTTACTTAGTACAGGCACAAACCCGTGGCGGTATTTGGGCGGAAAGGGTGGTGGTGACTCGTGGGAATTGATTGCGTGCTTTGAGGAACTGAGGAACTGAGGAATTGAGGAATCGAAATCAGTTCCTCGATTCCTCAATTCCTCAGTTCCTCATATACAACGGCCTTGTCAATTCCCCGTACCCGGCATCTGCATCACCGGCGCGAGGGCGTCGAATTCGATTTTCCAGGCGCTATTGATCTTGCGCAGGAAGGCCACGCCGGTTGTTTTGCCTCCGACTTGCTGGCCATTAATTTTGAAATCAGCGCTTGAGTTCCAGGTCATCAGGGCAAATTCGGGAGAAAGAATTCGAACCGATGGGTTTTCGTAGGTGAAAGTCGGTTTCTCATCTACCATTTTCATCATGGCGTCATAGGATGCCTTCAGGTTGGCTTTACCGACGGTGAGGCTGCCGTCCGGGCCGATTTCGCCGGCTTCATCGGTATATGCGGCCCACATTTTTTCGAGATCACCGGCTTGATAGGCGTCCCAGGTTTTTTTCCAGAAATCTATGATTGCTGCTTCTTCGGAACCGGCTTTTTGGGCCTGAACGCCAAATCCGGAAAGGAAAAATAAAAGAGTCAGGAAAAAAAATTGCATCGTTTTCATACAATAGATGTTTTTGAAATGGTTGATTGTTGATTAAAAAGAACGATGCAAAGGTACCGTCGTCGGGCCCGGACGGGCATCCGTTGGTTTGCGGGATTGGGGTACGCAGGTTTGCGTATTTTTTTGTTGATTTGTTGATTCGTTGATGCGTTGATTTGAGGGTTGCCGTTCACAAATCAACAAACCAATACCCTCCCAACGCACTTCTTCAGTTCCTCCACGCCTGTGGCACGCACTTCTTCAATTCCTCAGTTCTTCAACTCCTTGATTCCTCAATCCAATATTCAGCGCCTGCCAGCAGTCCACCAGCAGCCGCTCAATTATTTCCCAATCGGCCGCCTGGATATTGTCCCTTTTTTCATCTCTGAACACCATGGCTTCGGTGCGCAGGCGGGCATAGTCCACCATTTTTTCGGCCGGTTCGTGGTACATCACTCCGGCTTCTTCTGCCAGGATCCGTTCCCAGTCGGCGGGTGAGAACTGGTCGGGTTCGCGGCGGATGATCCACCATTCCAGTTCGAGTTGGGCGACCCTTTTAACGTCGAAAGGCCGGTTGCTGAGCCGGTTGATTTCGTTATAGAATTTTTCCAGGGGCGGCAGCGCTTTGGCGTAATCCGCGCGGTTCCGGCCTTCTTTGAACACAAAGGCAGCTTTAGCGGCTCTGTACGCGATGAAGAAGGAACGCCAGTAAGGCGCATGGTACTGTTTGCGCATGAGACGGGCCAGTTGAAAAAAGAGTTTGGCCGGTTTTTTTTCGTAATAGGCCCGCCACATATCCGAGTCCATTTTGCCGACAAAAATGGGGTCGAACTGCCGAAGGTCCGCGTGTTTGGGGATGAACAGATCGGCGGCGACCCATATAGCCAGAAGGAGGAATGCGACGCCGAACAGGCGTTTTGGGCGGATACGTTTCATTTTCTGAATGGATGAGGGTTATAAAAGTTGTTGCGTATAAGGCAAAGTTAGGGGTGGAGGCTGCCCAGGTATTTATCCGGAAATTGGTCAGTAATTGTTCAAAAAACTATAAATTTTTTATGTTTTATTTTTGTAAACTAAAATTATTCTATTTATATTTGCCAGATCATAGATGATCACCTTCTTTTCTTTTCGAAGATCTCCACCTGGTTTCCGGGCATTCAGCGTCGTTAAATTATTTTTTGCCGGCAAAACGCGGCGGTTCAAGCCGTATCCTGTTTCCTGTGTGCATTGGCCAAAGGGTCAATAAGGGGGATACTATGCTCCGCACAGTTGGGAAACAGGCGGCGTCGAGGTCGGCAGGCTGGTGGGTGGGTTCCCACCCCCGGCTATCAGCCGGGGTCTGTCCCGAGCCCGGGCCCGGACTCAGTCCTGGGGTAAACCCATCCACTGAACCTGTGGATTTAATGCGACCCACTTTTGAATTCAGGTTTTTACATTTTGCATTTTAACTTAAACAACCACCGTATTTCCCCGCAGCAAATCCTGCGTCAGACAGCTATGAGCCGGCACGATGGGCAAGAGGTCGCCGACCTTCATCCGGGCCAGTTCTCCGGGGGAGGCGAGTACCTGCCCGTGTTCCTGCGATACGGCAATGAGTTCCGGGCCGTCGGGCGCCACGGTCCAGCCGGTTTCCGTCCAGGCGCCTACCTTGCCGAATACCCGGTCGCCGCGGTCGTTCAGGATGAAGTCTTTGGAAAAATGCACCGCCCCACCATAGATGATGGCAATATTGCGCTCCGGGTGTTTGGCCACCACCGGGCAGGCGGCTACGGCGCCGATTTCGTCCGGGGTGCACGTGCCGATCTGCCACTGCATCCAGTCGAAATAGACAAAATTGCCGGGGCGCAGTTCATCCACGCCTGGGAAAGCGTCCATTGTAAAGCAGGTGGGGGTATCTCCGTAAGTTATTTTCAACCCGGGTACCAAGGCATCATATCTTTCCCGGAATTGCCGGACAACCGACATCGTACCGGCATGTACGGCGCTGAGTTCTTCTTTCGAGCGGGCTTTGTAGCTATGCCCGGCGTGGGTGAGGAAACCCTGAAAACGGAGTTTCCCGCTTTTGGAGATTAATTCCAGTAGGGGATCCACCAGGTCAAACTGATCGGGGCCGAACCCGGTGCGGTGGGTTCCGCAGTCCATTTTGATCCAGATTTCCACCGGTGTTCCGAGGCCTTTTTCCAGTGCATCAACCGCTTCCCGGTTTTCCACCAGCAGGTTCAGTTTTATGCTGTTTGAAAGGGTTTTGATCCGGTCCATTTCCCGGATGTTCACCGGAAAAGCGACGGTGATGTCGTCCCAACCGTCTTGGGCGAAATACTCCGCCATGCGCAGGGAGGAGGCGGTGATGGCATGGACGCCGTAGTCCCGGAACCAGCGTCCGACTTCATGCAATTGGTGGGTTTTGAAATGTGGGCGGAAACCAATGCCCAGTTTTTTAGCCTTGCCGGCCATTGCTTCGATATTCCGGCGGCATTTTGCTTCTTGGACGACGAAGGTGGGTTCGATGATCTGGTGGAGGAAGGACATGGTTGGTTTTTGGGGCAAAATAGTTATTTTAGAAGGGAAATTTGAAACACTGGTTCTCAATTTTTTCTATTTTTAACCCTGTTTATTTTCCAGGGGAGGTTAACTAAATAAAATGCTGTTCAACCATTAATTAAATTGCCGGGCAGTGCAAATTTGCCGGGTGAAATTCGTAATGGAAAAGCCTAAACGCTATGACCCACATTCCCCACATTTTTATCGCCTACGCCCGTGAGGACGCCCCCTTCCTGGAAAAGCTGCGCCTTCATCTGAATATCCTGGAACGCAACTGCCATTGCAACATCTTTTATGATGGCGAGATCATCCCGGGTGAACGTTGGGATGAACGGCTGAAACACGAACTGCACCTCGCCAATATTTTTGTATTGCTGGTTTCCGCCGATTTCCTCGACAGCGATTATGTCAACGAAGTGGAACTGCCGAAAGCGCTGGAACGGGAAAAAAACGGCAACGCCGCCGTAGTGCCGGTCATCCTGCGCGACTGTTTATGGGAAACTACCGAACTGCGGGATTTCCAGGTGGTCCTGAAAGACGGCGACCCTATTGCTCCATCCGACGCATTCGCCCACGCCGCGCGCGAGATCTTCAGGGTGGTCACCCTGCGCACCCATACCTTGAATCTGCTCAGACACAAGGAAGAAAAACTGTTCGGAAAGCCGAAAAATCCCAAGGAATCCAAACCTGCCAAGCCGAAGAAAGGAAAAAAAGGTAAAAGCCGGGAAACAGATGACCCTTTCCATCCTCTGATGGTGTTTATCCCCGGCGGCAGTTTTGAGATGGGAGATACTTTCGGCGGGGGCGACGACCGGGAAAAACCCGTACACTGGGTCATCATCAGGAATTTTCACCTCTGCAAATACCCCGTGACAAAAGCCCAATGGCGCAAGATCATGGGAAATAATCCGAGTCTTTTCCAAGGTTCGGATCAATCTCCTGTGGAAAATATCAGTTGGGAAGACACCCAGTATTTTATCCAAAAATTGAACGCCCAAACGGGTAAAAAATACCGTCTACCCACCGAGTCGGAATGGGAATACGCCGCAAAAGGCGGCCTCCAAAGCCGGGGATTCCTATATGCCGGCGGCAATGACCCCGGAACCGTGGGCTGGTTTTCCGATAATTCAGCCCAAAAAACACATCCGGTCGGCCAAAAAGCGCCAAACGAACTGGGTTTTTACGACATGAGCGGCAATATCTGGGAATGGTGCGAGGATACCTGGCACGACACTTACGACGGCGCCCCTGGGGATGGTTCGGCCTGGACCATAGGCGACTATCCCAACCGGCAAGTGGTGCGCGGCGGCGCCTGGAATTTTAAGGAGTACTTCTGCCGCTCTTCTTTCCGGCTCTGGTTTAATGCGGATCAGGACAACTACTCTGTCGGCCTCCGGTTGGCCCGGGATTAATGTACCCCCGACCTCCGGTCGGGGTTTAAACATTGGGCAACCACCACGCCGTTGGCGTGGCCCCTACGGGTGGATATTGATGCGACGGGTAGCGTTCCGCCCGTGCAATACCGGAAAATACATCTGCTCGGCCTTGGCCGGATTGATGGTATAATTGCCCGAAAACCTCGGCTCCAGCGCCAATGTAAACGTATGCGAGCCCGCCGGCAAATGTTCACAAAAGATGGCGGCCGCCTGCCGGTTGTATTCCCGGTAAACTTCGTGCCGCTGTCTGTTTGGGGTTTTTGGTCCATAACTGCATCCGGCCGGGATCGGCGCTTCGATCAAGACATGATCCGCGTCGGCTTTCAGGGTAAGGGTCACCTCCAGGGTTGCCGGCAGGCCTTTTTCCAGAGCATTGGTGATCTGGTTGTTTTGCTTCAGCAATGCAGTGATTTCAAACACGTCGGTTTTCGGTTGCGGGTCGGTTTGCCAGAATTGCTGGTACAGGGTCAGGAACAAGGGCCCGGCGCCGGTTTTGGAAAGCTGCACGGGCCGATCTGTTTCCAGATCCATTTCCAGCGGGAATTTTTCTATTTTCCGGCCATCGATGATCAGTGTGTTTTTCAGGGCGTCCGTATCCGGTTGGCCGTCCATCAGGACGGGCAGAACCGTTTGCAGCACCTTTGCGGTATACAAGGTGTTGTGCCACCCGTACCGCCCCCCAGGCAACCCCTGCCCGCGGTTTTCCAGGAAATACTGCCGGGCTTTTTTTGCATCCTCTTTCCGGCCCGCTTTCATCAGGATTTCGTGGGCAAGCAGGGTATTGCTCAGGCGGTTCTGAGCGCCCCAAAAACCGGGTTCGACGTTATCGTCCCAATACAAGCCGCCCATCAGGGTGGGGTGGCGGTATTTATCCAGGGTGTCCATCGACAGGGGCAGGCCCATGCGTTGTTGGATGGCGATCAGTGTCAACCGGCCTTCGAGCGGCCATTCCACCGTATCCAGGGTCGCCAGATAAGGTGCATAATCGAAGGGCTGATCTAAGGCGGACAACAGGTCGAGGGCTGCCAATTGGTCCTTTTTCTCCAACCGGGGCAATACCGACAACAGCCATCGCAAGCCAACTTCAAGGGCGTCGGTTTTGTACCCGGCTCCGGCGGCTTTATACAAGGCTTTCAGCACGTGTACGCTGACCCAAATCCGGCCTTCTCCGTCGGCCCACCAGCCCCAACTGCCATCCGGCCGCTGGGTCTTTTTCAAACGGGTTATCATCGCCCGGATCTCGGGTTCGCCGTCAAATTTGTGGCCTAAATACCCGCGAAGTTCTTTTTCGAGCAACAGGGCGATCAGACGACTGGCGTTTTGTTCGTTGCAGCCGTAAGGGTACTTCCGCAAATAATCCAGGTCTTGCAACAAGAGGCTCAATACATTGTCCCCGGCATAAACCTTTACCTGTCCCCTACCCGGCTGCGGCCGAAAGGTGAAGCTGGTATCGCCTTCCAGCAGGTAAAACCCGCCTTGGGTTTCTTCCAGGCCGAGTGGGAAGACCGGGATTGAGCGTTTTTCGCCATCCAGATAGTCACCCATTTCAAGGCCATAGGTCAGATGTAGGGAATCGGCGCCGGTTTCGGCGGTCAATTGCAGGGAGTCCACCCGGTAGTCGGTGAGTCGCCGGTTATCCTGATCCAATTTTTGACCATCCTGTTCAAAAAAAGTGGCTACCTGGAGGGTATCGCCCGTAAAATTGAGGGTCCGGCCGATGGCGGTGCTACGGTCGCCTTCTACCAGAAAACGCGGCAGGCTGAGTTGGGCCTGCAGCGGTTTTACGGCCCGGGTTTGCCCGCCGCCTATTCCCGCCCTGCCGCGCCGATCCATCCCCAGCGCGTAGGTATTCCAGGCGGTAATATTATCCGGGAACCGGGCGGTAAACCAGGCTTCGCCGTTGGCATCAGTTAACAGGTTGGGTCGCCAGAAAGCGTTGTCGCTGAATTGACTGCGAATACCCAAAGTTCCGGCGGGCATTTCGAGGTTATAGGAATCCTGTTGCGGATGCAGTTTATTGTTTACCCGGATGCCATCTATGTAATAATCTGTCGGCGCCGATCTGGAGCCTCTGATGTCAACACCTTGCGCGCTGCCGGCGAGGGTACTGGTGGAGAAGGCCAGGTCATTTTTTATCCGTTGCACACCCAACCAAGTCACCACAACTTCCGAAAGTTGAACACCTCCCGACAAAACGACATCTGCCCCGGCACGGTTACCGGAGATTCCCACTTCCCGGGTTGAAAACCCTGTATAACTGACGACCAACTCCCCTCCCCAGGCAGGCACCCAGACCTCGTATCGCCCATCGATATCCGTCACCGTTCCGGTGCTGGTCCCTTTCACCAAAACAGAGGCCCCGATCAGGGGTTCGCCGGTATCATCCAGAATTACCCCGGTAACCCACCTGCCAGGCCCAACACCGGGCATGGCTGGTTTGAACTCCAGGCTTTTGCCCCAGTTATCAGGTGAAGGCGTGACATCCATTCCCAAAAGCAGATAATCCCGCTTTTTCTCGTCTTTCAGGAATGGCCCGAAAGACAGGCGATGCAGGGTCCGGATATTGGCCCGGATCTGTATTTTTTCCTCCGCCAGGTACCCATTGGCGGTGATGGCGATTACCTGATATTCTCCGGGCGCCAACCAGTCCAATTCGCGGGTTCCGTACCGGTAAAGACGGTTTTTTTGATCCGGGTGCATGACGACCAGGGCTATAAGACTGGAGTCGGAATGCGGGTATTGCAAAAACAACCGCCCTTTTCCCGGTTCAGGTTTTTCCATGGAACTGGTATACGGCAGGTTCAGCGATTTTCGGGATTTGCGTGGGAAATGCCCCGGATGCAAAAGGGTTTGCCGGGGAATATAAGATCTGGCAACGATGGAAACCAGGTCGCGACTCTTTTTACTTGTAAACAAGTCGTACTGATACAACCGCTCCCGGTTTTTGGAAACGGCGTAACTGAACCCGGGTTCAAATTCAAATGAAGTCGAATCGCCGTCCTGCACCACCATCTTCAGGAGCGCGCCGTTTTTAAACGGTCCCAGTTGGATATCTTGGTTCTTGTATCCGCTATTAACGGTGATATAGGTATTCCAGGGTTGATCCCAGACTGCCAATATCGTCCCGGGACGTTGGTTGCGCAACACAAAAATAGAATTCCGCAACAATGCCACCTCGGCGTCTGTCAGTTCCTCAGGCATTGTTTTTACCCGGATCTGGTTGGCCATCGGCCCTCTGCCGAAATGGAGCTCGTCGATCGACAATTCCAGTTTGGAACCTTTTTTCAGCAATACGCTGTCGATGGTATACTCCGCGTCTTTGGTCCGGACTACAATCGTATTTAATCCCGCCTGCCCTGCAAAGCTGAAAGGCCTGTTTCCGCCTGTTCCGTAAAAATATACCAGTTCCCGGTTGCAATAGATCAGGATCACGGGTTGGGCGATCCCTTTTTTGACGATATAGGGTGCAAATTGGGCCACCTCACGGTAGACCGGGTCATGGTGAAAGGTTTCATAGTGCAGCATTACCCCCTGATTGTGGTGCCGAAGCCTGTAATAGAGTTGTTGATCCAGCCCGAACCGCCGGTACCATTCCTTCCGGATCGGCAATTGGGCAAACGGTTTACCCTCATTCTTTTCTTCAACATTGAAGGTATTATAGTCAAAAGGATGTTTTTTCCTTGGGTACCGGATCTCCGGAGCGCGATATGGGTGTTCGTCCTTAAACTGGGCATTGATCGCCCCTACGGCCAGATTGACCTTTTGGGCCGGCCGGCCCTTATAATCCATCACTTTCACTTTTACCTGACCGGTTTGCCCCGGCCATACTTCGGCGGGTTGTTCTACCTCGAAGGTCAACAGGCGTTTGTAGGGTTGAACGGTCGCATTTCCGGTTTGATCCCGCCCTCCCCAGGGGTAGCTCCAGGTCAGTTCGGCCAGCCCCGAATTTCCGGTTTTAATGCCGGTCAGTTTGCTGGAATCCCGGGTAATCTCCCGCCCCAACTCCTGAGCGGCGCTGCGCAACAGCCAGGTGACCGGGAGCCGGCGCGGGTTCTCAACCCGGACAAAAACCGAGTCTTTGATCCATTGGGCGGTCACCAGGACATTTGCCGGATGGTCGGCAGAATAAAGATCAATACTTGAAACGGCAGTACCGGCCTGGCAGGTGTATTTTTCCGACAACGGGTTGATCGGTATGCGAAAGGGGAGTGTTATGCTGATCGGATCGCTAAGCGATCGGATCAATATCCCGGATGCCACGGTCGCTTTTCCATCTACCAGGTACTCCCCGGTCAAAAAAGGGCCGTCCAGCGCCAGTTTGATCTGTTCCGGGTTGCCATTATATTGAATGGTTTCGGACCGGGTTTCCATCTGGCCGTCGGTGCGCAGGAAAACGGCTTGCAGGCTCAGCGACAGATCGGCAGGCGGCAGGATCGAATCGGGGATCAAAACGGAGGCTTCGCCGCTGCTGCCCAGGTCCTGGCGGTGGCGCCAGATCGTATCGGGCAGGAAATATTCCTGGCCGTAAAAATTCTGGATACGATCCACACTCAGGGTCAGGATCGCTTCACCGTCAGGTACCGGCATTCCGTTGGCGTCCTTTCCCGAAATCCGGACGCGGATCGGTTGGCCGGCAGGATAGGCTGTTTTTTCGAGGTTGAGTTCGTAAAAAACCTCTTCGAGTTCATAATCTTCCAGGTAAAAATATTGGTCAAATTCTTCGTAACGGTTGTTTCGGGGGTAGTTAAATTCTACATTGTACCGCTTGTCGAGCAACAACGTATCGGATAAAGGCCATTCAAAAACAAACCCGCCTTTTTCCACGGGATTCAGAATCGTATCCAGCACTTGGGTGAGCCGGGTGGAATACGTGGTAAGGGTCATTTTCATCGGCCGGTTGACGGGTTTGCCTTTTGGCGAGGTTATATAGGCTTTCACTTTCAATGTATCGCCGGGCCGGTAACGGGGTTTGCTAAAGGCGATATATCCCTGAAATTCCCGGTACCTGTCGCTGTAAATGGGCCAGCGATAGAATCGCCAGTCGCCCCACCCGAAGCCGCGCCTGAAATACTTATAGGCATTGACAGGCCACCGGACGGGTGCCGATGCGAACCGCCCTACCCTTGTGCCGGTAAAATATCCGAGCCTTCGCCGGAACAGGGACCGGTATTCGTTCCCGGACACGTTGAAAAACAGGGTATCCCCCGGTGTTTCCACCCGAAGAAAGCCGCCGGCGCCATGGCGTTTGAGGCGGTAGGCTTTTGTTTTGGGGTCAAAAGGCATTTTTTTCTTGCCGATCCGCAAACTGGCGGTGTCGAGGAGTTTCCCGGATTCCTCGCTGACTTGCAGCGCCAGATCCCGCTCGTCGTTTAGCGGAAAGGCCTGATGCCGGTTATAACTTCTGATTTCCACCGACAGGTACTCCCCTTCCGGCCGGAGATAGAGGTAATGCCCCGGAAGCCGTTTTTGCTCGGCCCTGACAGTGTAAAAACTGTCAACGGGTGCGATGAAATCGCCTGATTCGGGTTTAGCATCCAGGGTTTGGTAAAAATACCCGGCCCGGTCGGCCGGTATCTGGAAAACGATCGTCAGGATGGAATCGGTCTGGGCCGACGCCGAAAGGTTGAAAAGAATTGAAAAGGAAACAAGGAAGGTTCTCATGGGGATCGGATTTTAAATTCAGGTTTCATACTAATCTTAGTTGGCAGTTGGCAGTTTTCAGTTGACAGTCCCATCCAACTGCCAACTGAAAACTGTTGACTGGCTACATAGTGGGATGATAATACGGCTGTTTTTACATATCACCAAACCGGTTTTTTTGAAAAATCAGGAATGAACACGGGAACAACAAACAAAAACAGGGCTGTTTTAAGAAAATATTAGGATCTCTGTTAATGTGCGGTTAAGAAATCCACCCTTTCCGTCGCCAGGGGCGAAAGACCGGTATAATCGTTTAAAATCCACCTTTGACACTTAAAAACAATCAACATGAAAACCTGTGTAACACCATCAATTGCCACGACTTTTGCCACTGGCAACCTGCTCCAAAAAATTGTGCTCTCTTTTTTCATTTTCATTTTTGTCCTTTTGAATGCCCGTTTAAACGCTCAATCCAAACCCGCGCCGCTTTTCCAGGGGCATCATAAAAATATTTACATGGAGTTCCTGGGCAGCAGCATCTTAACCGGTGTTCATTTCGACATGCGCTTAAAAAAAGGCCGCATGGACGGCATTGGTTTCCGGGCCGGGATCGGCGGTTTCAGCGTCAACGGAACCGACTCCGAAACGAACACGGAAATCAGCGGCGGCATCGTCACCCTGCCCATTGAATTCAACCACCTGGTCGGAAAACGCCGGAGTTCCTTTGAAACCGGCATCGGGATATTACCCGTGTACGCCACCGTTTCCGGCATCGGCGAATTGACGGATTACCAGTATATTCGCGGTGAGGGGTTCGGGATCGCCGGCGGATACCTCACCCTGGGTTACCGGCTGCAACCCCTCAAAACGGGTTTCATGCTGCAGGTCCACTGGAACCCGATGATCCTGCGGGGGAGCGGGTTTGAAGCCGGTTGGTTCGGCATCGGTCTGGGAGTTGGGTTTAAGTAGTGTCTGTCTTTATCATCCGATAGCTGCGTTACACTCGGCTCAAAAATGGTCATCCCGCCTGGTGGGACTCCCATTTTGGGCCTTCGCAAGCCTTGCTCTCGAACGCTAAAGCTCAGACACACGACTAAATGGACAGATACTAAGCAGGCGTTTTGCCCAGACCTCCGGGGTTTTAAAACTCCCGGAGGTCTACCCGCTTTTTTCAGAGAATTACAGAACGGATTAGGAGGATCCGGAGTGAAATAACCGTCTTCAAAATCAAATGGTTTTCAATATATTTGTCACTCAAAAAAACAGCCATGCGACCCATTGTCCTACTCGGAATTCTGATCCTGGCCATCTCCGGATGCAACCAACCGCCTGCACCGCCGCAACCTCCAGCGCCGCCGGCTGCGCCCCAACCGGTTCAGGAAATCACCCAGGGCCCTTTTGTCCACACCGTCCTTTTCTGGCTCAAAAACCCGGACAGTCAGGCGGACCGGCAAAAGTTTGAAGCTTCTCTGAAAAAGTTCATCGACGCTTCCCAATACGTTGTTTCCAAACATTTAGGCGTCCCTGCTCAAACGCCACGGGACGTGGTGGACAATTCCTACACCTATTGCATGGTCGTGACTTTCCGCTCAAAGGAAGACCAGGACAAATACCAGGTCGAACCCGTGCACCTCACCTTTATCGAAGAATCCAAAGACCTTTGGGAAAAGGTGACGGTTTTTGATTCGATCAACTTGTGGTAGGCGGAAAGACAAACCCAAAATTGTCAAAAATCAGGATCTCAACCCATGTCCGACAACACCATCTCCATATTCAAAGCCATCCCTGAAGACCTCGAAGAGCTGCAAGATCTTGCAAAGCGGACCTTTTCAGACGCCTACGGCCCAATGAACACCGAGGCCGATATGCGGCTTTACATGGAAATCGGATTCAGCGATAAAAAGATGCGCGGGGAATTAAACAATCCCGACTCCCTTTTTTACCTCATACGCCTGGACGGCAAAGCCGTTGCCTACCTCAAAGTCAATTTCGCCGGCGCCCAAACCAACCTGGGCGACGCTAAAAGCCTTGAAATCGAAAGGATTTACGTCCTCAGGGAACTTCAGGGTCGCCAATTGGGTCAGATGCTGCTGGATAAAGCCAGAGAAGTCGCCCTGGAAAATGGCCTGGACTATATCTGGCTGGGCGTCTGGCAAAAAAATCACGGCGCCATCCGGTTCTATGAGCGCCACGGTTTCAGGATCTTTGACACACAGACCTTTACGCTTGGCGCCGACGAACAGGAGGATTGGCTGATGCGTTGGGACCTGGCCGCTGAATGAAGATGAAACGTCTTCGCTGTTTGAATTTTACAACTTCAAACCCATACTCACATATTTCCACGAATTTGTACCTTAGGCCCAAATTTTATCCATTCAACTGAAGTACAAATCCATGAAAAGCCTGCTCCATTCCAACGTCCTTGTTTTATTATTCCTATTGCCTGTTATGCTTCAGGCCCAACCCGCCCCGAAAGACACCATTCCCAAACCTGAAACAAGCGTGGCGCACCGCAGCATAAAGATCGATGGCAAGCAGGTCAATTACACGGTAACCGCCGGCACGCTCCTGCTCCGAAACGAAAAAGACGAACCGATCGCCCTCTATGGCTTCACCGCATATACCCGGGAAGGCGTGACGGACATGAACAAGCGCCCGGTCATGTTTGCGTACAACGGCGGCCCGGGCTCCTCCTCCATCTGGTTGCATATGGGCGCACTGGGCCCCAAAAGGACGGTCGTTAACGACCCCGGCATCACCCCGCCGTCGCCCTACATTCTGGAAGACAACAATTATTCTGTCCTCGATATTACCGACCTCGTCATGATCGACCCCGTGGGTACCGGTCTGAGCCGCCCGGTGGGTAAAGCTACGGGCAAGGATTTCTGGGGTGTGGATCAGGATATCCGGACGGTCAGCCTCTTCATCAAACAATACATCACGGAGAACGACCGCTGGAATTCGCCGAAGTACCTGTTGGGTGAGAGTTACGGCACCCTGCGCTCCGCCGGCGTCGTCAACCACTTGCAGGAAAACGTGGGCATGGCCATCAACGGCGTTATTATGGTTTCTGCCGTTTTTGATTTAAGGAGCCTGATCTTTTCTCCCGGCGACGATCTGCCGTATATCCTTTATCTGCCTTCTTATGCCATCACGGCGATGTACCACAACAAACTCAACCGCAAAATGGGCGATCAGGAGGAATTTCTGAACGAAGTCCGCAAGTTTGCACAGGAAGAATACGCCTCTGCCTTGATGAAAGGCGACCAGCTAACCGGTCCGGAAAGAGAAAATATTGTTACCCGCCTGGCTGCCTATACAGGTCTGTCCAAAACGTTCATCGAACGCGCCAATCTTCGCATTGCTCCACCTGCCTTTGAGCAGGAGCTGCTCCGGGAAGAACACCAGACCGTTGGCAGGCTGGATTCCCGTTTTACCGGCATCAACCAGAACCTG
>CAZLEF010000039.1:13216-62935 GCA_964558465.1 uncultured Lewinella sp. | reverse complement strand
ATCGAATCAATCGAACCAATCCAATCAATTGAGGAATCGAATCAATCGAATCAATCGAATCAATCGAATCATTAAAAATCTCCTATCTTTGCCTACGAAATCATTCGTATTGTAAATAAAAAAAGAATCACGATGAAAAAGAAAGACCTTTTATGCCTGCTGTTGTTTGTATTCCAGGCTCTGCTCCTCACAGCGCAGGGGGGCGCCCCCGAGCCTTTGACGGCGGCGGAGAAAAAAACGGTAGTGGACAGTGTAGCCCGGTTGCTGGCCGACAATTACGTTTTTCCCGACAAGGGGAAGGAAATGGCCGGATTGTTGCAAAAGCAACTGAAAAACGGCGCTTACGACGGTATAGAATTGCCCGGCGTTTTTGCAGAGAAACTGACCGAGGACCTCCGGTCTGTCACCCACGACAAACACCTGCACGTTGATTTTGCCCCGCAGCAGGTCCGGGAAATGCGGGAACGGGCCGGCCGCCAACCGGAAGACCGGCCCGAAGACTGGCTCAACCGGCCCCGTTTTGACAACTTTGGGTTCAAGGAGGTAAAAATTCTCCCAGGCAACATCGGCTACCTCGATCTTAGGGGTTTTTTCCCGGCTGAATACGCAGGTGAAACTGCCAGTGCCGCCATGAACTTCCTGTCCAATTGCGGCGCCCTCATCATCGACCTGCGCGAAAACGGCGGCGGCAGCCCTTCCATGATCCAATTGCTGACAACTTACCTGTATTCTGGCGAAGAGCCCATCCACCTCAACAACTTTTACTGGCGCCCGGAAGACCGCACCACCCAGACCTGGACGCTTCCGTTTGTGCCGGGCAAACGAATGGACAAAGCCGACGTATATGTGCTCACCAGCAACCGCACCTTTTCCGCCGCTGAAGAATTTACTTATAACCTGAAGAACCTCAAACGGGCCACTATCGTGGGTGAAACTACCGGCGGAGGCGCCCATCCCGGTGGTACCGAAATTGCAACGGACCGGTTCACGGTCTGGATTCCCCGGGGAAGGGCCATCAACCCCATCACGAACACCAACTGGGAGGGTACCGGCGTGGCGCCCGATATTGCGGTTCCGAAAGATAAAGCGCTCGATATGGCCCAAGCGGCCGCACTCGAAAAACTGGCCGCCAAACCGGACAATGGTTTTAAAAAGTTGTATGAATGGTACCTTCCGCTGCAAAAGATCAAGGTTGAGCCGGTAAAAACCGATCCGGAGACGCTCAAATCCTATGCCGGCAAATACGGCCCCCGCATCCTGTCTTTTGAAAACGGCGAACTCTATTACCAACGGGAAGGCAATCCGAGGTACAAGCTCACGGCCCTGGCAGAAGATCTGTTCATGTTCGAAGAAGCCGCCTATTTCCGGTTGAAGATCCTGAAAGAAAACGGCAAGGTGGTCGGTTTGAAAGGCCTTTACGACAATGGTAATGAGGATGTTTCCATGAAGGAGAAGGCGACGCCATAACAAATTGTTCCCATTTTTAACACGACCTTTCCCGCTAAGCGGGACAGGTCGTGTTGAGTTGTTGCCCCAACCCCCCTTTTGAACGATTGATTCGCATAAACGATCATAAACAACCTTGAACGATTGATTCGCATAAACTATGTTAACCAAAAGCCTCTACACCATCGGACTGCTCATCCTGTCCAACGCATTTATGACCTTCGCCTGGTACGGGCATCTGAAATTCAGCGAGTGGAAGAATTTTTCCAAACTCAGTCTGCTGTCCATCATCCTGATCAGTTGGGGGATCGCTCTGCTCGAATACTGTTTCCAGGTGCCCGCCAACCGGATCGGATACAAACCCCATGGCGGGCCTTTTTCACTGGTGGAACTGAAAGTGCTGCAGGAAGTTATCACGCTGATCGTCTTCACCCTGTTCTCCCTGCTCCTCTTCAAAAATGAAACTTTCCGGCTCAACCACCTGATCGGATTCGGTTTTCTGGTGCTGGCGGTTTATTTTATTTTTAAGAAATGAGAGAATTGATTCGATTGATTCGATTGATTCGATTGATTCGATTGATTCGATTAATCGAATCAATCGAAATATTTGTTCCAATCCAAACAATTGCCCTATTTTTGCGCCCGTTAAAAAACCAAGAACATGTATCGCACGCACAACTGTGGCGAATTGCGCCTCCAGCACGCAGGCAACGAAGTAACCCTCAGCGGATGGGTGCAACGCACCCGGGATAAGGGATTTATGCTCTGGATCGATCTGCGCGACCGCTACGGGTTGACGCAACTGATCTTTTCGGAAGAAAAATCGACGCCCGAACTGATGGCGCAGGCCCGCGCGCTCGGCAGGGAATTTGTCGTGACGGTCAAAGGCGTGGTGATCGAACGGATTGCCAAAAACGACAAAATGCCCACCGGCGATATCGAACTGGAAGTGCGTGAACTTCAGGTACTGAACCCCGCCAAACTGCCGCCTTTCACCATCGAAGACGAGACTGACGGCGGCGACGACCTGCGGATGAAATACCGCTACCTCGACCTGCGCCGCAGCCCTGTTCAACGCAATATCATTTTCCGGAGCAACCTGGCCCTCGAAACGCGAAAATACCTCGCAGGTCAGGGCTTTATTGAAGTCGAAACGCCTTTTCTCATCAAAAGCACTCCGGAAGGCGCACGCGATTTTGTCGTGCCCAGCCGCATGAACCCAGGGCAGTTTTACGCCCTGCCGCAATCGCCCCAAACTTTCAAACAGATCCTGATGGTGGCCGGTCTGGACAAATATTTCCAGATCGTGAAATGCTTCCGCGACGAAGACCTCCGGGCCGACCGGCAGCCGGAATTTACCCAGATCGACTGTGAAATGGCCTTCGTCACCCAGGAAGATATTCTCAATACCTTCGAAGGGCTCACCAATCACCTGTTCAGCAATACCCTGGGCATCCACCTGCCGGAATTCCCGCGCATGACCTACGACGAAGCCATGCGCCGGTTCGGCTCCGATAAACCGGACCTGCGATTTGGTATGGAATTCACCGAACTGGACGACCTCGCCAAAGGCAAGGGTTTCCAGGTTTTTGACCATGCCGAACTCGTCATCGGCATCTGTGTCGACGGGCAGGCAGAATTGACCCGCAAACAGATCGACGAACTCACCGAATGGGTGAAACGCCCGCAAATCGGGGCAAAAGGCCTGGTGTACGTCAGGTGCGGCGCCGACGGGTCGTTCAAATCCTCTGTGGATAAATTCTTCAGCGAAGCCGACCTGAAAGCCTGGGCCGCCAAAATGAACGCCAAACCCGGCGATATGCTGTTTGCGCTCAGCGGCGAAGAGGAAAAAACCCGCAAGCAACTCAGCGAACTGCGCCTGGAACTGGGCCGCCGGCTGGGGTTGATGAAACCCGGTGATTTCAAACCGCTGTGGGTGGTCGATTTCCCCCTCCTGGAATGGGACGAGGAAACCCGGCGCTTTTACGCCATGCACCACCCTTTCACATCCCCCAAACGCGCCGACGTACCTAAAATGTTGTCGGGCGACCATAACACCCTCAAGGGTCTGCGCGCCGACGCCTACGACCTCGTCCTGAATGGCGTAGAGATCGGCGGCGGTTCCATCCGTATCCACGACCGGGCCCTGCAGGAGAAAAACTTTCAGTTGCTGGGCTTTACCCCGGAGGAAGCGGAACGCCAGTTCGGTTTCCTTATGGGCGCGTTTGAGTATGGGGCCCCGCCCCACGGCGGCATTGCCTTCGGTTTCGACCGGCTTTGCTCGGTCATGAACGGCCAGAATTCCATCCGAGATTTTATCGCCTTCCCCAAAAACAATACGGGCAGGGATATGATGATCGACGCGCCGTCGGAAATTGCAGAAGCGCAGTTGAAAGAGTTGGCGATAGCGGTTAAACCGGCCTTGTAAATAATTTTGGCAACCAAAAAACCAGATATTCCTTTTTTATTGGTAACTTTATAAAAAATTGATGCCTACCGTTCTTCAAAAATTAGGCTTCCGGTTTTTCTTTTACAGCAATGAAGGAAACGAACCGCCTCATATCCATGTTGAAAAAGGAAACGGGTACGGAAAATACTGGCTTGACCCTCTTCATACTGAACCTTACCCTTCCAGCAAAAGCGGAAAAAACCGCCCCCCCATCTTCTCCCCCTTCGGGACCACCGGCACGCCCTCCAGCAGGACTTCATCCGAATTGGAGATCACCCCATCTTTGAACACATTGAGAACAAATGCCCGGCGCGGCCGGTCGGTGTAATTGGCGTACGACCCGTGCACCATCAACGGGTGATGAAAGGTACCATACCCGGCTTTCATTTCAATAGCCACCGGATTTTCCATGGCTTTTTTCTGGTCCTCATTCAGAAATTGTTTCAGGCCGTCCATCTCGCCGGCCAGGGTGGGCCGTTCCAGGAGCCCCCAGCGGTGACTGCCCGGGATATAATGCAGGCACCCGTTTTGCCGGTCGGCATCGTCGAGGCCAATCCAGCAGGTGAGGTGGTTCATAGGGCCCGTGCGGGTCCAGTAGGAATAATCCTGGTGCCAGGCCACCACCCCGCCGTGTTTGGCCGGTTTGCTGAAGATCTGATCGTGCCAGAAACGCACCCCGCCACCCAGCAATTGTTTAGCGGCCATCAGGAAAGCAGGGTTCCACAATACATCGTGAAAGCCGGGTGTGATCCGCCAATGACCCAGGGCATGAAAAACGACCGTATCCGGGTCGGTCGACTCATTGGAATGGAATTCGTAGAACAGGTGATGCCCCGGGTGATCCGGATCCGTCAATGCGGCCAGTTCTTGTCGCAAGGTTTCGATCTGGTTTTCATCCAGGATCCGGATGCCGGACAAATAGCCGTTCTGATGGAAAAAAGCCACTTGTTCTTCCGTAAGCCTGAAGGCATTCCAGGCTTCCGGGGTGGCCGGCTGCGGAAAGAGGCCGGAAACCGGGCCGTTTGCGGTTGAAAGGTCTTTGGTCATGCTTTTTTTGTTGATTTGTTGATTTGTTGATTCGTTGATTTGTTGATTTGTTGATGTGGCTTGCACGCCACAGGCGTGATTGATTTGAAACGTCGATCCTCAAATCAACGAATCAACGCATCAACAATCCAGCTTAAAAATCCGGTCCATCATCAGCCATTTCTCACCGGGTTTGGCCCAGGGTATGGCTTGCTGGAATTTCCACATCAGTTCTTCCCATTCCTTTACTTTGGGGTTGGCGGCGTCCAGGGCGGCTTTTCGGGCTGCATCAAAACGGTCATCAACCTCCATGATCATGAACATGCGGTTGCCTGTGAGGTAGATCTCCATGTCCAGTATCCCTGCGCCTTTGATGCTGTCGGTTATTTCCGGCCACACCTTTCCCGGGGCATGGAAATTTTTGTATTCTTCGATTAAACGGTTGTCGTCTTTGAGGTCCAGAGCGAAGCAGAAGCGCCGGGCTGCGTTGGCCGCGACAGCGATCCGATCGCTGTCGCGGCCAACCACGCTCGTTCCATCCTCAATTGAAACCGTATAAGGCGTAAGATCGATCCCGAACCGGGTCCGGTAAATCCTGGCTGTTGTTTCCACAAATTCGTCAACCCGGTTTTTTGCAATGATATTGATGGTACATCCGCCGAATCCGCCGCCCATCATCCTTGCCCCGGGGATATAGTCTTTATCGAGGGTTTGCTGCACCAGGAAATCGAGTTCGGGGCAACTGACTTCGTAATCATTTTGCAGGCTGAAATGGGACTGGTACACCAATTCGCCCAATCTCCGGCGTTCGGCGGCCAGCATGGCCTGGGTAGCAAGGCGTACCCGTTGGTTCTCGGTCGTCACATGGCGGCAGCGGCGAAAGATCCGGTCGGGCATCTGTTCCCGGGCCTCGTCCACCTGTCCGGGGGAAACATCCCGCAGGTTCAGGATCCCGGGATACAACCGTTTGAGGATATGTACCCCTTCCTCGCATTCCGCCCGCCGGGTATTATATTCAGAAGAAGCCAGGGCATGCGACACGTTCGTATTCAATAACAAGAGCCTGTATTCGCCCAGGTCGAAGGGGAAATACTGAAAATCCAGCGACCGGCAGTCGAGCAGCATCACTTGGTTTTTCCGGCCCATGACGCTGGCAAACTGATCCATAATACCGCATTGAATTCCGACAAAATGGTGTTCGGCCATCTGGCAGGCCTTGATGAGTTGCCATTTTTCCAGCCCCAGGTCAAAAAGTTCATTCAAACCATAAGCAAGGCTGCATTCCAGGGCTGCTGACGAACTCATGCCGCTGCCAATGGGCACATCGCCCCAAAATTCACCGTCAAAACCCGATATCATGGCGCCCAGTTGTTGCAACTCGTGCACAACTCCCATGACGTAATTTTGCCAGCCTCCGGAAAGCGGTGAAAATCCGCTGAGATCGAAGTTATGTTTTTCATCCGGATTGACGGCTTTAATCGTGCATTGCCCCGCGGTACCGTTTCGTTTCAGACTGAATATTGTTTTTTTATCAATGGCAGCGGGCAGGACAAATCCGTCATTGTAATCCGTATGTTCGCCGATGATATTGATCCTGCCCGGAGATTGAACCTTGATTTCCTTTTGCATACTCTGCATGGCTTTCAAAATAATAAGGTTTACCCCTTTTTGAGCGGCAACACGCTCACCTCCTTAAAGTAGACCAGGTCGTCGCCGCCATGGCGCCGCCAGCCATCCAGATCGCGGCCGTTGAAAAGGGGTTTCCAAGTGTCCTGCGCTCCGGCGAAGAAGGCGCCTGAAAGAAATAAAAGCACGTAAAAGATTTTCATATCCGTATTTTTATTTAAGTTGGCAAAGTTTCAAAGGTAAATCAAAAACCAGACAGATTAAAATGAAAACGGATATCCAGATTTTTGCCGGATACGAAGAAATAAGCCGTGCTGCAGCCCGGTTCATGTATGATGAACTGGGTAAAAAGCCCGGATCAGTCCTCTGTGCCGCATCCGGCAATTCCCCCAGACTGGCGTACGACCTGCTGGCGCAAACCTACCTTAACAAAGGAGAAAAAGCGGGTTTCAAACTCTTGTCGCTCGACGAATGGGTCGGGCTGCCCGCCGACCACCCGGCCTGCGGAGCCTATCAACTCACCCACCAGTTGATCCGCCCTTTGGAACTGACCGCCTATTTTCTTTTCGACGGCCAATTTGCGGATGAAAAAATGGAAATTGAACGGGGCAATTCTTACCTGAAGGAAAACGGGGGCATCGACTTGTGTGTACTAGGGATCGGCGTCAACGGCCACCTTGGGTTCAACGAACCGGATAACTATGTCCGGCCGACCGTCCACAAGATCGCCTTGGCCGAAACCAGCAAAAGCCACAACATGATGACCGGTTCCGGGTTCAACCCCGAATACGGCATCACCCTCGGCGTCGGGGATATCCTGCAATCGCGAAAAATCCTGCTGGTGGTCAACGGCCCTTCCAAGCGGCCGGTCATGGATCGTTTTTTCACCCGCCAGGTAACGACCGCCCTGCCGGCGTCCTTTCTCTGGCTGCACGGCGATCTGACCATTTTTGGCGACCGGGAAGCGATAGGTTAGATGCTGGATACTAGATACTAGTTACTAGATGCCAGCATCTGTCATCCAGCATCCGGCATCTGTTCCAAAGCAAACCACCCCGCCCCCAACAATCCGGCTTTATTGCCAAGTACGGCAGCGCGGATCTCCACGCCCCGGCTGCAATCCGGCAGGGCCCATTTGAGGGCTTCGGTTTTAACCGCTTCGATATAATCCGGGCCGGATTCGGACAGGCCTCCGCCGATAATGATCATTTCCGGGTTGAAAATATTGATATAACCCCCGATCCCCTGGCCAAGGGCTTTGATATGGTTGGTAATCGCCGCTGAGGCAACCGGATCGCCGAGGGAGGCTCGTTTGAATACCAACCTCCCGCCCATCTCCGTCTCTGCTTGTACACCGGATTGGGTTTTGTACCTGTTCACCAGGGCAGCGGCAGAAGCAAAGTCTTCCCAGTAGCCCTGCTTTCCCTCCCAGGCAAAGGGAAAACAACCCAGTTCGGCCCCGGCAAAAAAATGCCCCCGGTAAAGTTCTCCATTCAGGATGATCGCCCCTCCGATACCGGTGCCGACCGTAAAAAAGATCACGTCGCGGAGCGATCCCCGGATACCGAACCGGAATTCGCCCAACCCCATGAGATTGGCATCATTATCCACAAACACCGGCAGGCCGGTTTGTGCCTGCATTAACCCGGCCAGCGGCAAATCCTCCCATCCGGGCAATTGAAAAGCACCGCCTTTTACATAACCGCGATTGGTATCTACCAGGCCGGGCGTACCGATCCCGATACAAACGGCTGCAGGATCGGCAGCCCTTGCTTCCAACACGCATTTCACCAGGCTTTCAATGACCAATTCCCGGGAATTTGCCGGGGTTGGCAGAATCCGGTCCAATAATACCTCGCCTTCCCGGGTGACAACACCGTATTTGATGGCAGTGCCCCCGAGATCGATGGCGACAGCGGTCTGTGACTTCATTGATCAATCTTCTTGAAGAGAACAAGATACACTAATTTCAATCTAATCATTGGTTGATTTGTTGATACAAGGAATCCAATCAATCGGATCAATCGGATCAATCCAATCAATCGGATCAATCGAATCAATCGAATCAATCGAATCAATCCATTCAATTGCTTCTTTATCTTTGCGCCATGAAGCAGCGCCTTGGCTTTTTTTTTACCCGGGTTTTAATCGAAGCCTTCCGTTGGACACCGATGCCGGTTTTGTACCTGCTATCGGACGGCCTTGCGTTCGTTTTGCAAAACATTGCCGGGTATCGCCGGCAGGTGGTGATGGGAAACCTGGAGCGTTCCTTTCCGGAAAAAACAGCAGCCGAACGCCGGACCATTGCCCGGAAGGCATACCGAAACCTGACCGATGTCATGCTGGAAACGATCAAAACTTATACGCTTCCCGTCCACAAAATCAGACAATTGTGCCCGCCCATCAACCCGGAAGTGGTGAACAGCTACCTCGACCGCGGGCAGTCTGTTATTCTGTGCGGCAGTCACTTCAGCAACTGGGAATTCACGGGGATCATTTTGCCGCCCATTTTTCGCGGCGGGACGGTGACCGCCTATAAACCCCTGAGGAATAAACAGATGGATAAGTACGTCAACAGGGCGCGCATGCGCACAGGGATGATACTGGCGCCCATGAACGACGTATTTATGGCCATTCGTCAGCGGGAACGCGAACGGAAACCTTCCGTTTATGTACTTTTGGCCGACCAGTCGCCCTCCAGCCACAAAAGCGCCCAATGGGTGGAATTTTTAGGTCAGGATACCGCCTCCCTGCCCGGAACCGACGTACTGGCCCGCAAATTCAACCTTCCTGTGTTGTATTACCATATCCGCCGGGTCAGCAGGGGGCTTTACGAAGTGGAGTTTTCGGAGATCTGGGTCAATCCAAAAACAGCAATGGAAGGAGACATCACCCGGGCCTACGCCCGGCGCCTTGAGACGTACATCCGCCAGCAACCCGAAAACTGGTTGTGGAGCCACAAACGCTGGAAAATAAAGCGGTGAGCGATTGCCGGTCTGTCCGCCGGCATCCGGCAGCCTTGCAATTCTTACCCGAAGGGGTTCGGCCGGCCCGGCCCTTCAGGTGCTGCCGGTGCAAAATCGGAGCGGCGAAAAAAAAAATCATGCAGGATATCAAATAATGTTGTAACTTTGCGGCGACAAGGGAGTAAATTTTTCACTGGTTAATTAAAGTCTTCCACAAAGGCTTTCCTTTCCTGCCTTAAATTTCCTCGCTGTTATTGTTCTTTTTTAAATTTCATGTAATGAACATTTTTGTAGCAAAGTTAAATTTCGACACTCAAGAGTCGGATTTACAACAAGCGTTCGAAGAATTCGGACAAGTCGATTCCGTAAAGATCGTTATGGACAAATTTACGGAACGTTCCAAAGGTTTTGGCTTTGTTGAAATGCCAAATGATGACGAAGCCCGGGCAGCGATCAAAAGTTTGAACGAAAGCGAACTGGACGGCCGCACGATTGTGGTTAAAGAAGCTGAAGACCGCGAAAGCCGCGGCGGCGGTGGAAACCGCGGTGGTGGCGGCGGTTACGGTGGCGGAAACCGCGGTGGCGGCGGCGGCTACGGCGGCGGAAACCGCGGTGGTGGCGGTGGTTACGGCGGTGGCGGCGGCTATGGCGGCGGTGGAAACCGCGGCGGCGGCGGCGGCTACGGCGGCGGAAACAAGCGTTACTAAAATATGTCGGGCATCCGCGCCTGAAAATGGCAGCGATGCTTCGATTCTAGTGAATAAAAGCTCCTTTCCTTCGGTAGGGAGCTTTTCTTTTTTTACTGCCCGAGGTAGGCGTTCAACCGCATTTTGTTGGAGGCCGACCGGAGTCTTCGCAGAGCTTTGTCCCGGATCTGACGGATTCTTTCCGGGGTCAGTTCCAGGGAATCCCCGATTTCATTCAGCGACATGGATTCTGTCTTTCCGATGCCGAAATACATTTTAATGACCGATTTTTCCCGGTCGGACAAAAAAGAAAGCGCCTGTTCGATATCGGTTCTCAGCGAATCGGTATAAGCCATGTCCTTATCCGCATGCACGGCGTTGAAATCCTGCAATACATCCAGGAAAGAAGAGTTTTCCCCTTCTTCAAAAGGCGCATCGACCGAAACATGCCCCGGGGCGGATTTCAGGGTTTCGTTCACCATGTCCAGCGTCAGTTCCAGATCCTTTGCCAATTCTTCATTGGTGGGCTCCCGTTCGTATCGCTGTTCCAGGACGGAGAAGGCATTTTTGATCTTGTTGAGGTTCCCGACCCGGTTGAGCGGAAGGCGGACCAGCCTGCCCTGCTCGGAGATCGCCAGAATGATGGATTGCCGGATCCACCAGACGGCATAGGAAATAAATTTAAAACCGCGGGTTTCATCAAATCGCTGGGCGGCTGTCAGCAGGCCGAGGTTACCTTCGCTGATGAGGTCGATCAGCGGCAAATAGTTATTTTGGTACTGTTTAGCCACAGAAACGACAAACCTGAGGTTGGCCTTCACCAGCTTTTCAAGGGCTATTGGGTCGCCCTTCCTGATCCGGCCGGCCAGCTCTATTTCTTCGTCAACAGAAATCAGATCTACCTTGGCTATCTCCGACAGGTATTTCTCGATCGATTTACTATCCCGAAGGGTTATGGACTGTGAAATTTTCAATTCGCGCATAGAGATACAAGGTACGGCTTATTATCGAGAGGGGCTGCATTTTTTGGCAAAACCGCAAAGATTAGCAGGAAAGCCGTTGTGCGCGTCAGGAATTGGAAGTGAAAATAATTTTCAGGGTATCAAAAATTGTTGTATCTTTGCCCCGACAAGAGGATTTATTTTTTGTTTGGTCAATCAAAGCCTTATCCAAAGGCTTTACTTTCCTACCTTAAAGTTTCTCGCTCTTATTTTTCTTTTTTTAAATTTCAAGTAATGAACATTTTTGTAGCAAAGCTAAATTACGACACGCAAGAGTCGGATTTACAACAAGCGTTCGAAGAATTCGGACAAGTCGATTCCGTAAAAATCGTCATGGATAAGTTTACGGATCGTTCAAAAGGTTTTGGCTTCGTAGAGATGTCAAACGACGACAACGCCCGTGCAGCCATCAAAAGCCTGAACGAAAGCGAACTGGACGGCCGCACCATCGTGGTCAAAGAAGCAGAAGATCGTGAAAGCAGGAGCAGCGGCGGCAACAACCGTGGCGGCTACGGCGGCGGCAATAAAAGATACTAGGATTTTTCAGTACACAGGCGCTTCCGGGCGCTGATGTTTTGATACGAACGAAAAAGGCTTCTTCCCTGCGGGGAGGGGGCTTTTTTAATTAACTGGTATCCGGCAAAAAATCCGGCGCCCCGACAACAACCTAAACGGCCTTTTCCTTGTTTACCTTCCTGCATCCACCCTTTAACCAACCTGGGATCAAAAGTTACTGCCGGAACGTTTAACAAAACCTGGCAATTTTAATACCGTGCAGGCGCTTCATTGGGTATCGCATCCTCCCCAAAGGGGTCCTTTGGACAAATCCTCGTATCCTCAACTACTGAAAACATGATCAACCGCCTCCTCCTCCTCATCTGCCTCTGGCTTTGCATCGACCTCTACTTCTTCCAGGCTGTCCAGACGGCTTCCGCAGGCTTGACTCCGGCAGGTAAAAACACCGCTTTCTGGTCATACTGGCTTTTCGACGGCGCCCTTGCCGCTACGATCCTGTTCTATATTTTCTCCGGCAGCGCGTCGGTCAGCCGGCCGAAAGGCCTCAACTGGATCGTCGGTTTCATGCTCCTTTCGCTTTTGCCGAAACTGGTGGTTTCCCCCATTTTGATCCTGGAAGACGCGGGCAGGCTGCTGGCAGGGGTTTTCAACCAGATCGGCGGCGGCGACGGTTTCCCGGGAAGAACCCCGTTCCTGAGCATGCTGGCGGTTGGGGTGGCTGCAATCCCGTTTTCGGGCATCCTCTACGGCATGACCCATGGAAAATACCAGTACCGCGTCCACCGCGTCCGGTTGGTTTTCCCGGATCTGCCCGAAGCATTCCACGGGTTTTCCATCACCCAGTTGTCGGATATTCATTCCGGGAGTTTCGACAATAAACGGCGGGTTGAACTCGGGGTGGAACTGGCCAACCGGCAGAAAAGCGACCTGCTGGTTTTTACCGGCGACCTGGTGAACCACAAAGCAGAAGAAATGACGCCCTGGATCGATACGTTTGCTAAATTGCAGGCGCCCTACGGCAAATTTTCCGTGCTGGGCAACCATGATTACGGCGATTATCTCCGCTGGCCCAGTCCGGAAGCAAAAGCGGCGAACCTGGAAGAATTGAAGGCGGTTCACCGGGATATCGGTTTTAAATTATTGCTGAACAACAGCGTAAAAATCGAAAAGGACGGACAATCCATCAACCTCATCGGCGTGGAAAACTGGGGAAAAGGCGGCTTTGCCAAATACGGCGACCTGAAAAAGGCCACTGCAACCCTCGACCATGGCGGGTTCAATATCCTGCTCTCCCACGATCCTTCACACTGGAAAGCAGAAGTGCTGCACCACCACCAACCCGTTCACCTCACCCTGTCGGGGCATACCCACGGCATGCAGTTCGGCATCGAAATCCCCGGTTTGCGGTGGAGTCCGATCAAATATGTGTACCCGCAATGGGCCGGCGTTTACGAGCAAAATGACCGGCATCTCTACGTCAACCGCGGGTTCGGGTTTCTGGGATTTCCGGCCCGGGTGGGGATATTGCCCGAGATAACGGTGATTACGCTGGAGAAAGGTGGTGCATAAAAATTATTACTTCCAATTTTCTCCCAGCATTTTTTTATACCCCCGGTTCTGTTTCGGCCTATTTTTCCCAGTTTAGATCCTTAAGGTCTCCCGGAAAAGGAATGGCGCCAAACCTGCCGTTCAATACCCATTCCGCAGGCCCGCGGCTTCTTCTCAATTTTAATTAACTTTACCCCAAAACGGAACAATGAAAAACCAACGCCTTGCCGCCCTCGCTGTGGCCTTCCTCCTCACGGGCATCCAACTGTCTGCCCAACTGTCTGTCAGTAACCTGCTAACCGAACAAATGCGCAACCCGGTCGGGCTGGATGCAGAACAACCGCGCCTGACCTGGCAATTGCAGTCCACCGGACGGGGCGCCGCCCAGACAGCCTACGAAATCCGGGTCGGCGAAGACCTGGATGCCCTGCAAAAGGGGAAAAAACCGGTCTGGACCAGCGGCAAAGTGTCCTCCGCCCAGTCTGTGATGGTCGCCTGTTCCGGCCTGACGCTGCAACCCGGAAAACGTTACCACTGGCAGGTGCGGGTTTGGGATAACAAAGGGAATACTTCGGCCTGGAGCGAACCTGCCTACTGGCAAACGGGCCTGATGAAGGCATCCAACTGGAAAGCAACCTGGATCGGCCCGGGTTATGAAGAAGACACCCTTATGCGGGCCAGCCCTTATTTCCGCAAATCCTTCACCGCACGCAAAAAAATCCGGTCGGCTACTGCCTGCGTTACTGCGCGCGGCCTTTACGAAGCCTATATCAATGGCAAACGGTTGGGCGACGCTTACCTGACCCCCGGCTGGACGAGCTACAACAACCGTCTGCAATACCAGGCCTACGACGTCACACCACACCTTGTCGCCGGCCAGAATGCCATTGGTGCAGTACTCGGCAGCGGCTGGTACAGGGGTTTGATCGGATTTTCAGGGCAAAAGAATTATTATGGAAAGGAGATTGCGCTGCTTTTTCAACTCCATATTCAATACGCCGACGGAACAACGGAAACCGTCGTTTCAGACGACACCTGGAAATCCTCCACCGGCAGCATACTCGATTCCGAGATCTACAACGGCGAAACCATCGACGCCCGGAAGGAAAAAACCGGCTGGAATATGGCCGGATACAACGATACGGCCTGGTTGGGCGTCAGTCTGCAGGGCAAAGACGTCTCCAAACTGATCGCTACCGAAAACGAACCCATCAAAAAACAGGAGACCTTCCAACCGGTCGCCATTTTCAAAAGCCCAAAAGGGGAACAGATCGTCGATTTCGGCCAGAACCTCGTAGGTTGGGTTCAAGTCAGGGTAACCGGCCAGCCGGGCCAAAAAATCACCCTTTACCACGCTGAAGTACTGGATAAAGAAGGTAATTTTTACACCGAAAACCTGAGGGCAGCCAAACAACAGAACCACTTTATCCTGAAAGGGCAGGGAGAGGAATTTTTTGAACCCCATTTCACCTTCCAGGGGTTCCGCTACATCCGGGTGGAAGGTTTCCCGGGGGAACTCAAACCCGAAAATTTCACTGCGGTCGCCTTGTATTCCGATATGGAGCCGATGGGCAATTTCCGCTCTTCCAACGCGCTGATCAACCAGTTGCAGCACAATATCCAATGGGGCCAACGCGGCAACTTCCTCGATGTGCCCACCGACTGCCCCCAACGGGATGAACGCCTGGGCTGGACCGGCGACGCGCAGGCTTTTGCACGCACCGCCGCCTTCAATATGCAGGTGCACAACTTTTTTTCCAAATGGCTCAAGGACGTGGCTGCCGACCAGTTGCCCAATGGCGCAGTGCCCTTTGTGGTACCCAACGTGCTCGGGGAAGGGGCCGTTGCCTCTGCCGGATGGGCCGATGCAGCCACCATCATTCCCTGGAATATGTACCTGGCTTACGGCGACAAAAAAATCCTCGAAAACCAGTATGAAAGTATGAAGGCCTGGGTGGGATTCATGCAAGCCAACAGCACCGACCACCTCTGGAACAAGGGGTTTCATTTTGGCGACTGGCTGTTCTACCGCCCCTTCGACGATAACGACGGCCGGTCGGCGGTGACCGATAAATACCTGATCGCACAGTGTTTTTACGCCCATTCCACTCAACTGGTGTTGAATGCGGCCAAAGTCCTGGGCAAAACCGAAGATGAGGCCAAATACAGCGCGTTGCTTAAAAACATCAAGGATGCCTTTTTGAGAGAATACGTCACCCCCGGTGGCAGACTGGTCTCCGGAACCCAAACGGCTTTTGTGCTTGCACTCAACTTCGATATGCTGCCCGAGTCTCTTCGGACCGCTACCGCCGAACGATTAGTGGAAAACATCAAATCGTACAACAACCACCTGACAACCGGATTTTTGGGCACCCCTTATCTTTGTCATGTACTTACCCGGTTCGGGTACCCGGATATGGCCTACACGCTGCTGATGCAGGAGACTTACCCCTCCTGGCTTTATCCTGTAAAAATGGGCGCGACAACCATCTGGGAACGCTGGGACGGCATCAAACCCGACAGCACCTTCCAGACCCCCGGCATGAATTCTTATAACCATTACGCTTACGGCGCCATCGGCGACTGGATGTACCGGTCCATCGCCGGCATCGACACCTACGAGGACGGCCCTGGGTACCAACATATCCGGATCCAGCCCCTTATCGGCGGCGGACTCACCCAGGCCGGGGCCGAACTGCAGACGTATTACGGAAAAATCGTTTCAGCCTGGAAACTGGAAGGCGGCAAAACCCATCTGGAGGTCCAAATACCCGTCAATACCCGGGCGAATCTTTTTATCCCGGCTCCATCCGCCGCCGCAGTCACAGAGAGCGGGCAAGCTTTGTCTTCGGCTGAAGGACTCAAGGTGATCGGGATGAAAGACGGGTATGTGGAGGTAGAGGCCGGTTCGGGGAACTATCAATTTACTTGGTAACCCCCGGCGCCACCGGCGCTAAATAATCAGTCAACAGTCTTCGCCAGATAGAGATTCGTTTCAATTGATGGTGAGTAATTTAAACCACAAGGACACCAAGGAATCATAAAGAACACCATTTCCTTCGTGCACTTTATGGAATCCTGGAGTCTTTGTGGTTCAAATAAAAAAATGCCCGTGTTTTTCGTGGTACAAAATTCGGGATGACTTATGTTTCTCACTCTCTCACCCGCTCACCCGCTCACCTCTCGCTGGATCCGGCCAAATAAATTTGGCGGATACGCTACTCCACCACTCCGGCTTTCGAGATCAGCAAATTCTGGAACTGAAAAATCTTCGACAGGTCCTGATCCAGACGGACGGTCACGTCCAGGTCTTTGATGAGTCCGGTGGCGACGTCGTACACCCATCCGTGCACATGCGGCGCCCGGCGTTCCTTCCAGGCGTTCTGAACAATGGAAGTTTTGCAGACATCGAATACCTGTTCGATCACGTTTACTTCAACAAATCTCCGAAAGCGGTCCTCTTCGTCTTCTATATCGTCGAGTTCTTCCTGGTACAGGCGGTACACGTCCTTGAGATGGCGTAACCAGTTGTCGATCAGGCCGTATTGTTTATTGCCCATAGCCGCTTCCACGCCTCCGCAACCGTAATGCCCGCAGACGATAACATGGTCGATCTTGAGGACATTGACCGCATAGTCCAGCACGCTGAGCATGTTCATGTCGCTGTGTACGACCATATTGGCGATGTTGCGGTGTACAAAAATTTCACCCTGGACTGTACCGGTGACCTCATTGGCCGGCACCCGGCTATCGGAACAACCGATCCAAAGGACCTTCGGCTGCTGGCCTTTGGCCATTTTTTTATAATATTCCGGGTCCTTCTCCACATTTTGCGCTGCAATCCTGACGTTATTTTCGAGTAATTTATAATAGTATCTGTCCATTTTGTTGATTTGTTGATTTGTTGATTCCACGCCTGTGGCGTGGCAAGTCGTTGATTTGTTGATTTGTTGATGTGCGTGCCACCACGCCTGTGGCGTGGGCGTGGTTGATGCGTTTGTGTGCGTGCCACGCGGTACGAGTGGTTGATGCGAAGAATCCTCCAAAGGTTCATGGAACTCCTAGGGAGAGTCCTAGGGACAACCAATTGAGGAATCGAGGAATCGAGGAACTGAGGAATCGAGGAATCGAGGAATCGAATCAATCGAATCAATCGCATCAATCGCATCAATCGCATCAATCACATCAATCACATCAATCACATCAACTCTTATGGTTTTTCAACCAATTGATGCACGAAGTAAAATCCGGAAAAATATTATCCTCCGAGATCAGGTCCGGTATGATCTTCACCCGTTCCAGCCTGTCCCGGGGTTGGGTTTGCAAACTGGTCAGCAAGACGTGAATGTTGCGGCGCTCCATGCCCAGAATGGCTTCTTCCAGGGCATACAAACCGCTTTGATCGATATAAGGGACCTTTTTCATCCGGATAATAAGGTATTTGGTGTCGGGCAAACTGTTGGCCAATGCCTGGAAACGGTTGGCAAAACCAAAAAACAGCGGGCCTTCCAGGTGCTTGACGATCACGTTGGCGGCGAGGTCTTCGGGAAGATTTTCATCTGCCCAGGGCGCTTCCTTCTGCAAGTTATCCACTGAATCGACAGTGGAGCCCGCTTCAGCGATATCGCTCATTTTTTTCATAAACAAGATCGATGCCAGCAACATGCCGATCCCGACGGCCACGAGCAGGTCGACAAAAACCGTCAGGATCAGGACCAAAACCATGATGACAGCGTCCGTGCTGGGTACTTTGCGAAGGTGAGCCAACCCTTTATAATCGAGAATACCGATGCCGACGGTAATCAGAATACCTGCAAGCACTGCTTTTGGAATAACCGCTGCGTATTGTCCGGCGCCGAGCAAAATGATCAAAAGGGTAAGAGAATGAACAATCCCGGAAATCCGTGTCTGGCCGCCGGACCGGATATTGACCAAAGTGCGCATGGTAGCGCCTGCCCCCGGGGTCCCCCCGAACAAGCCGCCAATGGTGTTGCCAACCCCCTGACCGATGAGTTCGCGGTTGCTGTCGTGTTTGGTTTTGGTCACGTTGTCGGCGATTACCGAAGTGAGCAAAGAGTCCACTGCGCCGAGAGCTGCCAGAGTGGCCGCCATTTCAAGGATGGTCAGGAATTCACTCCGGTTGAAGGAAAATATTTCTCCTCCCAGGAAGGGCGGAAACCCTTTGGGAATATCTCCGATGCGGGCAATCGCTCCATCAAACACCAGGGAAATCAGCGTCCCCGCGATCAGCGCAATCAGTACGGAAGGGATTTTTTTGGTCACCCTGGGGAAAAGATAGATGATAGCAATGGTGATGGCCGTCAGCGCCAGGGCGGTCAAATTGGCGGATGTGAACAGTTCTCCCCCCTGCTGGAAAACCCCGATGATGGAGGAGGGAGAAGTCAGCCCTGCTGCCGGAAATATTTGCAGCAAAATGATGATCACCCCAATACCGCTCATGAACCCTGAAACCACCGGATAGGGTATAAACCGGATCAGGTCGCCCAGTTTGAGGAAACCCATAGCGATCTGAATGACGCCTGCCAGCGAAAAGGTGAGTACGATAGCGCCCATTTTCTGTTCGACAGACATACCGCCGGCCATCAACTCCACCAGCAACGCGGCCGTGACCACGGTCATTGGCCCGGTCGGCCCGCTGATCTGGGTCGGTGTGCCGCCGAGCAGGGCCGCAAAAAATCCAAGGAAAATTGCGCCGTAAAGCCCGGCCGCAGCGCCCAGCCCCGATTGAACCCCGAATGCGAGGGCGAGCGGTAATGCCACAATGCCGGCAGTCAATCCACCGAAAAGGTCGCCTGATCGTATTTTCATTGTTTAAAATTGGTTGAAGGTCAACGGAATGTCCGCAGGCTTAAAATTTCAGTCTGCAATTTCTGGATATTCAAAAAATAGCCGAAAAGCGTTCAGATCATTTCCTGGGGAGGTGGGGTGAGTACCCCTTTGAAGGTTTGTGGGGATGCAAGCAGGTTGTCGTTAAAATCTCCCCGGTTCCGAAAAGCGGATTGTTTATGATGCAAAAAAAGGAATTTGAAAGGAATTTTGTCGTTATCGGTTTTCTCTTCTTTCTCTTTGCTTCCGGTTTCATTCTCCGTCTCCAGTTCCATCGTGAGTTCTATTTTCACGGGAAGCTCTTCCGTCATGAAAAGCGGCATAACACTTTCAGCGAAAATGCAGACAATCAACAGCCATGATTTTAATTGGAGCAAAAGCGATGTCATCTTGTTTCATTAGGAGAACCCTGCAAAAGTGGTAAATTTCCGGAATACAGGCAAATTTAAAACATTCTTCTGCCGATTTTGTTCGACCTGAAATTTTTTATCTTCATTTTTACCGGACACCAACCTGCTTGTCCCGGCAAAATATCCGGATCTCATCAATCGCTGCCGCCAGGCCGGGGCCGCAAAACATACCCGTACACCCGACCTCCGCTGACACCAAACAACAGCGGCGCCGACATGCCCGGCGACTCGGCCGGCACAAAGGGGTGTTTTCCGGTCAGCGGGTATCCGGGAAGCACCTTTCCCGTTTTGTCCAAGAGCCATATTTGTTCCCGGCGCCGGTCCTGAAGGCCGGTGAAAGACCGATCGAGGAGGCCGGAATGAATGGTCCATATGGTATCGGGCCGGAAAGCGTATTTTTGATTAAACTGCCGGGTAAACCCCTGGTCGGAATAGCTGTAGGCGGAAAGCTCGCCGGCCTCCAGGGCCAGATAATCAATCCTTTGGTCACCCAGAACATCGGCAAAAGCAACCCGGACGCCCCTGTTTTCACCAACCTGCAGCGCCAGCCGGAAATTTTCACCTCCGGGCCTGACCACGGTCACCTGGCCTGTGCTGTCGCCAAAGATCAGGCGCTGGTCGCCCGGAATATCCTGACCGGCAATCACCCGGTTCATGCCCTTGCCCAAGCCCAGAAAAGGGAATCGCGGCGCTCCATCCAGCCCGAAGACCATGAGGTTGCCCTGATCGTTGACAAGGGTGAAATAATCCTTATTGTCGAACCTGAAATGGGCCATAGGCTGACGGACGATACCCACCCCGGTTTTTGGGTTCCAGCCCGGCGCCGGAGTTCCGTCCGACCGGTATCCGTAAACGGCGCCCGCCGCCGCCGGCACAAAGAAGAAATGATCGAGTAAAGGTTCTGAATAATAGACCGTTAAACCGGCGCTTGCTTCCGAAGCGAGTTCCTGGGGCCAACCCGGCGCCGGATTGCCGTCGAAACCCGTAAAAAACAACTGACGCGCGGTGTTCCAAACCCATCCGTTTTTACCCTGCCGCCCGGTGATTGCCCGGGGCTGGCCCAGGATCGGACCCTCCAGTTGGCGTGTCCACAGGGTTTTGCCGGTTTCATTCAGCGCATATAAATTCCAACGGGTATCCTGCACCAATATCCGGGTTTGCCCCTGGTTGTCGAAGGCAAAAGCCGGGGGGCCGGCGACCTCCCCGGGAATCTGGGCCTGGTAAACCAGATCGGCAGCGGGGTCCGGTTGATGGGCCCGCCATTCAGCCGTCCATTCCCAACCGGATGCGCCCGTTGTGATGTGCAGGATGGCTGGGCCGGGTTTCAGCAGTTTTTTGACCAACGCACCCGGTGGGTTCAAGCGGCCGGCGTCCCAAAACCAGGTGACGGCATCGGAAGGGTGTTCCATTTCCGGCGCCCAGGTTTGAGCAGACAGCACATCCCCCACGATGATCCGGTCGATCCACTGTTCAAGATCGGTTGCATTTTCGCTGAAAACCAGGTAATCTCCCATGACCGTGACCCAGGGATTGGTGAAATGGCGGGTGAGCCCCAAGGGCAAAAAAAGTTCATTGGCCACAATGCGTTGCAATTCGCGATTCAGGTAGGTCCGCCGGTCGGTAATCCCGGTTTCAGCGGCCAATTCGGCCAGAATTTTTTCGGCCGCTGCCGGATCTTTGAACCGGATAACCAGGTTCAGGGCCGGATCTTGCAAGGGGAGGCCGCTCTCCAGGGCAATCAGCGCGATTTCCCGTTCTGCCCGGGGAAGCAGGAACCTTTCAAAAAGACCATTGCTTTTGAAGGACCGGAAAGAGGGTTGGCGAAGACGGCAGAACCAGGCAGTATTGCCGGGGGCCAGGCTCCAGAACATGCCATCCGGCTTTGAGCCGGGTGATTTGAGGTGTTTCATTCCGGTTGCGGCGCCCCTTACCCTCCATATGTTGTCGGAGAATTCCGGCGGATCGACTCCAAGATAAGCAATATTTTCATCTGCCCAAAACCCGAATGCCTGGCCCGGCAGGCCGGCCGTAAACGCTTTAACCCCTGGCGGCAGCAAAACGAATGAATAGCTATCCTTTGAAGATGACCGGCCGGCAGCCGGGGCCCGGAAAACGGGGTCGCGGGTCATCTGGGCAGCAATTTCTTCCAGATGGAGGGGGTCTCTGGCCAGCAAGATCAGACCTTTGGTGAAGGATATCGCAAAATCAGGGTTGTCTGCCGATGTCGTTGGATAGGTGGTCCGGAGGATTTCGACTCCCCGGTATTTTGAAGCGGCAAAAGGGACGCCGGAAAGCAAAGTTCCAGCCGTTTGCCGCTCTTTGTTCTCCAGGATAAAAACCAGGGTCAAATCGTTTTTGTCCAGGCCGGCCGTGACGATGGTCAACGCTTTGCCGGCCCCCCGCCACCCTGGCCGGGCAAATAACCCGGAAAAAAACCGCCAGTCGGCAGAAGTTCCCGGAAAGGCCTGCCAGATGAAATCAGGCCATAAGGCTGCTCCCGTCAGGGAATCAACCGGCAGTTGGCTCTTATCCGGCCATTCCACAACTGCAAAAGCCCCGGGCGGGATCAAATGCCATAAATCGCGTTTCCGAAAGTGCCAGAACCCGGCAAGGGCGACCGCCAGGACAATCGCCGATCCGGCCAGCAAGACATAGGTTTTCTTTTTGCGCTGCATATGAACCATTCACTTGTTCGGTCTGAAGGACCCAAGTCAAATATTTCGGGCAATAATAATAATTCTCGGGATGTAAACCCTAAATTTGCAAGTCGGTGCCGCAAACACTGGTTAAGTCCCAAACAAGAAACTATGAGAAAATTGTTTTTGAGAGCAGCTATTCTGCTGGCTATGACGGCCGTTATTCTGGGCGCATTTGCCGCGCATGCACTGTCGGCCAAAATCAGTCCCGACCGCCTGGAAGTATTTCAAACAGGGGTCAAGTACCAGTTTTACCATGCCCTGTCCTTGTTTTCCCTCGGTGTCTGGTTCTATTTCCGGCAAACCAATTGGATGAAATGGAGCGGAATGCTCTGGATTGCCGGTATTTTATTTTTTTCCGGAAGCCTCTACCTGTTGGCGGTCCGCGACTGGCTGGGCTTAAAGATGGACTGGCTCGGGCCTGTAACGCCGCTCGGCGGCCTGTTATTGATTGGAGGTTGGGGGTTGTTGTTTCTGTCCACTTTCCAGGAAAACGGGAAATACACCCGAAAAGACGACTGACTATGAGGAAATATGAACAATACCTTGCCCACCTGCGCAAACTCAAGGACCTGGAGAATACCCTTGCCGTCCTGAACTGGGATAAGGAAGTCAATTTGCCGCCCAAAGGGGCCCGGTTCCGCGCCCAGCAGATGTCCACCCTGATCGGTTTGACCCACGAGATGTTCACCGCGCCCGAATTTATCGACAATGTTGAACAACTGCACAAGGATGGAATAGACCTGACGGCGGATGAAAAAAGAAATATATTACTGAGTTGGCAGGATATTGACCGGATCCGGAAACTCGACACATCCTTTGTCATGCGGTATTCCGACCTGGTCTCCACTGCGTACCAATCCTGGCTGGAAGCCCGGGAAGCCGACGATTTCAATCTGTTTCGCGACCAGCTCGAAAAATTGGTGGATGCTACCCGCGAAAAGGCGGCAATGCTGGGATACGAGGAGCATCCTTACGACGCACTGATGGAAGAGTTTGAAACGGGTTTGCGTTGTAAAGACCTGGATGTACTGTTCCGGGAGGTGGCGGGCGAAATGACCGGTTTTGTACAGGCCCTCCGCCAGAAACCTGTGATCGATGATCGATTCCTGCGGCAATATTTCCCCAAACAACAGCAATGGGATTTTGGCCTTGAACTCCTGAACACCATCGGTTATGATTTCAAAGCGGGCCGTCAGGATATATCCCCTCATCCCTTTACCATCAATTTTTCGCCGGAGGACGTCCGGATCACCACCCGGGTGGATGAACAGAACCTTGCCCAGATGGTGTGGAGTTGCATTCACGAAGCAGGCCACGCCCTTTATGAACAAGGTCTGCCTGCGGAAGCTTACGGCGCTCCGATCGGCAGATTCTCTTCCCTCGGCATTCATGAAAGCCAGTCGAGACTTTGGGAGAACAATGTCGGCCGGAGCCTTCCTTTCTGGCAGGCCCATTTCGGGCGCCTGCAGGCATATTTCCCCGACCAGCTCGGGGGCGTAACCCTCCGGCAGTTTTACCGGGCCATCAACCGGATAGAACCCTCCCCGATCCGCACGGAATCGGACGAATTGCATTATCATTTTCATATCCTGATCCGGTATGAAATAGAAAAATCCCTGATCGACGGCAGCCTGGCCGTGAAAAACCTGCGCGAAGCCTGGAACGACTATTATCAGACCTACCTTGGCCTCACTCCGTCCGGCGACCGCGAGGGGATTCTCCAGGATATTCACTGGGCGCATGGCAGCTTCGGCTATTTCCCGACCTATTCCCTGGGCAGTTTTTACGCTGCACAATTCTACGCCCGCGCAAAAACAGATATTCCGGGGCTTGAAGACCGGATCGCCGCCGGGGATACCTCGCCACTCCTCACCTGGCTGCGGGACAAGATCCATTACCAGGGCAGGCGGTATGACGCAGGGGAATTGTGCCAACAAATTACCGGAGAGCCGCTCCGGCTGAAATATTTCCTGGACTACGCCAGGCACAAATTCGGAGAGATCTATGAATAACCGGGGCCCTGTCCGGCATCTGCTCTTTTGCTGACGTTTCCGGCTGATTTTTTTGGACCGGCCTGTTTTGAGCTCATCCTTTCCCACAACAGACAAGGGAACCCGGTCAACTCATTGTATTTTTCCTATCTTTGCCCCCGTTCCAAAAAAACGGGAACCCATGAAAATCTCTCTAAACTGGCTTAAGAACTATATTGATATTCCGTTGGATCCTGACGGACTCTCCGAACTGCTGACCAGCATCGGGCTTGAAGTTGAAGCGATGGAGGCCCTGGAAAGTTTGCCCGGAGGATTATCCGGCGTTGTGACGGGCGAGGTTGTGGAATGTGTCCGGCATCCCAATGCCGACAAGCTTTCCCTTACAAAAGTAGATATCGGCACAGGCAGTTTGTTGCAGATCGTCTGCGGAGCGCCCAACGTGGCTGCCGGCCAAAAGGTGTTGGTTGCCACCATCGGGGCCCAACTGCATCCGTTTGAGGGCGAGCCCCTGGCCATCAGCAAAAGCAAGATCAGGGGCGAATTTTCAGAAGGTATGATCTGCGCCCAGGATGAACTGGGTTTGAGCGGAGATCATTCCGGCATCATGATCCTGCCGGCGGACACGCCTGTTGGCATGCCGGCATCGGAGTATCTGGGGTTGGAAACGGATTATATCTACGAAATAGGCCTTACCCCCAACCGTTCGGACGCCACCAACCACCTGGGGGTGGCCCGCGACCTGGCGGCGGCCCTGAAAATCAACCACCAGTCGGATGGCGCCGTAAAGATGCCGGACGTATCCGGTTTCCAGGTGTCCAACCGGGATTTGAAAGTGGATGTACGGGTGGAAAATCCGGAGGCTTGCCCGAGATACAGCGGTCTATGCATTCAGGGCATCACCGTTGGGGAAAGCCCCGACTGGCTCAAAGCCCGCCTGAAGGCAGTCGGCGTCCGCCCCATCAACAATATGGTGGATGCGACCAATTTTGTGTTGCACGAACTCGGCCAGCCGCTTCACGCTTTTGATCTCGACGCCGTTTCAGGCCGGAAGATCCTTGTGAAAACCCTGCCGGAAGGGAGCAAATTCCTTTCACTGGATGAAGTGGAGCGCCAACTCAGCGCCGAAGACCTGATGATCTGCGACGGAAATTCCAACGGCATGTGCATCGGCGGCGTTTTCGGCGGAATCAACTCAGGCGTTAAAGAAACCACCCGGGATATTTTCCTGGAATCGGCCCATTTCAATCAGAAATGGATCCGCCGCTCCAGCATGCGTCACAACCTCAGGACCGACGCGGCCAAAGTATTTGAAAAAGGGAGCGACCCCAATATTACGGTATACGCCCTCAAAAGGGCTGCCATGCTCATGTGTGAACTGGGCGGCGGCGTTATTGCTTCCGATATCACGGATATTTACCCGAGCCCCGTACAACCGGTGGAGGTCGAAGTCGCTTATGAATACGTCAACCGGCTGATCGGCCTCGATCTGGACCATGGAAAGATCCGGGAAATCCTGACCGCATTGGGTATGGATCTTGTCAGGGAAACCGAAGGGACATTCACGGTTGCGGTTCCGACCAACAAAGTGGATGTGATCCGGCCGGCTGATGTGGTTGAAGAGATCCTGCGGATCTATGGCCTGAACAATGTTCCGGAACCCCTGCATATCCGTTCGGCGGTGGTGATCTCTCCGCAACCCGATCCGATTGCGGTGCGCAACCTGATCGGCGATATGCTGGCCTCCAACGGATTCAATGAAATGATGGCGGTGTCCCTGTCGCAGTCCAAATATTACAAAAAAACCGGATGGGATGAATCGACGCTGGTGCATGTCAACAACACCGCAAACGTCCACCTCGATGTTATGCGTCCGGCTATGGTTTACAGCGCCCTGGAAGCGACCGCGCATAACCTCAACCGGAAACAGGCCAACCTCCGCCTGTTCGAGTTCGGCCGGATCTATTCCAAAACCGGTGATCAATACCACGAATCCAACCGGCTCTCCCTGACCCTGACCGGCCAGCGCAGGCCCGAAAGCTGGCTGAACGAAGACAAGGCCCAGGTCAGCTTTTATTCCCTGAAAACCGCGGTGGAAAACATCCTGAACCGTCTGGGGCTCCAGGGTTATCAGGAAACCGTTTTTTCCGACGGCGTGTACCAATACGGCGTCCGGTATCATCGCGGCAACCAGGAACTGGTGCAATTCGGCCGGCTGGATTCCGGGCTGACCAAAAGCATGGAAGTCAAGGCTGAAGTATTTTTTGCCGACTTCAACTGGGACAACCTGCTGAACAACCTCAAAAAAATTCAGTTGACGGTTTCCGAAATCAGCCGTTTTCCGGCAGTCCGGCGGGATTTGGCCCTGGTGATCAGCCAGTCTGTCAAATTCAGCGACATTGCCGCCATCGCCAACAAGGCAGGCAAGCCGCTGATACAATCTGTCAACCTGTTCGACGTTTATGTGAATGACGAACAACTGGGCGCCGGTAAGAAGTCCTACGCGATCAGTTGCCTGTTTGAAGATGCATCCAAAACACTCCAGGATAAAGACGTGGACAAGATCATGGAAAAAATGATCGGCGCCTGTGCGGAGCAGTTGGGCGCGGTGGTGCGGGGGACGGGGTGAGGGGGTGACTGGGGGACTTGGTGACAGGGAGATTTATCCGACCGGACTGGAGACTGGGAGACTGGAGACTGGGAGAACTTTTGCATTTAAATCTCAAAAAAAGATTTTTCCCCGAAAAATCTGCGTAATTTTACGCGCGGGCAGAAAACCGGTCCCGGGGGCCGCTATCTTTGTACCTCAAAGACATGAAAATTTCAGATAAAATTGATAATATTGAGCTCAAAATCAGGTATCTCGCATCAAAACAGGAACGCCTGTTGAAGGAGAACACCGAGCTCAAAACCCAAAATGAACTTTTAAAAACGGAATTGGACAAGCAGCGCGGAGCAGTCAGCGCATTGAAAGAAAAACTGGCCAAAACCCAGGGCGTCCTTGGCAGGCAGCCTGAAAAGTCGCCGCAGGAGGTCCTTCAGCTTAGGCAACAACTGGATCAATACATCCGGGAAATTGATAAGTGCATCGAGTGGTTGAACAATGGTTAATATTATGGATGGGCAAGACAGCAAAAGCATAAAGGTGATGATTGCAGGCCGGCCTTATCCATTAAAAATCCAGGAAAGTGACGAGCCCACAATCCAGAAGATTGTTAAAGAAGTCAATGATGAGATCGATCGGTTTGCATCAACCTATTCCAACCTGGACAAGCAGGATTGTCTGTCTATGACCCTGCTGACTTATGCCGTTGATCTTCAAAAATCAAAACAGGCTTCGGCCTCGCCCTCGGATGCGGAATTATCTGCCAAGTTGGCTCAGATAGAGGATTTGCTCAACCAGTTAACTACCTGACCTTTTTTCTTTCCCTGCTCCTTCCCTGACTTGCCGGTTCCCGTCCCGGGAAAATTATTATATTATTGATCATAAATGGCAAATAAATCATGGATATAACAGCATTATTAATCGGTTTTGCAGCCGGAGCGGTGATTTGTTTCGTCGTCCTGCAATTCCTCGTCAACAAAGGCAAATCCAAAGCCAGTGCGGAAGCTGAACGGATCCTGGCAGAAGCCAATCTTTCAGCCAAAAGGATCATGGATGACACCCATATCAAGAAAGAGAAAATGATCGCTCAGGCTGAAATTGAGAACGAGAAGATCAAACAACGGAAAATACAGGAAGCCAAGGAACGATACAACAGCATGCGGTCTGAGTTCGACAGCCAGAAAGCCAAACATATGGTGGAGGTCAAAGACCGCGAAATGGAAGTAAAAACCCAGGAAAACGAACTCAAGCAGAAAATTGAAAAATTTGAAGAGCGGGTTAAGGGGCTGGAAACGCAAAAGATGGAACTTGAACAAAAAGAATCGGAAATCAAAGCGATCCGCGAAAACCTGGATACCCAACTCAAGGTGATCAGCAAAAAACGGGAAGAACTCGACGCCGCCAACGAACTGCGGATCAAAGAACTCGAAATCGTCGCCCGCCTGAGCGAACAGGAGGCCAAAGAACAATTGCTGGAAGCTGTGAAAGCCAAGGCGGAAACGGACGCTATGGCGCTCGTTAAAGATACGATCGAACAAGCCAAGGTGAACGCCGGTAAGGAAGCCAAAAAAATCGTCATTCAGACCATCCAGCGCATGTGCGCAGAATACACCATCGAAAATACCGTCTCTGTATTCAATCTGGATTCCGACGACCTCAAAGGCCAGATCATCGGCCGCGAAGGCCGCAATATCCGGGCCCTGGAAGCCGCTACCGGCGCCGAGATCGTTGTAGACGACACCCCTGAAGCGATCGTGATCTCCAGTTTCGACCCCATTCGCCGCGAGGTAGCCAGGCTGGCGCTGAAAAAACTGGTGGCCGACGGCCGCATCCACCCGGCCCGCATCGAAGAAGTGGTGGCCAAAACCAAAAAGCAACTGGAAGAACAGATCGTCGAAATCGGCGAACGCACCGTTATCGAACTGGACTTGCACGGCCTCGACGCCTACCTCGTCAAAATGGTGGGCCGCATGCGTTTCCGCTCCTCCTACGGCCAGAACCTGCTCAAACACTCCATCGAAACGGCCAACCTCTGCGCAACTATGGCCGCAGAACTCGGCCTGACCCCGAAACAGGTCAAACTGGCCAAAAGAGCCGGCCTCCTCCACGATATCGGCAAAGTCTCCGAAGAAGAAAGCGAACTGTCGCACGCCCTGCTCGGTATGAAATTGTGCGAAAAATACAAGGAACATCCCGGCGTGATCAACGCAGTCGGCGCCCACCACGATGAGATTGAAATGAATAATATCATCTCTCCCATTGTTCAGGCCTGCGACGCTATTTCAGGCGCCAGACCGGGCGCCCGCCGGGAAATCCTCGAAAGCTACCTCAAACGCATCGGCGAACTCGAAGAGCTGGCCCTGGCCCACGAAGGCGTTCAAAAAGCCTTCGCCATGCAGGCAGGCCGCGAGTTGCGCGTGATCGTTGAAGCTGAAAAGGTCTCTGATCAGTATGCAGATGACCTTGCTTTCATGATCTCTCAGAAAATCCAGGACGAAATGCAATACCCGGGCCAGATCAAGGTCACGGTCATCCGGGAAAAACGGGCCGTTTCGTACGCCAGATAATTAGTTCTCAGTCTTCAGCCGGCAGTAAGGCCTCTTCGACTCCGCTCAGAGGCCTTACTGCCGGCTGCCGATTGCCAACTGCCAACTATGATCACCTATATCAAGGGAGAAATTACACATAAAACGCCGACCTACATCGTTGTGGAAACCGGCGGCATCGGCTACCATATCAACATCAGCCTCAATACGTATTCCCAAATAGAAAAACTGGATCGGGTAAAAATCCTGACCCATCTGCACATCAAGGAAGACAGCCATACCCTTTTTGGCTTTGCAGATTCGGAGGAAAGACAGTTTTTCATCTACCTCATCTCTGTATCAGGCATAGGCCCCAATACGGCACAACTTTTGCTTTCCTCCATGAATCCGGCCGAAATCCGGGTCGCGATCATCGGAGAAGACGTGGCTGCCTTTCGCCGGGTGAAAGGCATCGGGCCTAAAACCGCCAAACAGATCATTCTTGACCTGAAAGACCGTGTAATAAAAGAAGGCGGAGAATTCGCCCTGCCTTCAACCCCTCAAAACAATACAATGCGGGAAGAGGCGTTATCTGCATTGGTAGCTTTGGGTTTCAACCGCATACAAGTGCAACGGGCATTGAATAATGTAATCCGGTTGAACGCGGAAAATCCATCCGTGGAAGGCTTGATCAAAGCTGCACTGAAGGAATTATCCTGAGCGGCTATTGTTAAAATTCTTCCTTCAGGTAAAATGTTATTCTTTCTTGCGTTTTTACCCTGATATGGTTGAAAAAACAAGTCTTGCTGACAGAATTTGCAACCCGCTGAATCTGTTGATGTATTTAACATTGACCCGCATTCAGCTTTAATTTGAAATTACGTCTTTTAATCCCCGGCCTTTCCGGGGAATCCCATGTTTCGTTATGAATAAAACAATACTACTCTTTGGCCTGACCCTTTCCATTGCCGGCTTTTATGCCGTTGCCGCCTCCAACCATTCCGGCGGCCTGGCCGATCCTTATCATGGCGGAATTGTCTGGGCTCAGGATACGCTCCCGCCCATCAAAGACCGGCAGGGTGACTATATCAACAACAAACCGCAAAACCCGTTTGACCTTAAAGACCCGAGCTCCGTCGAAAAATCCATCGACTACGATCCGGAAACCGGGCAGTACATCATTACCGAAAAGATCGGAGATGACTATTTCCGCCCGCCTACCTATATGACTTTTGAGGAGTACATGGAATATACCCGCAAACAGGAGGAGCAACAGTATTTCAACCAGCTCTCCGGCGTCAGCACCGGCGCAGGCGGCCTCAGCACCATCGATCCCTTCGCCAAGTTTGACGTCAAAAGCAGTCTGATCGACCGTCTGTTCGGCGGCAATACCGTGGATATTCGCCCGCAGGGCAGCATCGACCTCACTTTCGGCGTTGATTTTCAACGCCTCGACAACCCCATCCTCACCGAACGCCAGCGCAGGCAGGGCGGTTTCGATTTTGACATGGACATTCAGATGAACGTAACCGGCAAAATCGGAGAAAAACTCAACCTGACCACCAATTACAATACCGGCGCCGTTTTTGATTTCGACAACCAGATCAAACTGGATTATAACAGCGACCTTTTCAGCGAAGACGAGATCATCAAAAAGATCGAGGCCGGCAACGTCAGCCTGCCCCTGCGCGGTACCCTCATCCAGGGCGCTGAAAGCCTTTTCGGCCTCAAAACCGAATTGCAATTCGGTCACCTTCGCCTGACCGGGATCATCTCCCAACAAAAATCCCAGCGGGAATCCATCCAGTTGCAGGGCGGTAGCCAGTTGCAGGAATTTGAAGTGAAAGCCGACGAATACGACGAAAACCGCCACTTCTTCCTCAGCCACTACAACCGGGAATCCTTTGAAGGCGCCCTGCGCAACCTCCCCCAGATCAATACCCTGTTCCACCTCGAAAACATCGAAGTCTGGATCACCAACGACCGCAACGAAGTGGAGGATGTGCGGGATATCGTAGCCCTGGCGGACCTGGGCGAACCCACCCGGCTCGTAAATCCCACCGGATCAGAACCCTTACCTTCACCGAGATACCAGGAAATTTACAACGGCAAGGCGCTGCCGGACAACGACGCCAACGGTCTTTACGGCAAAATCGTCTCCCGCGGAGAAAGCCTGCGCGATATCGACAAAACCGTATCCATCCTGCAATCCGCCGATTTTGGCCTGCAGCAGGCCCGCGATTTTGAAAAGGTCAGCGCACGCCGCCTCGACCCCCGGGAATTTACCTACCATCCGGAGCTTGGTTTTATCTCCGTCAATGTCAACGTATTGCCCGACCAGGTCCTCGCAGTTTCTTTCCAATACAAATACAACGGCGAAATCTATCAGGTGGGCGAAATGTCCGTCAACCGGGACAACGTTTCCACCGATACTTCCCAACAAACCCCGCAGGTGCTTTTTGTCAAAATGCTCAAAAGCACCACCCAACGCATCGACGTGCCCACCTGGGACCTGATGATGAAAAACGTTTATTCCACCGGCGCATACCAGGTCAACCCCACCGATTTCAAACTGGATATCTTCTATGAAGACCCGGGCAAAGGCCTGAAACGTTTCCTGCCTAAAAGCAACCTGGAGGGCATTCCCCTGATCCGGGTTTTTAACCTCGACCGCCTCAACACCCAGGGCGACCCCCAGCCGGACGGCGTATTCGACTTCGTGCCCGGCGTCAGCATCAACCCGACCAACGGCCGGGTCATTTTCCCCGTCCTCGAACCCTTCGGCAAATCGCTGGCCGACAGGCTCGACGCCGTCTACCGGGATACGTTCACCTACCCCGAACTCTATACCCAGACCTTGTTCCTGGCGCGGGAATTCCCCGAAAAAAACAGGTACCTCATCAAGGGCTCGTACAAATCATCGGTCTCCTCCGAAATTTCCCTCGGCGCTTTCAATATTCCGCCCAACTCGGTGCGCGTCACTGCCGGCGGCGCCCTGCTGGTGGAAGGCCGCGATTACGAGGTCGATTACGGAACAGGCAAAGTGCGCATCCTGAACGATGCCATCCTGAGTTCAGGCGTACCGGTCAACGTATCTTTTGAAGACAATACCCTTTTTGGATTCCAGTCAAAAACCATGATGGGCTTGCGGGCCGATTACGAAATTGACCCCAATTTCACCATCGGCGGCACCTTTCTGCAATTGTTCGAACGGCCCTTTACCTTCAAGGTCAATATGGGCGACGATCCCATCAGCAATAAAATATACGGCCTCGACCTGAATATCAGCCGGGAAGCACCCTGGCTGACCAAAGCCGTCGACGCCCTGCCCTTCCTTTCCACCAAGGCGCCCTCCAATATCTCCCTGATGGCAGAGGCGGCCTACCTCAACCCCGGCCACTCCCGGGCGATCAACGAGAGCCGGAAAGACAAGGACGGCGTGGTCTATATCGACGACTTCGAAGGCAGCGCAAGCGGCTTCAACGTCACCTTCCCGGTAACGCAGTGGCAACTCGCCAGCGTTCCGCAAAACGACGGCGCCAACAACAACCCGCTGTTTCCCGAAGCGACCGTCAATACTCTGGCTTCAGGCGCCAACCGGGCCCGGCTCAACTGGTACCTGATTGACCCGATCGCCCGGAGCACGGGCCAGGACAGGCGGCCCTATACCGGTATCGTACCGCAGGAAGAAGTATTCCCCAACGTACAATTATCGGTTGAACAAGCTCGCAATTTCCGGACTTTCGACCTGGTGTATTACCCAAGCGAACGCGGCCCGTACAATTTTGACACCCCCAGTGGTTTTGGAAGCCTTTCCAGCGGCGTTACCGTCCTGGGTGATTCATTGCGCCTCCGCGACCCGGCTACCCGTTGGGGCGGCATCATGCGCGCACTCAACAACAACGACTTCCAGTCGGCCAATATCGAATTCCTGGAATTCTGGATGCTCAGCCCTTTCCTCGACACGGAAGACGCCTCCCTGCCCGCCACCGACGGCGACGAAAAACAGGGAACCTTGTACATCAACCTGGGCAATATCTCGGAGGATATCCTGAAAGACTCGCGCAAATTCTTTGAAAACGGCCTGCCGGGGCCCACCAACCCCAACCGGCCGGTGGACACCACGCTTTGGTCTGTTGTGCCTGTCGGACAGCAGATCACCCGCGCATTCGATAACGACCCCGGCAACCGGGAAGTGCAGGATGTCGGCTTCGACGGTCTGGGGGACGACGGAGAAAGGAAAAAGTTTGCCAATTATGTCAACGCCATTACCGCATTAAACGCAGTGACCGGCGCCAAAGTGGCCCGCGACCCGTCTAATGATAACTTCCGGTACTACAACGACAATACTTTCCCCGACAATGCAGGGGTATTGGAACGTTACCGGGATTTCAATAACCCCGAGGGCAACTCTCAATCGAATGAAGATAACCAGTTCCGGCAATCCGCCACCAACCTGCCCGACGCCGAAGACCTGAACCAGGACAATACCCTCAACGAAACCGAATCTTATTTCCAATACGAGATCCCCATCAAACGCGATCAGTTCAACCAAAGGGAGATCGACGCCGAAAGCACACCCTTTATTACCGACCGGATCGAAGACCCCAACTCCCGCAGGATCTGGTACCGTTTCCGGGTTCCGCTGAACGGGCCGCAGAAAAAGAGCGTGGGCGGCATCCGCGATTTCCGTTCCATCCGTTTCATGCGCCTTTATCTGAAAGACTTTGAAGAGCCCACCATCCTGCGTTTTGCAAAAATGGAACTGGTGCGCAACCAGTGGCGGCGATATACCCAGGACCTGACGGGCAAAGGCTCCCAAACCATCGCCTGCGACGACCTGGAAACCACCGTGGATGTGGATGCGGTGAATATCGAAGAAAACAGCCGCCGTACACCTTTCAATTATACCCTCCCGGAAGGGATCCAGCGCGAACAATCGCTGGGGGTGTTCACCACGTTGCAAAATGAACAATCCCTCTCCATGCGGATCGACAACCTTTGCGACGGCGATGCACGGGCGATCTTCAAGAATACAGACCTCGATTTCAGGGTGTATAAAAAACTGAAGATGTTTGTCCACGCTGAAGAACGGGACGACCTTTATTCCGTGCCCGACGGCGAACTGCGGATCTTCGTCCGGATGGGCAGCGATTTCCTCAACAACTATTACGAATACGAAATCCCGCTTACGATATCCGACCCGGATGCGGTAGCCGGCATCAACCCCACTTTCCCGGAGTACAAACGGGAAGTGTGGAAAGCCGAAAACGAATTCAATTTTGAACTGGCCATCCTCCGCCAGCTGAAGGAAGAACGCAACCAGTTGAGCGCCAACCAGTCGGACGAATATATCAAGATCCTGGATCAATCGAACCCGGCCAGGTCCCACGTGATCAAAGTTAAGGGAAATCCCAATCTGGGTTATGTCCGGGGGATCATGATCGGCATCCGGAACCCGAAAAACGACGGCGCAGCTTACTCCGCTGAGATCTGGGCCAACGAAATGCGGGTGTCCGGCCTCGATGAACGCGGCGGCCTTGCAGCAGTGGCCCGCATGGATATGCAATTGGCCGATTTCGGCAACCTGACCCTCTCCGGTAACGTCAACTCCATCGGCTTCGGCGCGCTGGACGACGGCGTAACCGAACGCAGCCGCGAAGAGGTCAAAGGGTTCGACGTAGCTACCAACCTGCAATTGGGCCGGTTCTTCCCGGAAAAATGGGGGATCCGCCTGCCGTTTTACGCCCAGGTGTCCAACGTTACCAAAACCCCGGAATACGACCCCTATGACTTTGATATCCTGCTGAGAGATAAACTCAAAAAGGCCGAAACCGCTGCGATCCGGGACTCTCTGCGCGAACAAGCCGAGGAAGTGACCAATATCAAATCATTCAACTTTACAGACGTCGGGAAAGACCGGACCGGGGGCGGCGACAGAAAACCCATGCCCTGGGATATCGAAAACTTCAGCGTGAGTTATTCGCATACCGAAACGGAATTCCGGGATCCGATCATCCAATTCCAGCGGGACCGGCGGGAAACCGGCGCCCTCGACTACAAATACAGCCGCCCGGCAGCCTACCTGGAGCCCTTCAAAAAGATCGGCGGCAAGAGCGAATGGCTGCGTTGGTTGCGGGAATTTAACCTCAACCCGCTGCCCAATTCCTTCTTCTTCAGTTCGATCATGGAGCGGCAATTTGCCAAAACCAGTTACCGCTTCGCCGGGGTGGATGAAAAATTCAATTCCTTCTTCAACAAACGTTTTACCTGGGAACGGGATTACGACCTGACCTGGGACCTGACAAAGTCCCTTAAACTGACCTTCAACGCGTCGACGCTCGCTTATATCGATGAACCCGATGAGATCTCCATGCTCGATGACCCCACCATCCGGGACATCGACAAATTCCGCCGCGACAGCATCTGGAGCAGTATTACGCAACTGGGTCGCCCCAAAGGGTACGAACACAATATCAACCTGAGTTATAACCTGCCGCTCAGGCAACTGCCGTTCATGGACTGGATGCAGGTCCGGGCGCAATACCAGGCCGGTTACCGCTGGAGCCGCGCCGCACTGAACACCGACAGCCTGGGTAATGTGATCCAGAACAACCAAAACCGGCAGATCACCGCGGACCTGAATTTTGAGAAATTTTACGACAAATTCAATTATCTCAAAAACATCAACCGCGGCAAAACCCCGTCCCGCACCGGCCGAAGCCGCAATCAGGATGAAAAAACGCCGGAGCGTGAACCCAGGGATAATGCCCCCGAAGACAAAAGCAAAAAGAAGGACCGCGAACCCGGCGCCATCGAGAGGATCATCATCCGCCCCTTGCTGCTCGTCCGGAAAGTGCGATTGAATTACTCCGAAAAATTTGAGACCGTCGTCCCCGGATTCCTGCCGGAAACCAAACTTCTGGGGCTTTCAGAAGGATTTGGCGCGCCGGGCTGGGGGTTCGTGGCCGGCATCCAACCTGAAATCCGGGGCCTGGACGAATCGGAATGGTATCAATCCGGCGACTGGCTCTGGGAAAACCGCGGCTGGATCACGCCCAGCCTGTTCCTCAACCAGGATATCATCCAGCGGTATACCCAATCTTATGACGGCAAACTATCGCTTGAACCCTTCAAGGATTTCAGGGTAGACATTGAAGCCAACCGGTCGTTCACCGAAGACCATACAGAGACTTTTAAAAACCTGGATATCAATAATGTTGACGGCTACGGCCACGCTGTGCCCTCCAAACTGGGGTCGATGACCGTCACCTATTCGGCGTTAAAAACCCTGTTCAAAGGCAAGGACGCCGATGTGATCAACCAGTTCCAGGCTTTTAGCAACAACCGCCTGGTGGTCTCCAAGCGCCTTGGCGCCGGTACAGGGCTCCATGAAGATCCAAATCTCGGGGAATTAGGGTATACCGAAGGGTATGGCCGGAACCAGCAGGACGTGTTGATCCCCGCCTTTATTGCCACCTATACCGGCGCCGACCCCAACACGGTAAGCCTCGATCTTTTTGGCACCAACCCCCACCTCAACTGGCGGTTGAATTATAACGGACTTTCCAAACTGCCTTTGTTCAAGGATGTTTTCTCCAACTTCAACCTGACGCATTCTTACCGGTCCACCCTGACGGTAAACAGCTACCGGACGAGTTTGTCGTACCTCCGCGGAAAAAGCCGCAATATTTTCAAGGACAGCATCAGCTACAACTTCTTCCCCCGCCTTGAAATACCGGACGTGGTCATTCAGGAAGGATTTGCACCGCTGCTCGGCATAGAAGCCAATTTGCAAAACGGCATGTCCTTTAATTTTGAATACCTGACCCAACGCAGCCTTTCCCTGAATATTACGAATACCTTGTTGTCGGAAAACCGTTCCAAGGAAGCTACCTTCGGATTCGGGTATCTGGTCAGAGGGGTGGATATCGGGTTTCTGACCGGCAGCAACAAACGCAAAAAGCGCAGTTCGGATACGGAACAACCGGCCCAAAGCCCCAACCGGCCGCAACAGGGCGCCGGCGGCCGGGGCGGCCAGTTGCAGAGCCAGGATCTGGATATCCAGTTCCTGTTCTCCCTCCGGGATGACATTACCATTGCTCAAAAACTGGACGGCGCCGAATTTGAGCCGACACGCGGCAATTACACCTTGCAGATTTCGCCTTCGGCAGAATATAAACTGAACAGGCGGCTTTCCCTTCGTCTGTTCTTCGATTACCGGAAAACGGTACCCAAAACTTCTGCGGGTTATCCCAGGCTGGATACTTCAGGGGGGATTGTGGTGCGGTTCCAGTTGAATTGAGTTGGCCACGCCACAGGCGTGGGCAGTTGGCAGTCTTTTAAACGTATCTAAAAACTGCCAACTGCCCCCTACTCTTCCTCCTCCCACTCAAAAGCAGTCCTTTCGGGCGCTGTTTCCTCGGTTTGCAGGGCGCGGTGAGCGCTGACGGTTTCCCAAAGCAGGTCTTTCAACTGATCGATTCCCTGGCCGGTAACGGCGGAAATAAAGACATGCGGCAGTTCTTTTGGAATGTCTGGCCGCAGCAGGTCGATCAGTTCTTTATCGATGAGGTCACATTTGGTAATGGCAAGGATGCGGGGTTTATCCAGCAGTTCGGGGTTGTAGTGTTCGAGTTCCCGGAGCAGGATATCGTATTCTTTGGCGATATCGTCGGCGTCGCAGGGCGCCATAAAAAGAAGGGTTGCGTTGCGTTCGATATGGCGCAGAAACCGGTGGCCGAGGCCTTTGCCCAGGTGTGCATCTTCAATGATACCGGGAATATCGGCGATGGCAAAAGAGCGGCCGTCGCGGTATTGGACCATTCCCAGGTTGGGCACGATGGTTGTGAAGGGATAAGGTGCGATCTCCGGTTTGGCGGCTGTCAGGACGGATAAGAGCGTGGATTTGCCGGCGTTGGGAAATCCAACGAGGCCGACATCGGCCAGGACCTTCAATTCAAGGATTTTCCATTCTTCTCTCCCGGGTTCGCCGGGTTGGGCGAAACGGGGCGTTTGCTGGGTTGCCGACTTAAAAAAGGCATTGCCTTTGCCGCCTCTGCCGCCGGGCACCAGGATTCTTTGTTCTCCGTGCCGGGTGATCTCAAAATGGACCTCACCGGTTTCGGCGTCTTTCGCTACGGTGCCGAGCGGTACGTCCAGGATAACGTCTTCGCCATATGCGCCGGTGCAGTTGCTTTCGCTGCCGTTCACCCCTTTGCCTGCAATCACATGTTTGCGATATTTCAGGGAAAGCAAGGTCCAGACATTGTTATTGCCGCGCAGAATGATATGGCCGCCGCGTCCGCCGTCGCCGCCGTCAGGCCCGCCTTTGGGATTGTGTTTCGATCTGAAAAAATGCATAGACCCCGCTCCTCCATGGCCGGAACGGCAGCAAATTTTTACATAATCGACAAAGTTTTGTTCTGCCACGATTTTACGAATGTATAGTTACCTTTTACGCTGAGCGCAGTCGAAGCGCTCTCACCCTCATGCTGAGCGCAGCCGAAGCACTCTCACCTTCATGCTGAGCGCAGTCGACTCCGTCCGCAATAGGCGACTTCGTCGTCCGGAGGCCGAAGCATCACCCTCCCAAAGAAAAAATCCCGGACCAGAAGACTCCGATCCGGGATTTCAGGAATCAGACCGGAAGGAATTATTCCTCCGGCGTATCGTTCAACATGCCCTTCAGTTCGGAGAAGACATCCAGGTCGCCCAGGGTGCTCTTCTCGATCGAAGATTGTGTTTTTTTAACAGCCTGACGCGTGCGGTCGCGATCGTCTTTATCCTGTTTTTTCACCTGTTCATCGGCTTCCCGGCGAATATCTTCCAGGTAGCGGAGGTGAGAAACCATGATCCGTTTGTCGTCGCGGTTGAACTCGATCACTTTGACGGTCAGTGTATCGTCTACTTCAGCAAGGGAATTGTCTTCCTTGCGGATATGTTTCAGCGGTGCGTAGGCTTCGAGGCCGTAAGGCAGGAGCAGGATGGCGCCCCGGTCGTCGCGGCGAACGAGGGTCGCTTCGTGGTAGGAACCGACGGGGAATACATTTTCGAAGGTATCCCATGGGTTCTCATCCAATTGTTTGCGACCCAGCGAGAGTTTGCGGTTTTCCCGGTCGATATCCAGGATCATCACATCGATCTTTTCGCCAACCTTGGTAAATTCGGACGGATGGCCGTAGCGCTTGGTCCAGGAAAGGTCGGAGATATGGATCATGCCGCCGATGCCTTTTTCCAGTTCCACGAAAACCCCGTAAGGCGTCAGGTTTTTGACCTCGCCCGTGTGGCGGCTTTCCAGCGGGTATTTCTGTTCGATGGTATCCCATGGATCGGCAGCCAATTGTTTGATGGAGAGGCTCATCTTGCGCTCTTCGCGGTCGATGGTCACCACTTTGGCTTCGTATTCCTGGCCCAGTTTGAAGTATTCCCTGGCGTTGATGGGCTGGTTGCTCCAGCTCACTTCGGACACGTGGATCAGGCCTTCGACGCCCGGCTGGATCTCAAGGAATGCACCGTAATCTTCGATATTGACGATCTTGCCTTTGACGGTTGAGCCCTCTTCGATCTGCTGGCTCAGCACTTCCCAGGGATGCGGCGTCAATTGCTTCAAGCCCAGGGAGATCCGTTTTTTGTTCTCGTCGAAATCGAGTACCACCACGTTGATCTTCTGGTTGAGTTGGAGTACCTCGTTGGGGTGGTTGATCCGGCCCCAGGAGATATCGGTGATGTAGAGCAGGCCGTCTACGCCGCCCAGGTCGAGGAATGCGCCGAAGTCGGTGATATTCTTGACCAGGCCTTCGAGAACCTGTCCCTTTTCGAGGCTGGCGATGATGGCTTCCCGCTGTTCGGCGAGGTCGCTTTCGATAAGGGCTTTGTGGGAGACCACCGCATTCTTGATGACTTCGTTGATCTTGACCACTTTGAATTCCATGGTTTTACCCACGTATGCATCGTAGTCGATGATCGGTTTGATGTCGATCTGGGAGCCGGGAAGGAAGGTTTCAAGGCCGCTGCAATCAACGATCAGGCCGCCTTTGGTCTTGCTGATCACGGTACCGGAGATGACCGTTCCGTTTTCGTAGGAATCCACGATACGTTCCCAGGCGCGCAACAATTTGGCTTTGCGCCGGGACAGGACCAATTGGCCGCGGCCGTCTTCCTGTTGTTCTACATAAACCTCAACCGCATCACCCGTTTTGATATCCGGCATGTCGCGGAATTCGGAAAGCGCGATAAGGCCATCGCTCTTGTAATTGATATCCAGCACCACATCGCCGCCGCTGATGGAAGTGACACGGCCCGCAACGATCTCATTTTCAAGGATCGAGTTGAGGGTAGCGTCGTATTTCTCCATCAATTCGGCGCGTTCTTCCTGGGTATAGGTAACGCCGTGTTTGCTGCTGCGTTTCCAGTCGAAATCGTCGTGTGGCGTTCCTGCGGCAGCTGCTTCTTCCAGTATCCTTGCTACTTCATCTTCGTCTTCTTCCTCTGGTTCTTCCTCCGTTTCCACGTCGTCGTCGAGGTCAATTTTCTTTTTAACCACTACGACGGTTTCTGCTTCTTCTTCCTCTGCGATCTCCGGTTCGTCTTCAACATGGGCTTCTGCCCGGGCTTCCGGTTCGCTTTTGGGTTGTACATTTTCCGGTTCTTCCGGCGTTTCGGTCTCAGGCGTCTCTTCTACCTGATCCTGCAAATCTTTTTCGTCGTCAATGAGCATTGAAAGAATGCTTTTAGTGAAAAAATATGGTTTCTGCAAACTGCCGGTCAGGCAGTTACTATTCTTTTGGGCTCGGGCCTGTTGAATAGCGGGCGCAAAGGTACGGCTTTCAACCGGTTTATCCAAATAAAATTGAATTTAGTATTTTGGCCGCGCAGAAGGCGCGGAGGAAGTGCGTGCCACGCCACAGGCGTGGAGGAACTGAGGAACTGAGGAAGTGCGTGCCGCGCAGAAGGCGCGGAGGAACTGAGGAACCGGACTTACGACTTACAACTTTACGACTTACGACTAAATTAAATAAAATTTGTACTTTTAGCCGGAATTAGAAAATCACTTAAAACACAAATCCGGAACATGAGCGAGGAAAGACCTTGGTTGAAATATTACCCGAAAGGAGTGCCTGCCAATATTGATGCAGACGCCTACCCAACCCTGGTAGCGATGCTCGAAGAAGTATTCAAAAAATACCGCGCCCGGCCTGCTTTTGTCAGCATGGGCAAAAAGCTGACCTTCGACCAGGTGGATAAAATGTCCAGGCAGTTCGGCGCTTATCTGCATTCCCGCGGCCTCGAACCCGGCGACAAGATCGCCCTGATGATGCCCAATATGCTGCAATATCCGATCGCCCTGTTCGGCGCATTGCGCGCGGGCCTGATCGTGGTGAACACCAACCCCCTGTATACCCCCCGTGAAATGTTGCATCAATTCACGGATTCCGGATGCAAGGCCATTGTTATCGCCGAGAACTTTGCCGCCAACCTGGAAAAGATCATCGGCGAAACACAGATCAAAACGGTAATCATAACCAGCATCGGCGAAATGCTGGGCGCCATCAAGGGCGCTTTGGTCAACTGCATTGTCCGGTCCGTCAAAAAGATGGTGCCCAAATACCACCTTACGAATACCGTCAAGTTCACAGAAGCGCTGAGACAGGGCAAAAAATTCACGATCAAACCCTTTGAAGGATGCGCCGACGACGTGATCGTCCACCAGTATACCGGCGGCACCACGGGGGTTTCCAAAGGGGCCATGCTGACCAATCGCAACCTGATCGCCAATATGCAGCAGGTGCGCGCCTGGATGATGCCTTTTTTTAAGGAAACCGACGAGATCGCCATTTGCCCGCTGCCACTGTATCATATCTTTGCCTTCACCGTCAATTGCCTGGTGCTGATGAGCATTGGCGCCATGAACGTACTGATCACCAACGCCCGCGATCTGAAATCTATCGCCGCAGCGTTCAAAAAATACCCGATCACCCTGATGACCGGGGTGAATACCCTGTTCAACGGCCTGGTCCATAACCCGCATTTCCAAAAACTTCAGTTTGGCCCGCTCAAGATCACGGTAGGCGGCGGTATGGCTGTCCAGCGGCCCGTAGCTGAAAAATGGCAGCAACTGACCGGCTGTTTCCTCACCGAAGGGTTCGGTATGACAGAATCTTCGCCGGTAGTGACCACCAATCCGCTCGACAATACCGGCCGTTTGGGCTCGATCGGCCTTCCGCTGCCCAGCACGGACGTCCGGATCGTGGATCCCGAAACCAAAGCAGTGTTGGGCCCCGGCAAACCAGGGGAGATCCAGGTGAAAGGCCCGCAGGTCATGAAAGGTTATTACAACCGCCAGGATGAAACCGCCAAAACCATCGTCGACGGCTGGCTATGCACCGGAGATATCGGCCAGATGTCGGAAGACGGCTTCTTCCAGATCGTCGACCGGATGAAGGATATGATCCTCGTTTCCGGCTTCAATGTTTATCCCAATGAGATCGAGGAGGTAGTGGCCGCACATCCGAAAGTGCTGGAAGCCGCCGCGATCGGGATCCCCGATGAAAAATCGGGCGAAGCGGTCAAACTCTTTGTCGTCAAAAAGGACAAATCGCTTACCGAATCCGAACTGAAAGCCTACTGCCGGGAAAATATGACGGGTTACAAACAACCCAAGGTCATCGAATTCCGGACGGAATTACCCAAAACCAATGTGGGAAAGATATTGAGGCGGGCGTTGCGAGAGTAGGGATTTGAGATTTGGACAATGGATATTAAGACCTCTGTATCACCCTTCGCCTTTTGAATCACACCTGATTGAGTATTGCGGTCTGCAGCTTCAATACATCGCTATTTTTAACTTTATCTGCATGAACATTTTTCAAGCCATCATCATCGCTATCATCGAGGGGCTGACCGAGTTTTTACCCATATCCTCCACGGGCCATATGATCCTGGGCTCGCATCTCCTGGGTATCGGTGAGGATGAATTTGTGAAAACCTTCGAAATTGCCATCCAACTGGGGGCAATTCTCGCCATTGTGATCATGTACGTTACCCGGTTTCTGAACGGATGGAGCATGTACCTCAAACTCGGCGCGGCTTTTTTTCCCACGGCCGTAGTAGGCTTCATCGCTTATCCATATATCAAATCTTACCTGTTCAACCCGGTCGTGGTTTCTACGTCGCTCATACTCGGCGGCATTGTACTCATCCTTATCGACCGCAAGGTGGTTGCCCGGGAAAGCCGGGTGGTATCCCTGGAGGAGATCCCCCTGAAAAATGCCTTCTTTATCGGGGTGGTCCAGTGCCTTTCTATGATACCCGGAGTTTCCAGGGCTGCGGCTACCATCATCGGCGGGGTATTCAATGGGCTGGACAAGCGGCAGGCGACTGAATTCTCCTTTCTGCTCGCCGTGCCCACCATGTTCGCCGCCACCGGTTACGACCTGTTTAAAACGCCGCTTGAATTCAATGACCACCAACTGACCTTGCTGGCGGTCGGGATGGTGTTGGCCTTTGTGTCTGCCTGGCTCGCCGTCAAGTTATTTTTGAAATTGGTGGAAAATTATGGCTTCAAACATTTCGGCATTTACCGCATCATCATCGGCGCGCTTTTTTTGATGCTGATGTGGGGGGTAGAGTTGGCGGGTTGAGGAGCAGGATAAAAACGATCCCATTTTTTACGGCAATAACCTTTCAAAGTAAATAAGCGGCGTCTTCCGGTACACCACCCTGCCGACCTCCGTGAACCCGCATTTCCGGTAAAAATCGCCGGCGCCCGCGTCCGCATCGTAAGCGTCCAGGCGAAGGGTGTCGGCCGGCCATGCCGATGAAAGGCTGATCGCTTCCCCGATTGTTTTTCTGCCGACCCCGCTCCTTTGATACGCGGGTTTGACCGCCATATCCATCAAATACAGCGGGCGTCTGGCCGGTGAAAACCTGGAAGGATCGATCGACCAGGGTTTTTTCTGCGCAAGACGGAGGGTAGCCGCCAGTTCCCCGCCTATACGCGCCGTCAATACCCGGGAGGTATGGCTGATGCCCAGCCTGACGGTTTTCTCACTCACCAAATGACTCCACTGCCCCAATCCGTATTTTTGGGTCAGGTGTTCTGCAACCTCATTTCGGAGAAAGGCCACCTCCTCCGCCTCATCCGGGCGGGCAATGCTGAAATGGATCTCGACATCCGGGTTCTTTTCCACCATTGTACAATTCGTGACACCTTAATGACACTGCACTTATGCCGCAGAACGGACCCGGTATCTTTAGCCCGTTGTTGTTAATTGGCCGGGTGAGTGTTCAAAACCAAAGTGTCCGGATAAAAAGTTACCAGGCCGGTGGTAATATCGTGAGTTCCGCCGACAATACCAATTTGTCCGTTTTCGATCATTTCTTTCAGGATCGGGCTGCGTTGCAGGATGGATTCGACCGTCCGCTTTACATTAATAGTTGCCACCTTTTCAACAAATTCAGGATTGCTCGAATTGCGGTTCTTCGTTACCGTTTCTTCATCTTCCACAGCGGGTCTGATTTTGGAGAGCAAGGCCGTCAGATTACCCATTTCCACATGGTCGCAGGCCCCTTTAATGGCGCCGCATTTGGTGTGCCCTAAAACCACGATGATTTTGGAACCTGCAACTTTGCAGCCAAATTCCATACTGCCCAGGATGTCTTCATTGAGGATATTGCCTGCGATGCGGACGCTGAAAATATCCCCGAGTCCCTGGTCAAAGATCAATTCGGCCGAAGTCCGGCTGTCGATACAACTGAGAATGACTGCAAAGGGATGCTGCCCGTCTGACGTTTCATTGGCCTGTTGCAGAAGATTCCGGTTAACTTTCAGGTTATTCACAAATCGTTTATTCCCTTCCTTTAACAGGTCTAAAGCCATTGAAGGGGATATGGCTGCTTGCATTTCTTTGGTCAGCGTCTTCATCTTCAGATCGTGTTTTTGATGTTTTGAATGATTGGTTACTCCGGATTCCGGTTGATTGAGATCGCAAAGATAGTATAAATCTCATAAAAGATAGCTATACTATCACAAATAATTGTAAAAAAATATTTACCTTTGCATGCTGCATCGGGCGAATCGAAGACCGTTTTCAAAAATTCTAAAAAACAAGGATAGCGATGAAATTGCAGTTGCAAATGCAGATGAACGAAGCGTTGTTCCTTCGCAACCCTGAACAGTCGGAGTTAGGTAAAAAAATCATCAAACACAGTATCCAACTGATCCATACAAACGGTTTTGAGGCATTTACCTTTAAAAAACTCGCAGAAGATATTGGGACAACGGAAGCGGGTATCTATCGCTATTTTGAAAACAAACATAAACTATTGGTTTACCTCACTGCCTGGTATTGGAGCTGGCTGGAATTTCAAATCCGCTTTCATGTAAACAATATTGAAGACCCGGCTGTCAAGTTAAGGCGGGTCATCCAACTATTGGCGACAGCCGTGGAAGATGACGATGGAACGAGTTATGTGAATGAACGCCTGTTGCATGAAATCATCATTTCTGAAGGATCCAAAGCCTACCTGACCAAGCAGGTGGCTGAAGACAACAGGCAACACTTTTTTCAACCCTATAAGGACTTGTGCGCGGTCATTGGCCTGATTATACTGGAGTGCAATCCGGCGTATAAATACCCAAAGTCATTGGCTTCCACCATTATTGAAATGGCGCATTTTCAGAATTTTTTCATGCATAACCTTCCTTCCCTGACCGATTTTGGTCAAAACAAACGTGAAACCGGAATCATTTCCTTTCTGAATGATCTGGTATTTTCCAGTTTGAGATCAGGTTAACCGATCCATCAACCGGTCAATGCCCACTGCCCGCCGGCATTAATTCAATATCTGTGGCGGCTTTGTATTTGATAAAATTCACAGAAACGGCAGCCAGGATCATCAGGGCGCCGGCCAGTCGCATGGCATTCACCGGGTTGTTCCCCAACCAGGATTCATAATACATCGGCAGGGTAAAGGTCTCCAGCAACATCGGGATCACAATAAACATATTAAAAATCCCCATATACACCCCGGTGCGCACCGGCGGAATGCTGGCCGCCAGCATGATATAGGGGTTGCCCATCATGCTGCCCCAGCAGATCCCGATGCCGATCATGGGGATAAAAAGCATATTCTGGTCTTCAATTGACGGGATGGCAAGCATACCGGCGCCGGCGAGGAAAAGTGCGATTCCGTGCAGGGGTTTTGGCCCGTATTTACTGGCCAGCCGGGCCATGACAAAAGCTGAGACGAAGGCGATCCCGTTGTAAAAAGCGCCCAGCGGCCCCACCAGCAATTCGGCCTTCCGGAAAAAAGGACTGGCCGCATCTACCGTATCGTATAAGGATTTTGACAAACACTTCGCGATGTATTGCCAGTAAATGAACATGGCGTACCAACTGAACAGCATCATGGGGGCCATCTGGCGCATCGTCAGGGGCATTTCCCGGATGGCTTCGCCGATCTCGGAAAAGGTTGCCCCCAGCCCGCCTGGTTTTTTTCGGATCTCCGCCTTCTCTTCCTCTGTAAGCGGGATTTCTTTTGTCGTAAAAAGCGTCCACATGATCGAGCCGATAGACACCACGGCGCCAACCAGAAAAGCAATCAGCGTGGTGGAGGGCAACCGGCCGATTTTGTCCGATTCGCTGATCGCAAGGAAGTTGATCAGCAAGAAGGGTGTTAGGTAAGAAAGGGTCTGGCCCAACCCGGTGAAGGCGCTCTGGGTCAGGAATCCGATGGAGTGCTGGCTTTTATCCAGCTTGTCGCTTACAAAAGCGCGGTAAGGCTCCTGGGTGATATTGTTTGCGGCGTCGAGTATCCACAGGATGCTGGCGGCCATCCAGACCGTGCTGCTGAAGGGCATGGCCAACAGCGAAAGGCTGCAAAAAATAGCGCCGACCAGAAAATAGGGCCTCCGTCTGCCCCAGCGGGTGATCGTCCGGTCGCTCATTGCGCCGATGATAGGCTGAACGATCAGGCCGGTCATCGGCCCTGCCAGCCACAGGAGCGGAAGGCTGCTTTCCTCCGCCCCCAGATAGGAGTATATCGGGCTCATATTGGCTTGCTGCAGTCCAAAACTGTATTGAAGCCCAAAGAACCCGAAGTTCATGTTGAGGACCTGAGAAAACGTTAAAAGCTTTTTGGTTGCCACGATCATTAGGTGTATGGGGCGAAAATATAAATTTGGCGGCATCTCCTGCATGAAAGGGGATAAAAAACCTGAATAAACGTTTTTAAAGGTTCCTCCTGACAAAAATCATCGGAGAAATCACCGGAAATCCAAAACTTGCGGAAAAAATATTCAACCATGAACGCCAAGACTTTCACAGGGAAGGTCCCTTGTCCGGCGCCCGACCTGGAGGAATTAAGGCTGGAATTGATGGAATTGCGAAAGGATATTCTCCTGAGGGAAAAGTCGTACGCCAAACTGGATGCCATACACCCGAAACACCGCAAAAGCGCCCGGAATCTGTTGCAATACCTGGCATTGAGGCGGCATGATATCCGCCTGATCCAATACAAACTGACCGATTGGGGGCTCTCTTCCCTGGGGCGCTCAGAACGAAAGGTTCAGGCGACCATCGATACCGTTTTGCAGGTCATTCACCACCTCTGCGGGAAAACCTGGGACCCTCCCGAAAAACCCCCGGTATGTTTTGAGGAAGGCCGCAGACTGCTGGAAGTGAATTCCGAGATGCTATTTGGCGAAAAACCCGGCAACCGGAGAGCCCGGATCATGGTCACCATGCCTTCGGAGGCGGCGGGCAACTACCGGCTGATCCACGATCTGCTCGAAAGCGGGATGAATATCGTACGGATCAATTGTGCGCACGACAACCCCGGGGTTTGGCGGAAAATCATCGAAAATGTGCGACGGGCTGAAAATTCGACCGGCCTGGCCTGCCGCATTCATATGGACCTGGGCGGCCCCAAACTCCGGACCGGAGAAATTGTGCCGGGGCCCGCCGTTCTGAAAGTCAATCCAGTCAGAAATGAATTCGGCGCAGTAACAGAATCTGCCAAAATCTGGCTTTATGCGGCGGAAAAGATAACTGAAACCAGTTGGAACGGCCGGAATGCCCTCCCGGTTCCGCAGACCTGGTTGAACCAGTTAAAAACAGGCGACCTGGTGCGTTTCAGGGATGCCCGCAAGTCAAAAAGAAAAATCCGGATCACAGAAGTTTTGCCGGAAGGCTGCCAGGGCGAGCTCCTCAAAACCGCTTATTTTATCCCTGGCTTATCCTTGAAACTGGTGAGCGGAAAAAATAAGAACAAAAACGCGATTGCAGAAATCGGGGCTTTCCCGCCAATGGAAAATTACCTGCTGCTGGAAGCCGGCGACCAATTGATGCTGACAAAAAAAATTGCCCCCGGTATGCCGGCCACCTTGGACGATTTGGGCGAAACCGCCGTACCCGCTTCAATCGGCTGCACCCTGCCGGATGTACTCGACGATGTACAACCAGGAGAGCCCGTCTGGTTTGACGACGGCAGGATCGGAGGAACGATCGAGGAAATCCGCCCGGAGGAAGTGGTCGTCAGGATTACCTATGCACAGAATGGCGGCGTAAAACTCCGGAAAGAAAAGGGCATCAACCTGCCGGATACCAACCTGCGGCTCGACGCCGTCACGGATCAGGATAAAGAAGACCTGAAATTTGCAGTCGCCAACGCCGACACCATCGGCATGTCGTTCGCCAACGGCCCCGAAGACGTGCTCGATCTGATCCACGAAATGCGGAAACTGACGGAAAATCCACCGGGCATTGTGTTAAAAATTGAAACGGCGCGCGGCTTTCTCAACCTGCCCGATATGCTGCTGGCCGCCATGGAAATACCGGCTTTCGGCGTCATGATCGCCCGCGGCGACCTGGCCATCGAATGCGGCTTCGGGCGGCTGGCCGAATTACAGGAAGAGATCCTCTGGATCTGCGAAGCGGCGCACGTCCCCGTAATCTGGGCTACCCAGGTCCTGGAAGAACTGGCCAAAACCGGAGCGCATACCCGCGCCGAGGTCACCGACGCCGCCATGGGACAACGCGCCGAATGCATCATGCTCAACAAAGGCGACCATATCGTCACGGCCACCAAAGCCCTCGAGGATATCCTGCTCAGGATGCAGGACCATCAGACCAAAAAGCGCTCCACCCACCGGAAATTGCGACTGGCGGAGCGTTTTTTTGAACGGGGCGTTGGGTGACTTGGTGACTTGGTGACTTGGTGACTGGGTGACTGGGGGACTGGGAGACTGGGAGACTGGGAGACTGGGGACTGGGGACTGGGAGACTGGGGACTGGGAGACTGGGAGACTGGGGACTGGGAGACTGGGGACTGGGAGACTGGGGACTGGGGACTGGGAGACTGGGGACTGGGAGACTGGG
>CAZLEF010000039.1:0-13116 GCA_964558465.1 uncultured Lewinella sp. | reverse complement strand
GACTGGGGACTGGGAGACTGGGGACTGGGAGACTGGGGACTGGGAGACTGGGGACTGGGGACTGGGAGACTGGGGACTGGGAGACTGGGAGACTGGGGACTGGGGGATTTACCTTCCGGAAAAATGGAATCGCCGGCCCGGGAAATATCCCCGAACCGGCGTTCAAACAATTCAGCAACGTACGATTATTTCTGGATAACCAGTCGTCTTACCGCAGAATGCCCGTCGGCGCCTGCCAACCGGACGAGGTAGGTCCCGGCCGGAAGATGGCCTACGTTCAATTGCAGTTGGTACTCGCCCGGATTGGCGGCCACAATTTTTTGCAGCGCCAGGCGGCCAATCATGTCAAACAGTTGAACCTGCAGTTCGGCCCGGTCGCGGACGCTGAAATCGATAAAAACCGATTCGCCTGCCGGATTGGGGAACATCTTCAGGATGGCCAGCGGCTGTGTCGGGTCGGAAACCTCCTGCACGGGGGTGAACTCCGAATCGCAGGGGTCGCCGATGCCGTCGTTGTCGGTATCCGCAGCGGGTATGGCGGCACCGGCGCTGAAGTTGGAGGCCGTTCCGGAAAGCGCAAACCCACCGAGCGAACCGTTGTTACCCAATCCCGTCAGGTCGGTCACTGCGACCAAACCGGTGTTATCCGCATCGGGTGCGCCTTCGTTGAAGTTGTAGTAAACGACCAGTCCGGGTTCCTCGCCGGTCAGTTCCTTGCGCATGAATGCCGAGATCTCCGCTTGTGTACGGGCCGTATTCCAGAGGCGGAATTCGTCCATTTTGCCGTTGAAGTTGGCGTCAAAACCCAGCCAGAGAACATTGGTGATGTTAAATTCAGCATCTTTTTCGTCATACAGCGATCCGTTGATATAGACCTTGAGCTTGTTGCCATCGTAAACCGCAGCATAATGGGCCCATTTGCCGGGCTGGATGGTTGGCCTGACCTGCGATGGGCCGCCGTCGTACACGCCGATCTGCATCATGCCGTCCGGGTTGATGATCCAGTGGTGGGCGCCGGGTCCGGGCGCGCCTAACTGGATAGGCCAGGAACGATCGCCGGAAAAAGCGGTCAGGTAAAGCCAGGTTTCCAGGGTATGGGGTGTATTGCCCGATTCCAGGCCGTTAACGGTATTGAGCCAAACCTGATCGCCGGCGCCGGCGAAGGACAGGCCGGGGTTGGCCAGGTCGGGGCAGTTGTCGCAACCGTCGGGGATAAAGTCGCCGTCCGCATCCAGCGCGTCGCTGAACCCCTGGCATTGATCGAGGGCGTCGATGACCATATCGCCGTCAAAATCGTCGGCAGCCTGCCCGCCGCCTGCGGTGAACGTCCATTTCACGGGCGCATCGATGAAGTTGCCGTATAAATCCTTTACCTCCGACAAGGTCACCTGGAAAAGTTCGCCGGACGTCAGCGTCAGGTCGTCCTCGGGGATGATGACCACTTTATTGCCGGAACAGCTGAGCTGGGCGGGGATCTGTTCGTCATAGAGCAGGCGGGTGAGTACGACCTGGGCGTCGGTGAGCGTCCCGCAATTGATGGTTTCGGTGAACTGGATGGAAATTTCATCCCCCTCAGCCAGATGGTCGTCGGCCGGCTGTGGAATACCAAATACGCGCGGCCCTTTCCGGTCGATCAACCCGGATACGCGCCCGGTATAAACGGCGTTGATCCCGCAGGTCAGTTTCAGGCGAAGGTCGTATTGGCCGTCCGGGATATTGGTTACATTCCAGACCACTTCCGTGCCGGAGGCCGAGTTGGACAAATCGGCGTCGTTGAGCGCCACGGCCGGGGCCCACGAATTACTCCCTGCCGGGGTGTATTCTACCGTTACCTGATCCAGGTTGTTTTTATCGTAGTCCTTCATCCGGATGAACAGTTGGTTGTTGTCTGCCTGGGCAAGTATCCAGCCGTCGGCGGGTTGCGTCAGTTGAATATTGCTGCACGGGCTCTGGAAAAAGGCCGAAAGCGCCACGGTAGAAACGATTTCAGGGTCTTCGCAGGAAGAATACAGTTCGAATACGATGCCTTCGTAGGAATAAATGGGAGAGGACGGCGCCCGCTGCATCCGAACGGTCACCTGTTGCTCCTGACCGGCGGCAATATTTTCCAGGAAAATAGAATTCACATCGCTTCCGTTCAGTGTGATGAGCGCCCCATCCGGGTTGGTGCTTTGCCGGAACCGGAGGTAATAATCCCGGGTTTCATCCGTTTCGCTGATATTGCCGGCCCGCAGGGTGAATTCGGCTTCGCCGTTGGCAGGAATACCAGCCTGAATGGGGTTGTCGGCCCGCAGTTTTACCCCTTCCCGAGGATTGGTCCCTTCTTCAGCCGGGCAACTGCTCTGGCCGCCCAGGAGTTCAAATACCGGGGTTTTGTAAACGGGGTCGGCTTTCACCCGCACTATAAATTCGTCGCCGGAGTCGTCGTCCACCAGGTGATACCCTGTGGTGAGGCTGTTGACGGTGGTTGTGGTTTCGGAATTGCCGGTTTCCATCCTGAAATTGGTGACCACCCCCCCGGATGCACCCGATCCGCCCACCTCAAAACCCAGTTCGGAGGCGATTTCTTCGTTGATCTCCATGCCAAATTCGATCGAGATGCTTTCAGTGGAGGTGGTGGTGGTCGATTCGGTTTTGGGCGCGTTGGCGCTGAACTGGACGATATCCACTTCCTGGGCGGCAGCCTTCAGTTCTTCGTTGCGCTGGAGGGTCTGTTCCCAAACCAGGATCTGGTTGCTGTATTCGTCTTTCTTGACCGGGTCGGCAGTTTGGGCCCGCAGCATTTCCAGTTCGGGGATCACAAATTCCCGGATATGATTTTCGGTGAAGATGAACTCGGTTTCCAGCCCTTCATTGGCCATAACCAGCGATTTGGAAAGGACCACTTCGCAGTTGAAGCGGTCAAATACCACCTCGTCGGCAATGGTATAGGCAAAAGCCAGGGCGGCGCCCACAAAAACGTCGCCTTCTGTACCGGTGATGTCGTCGTTGTCCCAGGTCTGGAAGGCTTCGGTTGTAGTTATGCTTACGATCGTTTCGTTGGAATTGGTATTGGTCGAACCGACCTCGTAGGAACCTTTCACATCCCCCCAAAAGGCAGATTCTGTGCTGATACCCAGGCCGGCTTCGAATTTGGCGCCGATCCTGACGTTGGCCCAGGCGTTGGCCGAACCCCCGTTTTGGGAATAAAACCGGGTAGCCGTCTCGGTTGTGACGCTTTTTTCCAGGAAGCTGTAGCTGCCGTCGCCGGGCGGGTCGCGCAGGATAAACAACGGAATGCTTGGCGACTGGGTGGAAAAGTTCGTTTCACGCGGGCGGGCGCCGGTCACCAGGGCAGTCTGGTTGAAATTGTCCGACCGGCCAAACGTATCCAGGGCCGCGAACGTAATATTTTTCAGGTAAGGCGAGATGATATTCGGGTTCCCGGCGACGAGTTCGTATTCCAGGGCGCCGTCGGTAAAGGTGAGGGTATCCGGCGTAGCGCCCCGGTCTCCGATCTGGTCGTTGATGATGATTTTGCCGATCCCTACCGGGCAGGTTCCGCCTTCTTCCAGAATCCGGATGGAGATCGGATAACTCCGGGTTTGTTCCAGCACACTTTGGCCAAAGGCGGCGCAGCCGTCCGGGGGCGCCGGAAACCCGGTCACTTCGATCACCGGGGGGCGGTGGTAAATAAAATCCTGGGCCTGGTCGGCCTGGCGAAGATCAACGCTTTTGTTCTGGCTGAAAAAATCCAGGATGGTGAGTTTGTCAAAACCGGCCAGGGGTGTCAGGTCGCTCACCGTTACGAGGTATTCCCGGGCCGGCAGGTTGTTGATTTGGTAAAAACCCTGGTTGTTGGTCGGGAAAGTACGGGTGAAACAGTTATCCTTGTCCGTTACCCGCACCGTGGCCGTTCCCATAAAAATTTCGCAGGCTGCCAGCACGTATCCGCTGAGGTCGAAGGTGGTGATATCGGAAAAATTGAGGTTGGCGTAGTTGTTGTCCACATTCTGGCTCAGGCTGGCCGGCTGGAACTGATGTCCTTCGACTACCGGCCGGATGATGTAACTACCCTGGTTTTCCACCGTCATGGCGTAGTTGCCGGAATTGTCGGTCGTGGTTGATTTGACGACCACGCCGCCGAAGACCAGTTCGACCTTGACGGCTTTGGCCGGACAAACCGAGGTTTCAAAGGTCTGGGTCACCTTGCCGCTGATGGTGAACACCGAGACATCTGTGAAATTGGCGATTTTAGGGGTGGAGGAGTTGATTAGCAGGTTGGTGTTGGCAGGGTCGAACGTGTGGTTGGCCTTGGAAGGCGTAACCGTGAAATTTGCCTGGGTGGGCCCGTAATAGATATTTTCGATGCTGTAATTGCCGTTGTTGTCGGTAGTGGCCGAATATTCCACGTCTGCCGCGCCCCCGGGTACGGCTTCCAGCCGTTTGGCCTTCACCAATATGCCGGGTACGCCGGTTCCGCCGGGGCTTTTGACCGAACCGGTGATCTTGCCGTTGGGCTGGATGACGGTGATCAGGATCGTGTTGGAGGGGGAACTGGTTCCGCAACCGCTGATCACGCTCCGGCGGAATTCGGTGGTTTTATCCAGGGCCGGCGGATCGTAGGTGTTCTGGGTAGCCCCGTCGATGGCCGACCAACTGCTCCAGGTACTGCCCGTCAGCTCCCGTTTTTCCCATTGAACAGAGAACGGGGAGGGGGTTGCAGAAGGCGCCGCGCCTGATGAGGTGATATTGCCGGGGTCGGTACCAGCCTGTATGGTTATGGTATTGCTGCCGGAGAGGCTGATCGAGCCGACGGTAAAGGTGGGCGTGGCCAAGGTAATGGTGATGGTATTTGAATTGGAGGAGGTACCGCCGCCGTCAGTCGCCCTGCGGTAATACGTAAGGGTACCGGCGCCCATTGTACCGGGGTCGTCGTAAGTAGCCCCTGTGGCGCCGGGGATCGAATTCCCGTTTTTGTACCATTGGTAGGTAATCGAGCCGCAGGGGGAAGTTGCAGGGGTATCGGACTTCAATTCCGGAATAACAGCGCCTGAGCAGAGCGAGGTCGCCGGGCTGGAAATGGAACCCGGGCTGACCGTGGTGGCGGCGGAAACGCCGATGGTGACTTTAAAATCGCCCTGACTAACTACATCAAATCCGTCCACCACGAGGTAATAAAACCCGGGGCAAAGATCCCGCGTGATCATCGACCGGTTGCCCTCGCCATCGTCGTCATCCCCTTCGATATAATTGTACGTATAATCGTTTTGTCCGTTGGTCCCCATCAAATGGATGAACGTATCGAAATTGGTCTCCGGGTAATCGGTCCGGATGGTGACGCGCCTCGACTGGGTCAATTGAAAAGTATAAGTGACATCGTTACCCTGCCTGAAACCATCGGGCGCATAACTCCACCGGTTGCTATAGCCGGTATGCGCCTGTGGTCCGGTTCTGTTAGCGTTGATATGCGTTTTTGTACCGCTGGAAATAACACCAAAAGTTAGCGGTTCATAGCCGTCGTACCCGTAGCGGTAGCGCCAGGCTGTGGTGATATCCATCCTCGACCAGTCTTGATACCCGATATGGCCTTGAGTATTGGTTTGGCAAGGCAGCCCATATTTCATATTAAAGGTGGGGTTGCCGCAATGGCGGGCTTCGTCATTGCTGTCAAACTCGCAATCATCTGCGCCAGTATCGTTGTTCTCCCATGCCATGTAGGAAATTGCCAGGTAATCCGTCGCCGGTTTGTTGCTTTCGGAAAACAGGAAGATATTTGCGTAATGGGCATCATCTCCGATGAACCCTACACACCAGCCATCGCTATTGCCGGTATTGGGGTAGCTGGCATCGTTGCACTGGATATTATACACCTGGTTGAGGCGCCATTTGATCTTCCAGTAGGGTTCATCGGGATCGCTGTCCCAGTTCGCTGGTTGCGAGATCCAGGAAATCGTGGAATAATAATTGATCAGGTTGGCGTTGGTCACATCCTGGGCAGCGGCCGGCGGAGGGCCGTACAAAAATGCCGCAAGTAACAGCAGGTAAAAAAATCTTTTCATGGTTAAAGATTTTATGGTTGATAAAGTGCAGCGTACCTGGCATAGATATCCCTTGCCGGACAGGGCCATTCCCTGGCGGCGGGCATAAAATGAAAGGACGCTAGATTGAAATACCTGAAAACGGACAATACGTCAATCCAGGAATTATGACTGGTTTGCTGATAGCGGGGGAAAACGATCCTGCAATTTCCGGGGTTCCTCCAAAAAACTGCTGGACTGGATTTGCATTTTTCTGGACTGGATTTACGTTTTTCTTATGGTTTGGGGTTTGGGGTTTGGGGTGTGAGCTTTGAACTTTGAGCTTTTCATCTACAAAGTAAAGGGCAATGGGCCCGGCCCGCATCCACATTTTGATGTGGTCGTTCCGATTAAACCTTCTCCGTTCCGTGGCGTCTATACCCTAAAAGTCCATGTCAATTCGTTTAACACTTTCCCTGATTTTTGCATTTTTTTTTGCGGTAGCTGACGCGCAATCCCTTTATTTTCCTCCGCTGACGGGCGTGCAATGGGCAACGGTTTCCCCCGCCGAACTCGGCTGGCAGGAAGCCGCCCTGACCGAAACGTTGGCATGGCTGGATGAAAAAAATTCAAAGGCTTTTATCATTTTGCAGGACGGCAAGATCGCCGTCGAACATTATTTCGGCAGCTTTACGCGCGATTCGCTCTGGTATTGGGCCTCCGCCGGCAAGAGCCTCACGGGGACGATGGTCGGCCTGGCGCAGGAAGACGGCCTTTTGGACATCGACGACGTTTCGGCGGATTACCTCGGCCAGGGCTGGACAGAGTGCCCGCCCGACAAGGAAGCCCTCATCACCGTCCGCAATCATATTTCCATGACCACCGGGTTGGACGACAGCCTCGAATCGCCGGGTTCAACCACCAGTTGTTTCGACCCCGAATGTTTTCAGTACAAGGCCGATGCCGGTACGCGCTGGGCTTACCACAACGGGCCCTACCGGATCATAGAGAAGGTACTGGAAACGGTTTCCGGCATGAACTACACCCTTTACACCCGCCAGCGCCTGGGTAACCGGATCGGCATGGGTGGTTTCTGGTATAATTCCCTCTATATCAGCACCGCCAGGGACATGGCCCGTTTCGGCCTGTTCACCCTCAACCGCGGCCAATGGGCCAACGACCGGATCATGCAGGATACCGCCTATTTCGACGCCATGACCCATACCTCGCAAGACCTGAACAAATCCTACGGCTACCTCTGGTGGCTCAACGGCAAGGCATCCTTCATGTTGCCGGGGGTGCAATACGTATTTAACGGCGCCATCGTACCCGCCGCACCATCAGACATGTTCGCCGCCATGGGCAAAAACGAACAGCGGATCTACGTGATCCCCAGCCGGAACAGGGTGGTGGTCCGGATCGGGGAAAGCGCCTTCGACGGGGCGCCGGCGGCTTCCATTTTCGACAATCAGTTGTGGGAACGCCTCAATCAGGTGTTTACCCTGACCACCGCAACCGCTGCGCCGGCGCAAATCCCTTTCAAAGCCTGGCCAAACCCGGGAACAGAAACCCTGAACCTGGAAGCGGACAACCCGATTGAACGGGTGCGGGTATGGAATAGCCAGGGCGGTCTGGTTCTGGATCGGAAAAGCGTTGGGCTGTCCAACATTTCACTGGATACGGGCGGCTGGCCTGCGGGGATGTATTGGGTGGAGGTGATGGCGGATGGGGGGAGCCGGGTGTTGAAGTGGGTGGTGGGGAACTGAGGATTTGAGGAACTGAGGATTTGAGGAACTGAGGATTTGAGGAATCGAGGAATCGAGGAATCGAGGAATCGAGGAATCGAGTGCCGCGCCACGCCTGTGGCGTGGGCGAGGAGGCGATGGATTTACAAATCGTCCAATTGCTTTTCAAAATTGGCCAACAAACCGGCAATATTCAGGGCTAATCCGGGTTTGATTTCAATATCTTCGTTCCAATTCCCGATCTCCCAACGTTTTCCTGGTTGGGCATGGATAAATTTTTCATCGGCGGTAAATATCCAAATCACTTGATGGAGGCCAAAATCCAGCAATTGCTGGGTTTTACGCAAAGCAAAGGCTGTCATGCTCGCTTCCGGGGTAAAATCGGCTTTGGTATCTATTTCAACTACCATTTCCGGAGGGAATGAAGCGTATTTATCAGAAATCTTTTTTCGGTTTCGGCTCAGTTCTTTAAGCGAATAAACGGCAATATCAGCATTTCTCCAGGATTGTTTTTTAAATTGAATACCGATTTCATTTGAAAGTGCCTTATGAGTCTTCCCAAAGTGATCATCAAAAAATTCCTGCACCAATTTAATAATGATGGATTGGAGAATACTGCTTCCCATTATCTGCTCCTGCGTTTTAGTACCTGAGAGAACTTCTTTAAAGCCGTGGAAATAAATTGGCTGTCCTTCATCCATCTCGTAAACGAGCGTTGAAAGATCATACGATTTCCCCTTGGCTTCGTCTTTGGAGGATTGACCGCCCATGCTGCAGGTTTTATTTTTACGAAGATATAATTTTCAATTCATCCAGCGGCAGTTCCATGCCGGGTAAAATGTTTTCGCCTTTCTGGTTTGAAACCACCAGATTCCCAGAAACAGGATGACCTTCGATTCACGACTTCCCGAACCTGCTTTTACCGGAGACATAATCCTGATTTTACCGTCTGTTTCCCGTTCCATTTGCAATTCGGGGTAATTTCCTGAAATCTCCTGGAATTCTTTTTTCGAAAACGAACGATCTAACAGAATAGGGCTGATCCGCACTATTTCGGCAACAGTATTTCTTTTTTGAACGGCTGTTCTGTTTGTTGACATATAATTTAGATCAGTTTCTGCTTTAACACAAATATACGTTTTTTACCAAACAATCCAAACAATGGAGGAACTGACCACGCCGCAGCGGGGTAACCGCCTGATCCAATCAATCGAACTAATCGCCCCCCGCCCCGTACTAGGCCCAATCGGGTAAAATTCCACCCATTCGTCGTAAAAAATCCACCATTCATCGAGAAAATCCATCCTCCCCTTGCGCGGTATCTGCATTTGATTTATCTTTGACCAACCGTTCGGTCAATAAAAGATTTTATGCCGAAAACAAAAGAACAATTCGAAGCGATCCGACAGCGGAGCCGGGAGAATATCCTGGAGACTGCCCTCGAGTTGTTTACCCGAAAAGGGTACGCGAGCACTTCCATCAGCCAGATCGCAACGGAGGCGGGCGTGTCCAAAGGTTTGATTTACAACTACTTTGAAAGTAAAGAATCCTTACTGCACGCCATCCTGGCGGCGGAAATGGAAATGGGAGAAGCCTGGTGGCGGCCGATCATGGAATCTTCGGAACCTCCGTTGGAAAAGCTCCGCAAGGCCACGATTGCTGCGATGGACCAGATCCGCCACAATCTGGAACATTGGAAACTACTGACTTCACTGGCGTTTCAGCCCGATGTTTTAAAGGGGTTGGAACCCGTTGTTGAGGGAAAAAGACGGACTTATATCACGCAAACGATCCAATTGTTTACCGACTTGGGTGTCGCCGACCCGGTGAAGGAAACCTTTTTCTACGGTGCGTTGTTAGACGGTATCTTTTTCCAATATATGAACATGGAAAAGGATTATCCGCTGGAGGATATGGTGGGGTATGTTTTGCAACGGTATGAAGGATTTAGGAATTGATTGGATTGATTGGATTGATTGGATTGATTGGATTGATTGGATTGATTGGATTGATTCGATTGGTTGGATTCCATCGAATCAACAAATCAACGCATCAACAAATCAACAATTTATTAAATCTCCCGTTTACAAAAAACAAATACAATGAAAAGACAAACGTTTTTAATCACCGCTCTGCTTCTTGCCGCCACGGGCGTCATGGGGCAGAGCGCGGTGGATATCGTCCGCAAGTCGGATGAAAAACTGCGGGGGCTGAGCAGTTACAGCGAGATGAAAATGACCATTGTACGTCCCGACTGGACGCGTGAGATCCAAATGAAAAGCTGGACCAAGGGCGACGATCTGGCCCTGATGCTCATCACCGCGCCCGCCCGCGACAAAGGCGCCGCTTTCCTCAAACGCGGCAAAGAGCTCTGGAACTGGCAGCCGACCATCGACCGTACCATCAAACTGCCGCCCAGCATGATGCTGCAAAGCTGGATGGGATCGGACTTCACCAACGACGACCTGGTCAAACAATCCTCCATCGTCGAGGACTACACCCATAAGATCGTCGGAGAAGAAACCGTGGAAGGCCGCCTCACCTGGAAGATCGAAATGACGCCCAAACCCGATGCGCCCGTCGTCTGGGGTAAGCTGACCCTCTGGATCGACAAGGAAGAATACATGCAATTGAAAGGCGAATTTTATGACGAAGACGGTTATCTGGTAAACAGCATGACTGGCAAATCCATCAAAAAACTGGGCGGCAAATTGCTCCCCGCCGTGCTGGAGATCACCCCCGCAGATAAACCGGGGCAAAAAACCGTCGTGGAATACCTCACCCTCAATTTCGACCAGAAACTGGAGGAGGGGTACTTTTCGGTGCAGAATATGAAACGGGTTAAATAAGTTGGCAGTTGACAGTCGGCAGTCCACAGTCTGCCAACTGCCAACTGCTGACTGCCAACTAAAAAAGATGATCTTGACATTAGCCTTCCGCAACCTCTGGCGCAACAAACGACGGACCCTGATCACGGCCGCCTCGGTCATGTTTGCGGTATTTTTTGCCACCTTCATGCAATCCCTTCAGGTAGGCGCCTGGAACCATATGCTCAACAACGTGGTCAATTTTTACTATGGTTACGCCCAGGTACATGCAGCGGGTTATTGGGAAGACCAGTCGCTGGACCGGTCCTTTCAACTCGATGAAGCGTTGCGTCAGAAAATTGCAGCCGCCTCCGGCGTTCACGGCGTAGCGCCCAGGATCGAGTCGTTTGCCCTGGCTTCTTACGGAGAACAAACGACCGGCGTACTCCTGGTGGGCGCCCATCCGGATGCAGAGGCCGATCTGACCGGGCTTCCCGCCAAAATCGTTAAAGGAACATACTGGGATGGGGACGCCAAAGGCGTCTTGATTGCAGAAGGCGTGATCCGGCAGTTGGGCATGGATCTGGGCGATACGCTAGTGCTGATCAGCCAGGGTTACCACGGCGCAAACGCAGCTGGAAAATACCCGGTGACGGGCATTCTGCGTTTTGGTTCGCCGGAGCTGAACAAACGGATGGTTTACCTTCCGCTGCCCGACGCACAGTATTTTTTTGCGGCTGAAGGCATGGTCACGACCGCCGCCCTGCACATCGCCAACAAGGATGAAACCGTGGTTGCGGTCAAGGACCTCCGTCAAAACCTGGATACCAGCCGGTACGAGATCATGAGTTGGGAACAAATGATCCCCGACCTTGTGGAGGCCCGCGAACTGGACGCGGCCAGCAACAAACTGGTGCTTTGGGTGCTTTACCTGATCATCGCCTTCGGCATCTTCGGCGCCATTCTGATGATGACCCGCGAGCGCCAATACGAATTTGGCGTGTTGATCGCCATCGGGATGAAAAGGGTTCAACTTACCCTGGTCGTCTGGCTGGAAATTGTGATGATGGGATTCCTGGGAACATTGGCCGGCATAGCTCTGGCCTTTCCATTGGTGTTGTATTTTCAACGCCACCCGATCAATATGGCCGCCATGGGTGAGGAAATGGTAAAAACTTATGAAAAATTTGGCATGGAACCCATTTTGCCGACCATCCTGGATCCGGTTATTTTTGTCGGCCAGGCCCTGACGATTTTTTTGATTACCAGCATCCTGGCGCTTTATCCCCTTTGGGTAATCCACCGGTTGAAGCCTGTGGAGGCGATGCATGCTTAATGAATTGAATCGATTGACTCAATTGGAACGAATGCTTCGATTATTGGTCAATCGCATCAATCGCATCAATCGTATCAATCGCATCAATCGCATCAATAAATATAAAAATGCTACTAACCATCGCATGGCGAAACATCTGGCGGAGCCGGACCCGGAGCCTGGTCGTGATTGGCGCCATTGTCCTGGGCATCTGGGCCCTTGTTTTCATGATCAGTTTTACGGTCGGAATGGTTCAAAGTTATATAGACGGGGCTATTGAGAACAGTGTTTCCCATATGCAGGCCCATGTCGAAGGTTTCACCCGCGATCAGGAACTCAAATACCATTTCCAGGGAACACAGGAAAAGCTGGACCGCCTCCGGGGCATGGCGTCAATAAAAGGGGCGACACCGCGGACACTGGTCAACGGCATGTTGTCAACCGGCCAGGGCGCGCGGGGCATCCAGATCCGTGGCGTCGATCCGGGTTCTGAAGCAATGGTAACCCATTTGCCGGAGAAGATTCTGGAAGGGACCTACTTTGAAGAATCCGGTAAAAACCCCATCCTGGTCAGCCGGCGATTGTCGGAAAAGCTGGGCTTAAAACTGCGATCCAAAGTGGTGCTCACCTTTCAGGACCTGAACGGCGACATTACAGCGGGCGCGTTCCGGATAGCCGGCCTCTACTCCACCGGGAACACCCCATTTGACGAAGGCGCAGTATTTGTCCTGCGCGACGACCTCAACCGCCTGCTGGGTTCCGAAGACCTTGCCCACGAGATTGCAGTATACCTCAAAGATATGGGGCAGCTGGATACAGAAAGAACCGCCATACAGGCCGTTTTACCGGATTTAAAGGTGGAAACCTACCGGGAAATCTCACCGGACCTCCAGTTGTATGAAGGACAGATCCAGACCTCGGCCACTATTTTTATGGTCATTATCATGCTGGCCCTCCTGTTCGGCATCATCAATACCATGCTGATGGCGGTGCTGGAACGCTACCGAGAGCTCGGCATGCTCATGGCCATTGGCATGAACAAACTCCGGATATTCGGCATGATCGTCCTCGAAACCGTACTGTTGGCGATGGTCGCATTGATACCCGGTCTGGTGATCGGCTGGATCACGGTCAGCTATTATTATAGAGCAGGCATCGACCTTTCGGCATTTTCCCGCGGTATGGAACAATTCGGCATGTCTACGGTGGTTTACACCCAATTGCATTTTGACATCTACGTGCAGTTGGCA
>CAZLEF010000038.1:0-63561 GCA_964558465.1 uncultured Lewinella sp. | reverse complement strand
CAACAAATCAACAAATCAACAAATCAACAAATCAACAAATCAACAAATCAACATACATAAACCACCGCAGCATGCGAATAAAATTCTATAATTTGCTGAAAGCCGCCCTGTTCTTGGCCATCGGGTTATGGATCGGATGGATGATCAAACCCTCCGGAGAAACCGGCCGAGTTTCCCATTTGGAAGAAGAACCTCAGGCGGGCCAGACCTGGACCTGCTCGATGGATCCCCAGGTCCGCCGGCCCGAACCCGGAAAATGTCCGATCTGCGGGATGGACCTGATTCCGGTCGACCAGGGCTCGGGGGATGATGATCCGGTGGAAATAAGAATGACGCCTTCTGCCATCCAATTGGCCAATATCCAAACGCTGGTAGTTGGCGTTGGCGACCCTGTAAAAGAGGTCCGTATGAACGGAAAGATCCAGGCGGATGAACGCAGGATCTTTTCCCAAACGGTGCATGTGGAAGGCCGGGTGGAACAGTTGTTCGTTAATTTTACCGGAGAACAGGTCAAAAAAGGCCGGCAGTTGGCCGTGGTTTATTCCCCCGAACTGGTCACCGCGCAAAAAGAACTCCTGGCAGCTCACCAGATCCGAGAAACCCAGCCAGGTCTTTACCAGGCTTCACGGGAAAAACTGAAGAACTGGAAATTGTCGGACGCACAGATCGATGAACTCATCGTTGGGGGCAAACCCCGGGAGCATTTCCCGGTCGTGGCGGATGTTTCCGGCTTTGTCCTGACCAAAAAAGTCAACCTGGGGGATTATGTCATGCGGGGCATGCCCATCTATGAAATTGTAGACCTTTCCAGGGTTTGGGTCCTTTTTGATGTATACGAGAGCGATATGGCATGGGTGAAAACCGGCGACCGGATTTCTTTTACTGTCCAGTCTCTGCCCGCCAAAACATTTGAAGGAAGGATTGCTTATCTCGATCCGGTGATCAATCCGGTGACCAGGGTGGCGGCAGCGCGGGTGGAAGTACCCAACCCGGAGGGCCAACTCAAACCGGAAATGTTTGTGAGCGGGCGCCTCAAAAGCCGGTTGAAAAACGGTACCGGAAAAATCATGGTCCCTGAATCGGCGGTTTTGTGGACGGGTGAACGCTCGGTTGTTTATATCAAAACCGAAACGGAAGGCGATATCCGGTTCCGGATGCAGGAAGTGACGCTGGGGCCTTCCGCCGGCGACGGCTACCTGATCGAAGAGGGGCTCGAAGCCGGAATGGAAATTGCGGTCAGCGGAACTTTTTCGGTGGATGCCGCCGCTCAGCTCAGCGGCAAACAAAGTATGATGGCCGCCGGAAAAAAAACGGTCGGAGTCTTTGAATTGGATCCCGCACTCCGGCAGGAAATGGATCGGATTTTTGATGTATATTTCGAATTGAAAGACGCCCTGGTTTCCGACGACCCGGGCGCTGCGAAAACGAGAGCCGGTCAATTGAAAGATCAGATAGAAAAATTGGAAATTGCCAGGTTTTCCGGCCAGGCCAGGGAACACTGGGGATTGCATCGTGCAAAATTGCAGACCGAATTGCAGGTGATGCGTTCAGCCGCCGGTCTGGAAGAAATAAGACGGCAATTCAAGCCGTTTTCCATACGTTTTATTGAACTGGCAAAATATTTTGGGCATTCCAACAGGGATGTTTTTGTCCAGTATTGCCCGATGGCCGACGGCAACAAAGGCGCCGAATGGCTGAGTCTCGAAGACAAGGTACTCAATCCGTATTTTGGCAGCCAGATGCTCACCTGCGGAAAGGTGACCGAACGGTTGGCGGGGCCCGGTGAAAATTGATATGCTGTCCGCAGTCTCCAGTCACAAGTCACCAGTCACCACCACGCCACAGGCGTGGCCAGTCCGCAGTCTCCGGAATAAATATTTTGCGGGAAAATCAGATTGTTTCCGTTCAAATTTGGGTCTTGCCCTATATTTGCGCGACTATTTATATTTCGTGGCGAAGTATAATGCCGCAGGATGGATCGTTTTGAAAAAACTATCCGACGGGCGGTATAAAATGCACAGTAAATGAAACCGGAAATCAAGGTTTTTAAGTTTGGAGGCGCCTCTCTGAAAGATGTTGAAGGGATCAAAAATGTAACTTCCATCCTGCGGCAATACGGAAATGAGCGGTTGGTAATCGTTGTTTCAGCAATGGGCAAAACAACGGACGCCCTGGAAAAAGTGGTGGGGGCGCATTTTAACCGGACCGGCGAGGCATACACATTGCTGGAGGGGGTCAAACAGCAGCATTTTGATATTTGCAGGGAACTTTTTCCGGAAGGGCATGAGGTTTTTGCATCCATCAACGATACCTTCGTGGAAGTGGATTGGGTGCTGGAAGATGAACCCCATGAGAATTATGATTTCATGTACGACCAGATTGTCTCGATCGGCGAACTGGTGTCCAGCAAGATCGTCCACGCATACCTCAACCAGGAAGGCCTGCCCGTCCATTGGCTGGATGCCCGGGACGTGATCCTGACCGATGATATCTATCGCGAAGGCTGGGTGCAATGGGATGCCACCGAAGAACGCGCGGAGCGCCTCGTCAAACCCCTGCTTCAAAACAAAGGATTTGTACTCACCCAGGGTTTTATCGGCAGTACCACCGAAAATTTCACCACTACCCTCGGCAGGGAAGGCTCGGATTATACCGCCGCCATTTTCTCCTTTTGCCTCGACGCCGAAAGCATGACCATCTGGAAAGACGTACCCGGCGTGTTGACAGCCGACCCCAGGATTTTTGAGAATGTGGTCAAACTCGAACGGCTTTCGTACAAGGAAGCCATCGAAATGACCTATTACGGCGCCAAGGTGATCCACCCCAAAACGATCAAACCGCTCCAGAATAAAAGCATACCGCTCTACGTCAAGTCGTTTAAAGAACCCCAGGCGGAGGGCACGTTTATTTCCGGCGAAGTGGAAGATCATTATCCGCCCATGATTGCCGTGGAACGAAACCAGGCTTTACTCTATATTTCCACCCGGGATTTCTCCTTTGTGGCCGAACACCATATGAGCTACCTCTTCAAACTGATCGCCGAGCTTCGGCTCCAGGTGAATATGATGCAGAACACAGCCATCAGCTTCGTGGTTTGTTTCAACGACACCGACGACAAAGTGGACCGCTTTATTGAAATGATCACCAGGGAATTCAAGGTAATCCTCGATCGCAATCTGGAACTGATCACCGTCCGGCATTATACCCAGGACTTGCTGGATATGCTGCGCGAAGGCAAGATCGTTATGCTGGAAGAACATATCCAGCGCACCGTGCAGATGGTGGTGAAGGATGTGCCGGTGATGAAATGGAAAACTGGCTCATAGATGCTGGCCACGCCTGTGGCGTGGTGGATGCTGGATGTTTACCCGCCTTTCAGGGCGGGCTGGATTTCTTCCGCCATCCGCTGCCAGTTGTCCAGCAGTTTTTGGTTTCCGGTTTTGAATTGTTGTTGGGTTCCCGAATCGATGAACAGCCACATGATCCAGGGATCTTTGACCTGGTATTCGAAGTCCGGCAGTGTCAAATTTAATTTGTTTTTTTGTACATAATTTTGTACATTTTCAAGTACAAAATATAAATCAGGTGAAAGCGATAACCATATCTTCCTTAAGGTCAAAAATGAAATCTTACTTTGATGCGGTAAGTATACTTCGCCCCGCCAAGTTTTGTGCATGGGGAACTTCCTAAAAGCGCGAAGTATAATGCCGCAGGAGGGGTGGTTTGCCAAAAACCATCCGACGCGCGGTATAAATCATTGGAAGTGATCATTATCGCCAGGAATAACAATGATGACGATGCCATTGTGATTATGTCCATTTAAGAGTATTAGGTATATTGGTTGAAATCAGCAGATAAAGTAAAAAAAGCGTTAAACTAATTCGGTCTGGTCGCACTTGTGTCTTCACATCATCTCCGGTGGCTGAGCGAAGTCGAAGTCACCCGCTCCTGCATCATCTCCGCATAAGTCTTATACCCCAGTTTTGCCGGGGAGGCAACCATGAACACCTTGCCCGGCCCGTCGCTTTCCAGGGTCAGTTCCTCCATGTCGTCGATAAGGATAAAATCATCTTGCCTGACCGCCTTCCCGTTGATGGAAAAATTACCTGATACCGCATAAAGGGAGTACACTTTTGCCGGATCGAGGGGCAGGGTTGCCGCCGCCTTGTCAAACGAAAATTCCCGGATCTCAATACCCTCCGTATCCAATTGGAAAGGCGAGCCTTCGCCGATATACGTTTTGACGGTCAACCCGTTTTCTTCCCGTACCGGAAGGTCCGCGCCGGCATAGTCGCTGTAGGAAGCGGGCTTGCTAAGAGATTGGGTCAGGTCGGGGTCCACCCAGATCTGGAAAATAGCGCCGCCTTCCGCTATGAATTCGGCGTGGCTGATCCCGTTTCCGGCACGGATGATCTGGGCGTCGCCGGCCATCAGCGGCTTCCACGAATTTAGTTTGGTATCGAAATGCCGGATATGCCCTTTCACCACAAAAGACATGATCTCAAACCCTTCGTGCGGATGCAGGCCGATCGTGCTGTCGACCTTGGCCTCGGCATAAGCCCAGTAAAACAAGTTGGAATAAGGCCGGATCGCTCCCCCTTCCCGGGGAAAACCAATGGGCTTGTTTTCTACAATCTCCCCGCCGTTGAATGCTCCGCGGGCCTGCCTTTCCTTGGGTACAATCTGTATGGACATCGATCTGTTCGTTTATTGGATGAATGTATTCCTGATATAAATGCAAAATGCCGGAAAAAGGTTGAATCTTCCCTTTTCCGGCAACTCGCTGTCGCCTTTCACCTGGCGTATCTTCAGTCAGGCCGCGGCATGGGCTTCTCTTCCAAAAACTCCCGGTGCAAATCCAGCACCTGCCGGATCAGCGACCGGCTTCCGTCGTTATAAATGACGTAATGGGCCAGTTTGGTTTTTTCCTCTTCGGGCATTTGGCGCTGAATGCGGCTCAGGACGGATTCCCGGTCGGCGCCATCCCGATCCATAACACGCTGCAACCGCAGTTCAAGGGGCGCATACACGGTGATGATCCGGTCGAGAAACAGATAGGAACCGCTTTCGAACAACAGCGCGGCCTCTTTGATGGTATAGGGTGCGTCAGACTGGGCCTGTTGCCAGGCGAAACCGTCCTCCAGCACAGCCGGGTGGACAATTTCGTTCAGGCGGGATAAAATGGCCGGATCGGTAAAAGCGACAGAGGCAATGTATTTCCGGTCCAATTCCCCGTTTGCAGCATAAGCCTGGTCTCCGAAGAGCCCCCGGATAGCAGCTTTGAGTCCGGGGTCGTTGTTCATCAGCCATTTTGCGCGGTCGTCGGCGTAATAAACCGGGATGCCCAAGACCTCGAAGATCCGGCATACGACCGATTTCCCGCTTCCAATCCCGCCCGTTATACCAATATGGAGCATACCTTCAATTTATCGATTGCAGGTAATAACCTTACAATAATCCCGAAAATTAAAAAAAAATGCCATATCTCTTTGTAAGGGAAAAAATATTTCCCTAACTTGGCCTCGCAAGAAATTTATTTTTTTTAACAATGCCTCCGGCAGAACACCTAAAGCCTTTCTTTTTTGTTGGTATCCCCTTTTTTCTCTTTCCCCGAATCTTGAGATTATTTGTATTTTTGCACGGTCAACAAACCCGATTTCATGGCGAAACTCAGAACGAATCATGCCAGGCAAAGTAAAAAAGGCAGCTCGGACATGATCGTTAAAGTTGGATTATTCGGCGCTCTGTTGGGCGCCCTGGTTTTTCTTTTTAACAAATTTTCCGGCAATACGCCTCCGCCCGACCTTCCGGAGGACAATTATACAGCCGAAGCTTTTTTTTTCCCTTCTTCCACCACCGGTCAGGTGGTCAGCCACAAATATTATTCCCTGTCTTACAACGAAGACCACGAGCAGGCGGAATGGGTGGCTTATGTGCTGAGCAAGGAAAACCTGGATAAACCCTGGAACGACCGCACCGACGTTTTTCTCCCGGACCCGGCGGTTGAGTCGGGGTCGGCAACCCCGGACGATTACAAGGGCTCCGGATACGACCGGGGGCACCTCGTCCCCGCAGCCGATATGGCCTTCGACCCCGAAGCGATGGAAGAAACCTTTTTGCTGAGCAATATCTCCCCTCAATCCAGGAATTTCAACAAAGGCATCTGGCGCGAACTGGAAGAACTCACCCGGTCGTGGGCCAAAAAATGTGGCAACCTGTATGTGGTGACGGGCCCTGTCCTGGGGTTTGACCCCAAAGGCAAAATCGGTGAAAACGAGGTTTCTGTACCGGCTGCTTTTTATAAAGTGTTGCTCGACCTGACCAACCCGGAACAAAAAGGCATCGCTTTTGTAGTGCCCAATGAAGTCAGCTTTGAACCGCTCTATCATTTTGCCACAACGATCGACGAGGTGGAAACCTTAACCGGCATTGATTTTTTCCCGGAACTGATGCCCGCTGACCTGGAAGCATCCCTGGAAGGAAATTTTAATATCGATCTTTGGGAATTCAGTAAACAGAAGTTCCAGCTCCGCACAGAAAAGTGGAATACTCAACAATAAAGAAATGTCTAAACAAGCCGAATTTATACAGACCATCCAGACCGGATATACCTTCAAGGGCGGTTCGATCGACCTGGGCGGGGCCATGTTCAACGGGGAGGTCATGACCCATACCCTGGTCAAATTGCCCCTGCGGATGTTCAACCGGCACGGCCTGATCGGCGGCGCGACCGGTTCCGGTAAAACAAAAACCCTGCAGATCCTGGCCGAACAATTGTCGGCCAACAGCGTGCCCTGTTTGTTGATGGACATCAAAGGGGATTTGAGCGGGATCGCCGTACCCGCCGTCAGCAACCCCAAGATCGAAGACCGCCACGCCAGGATCGGGATACCGTTCAAAGCCGGTTCCAGCCCGGTGGAATTTCTGTCGCTTTCCGGCGAAAAAGGCGCCCGGCTGCGGGCTACGGTCTCCGAATTCGGCCCGGTCCTGTTCTCCAAAATTCTCGGCCTCAACGATACCCAGGGTGGGGTAGTGGCGGTGATCTTTAAATACTGCGACGACCACAACCTGCCGCTGCTGGACCTGAAGGATTTCAAAAAAACGATCCAGTTCCTCACCGGCGAAGGCAAAGACCAGATCACGGCTGAATACGGCCTGATCTCCAGCGCTTCCGTGGGTTCGATTATGCGCAAGGTGGTGGAACTGGAGCAGCAGGGCGCGGAAATCTTCTTCGGCGAACGCTCTTTTGAAGTGGACGACCTTTGCCGCCTGGACGAATCCGGTAAAGGCATCGTTTCCATCGTCCGCCTGACGGATATCCAGGACCGTCCCAAACTTTTTTCCACCTTCATGCTGCAGTTGCTGGCCGAGATTTATGCCAGTTTCCCGGAAGAAGGCGACCTCGAACAACCCAAACTGGTCATCTTCATCGATGAAGCCCACCTGGTGTTTGAAGAAGCTTCAGATGCCCTGCTCGACCAGATCGAAGCCATCATCAAACTGATCCGCTCCAAGGGCGTGGGAATCTTTTTTGTGACCCAGAACCCGGCGGATGTACCGGAGTCGGTACTCAGCCAGTTGGGTTTGAAAATCCAACACGCGTTGCGCGCCTTTACGGCCAAAGACCGCAAAGCCATCAAACTGGCCGCTGAAAACTACCCCGAATCGGAGTTTTATGTGGTTGACCAACTCCTGACCGAACTCGGGATCGGCGAAGCCCTGGTGACGGCCCTCAACGAAAAAGGCATACCAACCCCGCTGGCCCACACCATGCTGCGTGCGCCGCAATCCCGGATGGACGTGCTCACCGGCGAAGAGATCGATAACATCATTCGCAGGTCTTACCTGATCAAAAAATACAACGAAGTCATCGACCGCGAAAGCGCCCATGAGATCCTTTCCAGGAAAATGCAGGCTTTCCAGGAAGAAGAACAACAGGCCGAACTGCGCCGCCAGCGCGAACAGGCCGCCCGGACCACTTCGGGCCGCCGCGAAAAATCAACCCTCGAAAAGGTGATCGACAACCCCACCACCCGGCAGATCGGCCGGACGCTGGCCCGGGAACTGACCCGCGGGCTCCTGGGGGTACTGGGGTTTGGGGGGACGACGCGGCGTAGGAGGTGAGGGGGAAGGTTAAAGGTTAAAGGTTAAAGGATAAAGGTTAAAGAGGGTTAGGGCAACGGCCTTAACTTTTACATTTCGCATTTTACATTTTACATTTTAACTTTTCCTCCCTTATCTTTGTCAAAACCATCCTGTTTCACCATCTTATACCGCCCCGATGAAACCCATTACCGACATCAAAAAGCAGCTCACCGCCCTCGTCCCTGAAAGCATCGCCGACGTCATCCGGGAGTTGAAAGCTTTGTTGCCGGATCAATCGGGGAAATACCGGGATGTGCTGGCGCTCGAAGGCCGGCTCAACGATACCAACAAGAACCGGCTGTTCGGCGTCATCAGCGACGACCAGCTTCAACTGGAATACAACCGCCTCCGCAAAGACCTCTTCGACCTGATCGACAGCCTGACCGAAGCCGATTTTTCTCCGGAAGACGCACAACCCATCCCTAAAAAAGGCCGGCAGGGCAGCGTATTGTACCGCATTCCGCATACCATGCCCCTGGGGAAGGAATCCAAATGCATCGTCCGGATCGCACTGGACAAGGAGACCATCATCCAGAACATTGACCTCGACGAACACGTGCAACTCAAGGATATCCGGGTATCGGACATCATGCTCGTAGAATTGCTCGACCCCTCCCCGGAGCAACCCTTCCGCATCCGCACCCTCAACACGCCGGAACAATTCATCGAACCCGGTGAAAATACAGACTGGATCTTTTACGTCACCCCCACACGCCCCGGTATTTTCCCACTCGCGCTCAAGGTATCGGTCATTGAACTGATGCAAGGTAAAGAACGCCGCCGCGAAATCGTACTGGAGGAAAAGGTGGAGATCGTGTCGGAAGGACTGGTAGAGGATGTGGATGAAAGGCTGCAGGCGGCAGAATATGCCCTGTCGTTTGCCGCGGAAAAAGCCCCCTCAAGAGCTGTAACCCCGCCGATCCAATATCCTTTTCAGCCTTTTGTGGGGCCCGCTCGGCCAACCATGACCAGAAAGGTTCCGAAAAGATCCGGTTCCGTACGCCGCCGCATGAGCTTCTTGCTGGTCGCACTTTTGACCTTAACGAGTCTTTCCTGGGCTGTTGCGCCGGTGCGGGTGGAATGGCTGGCCGTCCGGTACCTGATGAATAATGAACGGGCCTATAACTGGTTTATCGAAAGGCGGAAAGAAAGCCCGTTGCGGGAAAACGCCTTTATCCGCAAGGCGAAGACCCGGGAAACGAAAGAAGAGGCCGTCGCGGCTTACAACGAATACCTGGCGGAATACCCGGAAACAGCCCGTTTCCGGGAAACAGCCCGGTGGGAGATTGCCCAACTGGAAAACAAGCCTGTTGTGTTTCTGGAATACCTGGAAGATTTTCCCGAAACCAAATTGGCTGTGAAAGAAGGAACAGACCGGGGAGCTATCGAAAGAAAAATAGTGGAACAAGTTGAAAACCTCACAGATACGGTTGAATTAAAGATTATTGGAAGTATGCTGGATGTAATCCAAGATGGGGAATTAAGGGATAAAATTCAAAAAATATTAGAGTTGAAAACCAGAAAAACATCAGATTTTGATTTTACTTTAAAAAATAATGGGTTGGATCAGAATAAATCACCGTCTACCCAGGTGAAAATTGATCAATCAAACCAGATAATTCAACAGGAAAAAGGCTTTCCGGAGAAAAAAGTGGAAAAACCTTCAGGAGAAAACAAGGAGACTGAAAAACCGGCTGTTTTGCCAGAGAAGACTACCACTCTGGAAAAGGATAAAAAAACGACCTTCTTTAAAAAAGCTTATGGACAAGTAATGGATAAGGAAGGGAATGTTTATCGTACGTTAAACCTCAACAACCAGATTTGGCTGGCAGATAATTTAAATATTGAGGTTCCAGATTCCTGGTGTTATAAAATGAGTAAGGCCAATTGCCAAAAATACGGACGCCTTTTTACTTTGGAAGCAGCAATAGCCGGATGTAAATTATTAGGAGAAAATTGGCGGGTTCCAACTGATCAGGAATGGAAAAACATGACTAATTTGTTCGGAGGCGTCTATTCTAACAGATTTAACAATGGTACCATTGCCTATCGGGTATTAATCAAAAATGGTCTTAGCGGTTTCGACGCCCTCTTGGGCGGAGAACGAACTGCCAACGGAGAATTTGTTCTCTTAGGCAGAAGTGGAGGTTATTGGAGTAGTACAAGGTTTGGAAAAGGGGAGGCTTGGTATTATTGGTTCCCTCCCGGAGACCCAATTTTAGGCCGTGATCTCAATCCTGTTTCCTGGGCCTTCTCCGTTCGCTGCATCAAGGACTGATTTTCATTTGATTTTTTTTAGCGATTTGGGTATGCGGGCCAAAGAAATGCTTTTATAAATCGGCTTCGGTTAGGCTGGCAATCTTCATCAGTGCTTTTACAATAAACATCCTTCTACTGCTTCGTAAATATTTTGAATCAGCTCTTCATAGGTTTCACCTTGGGTCATGCAACCTGGAATTGCGGGAACCTCAGCCCAGAAACCGCCTTCCTCCGCCTCGTGAATAATTACTTTTAATTTCATCAATGATTATGTTGAATGAATGACTTTCTGCTTTGTACCTCAAATATAAAATTTCATGACCTCATCATTCATCAATCCCATTATCTGATTGATGATTTAAAATTACCCCGCTAAATCGGGGCAGGCTATGAGTGATGACTGTTGATGTTTTTCGCCCGTTGTCACAACGACGTTCGAGAGGGACTGTGTCCCGACGCGGCTACTTTCAAGTCTCCGACTTGTATCTAAAATTTAATGCATTAAAAATCAATCCGACTGAACAGCGCTTTGAAGTTGCAAACTTCAAAGCGCGGGGGGTTCATGGTGGTTTACGGCGGCCAACAATCGTAAACCACAATAAACCACCATGAACGATTAATTCGCATTATCATATCTCAGAAACCGGCCGCGTCACCTCCACCCACTTCCCTGCCGTCCGCGCATTGATGCTATTGTCATACATCGCTTCACAAGAGACAGCGGGCAAGTAAAACCGCCCCTGGTAGGAAGCGTTCAGTTGCACCCGGTACACCTGCGTGCTGCGCTCCTGGAGGTCGAAGAAAGTGTACACCCGGTCGTCGCGGAAATCCTGGTATTCAGGTATGCTGGTATTGGTGAAATTCTGCACATTGTCCATCCGGGTATTCAGGATCTCCCAACCGGAGGGGAAGATCTGGTTGAGCGCCAGTTCGTTGTAGGAGAACGGCCGCACACCCGGGTGCTGTATGGTGACGGTGGCCACAAAGTCCGTCCCCTGCGCCAGGTTGCCCGGGTCGATGGCCCTGCCCTGAAGATCGGCGTAGGAGACCTGAATGTTCAGGTTGCTGGCGCTCACGGTTTCCTGCCCTGCGAGCGGCTGGCCGGTCTGGATCAGGCGTGCAAACAGCGTACCCGAGCCGGGGTTATTCACCTTGAAACGGTTGGAGGCCCCGTCTTTCACCGGCACATTCACCGAAAAGACCGGGGTATTGGACCCGGCGTTGATATTTTGCCCGCCGTTGAGTTGGTAGGCAAATTTCACCTTGGAATCGACGTCTGAATCCCCTACAAACTTGCCGATTGCCATCAGGCAGAAGGCCGTTTCCTGGGTGCTCAGCCATTGGGTGCTGCTCAGGGCGTCCGACAGGTATTTGACCATCTCCCCGGCTGCCGTCCGGTTGCCCAGTAGCAAGAGGGTCTCGGTTACCATTGCACGGTCGCGCAGGCCTGAACCATAGGTGTAGGACAATTCGGTATAATCCGGGATATCCTTGTTCAGGTTCTGGATGATGGATTTTCCTACGTCGGTTTTGCCGGCCTTGCCATAAGCCGCCGCCAGCGTCCATTTGGCCTGAAGGCAGAGGTTTTTGGATTCCCGGAGCCGGTTCATGGCGCCGAGTTCGGGTTGGCCGTATAACGCCAGGGTATAGAGCCGGTAGGCCTGCGACAATTCATGGGCCTGGTCGGAATAAAACCCGTAATCCTTCATCTTGGGATCCCACATTTTGGCTGTTTTTTTCTGGAACTGACACCACCGGTCCAGCAGCGACGCAGGTACGGTATACCCCAGCGCCTTGGCCTCCAGCAGGAAATGGCCGGCGTAGTTGGTCGACCAGTGATCGGGCCCGGTATTGCCCGGCCAGTATGCAAATCCGCCCTGGTCGGTTTGGAACAGTTTCAACCGGTCGATGGTGGCGGCAATGTTTTGGGGGACCCGTTTTTTCTGCTCCTCATTCAATTCCATAAGCTTGTTGACGTACAACTGCGGGAACCCGCCCGACAGGGTTTGTTCGAGGCAGCCGTAAGGATATTGCAACAGGTATTTCAAACGCTGGCCCAGGTTGATCGGCGGAATGCTGGATACTTCCAGAACCGCTTCATTAGACCCCGCCATGCCCACCGGCGTAAAGGCATCTTCCCAGCTTTGACCGGCATCCAGCACTTTGGCTGCCACGTTGGTAACATAAGGATTGGGGTTCCGGACCTGGACCTCGATCTCCTGGCTCGATTTCTCACCGGAGCCTTCCGCCTGGATGACAAATTTGGCGACACCCGTCCTTTCCGCCATCTGGACGTCGAAAGTGAGCAGTTTATCCCCCGGACGGCTGAAGCTGGTTTGCTGGCTGGCGCTGCCCACCACCCTGGCCAGACCGCTGGTTTCCTTGACCGTAACGGTAGCTGATTTTACCTTGTCTTCCATGGCAAAAACGTTCACAGGCAACCGGATGGTCTCACCCGGGCCCAGTACCCGCGGTATGGTGGAAAGCACCATCAGCGGCTGGCGTACCGGCGTCGTTTTTTCAGCGCTGCCGTAGGCGTTGGCGCCGGCCGCCACGACCATGACGCGGACAGAACCTACATAATTTGGAATGGTTACTTTATGTTTGGCCTTTTGGCCCTTTTTCAGCACAAACGGCCCCAGGTGCATCACCACGGGTTTGAACCGGTTGGCCATGTCGTCTTCACCGGGTTCCACTTCGCCGTCGCCGCCGATGCTGAGGATGCGGCCCAGGTCGCCGGCATGTGCGCCCAGCACCTGGTCATACACATCCCAACTTTGAACCCCAAGCGCTTCCCGGGCGAAGAACTGGTCCCAGGGATTGGGGGTTTTGAACCGGGTCAGTCCCAGCAAACCGTCGTCGACGATATCCAGCGTATAGGCCATTTCACGTCCTTGTTCTTCCGAGACTTCAATATCGACCTTCTGTTCCGGTTTGAGCACATCGGCCATTTTGATCCTGGGCGCCAGTTTGGTTTTCGGGTCTTCCACAAACAGGGGGATCACCCCGTACAGACGGATCGGAAGGTCATTTTTTGCCTGGGCGTGGGGCTGGACAAAATCCACGTGGACGTAGACGTTGGGCGCCATCTCAGGGGTGGCCTTGAAGGTGAATGTATTTTCACCTGATTTGGCTTCCGTCCAATGGGATTCCATCACGCGCGACCCATTCTCGATGGTCACCAGGGCCCGGCCTTTTTCACCGGTGGGGATGGTGAGTTTGACGGTTTCGCCGACATTGTATTTTTCCTTGTCTGCGGAGAAGGCGAGCATGGAAGCTGCTTCGCGGAACTGGTCGTCGCCTTCCCCGTCGCCGTACCAGGGATAACCCGCGTAGAAATAATCGCCGGAGCAATGTCCGCTCTCCGTATCGCAGACCCGGACCATATACCGGCCCCAATCCGAAACCTTGACGCTCCATTGGGCTTCCCCCTTGCTGTTGGTCACCAGGTCCTGTTTTTGCATGGCGTCGTAGTTGCTGCTGGTATTGTAACGCGAAACGTCGTCGAAGCCATAGTCCCACCACCAGCGCCAATTAACGCGGAACAGGCCTACGTTCAGTTTTCTGCCGGAAAGCGGTTTGCCGGATTCGTCGACGGAAGCAAAAGCGATCGTTCCGTTTTTATCCATCTCGATCCTTTTTTCCTGATAGCGGTTTTTGGGCAGGGCCAGGCCTGCATAGGCTGAGAAAGGGGAAAACGGCAGCGTGAAATTATCCGTACTGAAATCGCCGCCCTTTTCGAAAACCCGGGTTTTGAAACTGGCGCTCAATTTGCCGGGGAAGATGCGGTTTCTGGCGAGGTCCGCATCGAACGTTGTTTTGCCGGAAGCGTCCAGGGAACCCTCAAACAGGGTGCGCGGCTCATCGGTGAACGAACGGGCGGGATCGTCAAAAACAAAATCCTTGAACTTTTCAAATTGGGTAGGGGTCGCCCTCAACTGGACTTCCACCTTGGCCGTCAGACCGTTGGCCGGGGCGCCGTGCAGCCAGGTTGACTGAAGCTCTGCCTGGATCGTCTTTCCGGCATGGATCATTTCATCGGGGCCAAAATCCAGCTCAATCTTCAACCGGTTGGGTTTGACGGTTTCGATCTTCAGGGTTTTCTGGAAAGTGGCCCCGCCGGCTTTGACCGTGGCGATCCAGTTGCCGGTGGGCGAACCCGGGCTGGTGGCAAAATGAACGGGATAGATCAGGCCGGTTTTGCCCAGGACGGATCGTTTAAGGAAGGATTGGCCCCGGGAATCGGTTACTTCGAACTGGACAGGGTAGTTGGGCGGCAGTTTCCCGGTTTCATCCTCGAGCACAAAATGGAGGTAAACCGAATCTCCCGGGCGCCAAACGCCCCTTTCGCCATATAAAAAGCCTTTGATGCCTTTCTGGGATACTTCACCGGAGACGTCGAACCGGCTCAGGGAAAGGGATTGGCCGTCATTCAGCCGGAGATACCCTTTTTCCGTTCCTTTTTTTGCCACCACAACAAACGGCCTTCTGTCCAGTTGTACCATGGCCATGCCCTGGCCGTCGGTCTGGACCTTGCGCAGGGATTGGTTCTGGAAGTCAAAAAATTCGCATTCTACGCCGGAAAGCGGCTGGGTGGACCGAAGGTCGGCGACGGAGACAAAATACGAGTTATCCGCACCGCCCTTGGCAATGATCCCCAGGTTGGAGGCAATGATATTGCGGCTGATGAACCGTTCATAGTTGAAGTAGGCGGGGTAACAGGGGTCTTCGCGCTGTTCCCATTGGTATCCGCTGTAGTACCCTTCGATACCGTACCAGCCTTCCATGATGCTTTCGATATCGCCGTCCTGGTTGCTGTAGTTGCCTTCATCGCCGTACCAATCCTCGCCTTCGGAGTAATCATTGAAGCTGTCGCCGGACACAGGGATCGGGGTTGCTTTGCAGGGGAAAGCCGCATAAGCGGGGCGGAAGCCGATGCGAACCTGGTAAATGGCGTCAGGATCTTGTTGGAAGAGTTTACCCAGGTCGAGGGCATACCGGTTCCAATCGGTCGCTTTGCTGTTGGGGCTGATATCGGTCAGGTCCACCTTTTTCTGGAGGATAACCCGGCCTACCCGGTGGAGGTCGTAACCGCCGTCCAGGTCGTTGGTTTGTAAAAACTGGAGGATATTGTTGTTAAATATTTTGAAGATCTCGACTTCCACCGCGGTCAGGCCGACAGCCTCGAACGGGAAAACCAGGCCTTCGGAGTTGGGCATGATCACGCCGCGGCCCGCCAGGCGGACTTCCGGGCGGATATCCTCGAAGGTGACCGACCAGTTGCCCGGGCGGTCCATTTTCCGGTTGGCGGAATTGAGAATGCCGGAAGCAACATTCACCAGTACGGTACCGGCGAGCCGCCGAGCGGGATAGATCCGGACTTCAGGGCCGTCGATGGTGAAACGGAGGTCGCCGTCGTAGTCAGAAAGGGTGATGAGCCCGGTCAGGTCCTGGGCTGCCAGGATCGGATCTGAAAAATGCAGGTGGATGTATTGTTCGGGGTTTTGGAAGGACTGCGCGTCGGTAATTTTGAAATTGGAGAGCGAGGGCACTTCAATTTCCCGTTCGCCTTTTTCGCCGACGCCGAGGGGTTTGCCGGTCCATTTCAGGGTCATTTTGCCGTCGGTCTCACCGCGGGCGACACCGTTGACCACAAATTCATGCACCAACTGGTCGCCGGAATGGATCCATTCAATGGCGAGTTCTTTTTTATTTTGAAGGGCGGTCAGGATCGGTTCCACTTCCTCGGTTTGCGCCACATCGGCAGTCGTGATCTGGCCCCGCAATTCCTGTTTGCTGAGGTTGTTCGGGTCGGGTGGATAAAGCCCCAGGACGGTTACCTCGTAGAACTGGACCCTGGTGTGAAAATCGAACTCGAATTCCTGGGCCTCGGCCGGGATATTGGAGAACAGTTTTTTCATGTTCACCGTAGCGATATAAGCCGTGCCGGAAGGAAGCGGCTTTTCAGGGTCGAAACGCAGGGTAAGTTCGTCTTCCCAGATCGCTTTACCGGAGATCGCCGGGCTGAAATCGATGATTTTTTCTTTGACTTCCGTTCCGACTTCATCCGTGGGGGCTACGCCGCTGGCGAACCGGACCCGGATGGGGTCGGCTTTTGAGATCACACCGGAGGTGAAACCGTCGATATAAGCGCCCAGGCTTTCGGGCAGGGGTTGGGCGCGCCGGTCGCGCTTGCATTGGACATTCAGGAGAATGAGGCTTAACAGGATAAACAGGGAAGTGATGCGCATGACTAGCTATTTAATTAGATCAACAACAGAAAAGAATAATTATTGTTATTATGTCCAAAAACAGGAAGATATGAGCGATATGTTGCCCATGTTCCCACTTCAGATCGTTGTTTTTCCCAATGAGACCGTGAATCTGCATATTTTCGAACCCAGGTACCGCCAACTGATCGGAGAATGCCAGGAAGCCGGGACGACCTTCGGCATACCGCCCTTCATAAACGGCCGGCTGATGGAGATAGGTACGGAAATCCGTTTGCTGTCCATTGAAAAAAAATATGACGACGGCAAATTGGATGTTCGTGTAAAGGGTGTTGGATTATTCCGAAAAATAACGTTTGAAACCCAGGCGCCCGGAAAACTTTACGGCGCGGGCCGCATCGAGCGGATGGATATTTCTGGAGAGGAGGATTATCTGACCAATTCAAAAATTATGGACCTAATCCGGGAGTTGTTCAGAGTGGCGCATGTTGAAAAAGAAATTCCCGAAGACCCCGGTCACTTTTCTACCTACGATTTTGCGCACCATATCGGTCTGACACCTGAGCAGGAGTACGAACTGCTGACCCTTACCGACCCGGTCGAAAGGCAATCGTACCTGGTTGACTACCTGGAAAAAGTATTACCGGTGGCCCGCCAGGTGGAAACGATGCGCGATAAAGCAAAAATGAACGGTCACTTCAAAATGATCATTCCACCTCAACTTTAAGAGTTTGTTTGGAATTCCCTCGCTGGCCTGCGATCGGCAAATTTTATTTGATACTTCGTTGGCTTTTTTCGACATAGCTGCCGGCTATGCCTGCAAAAGCCGCCTTGTCTGAAATAAAATTTGCTCGATCTCGTCACACCAGGAAAATCCAAACAACCTCTAAAAAGAAACGCACAAGCACCGTGGGCGTTTTGGGCCCCGAAAAAACAGGATTAAGGCAGTAACGTGGTTCGGTAATCCCCTTGTCTCCGGAGAGATCACGCCGGGGGCGTGTTGGGGCCCGCCCTAGTCACGAAAAATCTGACCTTTATGTAGTAAATTGTTAGGCCAAAACATATGAGGCGCTTGCGCGTTTGCAGGATACGGCCTTTTGCCGTTCCAGGCTGCAAGATAAGGGTTTTTGGACATACGTGAAAAAGCCGCGCAGTTTTTTTGACACTTTGACATTTTTTGTGTTCTCAAGTCTGCCTAACCCCAAAAGAAGGGCTTAAATTTGCCCCGCTTTATAAAAATGACCGGATGTTAACCGCTACAGAAATATATATTCAATATGGCGACCGGGTGCTGCTGGACCATATCAACCTCGTGGTAGGCGAACGCGACCGGGTGGGATTGGTCGGACGGAACGGCGCCGGAAAATCGACCTTGCTCAAGGTACTGGCCGGGGAGATCAGGCCCGATGAAGGGCGGGTAGCCCGGCCTTCCGCTTCCACGATGGGGTATTTGCACCAGGAAATGGAGTTGCCCAAAGGGCGAACCGTCCTGGATGAAACCCTTACCGCATTTGCAGACCTGATCGCCCTTGAAAACCGGCTTGCCGAACTGACCAACGAAATTGCGGAAAGAACGGACTACGATTCGCCGGGTTACAGCCATTTGCTGGAAGATTTTGACCTGACGAACCACCGTTTCCAGGTCCTGGGTGGGGTCAATATGGAAGCTGAAAGTGAAAAGGTTCTCAAGGGCCTGGGTTTTAAGGACAAAGATTTTAACCGCCTGACCGACGAATTCAGCGGCGGTTGGCAGATGCGCATCGAATTGGCCAAAATGCTGTTGCAAAGGCCCGATTACCTTCTGCTGGACGAACCGACCAACCACCTCGATATTGAATCCATTATCTGGCTCGAAGGGTTCCTGCAAAGTTATTCCGGCGCGATCGTCCTGATCTCTCACGATAAATTGTTCCTCGACAATATCACCAACCGGACGGTAGAGATCGAATTGGGCAAGGTGTACGATTATAAAGCGTCTTACAGCAAATACGTCGAAATGCGGGCTGAACGCCGCGAAAAACTGCAGTCTTCATTCGAAAACCAGCAGAAGGTCATCGCCCAGAAAGAAAGGACTATCAACCGGTTTATGGCAAAAGCCACCAAAACCAAAATGGCCCAGTCGATGCAACGTCAACTGGACAAAATGGAACGGGTGGAAATGGACCAGGAAGATACCGCCGCGATGAACATCCGTTTTCCACCCTCCCCCCGCTCCGGCCAGGTGGTGGTGGAGGCCAAAAAGATTTCCAAAAATTACGGGGATCTCCAGGTGCTTCAAAATGTGGACTTCAAGCTGGATCGCGGCGACCGGGTTGCCTTTGTGGGCCAAAACGGCCAGGGGAAAACCACTTTGGCCAGAATTTTGGTCAATATGTTACCCAAAAGTTCCGGCGAGCTTATCCTCGGCCATAATGTCCAGATCGGCTATTATGCCCAGAATCAGTCGGATACCCTCCAGTCCAACCTGACTTTGCTGGAAACAATGGAAAAATTCTCTCCGCCCGAGATGAGTACCCGCCTGAGGGCGATCCTCGGCGCTTTTTTGTTCAGCGGAGAAGATGCGGAGAAAAAAGTTAGCGTGCTTTCCGGAGGGGAACGGGCGAGGCTTGCCCTTGCCTGCATGCTGCTCCGGCCGTTCAATCTCCTGGTATTGGACGAACCGACCAACCACCTGGATATGCTTTCCAAAGATATCCTGAAAAAGGCGCTCATGGAATACGACGGCAGCCTGATCGTGGTGTCTCACGACCGCGAATTCCTCGGGGGGCTGACCAACCGGACCATCGAATTCCGCGACAAACACTTGTATGAATACCTTGGCGATGTCAACTTTTTCCTGGAAAAAAGGAAGGTTTCCGATATGCGTATGCTGGAAATGGCATCCCAGTCCGGTCGGCCTGGCGGTGTTACCCCAAAACCTGAACTCACCTTTGAAGAACGCAAACGCATGATGCGGGCGGTTTCAAATGCCGAAAAAAAAGTGGAATCCCTGGAATCGGACATCAGTTCAATGGAATCCCAACTGGCCGACCCTGAGTTTTATTCACGGCCCGACAGCCCCGCCCTCATGGAAAAATATAACCTCCTGAAAAAAGAACTGGAAATCGCTATGGGTGAATGGGAACAGGCCCAGATGGAGTGGGAGGAGGCGCAGTGATTATAGTCCGCAGTCTGCAGTCCACAGTCTTCAGTCTGCCCCACAGGATTCTTTTGGACCTATGGCCCCGCCGTTGAGAGAGCCGCGCCGTATGGCCGACGTCTCGCCGGTCGGGCCGGATGCCGGTTCGCATCAACAAATCACCAAATCACCAAATCAACAAATCACCCCCTCGTCCCCTCGCCCCCTCCCCCCTCTTCAGGATTCCTTCAGGATTAGTCCGTATATTTATGGATCGAACATTCCAACCTGAAGTCATTCGATCATGAAAACAACCTTCAAATTAAACGGCAAGACCGTGCAGGTGGATACGCCTCCGGATGCCAATTTGTTGTGGACGCTTCGCGAGCAACTGGAAATGACCGGCGCAAAGTATGGATGTGGTATGGCGCTTTGCGGCGCCTGTACCGTTCATTTGGACGGCGCTCCCACGCGAGCCTGCATCACGCCGGTTACCCTGGTTTCCGGCCGGTCGGTAACCACCATCGAAGGGCTTTCCGAAGACAACTCCCACCCTTTGCAAAAAGCCTGGATCGAGGCGCAGGCCCCCCAGTGCGGGTACTGCCAGCCGGGGCAGATCATGCAGGCCGCAGCTTTGCTGGAAAACAATAAAAATCCGTCCAGGGAACAGATCATCGCACATATGAACGGTATCCTGTGCCGTTGCGGAACCTATACCCGTATCTTAAAAGCCATTGAAATGGCAGCAAAAGAAGGATAGCCATGGAAAAAACGAATAATAATATGCAGGTCCTTTCCAGGCGGCAATTTCTGACGGCCGCCGGCGGAATTACTTTTGTCGTAACTGCAACTGCGCTGGTTCCCAGATACCTTTATGCCGGTGAAGACGGACCTCCCGGTGCAGGGGAGAAAAAACAAATCACGGCCTGGGTACACCTGGCTGTCGACGGGCGGATCACCATCCTCAACCCTTCGGCTGAAATGGGGCAGGGGTCCATGACCGCGCTGCCGGTGCTGGTGGCTGAAGAAATGGACGCCGACTGGGCAATGGTCCATATCGAACATTCGCCGGTCGAACCGTCAATTTACGGATCTGGCGGCTTCGGCGGGCGGATGATGACGGTCGGCAGCCGGGCCGTAAGCGGGTACTTCGACAGTTTGCGCCAGGCAGGCGCCCAGGTTCGGTACGTGCTGATGATGAACGCAGCCGAAAAGTGGGGCGCGCCGTTGAACGAACTGACTACCGAACCCGGGTGGGTCGTTCATCCCGCCGGCGGGAAACGCATCTCCTACGCCGAAATTGCCCAATTTGCCAAAATCCCCGCTTCCATTCCTGAAATCCCCCGGGATAAGTTGAAAAAACCGGAGGAGTTCCGGCTGATCGGGAAAGTAATGCCCCGATTTGATATTCCTTCAAAAGTGGACGGAAGCGCCAAATTTGCCATGGATATCCGGTTGCCGGGCATGGTCTACGGCGTGATATCCAGGTCGCCGGTGAACGGCGCCAAACCCGATTTGCAAAATGAAAAATGGATCCGGGAGATCAAAGGCGTGGCAGATGTGGTCGTGTTGGACCACGGGGTGGGGGTGGTTGCCGATTCCATAGAAATCGCGCTGAACGCCAGGCGGCAACTGCAGATCAATTGGACGGGTGACGTCAAAGCTTCCAGCCACGACAGTGAAACCGCTTTTGACACCTATATGGAGGTTTTAAAAAATGGAACCACAAAACCCAATGTGATTGCGGACGAAGGCAACACCGATCAGGCCTTGAAGGAAGCGGCCCAGGTTTACACGCTGGACTATCAAAACGACTATATTTACCATGCCCAGATGGAACCCCTGAATGCAGTGGTTTCCCTGGCTGCCGACGGTCAATCAGCGCAAGTCTGGGCAGGGACGCAGGCGCCCGACGGCGCGCGTTCAGCCGCTGCAAGGGTGCTCGGGTTGGAGGTGGCCAAGGTTCAGTTCCATCCCTGTTACCTGGGCGGAGGGTTTGGCCGCAGGTCCATGTCCGACTACGTAGAAGAGGCGGCCTGGCTGGCCAAATCAGTCAAACGACCCGTCAAACTGATCTGGACCAGGGAGGACGACCTGCAATACGGCGCCTTCCGGCCCATGTCGCTGCAGCGGATGACGGCCGGTTTCGACAAAAGTGGCCGCCTCACGGCCTGGAAACACCAGATTGTCGGAACCGGTGGAGGTTTATTGGCCTCAGGCGCAGAAAATCCATATTATACCATTCCGAATCAAAGGATCGAAGTGCTGGACGTCGACCACGGCGTCCGGACCAAACACTGGCGCGCCGTCGGGCACGGCCCCAATAAATATGCCATCGAGGCATTTATAGATGAAATTGCAGCCCGTCAGAAAACCGATCCGTACCAGTTCAGACGGCAACTGATGAAAAATAACCCCCGGGCCTTGCGGGTTCTCGACAAGGTTGCTCAAATGTCGGATTGGAAGACCCAACCCGCCGAAGGCCGGGCAAAAGGCCTTGCTTTTGCCGAACGGAGCGATTCGCTTGCTGCGGGGGTATGTGAAATTTCTGTAGACAGGGAAAGCGGCCAGATCAAAGTACATCACTTCTGGATTGTTATCGACGGTGGGATCATTGTGCAACCCGACAACGCAATTGCCCAGACGGAAGGTTGCATCGTGATGGGATTGAGCAGCGTCCTGATGGAAAGCATAACCATTAAAAACGGTCGTGTCCAGCAATCCAATTTTCATGATTACCCCGTTTTGCGCATGGCCGACGCGCCGGAGAACATCGAAGTGGAATTTATCCCTTCGGGGGAATCCCCATCGGGGTTGGGTGAAGCCGGCCTGCCGGTAGTCGGCGCGGCTGTTGCCAACGCTTTTATGCGTTTGACCGGAAAAAGGTTATTGCATATGCCGTTTACTTCCGACCGCGTTTTGGAGGCGCTGAACGGATAAACCCTGGACTATTCTTTTTTGTAGGTTTTATATCCTTTTTGCTCCAGGTTTTTGAACTTGGCGGCTACTTCGTCTGCCAGGCTTTGTTTGTAGGCGATGATTTTCTGCAGGATGGCCGGATCGTGGGTTCCCAGGATCTGTGCGGCAAGAATGCCTGCGTTGTTGGCGGCGTCGAGGGCGACTGTCGCCACCGGTACGCCGTTGGGCATTTGGAGAATGGACAGGATCGAATCCCACCCGTCGATGGAATTGGAGGACTTGACCGGCACCCCGATGACCGGCAGGGGAGACAACGCGGCTACCATGCCCGGAAGATGAGCGGCGCCACCTGCGCCGGCAACAATGACCTTGACCCCCCGCTCGTGAGCCGTTTTGGCGAATTCGAACATCCGGTCGGGTGTCCGGTGGGCAGAGACGATGGTAACTTCAAGGGGTATTCCCAATTGTTCCAGAAAATCAGCCGCCTGCCGCATAACGGGAAGGTCGGAATCGGAACCCATGATGATGCTGACCATCAGCTGTTTATTTTTACCCGTCAGAAGGGCGGGCGTTTATTTTTCAGGGTGATATACTTCGTCCCATTCCCTGGGCTTCGGATCGTGCAGTTTATCAAATTTTTTGGCAATAATCATGGCCACAGTAGCATCGCTGGTAATGTTGGCGACAGTCCGGCACATGTCCAGGGGCCGGTCGACGGCAAAGATCAGCGCCAGGCCCGCTTCGGGTATGCCGGCCTGAGCCAGCACGATCACCAGCATCACCATGCCCGCCCCCGGTACGGCAGCCGAGCCAATGGAGGCCAGGGTGGCAGTAACAATAATACCGAGTTGGGCGCCAAGGGTTAATTCTATGCCGAATGTCTGTGCGATAAATATGGCTGCCACCGACTGGTAAAGACTTGTTCCGTCCATATTGACGGTAGCGCCGATGGGCAGTACAAAACTGGTTACCTCTTCATCTACGCCCAGGTGTTCCTGGGTTCGTTCCATGGTCACGGGCAGGGTCGCGGCGCTGGAACTGGTGGAAAAGGCGAGCAGTTGCGCGGGGGCTATGCCTTTGAAGAAAAATCCGTATTTGCGGCCGGTAAAGAGACGGACCAACGTGGGGTAAAACACAAAAATCAAAATAGCAATGCCCAACAGTACGCAAACAGAATAACCCAGAAGCGCTGCAAACAGGTCGATGCTGGGCGATTCGACCACCAGCGCGGCCAACAGCGCAAAAACGCCGTAGGGCGCTCCCAGCATGATCAGGTCGATCATTTTAAGAATGACCTCGTTCAAACTGTCAAAAAAATCTTTCAGCGGTTTTCCCGTATCGCCGGGCAATAAAACCAGGCTCACGCCAATCAGGATCACAAAAAAAATGACCTGGAGCATGTTCACATTTTTGGAAGCCGCTTCCACGATGTTTTCCGGTACGATGTCAACCAGGGGTTGCAACGGCCCTTGTTGTTTTTGTCCTTCAGCAGCTTTGATCCGGGCATCTGCATCCACAGCGTATGTCGTGAGGAGTTCCTGGCGGGTTTCTTCCTTGATGAGTTTGCCGGGTTTGACTACATTGGCGATGATCAGCCCAAGGGATACGGCAAAGACCGTGGTGAAAATATAAATGAGGAAGGTCCGTCCCCCCATTTTAGATAATTTGGAGATATCCTTCAGGTCGCTGACCCCTTTGATCAATGATGCTACGATCAGTGGGATTGCGATGAGTTTCAGCAAATTGATGAAGATCGTGCCAAACGGTTTGATCCAATCCCTTACAAAACCCCCCCAGTCCTGGCTGGCTGCCAGTAAGCCGAAAACAATGCCGGCTGTCATACCGATCAATATCTGCCAATGTAACGCCAGTTTTTTCATTTACAAGGATTTTGGGGCAAGATAGAGAAAACTCCTTTTTCACCCAAATAAAGGATGCCTATAGCTGGCTTTATTCCTTCTTTGGGCGGACCAGGGTCATTTCGTTGACCAAATGCCCTGCTCCCGCAAATTTATCAATGATAAACAGCACATACCGGATATCCACCATGATATTCCTGCAAATGGAAGGATCGTAGTGAATGTCGCTCATGGTGCCTTCCCAAACCCGGTCAAAATTTAAACCGACCAGGTTGCCGTATTGCAAAACAGCCTGAAGAACTTCATATCAAGACTTTTTTATATTCGGTGAAACCTGAAATTGCCGAAATTTGATCACGAAATTGAAAAAAATTTCTCTTTTTTAAATAAAACCTCTAACTTTCGGCTTCCAAACACAACGATACAACGCGTCAGCGTTTAAAGATTATAATCATAGGGATGACTTTTGAGCCCTGCCGGTTTTTGCGGCAGGGCTTTTTATTTTGGCTCAAAACCGGAACACCAGGGTAAGGCTGGGAAGGATCGGCAACTGATTCACTTTGTTGTTGGTGATCCGGTTGACATAAAAAATGTTCTCCCTGTTGTAAACATTGGTCACGCTGATGGTGGTTTCCAGTGCGGAACTGGCGCCGAAATTCCAGGTTTTTTTCAGGGAAGCGTCCAGGCGGTGATAATAGGACAACCGTCCGTCGTTCCGCTTTTTGGAAAGGATCGTATTGAGGTCGTAGTTGCCGGTCAGCACATCGGTCAGGATAAAATCTTCGGTGAACGGAATGTTCTGGTAGAAGCCCTGGGTACGGGTGAATGGAAAACCGGAACCGAGATTCCAACGCAAACCGGCTTCCCAGGTTTTGTTTTCTCCAAAAGTGTAACTCGCCAGAAAATTCACATTGTGCCGCCGGTCGAAGATGGTCGGATACACCTGTTCGCCGTCATCCCGGTTGACGAAGGCCAGTGAATACGTTCCCCAAAGGTACCATCCGGGGCTTTCGTATTTGAACGAAAAATCTACTCCGTAGGCATCACCGGTTTCGGTCACAAAATCGGGGTCGGATTCCAGGAGTTTGTTGCGGTTGATGGCAATGAGTTGGGTGAACCGTTTGATATAAGCTTCTGCATTCACTGTAAATTGTTGGGTGAGGTCGGCTTCAATACCTGCGACGCCATGAATCGATTTTTGCAGCCGGTGGTTGGTGGGGTTCCGGGTTCCCGGTTCATAAAGGGTGGATTCGGGCCCTGCGAGGAATCCGACAAAAAAATTGACGACATCCAGTTCGTTGACTGTGCTGATCAGATTCTGGGAATAAAACCCGCCGGCGGCCTTGACCCTCAAAAAGTCGGTAAGATTGTATTTCAGGCCGAACCTCGGTTCCAGGGCCACGGTCGACTGGGAGGCAAAAAACTGTGCGCGAAACCCGGGCTCCAGGATCAAATCGCCGATCTGCTGCTTGTATTTGATGTACCCGGCCAGTTCGGTCGTGAAATCTTTTTGTTCGAAACCGATGCCGACCAGATTCCGGAAAGAAAAATCAGTATTGAACCCTGTGAATTCGAACCCGTAATTGATCTGGTTTTTATATCCGAAGTAGGTGAAGTTGAGGCCTGCATTATAACTTACGATTCCGCTTTGTCTCGGACGCCCGTCGGCTTCTTCCAGCATGATATCGTATTTGGAATAGGCGATCGTTCCATCCATCACTACGTTGGAGTTGGGTGGCACCAGGTTAAAACTGGCGCCGGCGCCGGTTGTCTTCCACTGGAGGTCGGCCAGGCCGATAAAGTTGAAACGGTCTTTGAACTGGAACCCGAACAGATTCAGCTTGCTCCCGTTTCCACCCAGAAAGGAGACCTTTCCGTATACATCGGTATATTGGTAGGGCAGGCCGATGTCGTCGATGATCCTGGAAAGGCTGGTGTCGCCGGAGGCAAAAGCGTAAAAGGCGGTATCCGTGGCGTAAGAATAAAACAGTTTGGAGCTTTCGTTGAGATAAGAGTGTTTTCCGGTGAACAAAAATGAAATGCTGCTGCCGGTTTCCGGATTCAGTTTCCTGATCGGGCCTTCCACGAGGGCCTTGGCCTGGAAAGGGCTGACGGAAACCAGGCCGCCGTACTTTTTTTTGTTCCCTTCCCGGGTTTTAATATCCACTACAGCTGATATCCTGCCGCCGTATTCGGCATTGAAACCTCCGGTGAGAACATCTACGCTCCGGATGGTCTCGGTTTCAAACACCGAAAAAAAGCCGATGGAGTGAAAAGGATTGTAGATCGTCATGCCGTCCAGGAGAATCTTGTTCTGAACGGGTGAGCCGCCCCGGATATAGAGCTGACCGCCCTGGTCGCCGGAGGATACAATACCCGGCAGTACCGGAAGGTATTGGGCAATATCCGCTTCTCCGCCGGTAGAGGGGAGGGCTTTGATCTGATTTGCCGTGACCACCATTTTGGACACCTGGATATCCGAACGGGCTTGTTCCCTGCCTGCTGAAACATCCACCTGGCTCAGGTTGATGGCGCTCGGCGTCAGATTGATGCGCTCGTAAACAATACGGCCTTCGATAATCGTGACCGAAACGCTTATGCTGTCGTATCCGATATAGGTAACGATCACTTGCTGTTTTCCAACCGGAACATTGGCAATGGTGAAAAAACCATCAAGGTCGGTGGTCGCCCCCAGATTGGTACCGGAGAGGCGTACATTCCCGTACAGGATGGGCTCGCCGGTTTCCTGATCATAAACGTTTCCGCGGAGGGTTCCTGTTTGGGAGAAAAGAGCGGCGCTCCACAATAAAAAGGCCAGGGCGATAAAAAACTTCATGCAGTTTTGCTTTTGCAGGCGCAAATATAAGGCCTTGTGCCTTTCGGAGAATGTTTTTTTGTGTATCCGGGGTTGCAATCAAGATGGAAGATGCAAGATGGAAGATGCAAGATGCTGGATGCACGATGCTGGATGCAAGTGGCCAGCATCAAACATCAAACACCCCCGCCCCTTCCCGGATAACCTCCGGTTCGGCGCCGGTACAGTCAACAATTGTAGAGGGTACATTTCCGCCTGGGCCGCCGTCGATAACGATATCCACCATTTTTTTAAAATCGCTGAAAATATCTTCCGGGTCGGTAAAGTATTCCAGGATTTCATCGTCCGATTTGAGGGAGGCGCTGAGGATGGGCCTGCCCAGTGTTTCTACAATAGCCAGGGCGATCTTGTTGTCGGGTATCCTGAACCCAAGGGTGTTTTTCCGGTTTTGAAACCCTTTGGGCGCTTGTTTTCCCGCTTTTAATACAAAAGTGAACGGGCCCGGCAAATGTTTGCGCAAAACCCTGAATACCTGGGTTTCGATCTGTTGCGCATATACGGACACCTGGGAGATGTCCTTGCAGATCATGGTCAGCATCGCCTTTTCCGGGTCCAACCCCCGAATAGCGCATATTTTTTCAACCGCTTTCGGTTTCAATATGTCGCACCCCAGGCCGTAAACCGTATCTGTGGGATAAATGATCACCCCTCCTTGCTCAAGCGCATCAACGACTTGCTGGATTTTTCTCTGTTCAGGGCTTTCTGGATGGATTCGTAGTAACATGGTTGTTTTGGTTTGGGGTTGTTTGGGGTTGTTTGGAGTTGTTTGGGGTTGTTTGGGGTTGTTTGGGGTTGTTTGACAGGAACGGCATAAACCATCCCAAACCATCCAAACCATCCAAACCATCCAAACCAATCAGTTAGTTAAACCGGTCGTCATCTTCGTCATCTTCCTCATAATCAAAATCCTCGTCGTCGTCGTCCTCCTCCTCCTCGCCTTCTTCCTCTTCCATCATCTCGTTGCGCAGCATATCTGCAAGCACATCACGGAAGGTCAGGCTGTTTTCCAGCATATCCTTGTTGACGATTTCAAATTCTGCAAGGCCGTGCAGAACGAGTTCCATCAGGATATAGAGTTGTTCTTCTCCCGGGTCTTCCACCTGGGAAAGGACCAGTTTTTTAAGGCCTGCCACCTTGTTCAGGGCCAGTTTATAGGCCTGATCTCCGGCATCATTGGCCAGGTCGATGTAATTGCCACCGGCAAACCAGCTCCTGATCACGCCGTAGGGGTCGCTTTCCCGCCCCTTTTTCAATTTGTCCGGATTGGGGAAATATTCCAGGAACAAGGATTTTATAGCATTGCCAAACAAATGCATGGCGACCTCGTAAGGGCCTTCCTGTTCACCTTCGTAAACCAGTTCTACTTTGCCGGTAATGGCCGGAACCACGCCCCAGAAATCGCTGATCCGGGCAACTGTCGCCTCTTCGTTGTTGATGAGCAGACGGCGTTCGGCAGCGCTGGCCAGGTTTTCCAGTCCTGAAATGCTGAGCCTGGCTGAAACACCGCTTTTGGGATCGACAAATTCGCTGGTTCGGGCCTCCACCGCAATCTTTTCCAGCAGGATCTCCAGGATTTCCGGGATAATGATTTTTTTGCGCTGGGCGTCTGCGAGCCGGGCTTCCTGCCGGGTGATTTGCCGAGCGATGTCAATTGTTTTGGGATAGTGGGTCAGGATCTGGCTTTCGATCCGGTCTTTCAGCGGCGTGATGATACTGCCCCGGTTGGTATAGTCTTCCGGGTTGGCCGTGAAAACAAAGGAAATATCCAGCGGGAGCCGCAATTTAAACCCGCGGATCTGGATGTCGCCTTCTTGCAGGATATTGAACAGGGCAACCTGGATGCGGGCCTGGAGGTCAGGCAATTCATTGATGACAAATATGCTCCGGTGCGCCCTGGGAATCAACCCGAAATGGATCACCCGTTCGTCGGAATACGGCAATTTCAGGGTAGCAGCCTTGATAGGGTCTACATCTCCGATGAGGTCGGCCACGCTGACATCCGGAGTCGCCAGTTTCTCAAGATACCGCTCATCCCGGTGCAGCCAGGTTATGGGCGTTTTGTCGCCTTTGGCGGCGATGACATCCAGCGCATAGCGGCTGAGGGGGTGAAGCGGGTCGTCATTCAATTCACTTCCTTCCACAACAGGAATGTATTCGTCGAGCAGGGTGGTGAGCAAACGCGCAAGCCTGGTTTTGGCCTGGCCCCGCAAACCCAGCAGGAGGATATTGTGGCGCGATAAAATTGCGCGTTCAATGTCAGGCAGTACGGTATCCTCAAAACCGATAATTCCCGGGAAAATGGTTTCCTTCTGCTTGATTTTCCGGATCAGATTATCCCTGAGCTCGTCCTTGATTGATTTTGGCTGGTAGCCGGTGGCTTTCAGTTCGCCTAAAGTTTGCGGAAATTTATGTTCCATTCAGATTGGTTCGTTCATAAAGACAAAGAAACGAATTAATCGCCCATTGGTTTTAAAATTAGGTGAAGTCTTTGGACCGACCCTCAAAAAAATTCGAATATCGGATTAATTTTGCCTCGGATAAGTCACTCCAAAAACAAATATCATGATTAAAAAATGGTTGTTTTTTTTAAGCGCTGCGGCGCTAATGACCTTTACCAGTTGTTTCGAAATGGTAGAAGAAGTCTACCTGAACAAGGATGGTTCCGGTAAATACCTGGTGACCATTGATATGAGCGAACTTTTCAGCGACCCCATGATGAAAGGCCTTATGGAAGAAGCCGCCAAAGAACAAACCGGAGGAGCAGACGCACTTGAGATCGACAGCATTGTCCGTTTTGCAGAACTTCCCAGCGCAGCCGGCCTTTCCGAACAGGATAAATCGGTGCTCAAGCCGCTCGTTATGCACATGAACATGAGTGAATCCAAAGGCCAGATGGTGATCAGAATGGAATATCCTTTTAAAGAACTGGATGATATCCGCAAAATGGGCGAAGCGCTCGCCAAAGTGGAAGGTGAAGAAGGCAACCCGATGATGGGCGGTCCGACGGGGCTGATGAAAGGCAACCAGGCTTCCTTTACCCTGAAGAAAAAAGTTTTGAGCCGCCTGCCGACCAAAATGGACAATGAGTTGATGGACAGCGAAAATATGGAATTTGCAAAAATGTTCCTGGAGTCGGCCAAATACCGTACCATTTACCACCTGCCCGGCAAAGTCAAAAAAACCACCATTCCCAATGCCAAAGTGGAGGGTTCAACTGTGACCGTCGAAAACGGCATGCTCGACATTATGGAAGGTACTGCCAAGCTGGACGGAGATATAAAATTTAAATAACTTGTACCTCCGACCTCCGGTCGGAGCAAATCCCTGTACCTCCGACCTCCGGTCGGAGCAAAAAAACAAAAAACGCGGGCCAATTTTGGCCCGCGTTTTTTGGAGGTCGCCGACCGGAGGTCGGCGCTACTACGGCCTGGCCGTATCCTTACCCCTGTTTTTCACATGTTTCTCCATCCACTGGTCCATTTCATAGAACATATGCATCACCGATTCGCGGGCCTGGTAGCCGTGGCTCTCATGCGGCAACATCACCAGGCGAACCGTGGCGCCGTGCCCCTTCAGGGCCGCGTAAAACCGCTCGCTCTGGATAGGGAAAGTGCCTGAATTGTTGTCGGCTTCGCCGTGGATCATCAGCAAAGGCTCTTTGATCTTGTCGGCGAAATTGAAAGGCGACATTTCGAAATAAACATCGGGCGCCTCCCAATAAGTGCGTTCTTCGCTTTGGAACCCAAAGGGGGTCAGCGTACGGTTGTAAGCGCCGCTCCGGGCAATGCCGGCTGCGAACAGGTCGGTATGGGCAAGCAGGTTGGCGGTCATAAAGGCGCCGTAGGAGTGGCCACCGACGGCCAGGCGATTTGGGTCTGCTACGCCCATTTCCACAATTTTTTGCACAGCGGCGTCCGCTCCGGCCTGGAGTTGCGGCACAAAGGTCTCGTTGGGTTCTTCTGCGCCTTCGCCGATGATGGGCATCGCAAAATTGTCAAAAACGGCATAGCCCCGGGTCACCCAGAATATAGGGGACCCCCAGCCCGGGCGGATAAATTCGTAGGGCGAACTGGTGATCTGGCCCGCAGCATCAGCGCTTTTAAACTCCCTGGGATAGGCCCACATCATAACCGGCAGCGCGCCGTCCTTTTCTTTGTTGTAACCGGCAGGCAGATACAATGTGCCGGTCAGTTCCACACCGTCGGCCCGTTGGTAGCGCACCATCTCCTTGGAAACGCCTTTCAGCGCCTCATAGGGATTTTTGAATTGGGTGAGTTGCGTCAGTTTACCGGTTTTCAGGTCACGGAGGAAGTAATTGGGCGGATCGTCTTTGGATTCGCGACGGGTAACGGCCTTGCCTGCCTTGACATCCAGGTCCACCGGGATTTCATAATAGGGCGCTTCAGAGCGCCAGAGCCGTTTGGTCGCGCCGGTTTCGAGGTTGTACTCGTCGATAAAGGGCCGGTTGCCTTCCGGCGACGCGCCCTGGCCGGTGAGATAAAGGCTGCGGCCGTCGGCGCTGCTCAGCAGCACGGAGCGACCGTATTTGTTCGGGCCGGTCACAAAGTTGCCCGGATCATTGTAGCTGTCTTCCGACGACCGGTCGAATACTGTGGTTTTTCCGGTTTCCGGATTGGCAGGCGCCCAGCGGCTGGTGATCACCCGGCGGTTTTGGCGCCAGCGTTCGGTGGCCAGGGCAAGGTTGCCGTCGCCCCAGGTAAGACCGCCGAAACGCAGCTGAAACCCCATCACTTCTTTGGGCGAGCTGTTGAAAGGCGCCTCCAGTGAAAAGAGTTTATCCCTTACCTCCACCTGTTTTTTCGGGTCGCCGCCGTCCTGGGCTTCCACCCAGTAGAGGGTTGCGGACGCGTCCGCGCGCCAGTTGAAACTGCGTCTTCCCTCGCGCACGGCGTCGAACCCCTTGGGGATATTGTCGGCCAGGGGAATATTGGCGATGGATTGTACTTTTTTGCCCTGCCGGTCAACGATCTCAACCGTTTGCGGGAAAAGGTAATAAGGCACGAGGTAGGAAAACGGGGGTTGAATGCCCGTAAGTAAAATAAAATTGCCGTCGGGCGAAGGATTGAAACCTGCGTAAATACCGGGGATGCCAAAATTTTTGGATTGACCGGCGCCGGTGTCCAGCATTTTGAGTTGGGCGGTGGCCAGCCAGGTGAACAGGGCCTCGTCATGCGGGTTTTCGAGGAGATCCTGGTAGGTTCGAACCGGCGCGGCGCCTCCCGTATTTTCCTGGATAACAGGCCCGGCAGGAACCTTGGGTTTTTGCGGCATTTCGCCGCGGCCGGCCGGGATGGAAGCGTACAGGATGGTTTGGTTGTCGGAAAGCCAGGTGAAGGCATTGTTGCCGGCTACATCGTTCACTTCCGCCGGGGTGAGGGCCTTGGCAGTGGCAGTCGCAATATCGGCGACCCACAGTTCGATCCCGTTTTCCCGGGTATGCGTAAAAGCGATCCTGGAGCCGTCGGGCGACCAGGCAATATTGCTGAGTTTGGGGTTTTCCGGGAGGCCCGTCACCGCTTTTTCCACATTGGTCAGCAGGTTTTTCAATTTCAGGCCGGTGATATACCCGATCCGGCTCGGTCCGCTGGTGCGCGGATTGATCCGAAGGCCGGCAAGACGCAGTTCTTCCTGGGCAAGATCCTCGATGGAAGGCAGGCTGGCCCTTTCCATGAGCAGCATCCAATCCAGGTTCGGGCTGAGGTTGACGGTCGGCGTCGGCGGCGCGTCGATCATATCGGCGATCACCTTAGGCGGCATTTGGTAGGCGGATTGGTCCTGTCCTTTCAGCAAAAATGCGGTTAGGGACAGGACACACAATAGGGAGATCCTGAGTGATTTCATGTTGCTTTTTGATGGCAAGATACAAAAGATGGGGAAAATGAAAGACATGTTGTGCCATTGGGATAAATTACCCATCATGTGCCGAGTCTCGAAAAAACAGGATTGGCAGGATCGGCCTTCTTACGTTTTTTTGGGTTTTGGTTTGGAGTTTAAAAATCAGGATTTAATTTAAAACTGGCTTTCGATCATCAATGGGAATGGGACGACCCACCCACCTTCGGCGGCGTAAGCAAGGATGACGTGGAGGTCTTTTTTTGCAAAGAATGCCAGGGCCACCCCGGTACCTGGCTCAGCATCATGCTGGACAATGTCGATGAATTCAAAGCCAACGGCGCCAAAATCGTCGCCCCGCCCGACAGCAAACCCTGGAACATCCGCGAAATGCTGGTGGAAGACCCGGACGGGCATATTATCCGGTTTGGACATCGGATTGAGTGTGATTGAAGGGGAACGGAATTGCACAAAATGAGAAACTTGTGCCTAGTGAAAATATTGATTTTTTGGCTTTGCTTCTGATCTTCTCTTACTTTTTGGCATTGCCCCAAAAAGTTTACCTGCCCACAGGTGGGCATGGTAAGCAAAAAACGCTAGCCTGGTAAACTCGGCATCGCTCTTTGGTCCACTGGACCAAGCCGGCGAATGTTCGAACAGTACCAGACGGCCTCCCGCACCGTCTCCGAAAGATACTGGGTTAAAAGGACCAGCCTGCGTACGGGTTCTTTTGGCTTTGGCAGGGAGGTTAAATCTCGGTTTTTTTACTTGAAAATTGTCTGGTTAGATCCCATTTTTTACATCAACCTGGAGCCACACCCCGGAGAAGGGCATCGTTTATCTTTTTCTTGGGAGCTTTTTTTTTGAGTAGGTGAGTATATTTTTGTTTGGGGAGTTGATTGTTTAATTGAAATGATGGAATTTTGCAAGTTAAGAATAGAAACAAAAGCCGCCATTTTCAATGGCGGAGCGATGAGTAAGTTTTCATAAAATTAACCACTAAATACATCTAAATTACCATGAAAACAATTTCTGATTTAATAACACAAATGGCAAATTCAAAAAATGTTAATAACAGCAAAAAAATTGACAAACTTTTTCCGGATACAGATTTTGGTGTTATAGTAATTGGACTTCCCAATCTTGCACCAGGTTCAAAATATAAAGCCACTCAAAATGAACTAACAATTTCATCCGTTATTGGTCCAAATGGAAAAGATATGATTAAAGCGTGTGCAGATCCCGATTTATTTATTAAAAATTTTAAAGAAAACATTACAGCCACAATGACGGGACGTGAGTTGATAGACATGATCATGAGGATACCCGATTGTGATGGTGTTTTAATCTGCAGCGCTACCTCATTTAATTCATACCCAATCCTAAAGGAAAGATTCCCGTCATTGATTAAAGAAAAAAGAAAATGGTATAAATTTTGGTAGGTAATATGGGAGAAGCTCAATAATTCAACGGAAGAACGATTCTTACGATCTTTGTTTTCATTGCGATCATTGCAGTGCTATGGCCCAGTTGTAAAGCCAAGGCAGTGCCTCCGACGAGAAAAACTGGTCAAGATAGGTTTTGGACATCAAGCTATTTAATAATCCCAATGTCCCGGGTTCAATTGTTCCAGTTTGTAACATCTGAATTCAGATTTGGGAATATCGAATAAGGCAGCGCAAAAGGCAAGTGAATATTTATCGAGATACCGGGCATGTACAACGACTTCTTTTACCGTTTCCCATCCATAATATTTCAAAACAAGGTCAAATTCTTCTTTAAATCCCCGCATCAGTGTTCGTTCAATGACAGATTTTTTGTGTTTTTCCAAATCAATGGTTTTGACATCGGTATCCCAAAATAAAGAAGGTCGTAGTTGAAGTTCCATATAAGCAGTTGTAATAACAAAGATACAAATTTCATGTTTCGTTTCAGGAACTTCCATTCTTTCTTTATGTTAAGATCCCGAACTGAAAACAAAAAAAGCCATTGGCATTGAATACCAATGGCTTATGATCTTTCCGGGTGATCCCGACAGGATTCGAACCTGTGACCTACTGATTAGCTTACCAACTACGGCTTTCGCCGCGCGCCGCGCCCAGGGCGCAACGTTTGTGGTCTGGACTATCACTTCACCATTGCAGGTGCGCCACGTTTAGTCTCTACGGAGCCCTCTTTCAAGGTTTCCTCGGGATTGCCCTATTCCTTGCAGAACTTAGGTTTCCCCGATACGGTGGCGTCCACTTTGCAGGTTTCGTTTCCCTGCAAAGGCTCCTAATGGTTGTTTGCCCTGGCAAACAACGGCTTAAAGTCAGTTGCTTCTATCCAGCTGAGCTACGGGACCATTTATACCGCAATCTTCGTTGTTTATTCAGAATTGACAAGGTGAGTGGGTGATGGGGAGAGTGGGTGATAACGTATGCTTTCATCCCATCACCAAGTCTCCAAGTCTCCAAGTCACGTCGCCATTCCTTTGAACAGCGCCGCAAAAATAGCGAATTCCCCCATACCAGTCAACGAAAACCCGGATTTAATTTGAACATCCGCTGCGAACAGAACGTTCCCTTTCAAAAAAAAGATGAATACCCAAAGACCGCAACGCCCCTGGCAGCGCAAAAAACGCTATTATGCGCTGGCCCTCTTCCTGGGTTTTTACCTCTATGCCTATAAATTCCTTGAATTTCGGATGACCGATGTGGAACTGACGCGGGAATTGTCCCGGAATGCCTGGAATTTCCAGCCGGAAATCCGGTACCGGGAGGTGTTGGGGCGCCGACTGCGCTTAGTGGAGATTGGCCGGGATTCCCTGCCGCTTATTGTGTTCATCCACGGCGCGCCGAGTTCTTCTTCTTTTTGGGTCGACCTGTTGAACAATGGCGCTCTGTTGTCGCAAGCCAAACTGATGGCGGTCGATCGCCCCGGGTACGGCGCCTCAGGATACGGCCGCCCTGAATTGTCGGTGGCCAAACAAGCCGCCATGATCGCGGAACTGATCCGCCCGCTGCGGTCGCTGCACCCGTCCATCATCCTGCACGGCTCCTCCTACGGCGGTACGGTGGCGGCCCGCCTGGCGATGGATTTTCCCGAGCTGGTCGACGGCATCCTCCTGCAGTCGGCCTCCGTGGCGCCGGGCGAAGAAAAAACGCCGTGGCTTTCCCATCCTTTCAGTCATTGGTCAATCAGTTGGCTGGCGCCGCCTTCGTTTCAGGTGGCCACCCAGGAAAAATTTTCCCACCTCAGTCAACTGGCTGAAATGGCCCCATATTGGGATTGCATCGGAGCCGCCTGCATCATTCTGCACGGAGCGGAAGACGAACTCATCTACCCGGCCAACGCGTTTTTTGCCCGGGATCGCCTCCCGCCGGGGAGTTTGCTTGATTTTCAGTTGCTCCCCAACCGCGGGCATGATCTGCTTTGGACAAAACCGGAGTTGCTGGTGGCGTCTTTGATGAAGTTGTTGAAAACAACCGGGGAGATTGCACATAGAAGAGATTAAGGGGGCCAGTCTGCAGTTGGCAGTCTTTTCAGCCGTTGTCAATTGAAAATCCGTTTTCTTTGAAGCCTTCTCAAGTAAGTCTTCTTTCTTTAAACGGAAAAAGGACTGCCATCCGGCCCGACCGACGGGACGTCGGCGGTACAAAGGGGGAACTGACCACTGAACTTCGGCTGCGCTCAGTTCCCGCAACTGACCCCCGCTTTCGCCGAGGCTTCAGCGGGCAGAGACTGACAACTGACAACTGACAACTGACAACTTTTATCCATAACTTCGCACCATGAACGACGTAAAAATAGAGGCATCCTGGAAAGCCGTCTTGTCTCAGGAATTCGAACAGCCGTATTTTCAGGCCATTGCCGCCTTCCTGCGCAAGGAAAAAGCAGCGGGAAAAACCATCTTTCCGCCGGGCCCCCTGATCTTCAATGCGTTTAACACCACGCCGTTCCGGCAGGTGAAAGTGGTTGTCCTGGGCCAGGACCCTTACCACAACCCGGGCGAGGCCATGGGCCTGAGCTTTTCGGTGCCAAAAGGGGTGCGCATCCCGCCCTCTCTGGCCAATATTTATAAAGAACTGCACAATGATACAGGAACGCCCATCCCACGCCACGGCGACCTGACAGAATGGGCCCGGCGCGGGGTATTCCTCCTCAACGCCATGCTGACTGTGGAAAAGAACATGGCGGGTTCCCACGCCCAAATCGGGTGGCAAAATTTTACCGACGCCGTCATCCGGACGCTCTCCCGCGAACGCGATCACCTCGTGTTTATGCTCTGGGGCAATTTCGCCAAAAAGAAAAAAGACCTGATCGACGGCTCACGACACCTGATCCTGGAAGCGCCGCATCCCTCGCCGCTGGCCGGCAACGGCTTTCAAGGCTGCAAACATTTCTCCAAAGCCAACGAATACCTGGAGAAAAATGGGGTAGGGGGGATTGATTGGGGGATTTTGGAATGATATTGGTCTGAGAAGACTACATAATTATAGTTCAAGTGGTCAAAATTTCTCAAGCCTTAAAGCACCTTTTGGGAGTCAAAAATCAGGGATTCCCGTAATGCCGGTCAGGATTGCTTCGCAACCTGCCTTAGCGTGGGTATTTCCACCACATAAGGTACATAAGAACACATAGAAGAACCATAATAGATCAATGCCGAAGGCATTGCCTCTTATGTTTTCTATGTATCTTATGTGGTGAAAAAAAACACCTCATTTGTTAACCAGATGTGTTTGGAATTCTTGAATGAGTTAAATGATACCAATTCGTCATTGGAGTGCTTAATTCGAAGGATTGCCGTTTCGGAGCAATCCAACCCCCGCCCGGGCTAAGGCCCATGCGGGTACCACGCCGCGGCGTGGCCAACCAATCCATTCCCCGCCCGGTCCAAGGCCCATGCGGGTACCACGCCGCGGCGTGGCCAATCAATCGAATCAATCGACCACGCCGCGGCGTGGCGAATCAATCGAACCAATCGAACCAATTCCTAAAACTCAACCGTTTTCCCCTTCTTCATCACCAAATCATACTCATACACCACCGGCAACTTCGGCTTCGGCAGCTTCGTGCCCGCATCCAGATAAACCGGTTTCCCCGCATCCACCGCAGAAAGCATCGCAGGCGCCGGCCCTTGCGCCGGTTTCGCCCCCTTGATCTGCAAGGGCTTCGGCGAACGGATCCGGAGCGCCCCGCCCAGGGTAGACCGGATGCGCCCGCGCTTCACCTGCCCGTTCTGCCACTCCAGGTCGACCACAAAACCGCCCCGGCAACGCAAGCCCTTCACCGAGCCGTTGTGCCATTTGGTGGGTAAGGCAGGAAGAAGGTGTACGGCCCCTGTGTGCGACTGGACCAGCATCTCCGCAATACCGGCCGTTACGCCAAAATTGCCGTCGATCTGGAAGGGCGGATGCGCGTCGAGCATACTGCGATACAGCCCCCCGCGATGGTAATTTGTGGCTTCGCCGTACCCAACCGGCGTAAATAAATTTTTCAGGATGATCATCGCGTGGTCGCCGTCCAGCAGGCGGGCCCAGAGGCAGGTTTTCCAGCCCATCGACCAGCCGGTGGCTTCGTCGCCGCGCCGCAATAACGAATTTTTGGCGGCCATGAAAAGTTCGGGGCTGTCCCAGGGGTTGATCTGGTTGCCGGGTTGCAGACCCAGTAAATGGGATAAATGCCGGTGATGCGGGTCGCTTTCTTCAAAGTCTTCGCCCCATTCCATGAGAATACCGCTGCTGTTGATTCGGTAGGGTTGAAAATGATCCAGAATATCCCTGAGCTCTGCCCTGAAGGTTGCATCGGTATTCAGTTTTTCGGCGGCTTGGATGCAGCGGGTGAATAATTCGCGGCAGAGAGCGAGGTCCATGGCAACGCCGGGTGATATGGCGCGGTCTTCCCCTTCAAATTTGTACACATTTTCAGGAGAAATGCCCAGAAAGGGTTCGTAAAACCCTTCCTTGTTTTTTACCAGCATACCGGTCATGAATTGCACGGCGCCTTTGATAATCGGGTAGTAGCTTTCCAGAAATTTCATGTCGCCGGTAAAGAGGTAGTGTTCGTATAAATGAGTGCTGAGCCAGGCGCCGCCCATGGGCCAGTTGGCCCATACGGGGTGGCCTTTGCCGTAATCCCCCACAGGCGCGGTCTGGCCCCAGAGGTCGGCGTTGTGGTGGGCGCACCAGCCGTCGAGGCCGTAGTTGATCCGCGCCGTTTCCTTGCCGTTGACTGCCATGTCTTTCACCAGGTCGAACAGCGGCCCGGCGGCTTCGGGGAGGTTGCAGGTTTCCGCCGGCCAGTAATTCATTTCGGTGTTGATGTTGATCGTGTAATTGGCGCTCCAGGGCGGCCGCAGGTCGTTCGACCAGATGCCCTGCAAATTGGCGGGTTGCCCGCCTTGTCGGGAGGAAGAGATCAACAGGTAACGACCGTACTGGAACAACAGGGCCGCCAGGGAAGGGTCTTCATTGACAGCGTACCGGATGATGCGTTGGTCGGTCGGCAGATCGCGGGTACCGGCGGCGGGCAGCGCCAGATTGACACGTCCGAACAGGGACTGGTAATCTTTCAAATGCCGTTTCCGGAGTTGGCTGTAGGATGTTTTTCCAACGGCTTTCATCAGGTCGCCGGCGATTAACGCGGGGTCGGCGCCCTCCGTCGACGGCGATTTGAACCGGCCGCTGTAGCTGGTCCCGCAGGTGAGGATCAACAGGGCTTCGGTAGCGTTTTCCACCACGGCGGTGGCCCCCTCGTATTTCAGCGTTCCGTCAGTGAGGCGGATCTTCAGCCAGGTTTCGGCTTCCATGCCTTTGCCGCCCCAGTCGTCAAACTGGACGGCTTGCCCGGGGGTGAACTCGCCGCGGTAGCTCGGTTCGACGTGTTTGGGGGCTTTGCAGCGCATTTTGAGCAGCTCGTTTTCAGTGCGGACCTTGTACCTGACCAGGGATTCAAATCCTGCTTTGAAGGAGAGTCCGCCTTTTTGGCCGGCCGTCAGCCGGATGAAGATGGCCTCGTCCGGGAAACTCGCCCAGATTTCACGTTTGAAAACGACACCCTCATGGGTATAACCCACAGCAGCGGTGGCGGCGTGCAGGTCCAGGTCGCGCCGGTAGTTGGTTATGCCGGTTTCGTGGCCAAAATCCAGGATCAGGTTGCCCAGCGGTTGGTAGGATTGGTTAAACGGCCCCTGGATCTTACGCGACAATTCGTCGGCTTCCTTGAATTTTCGCTCTGCCACCAGCCTTTTCATTTCCGGGATATGGTTGACGGCATCCGGGTTGTTCCAGTCCTTCGGTTCCCCCGACCAGAACGTGCCGTGGTTGAGGTACAAGGTGTCCTTGCCCGTTTTGCCGGGGATCATCATGCCGAAACTGCCGTTGCCGACAGGCAGGCTCTCCACCCAGGCATTGGCGGGCGAATCGTACCAAAGCTGCAGGGGCTGGCCGCGAAGGGCAAGCGCATAACAGAAAATCAGGGTAAAAAACAGGAAATGGCTGCGCATCTTCATATCGGTTGGTTGTTTGATGCGCTAAGTTAATTCTCCAACCCTAATAAACAATAGCTTGACCGCTAACGATCGAACGGAGGAACTGAGGAACTGAAGAACCGAGGAACCGAACAATCCCGAACAACCCCAAACAACTCCAAACCAGAAATGAAGAATCGAGGAACCGAGGAATTGAGGAACTGAACCACCCCAAACCACTCCAAACAACCCCAAACCAGAAATGAGGAACCGAGGAACCGAGGAATTGAGGAACTGAACCACCCCAAACCACCTCAACCAACTACCGCAATCCTCCCAAAAAAAACCTCACCTCCGCCGGGGTCTTCAACCAATAAACCCTAACCTCCGGCCTTTTCTTTTTCAGCCGTTCCAGGATAGCAGGCCTGTGTTTTTCCGGGAAATGGAAGATAAAGCTGAAAAATTTCCAGTCGAACCGCTCAGGACAGCCCGGCGCCATATCCGGTCGGGTCTTCCCATAACTCCCGATAATTCGTTTCAGGGCCCGGTAAAGGCAGATCCAACGGGAAAAATCAAGGAAAATTATGGTATCCGCGTGTTGCAGGCGTTCTTCCATCGAACTGCCGAAATTGCCGTCCATAATCCACTGCGGACGTTGGAGGATATCCTGAAGGCTTTGTTTCCATTCGGCATGCGGCGTTTCCACCCACCCCGACTGCCAGAAGTACTGGTCCAGGTGGTACAATTCAATACCCAATATTTGGTGTAATTCCCGGGAAAGGGTAGATTTTCCGGCCCCGGAACAACCGATGATCATGATCTTTTTCACGGGCGATCAGTGGGCTGGTATTTGGGGGGTAGGAACTGAATCGATTGTTGATTTGTTGATTTTTTGATACGTTGATTCCACGCCTGTGGCGTGGCAAGTCGTTGATTCGAGGAATCGAACCAATCGAACCAATCGAACCAATCGAATCAATCGAACCAATCGAACCAATCGAACCAATCGAATCAATCGAATCAATCGAATCAATCGAATCAATCGAATCAATCGAACCAATCGAATCAATCGAATCAATCGAACCATTATTCCAACTTCAACACCTCCAAAAATGCCTTCTGCGGCACCTCAACCTTGCCGAACTGCCGCATCTTCTTTTTACCCTCTTTCTGTTTTTCCAGCAGCTTGCGTTTCCGCGAAATATCGCCGCCGTAACATTTGGCGGTCACATCCTTGCGCATGGCGGAGATGGTTTCACGGGCGATGATCTTGGCGCCGATAGCAGCCTGGATGGCGATGACAAACTGCTGGCGCGGCAACAGATCCTTGAGCCGTTTGCAGATCTTCCGGCCGAAGGCCTCGGCTTTATCCCGGTGCACGAGGGCGCAGAGGGCGTCGACGTTCTCGCCGTTCAGTTTGATGTCCAGCTTGACCAGATCCGATTCTCGGTAGTCGAACATTTGGTAATCAAAGGATGCGTAACCCCTTGAAATGGACTTGAGCCGGTCGTAAAAATCGAACACGATCTCGGCGAGGGGGAGTTCGAAGGTCAGCTCCACCCGTTCCGGGGTCAGGTAGTATTGTTTGGTCATGATGCCCCGTTTTTCCATGCACAGGGTCATGATGACGCCGATGTATTCCGGTTTGGTGATGATCTGGGCGCGGATATAAGGTTCCTCGACGGAGTCGATCAGGGTCGGGTCGGGCAGGTCGACCGGGTTGCGAACGGAGATCTTTTCCCCTTTTTTGGTATAGGCGAAATAAGAAACGTTCGGAATGGTGGTAATGACATCCTGGTTAAACTCCCGGGCCAGGCGTTCCTGAACGATCTCGAGGTGGAGCATGCCGAGGAAGCCGCAACGAAAACCGAAACCCAGCGCGGTGGAAGATTCCGGTTCGAAGACCAGGGAAGCGTCGTTGAGCTGAAGTTTTTCCAGGCTGTCGCGCAGGTCTTCGAAGTCGTCGTTGTCGAGCGGGAAGATACCGGCAAAGACCATGGGTTTCACATCTTCAAAACCCTTGATGGAATCGGCGCAAGGCCGGGATACATGGGTGATGGTATCGCCCACTTTGATCTCCTTGGAGGTTTTGATGCCGGTGATGATGTAGCCGACGTTGCCGGCGGATAATTCCGGCTTGGGGCGGTAGTCGAGTTGAAGCACACCGATTTCGTCGGCGTCGTATTCTTTTCCGGCATTGACAAAACGGACCTTGTCCCCTTTCCGCAGCGTGCCGTTCATGATGCGGATATTGGCGATCACCCCCCGGAAGGAGTTGAAGATCGAGTCGAAGATCAGGGCCTGCAGAGGCGCCTCCGGGTCGCCTTTTGGCGCCGGGATGCGTTCGACGATCGCTTTCAGGATATTGTCGACGCCCAGGCCGGTTTTACCGCTGGCCAGGACGATATCGTCTTTTTTGCACCCGATGAGGTCGATGATCTGGTCGGAAACCTCGTCGATCATGGCGCTTTCCATATCCACCTTGTTCAGGATGGGGATGATCTCCAGGTCGTGATCGATGGCGAGGTAAAGATTGGAGATCGTTTGCGCCTGGATGCCCTGGCTGGCGTCGACGAGCAGCAAGGCGCCTTCGCAGGCGGCGATGGAGCGTGACACTTCGTAGGAAAAATCCACGTGGCCCGGAGTATCGATCAGGTTCAGGATATAGTTAATGCCGTCTGTATGCAGGTAATTTAACTGGATGGCGTGGCTTTTGATCGTGATCCCGCGTTCGCGTTCGAGATCCATGTCGTCCAACGTCTGTTCCCTCAAATCCCGGTTCGATACTGTCTTCGTCGTTTCCAGCAGCCTGTCGGAGAGGGTGCTTTTCCCATGATCAATGTGCGCGATGACGCAAAAATTCCTGATATGTTTCATGGGCGCAAATATACGAGGATTTTTAATGGGAGGATATGCGGAGGGGTTCGTGAAAAAATATTTACTTACTGCGGACTGCCCACTTCGACTCCGCTCAGTTGCCTGACTGCAAACTGCAAACTTCGACTCCGCTCAGTTGCCTGACTGCAAACTGCAAACTTCGACTCCGCTCAGTTGCCTGACTGCAAACTGCAGTCTACCCCTCACCGGATCCAATTCCGTTCCCGGAAGACCTTTTGGACGTCTTCTTTAAAGGCCGGGATGTCGAAATTTTTGACCCGATGCCGCTTGAACCGGTCGATGGAAAAAAGAAAAAGGTCGGCAACCATTTGGAGGAACTCCTGATCGGTGGCATTTTTTAGCTTTTGATAATCCAGTTTGAGCCGGATATCCATTTTTTTATTCCTGTTTTTATATACCATCTTCTCTTGATGGAATTCATCACAGGCCGGTAGGCCAATGGGTATATAAATAATGGAAGCAATGCCTGCTCCATAGGTATTGAGGTTGATATTATCTTCCAGGGCCTTGATAAATTGACCAATTTTCAAGAATTTTTTTTTATTCTCTTCTTCTACGATGCCGCCAATATGGAAGAATCTTTCTTTGTTCATTTATCTGTCGAGTTTATTGCCGGGTGGCCGGATCAAAGGTACATCACGTTTTAAATTTTCAGGCAATAATGGGTATGAATATATCTTAATTTTTTCTTGTTCCAGGCACTCCAAAATATGACCTTTATATTCAATGACGTAGATCAGACCGTGGAATGGCAGCCCTCCGGGATACCTGCCTTTTTCTCCTTTGGTAGTGGAACCGTATTTCCAAATTTCTCCTTCATGCAGAAATATTATACTTGAATTTTTGCAATTGTAACAAGGGAATGGTCCGTTGATTGTTGCCACCAATGCATATTGTTCCGCTTCATGTAATTGTTTCAATTCCTTATCCAGATCATCCTGCCTCCAGGGCGCCAATTTAGGCTCGCCTCTTCCATCGTATTCCAGGAACGGCTTGTTTTTGGAGAGGGACATTTTGCCCATCACCACAATAGTCATCAAAAACAACAGCCAGATATAGACAGGCCTGATGCCAGGAGGGCCAGGTTTTGTTGTTTAGTCTCCGTGCCCGGGTGGGGGATTCCGCGTGGTTTTACCATAAAAATCGGTTTTGCCACGCAATTTACCAGGCATTTTTATTGATAACAAAACTTTAACATAAATCAGAAAATGTATAAATTTTGTGATTAGATGCGCGTTTTTCCGCTAAGCAAATGATTGACAAAACGGTTAGTACTCCAACAATCCCTCCTACTCTCAAGCTCCGGCGAAGCCAATCGAATCTCCAAAGGAGTCCTATGGACAATCGAACCAATTGTTGATTTGTTGATGCGTTGATTTGTTGATGCGAGGAATCGGATCAATCCCTAAACCTCCGTTTCCCCCATCTCCAGAATCTTCCTGAACTCTGCTTCTGTCACCGGCATGACCGAGAGCCGGCCAATCCGCACCAGCCCCATTTCGGATAATTCGGGTGTATTTTTAATGGCGACCAGGGGTACCGGCTTGTTCAGGGCTTTAACGGGGACCATATCCACCGCCGACCAGTCGCCCGATTCAGCGGTCGGATCCGGATAAGCGGTTTTGGCTACTTTGCAGATCCCCACAACCGCCAGTCCTTCGTTGCTGTGGTAAAACAACACCAGGTCCCCCTCGGCCATTGCCCGCAGGTGATTTCTGGCGGCGTAATTGCGCACACCGTCCCACCGGGTTTTGCCGTCTGCTACAAGATTATGAAAACCAAACATATAGGGTTCGGATTTGACGAGCCAAAAAGCCATGGTTGAATTTTTTTTTGATCTGAGAGAATAAATATAGGGCCTTTCAGGTGCAAAAATAGAAACTGGCACGCTTTTTGAAATATTTATAATATCGGGAGCAGCTAAAAAAACAGACCAAAATATTTTTGTTTTTTATAATATATAGTAACTTTGTGGCATCCATCCGCAGTTTAGGGCTTTGAGAGTTTTGGCATACCTTTTGCCAATATGATTTTCTGTTCATAATTTTATTAACCTAAACTTGGAACACAATGAAGCACTTTTTCTATTTCGCCCACCGATTTTTGTAATCCGGTGGCAGGGTTTCCCTGCCATCTTCCGGATACAGCAAGCCTGACAGCAGAAGCCGCCGCCCGGAAACAGGGAATCCTCCCTGATTTCTGCCGACCGTTTTTTCGCTGATGGGCAGTTCACACCAGCAGGACAAAAGTGGCTGAAAAAGCGACGGCAGCATACCGCTGCCGGGTCGTGGTATAAATTTTTGTCCGCAGTTTTTCATCAACCCATTTCAAATTTCATGAGCAGGCTGCAATGAGCAGGGTGTTCCACCACGGGTGGTCGGGCCCTTCTTTTGCCCCTTGCGCAAAACCCATCCTATGAAACACAGGAACACTACAAAGAACGGGCGGGGCCCTGAAAGTTTTTTTCTGGTCCTTTTATTGATTGCCGGGCTGATCGGAATTTATACCGTTTTCAGACAGGCAAAAGACGAAGGACGCGTGGATGTCGAAAAAGTACTCCTCAACGAAGATGCCTTTTCAGCGACAACGCCCGGCCATCAATCAACCCTTTCGTTTGATTGATACCGGAAAATGTTAAAAAAATAAGTCAAAGCGGTCAGCTTTTGCACCGTTTTGACTTTTTTTAGATATTTGCACTTCAATCCCTTCAAGATGAAAAGATTCAGGCAGTTATTGGAACAATCAGCCTTCGGCGTTTGCCATTACCTTGGCGACCGGATCGGGGTTTCCAGTTCCAGGGTGCGTCTTTATTTTATCTATGTCACTTTTGTTACCCTGGGTTCCCCTGTTCTGATCTATCTGGTTGCCGCCTTCTGGCTCAATTTTAAAAGCTACCTCCGCCGCGGCCGCAATTTCTTCTGGCAATGATCCCCTTTGACCTCCGCTATTCTCCAAATTGACGGCGCCGGCGAGCAGTTGTAAGCGCGTCCCTGCGGAACTGGGGACTGCCACCGGAGGATAGTGAATTTGAACAGCCAGATTATGTGCGGGCCCAAGGGTACCCACTGCGACTGACCCCTGAACTTCGGCCTCGCACAGTTCCCGCAACTGACCACTGACCACTGTTTACTCATCCACCCGGTCCACTCCCGTTTCCTCCGCCAGATCCAGGATCATGATCTTTTGCCAGATCTTGGCTGCAAGACCCTGGTCGAGGTTCTCCAGGTCATTGACGGCTTCCAGTACCACAGGGTCGTTCATGTTCTGGGCAAACAAGGCGGCGATTTTGCTGTTGAGCGCCAGCAACTGGCTGCAATAGGAGAGGTATTGGTGCAGTTGCCCCCGGTTCATCTGTTTTTCGGGCGGCCGGTTGTTGTATTTGCTGGAACCCAGCATCTCGGTGGGGTCTTTGGTCAGTTGATGCATGTCCACCACATGGGCCAGGGTGCGCAAGCGGTGCAGTTCCTGCAGCGCAAACCGGCGTTTGATGCGTTCCTCCATTTGCACCAGGAACAGCAGCAGCAAACCCAGCAGAATGAGTTCGTTGGTGGCGGCTTCTACCGTCTGTACGATCTCGTTGAGGCCGTTGGACAAGCTGTGGGCCCGGCGGTACATCTCCATGATCACCCAGACGGACAGGCCGACAATCAGGATGGAAGCCACCCACGTGAGCACCCGCAGGATCCACACCGGGTAGGACAACCGTTCGGCCATCAGTCTTGATCCTTCAGCAACGCGGTTGAATTCCCTGCAAACCCGCAGCAAGCCCGATTGCGGAAAAAATTCCAGGAGATTGTTTTCCAGTTTTTTGCCCGTGGCAAGGAGTTTATCCGGATCCAGTTGTGAAAAAGTGGCGCCGGGTGGCGCCGGGGTATTTTTCAGTCCGAATAGAAGGTAAAAGAGTTTATTCCACATCTATTTAATTTTCCGGGTTTTAAGCAGAATGGCGTTCCCGATCACGACAATATCGGAAAACGCCATAAAAAGCGCGCCCCACATCGGGTTGAGATAACCCATTGCAGCAATTGGAATGGCAACGATATTATAGGCGAAAGCCCAAAAAAGGCTTTGGCGAATAGTACGCACTGTAGCCCGGCTGATGCCGATGGCCCTGGTCAGGCTGGTGAGCCGGTTGTTCAGCAAGATGATCTGCGCGGATTGCATGGCTATACCGGAAGCGCCGCTCAGAGAGACTCCGAGGGTAGCCTTGGCCAGGGCCGGCGCGTCGTTGATCCCGTCGCCGATCATGGCCGTGGGCTTTTCCCGGGCAAGCCTCTCGATCAGCGCCAGTTTTTGGGCGGGGAGTTGTTCTCCGTACCACTCGGCGATCCCCAGTTCAGCGGCCGTTTGTCCGGTTTTTGCTTTTTTATCGCCGCTCAGGATCATCGGGTGAAGCCCTTGAGCCAGCAGGTATTCAACCATTTGCCTGGCGTCGGGCCGCAATTCGTCCGCCAGCGTTACGGCCGCAAGCACCCTGCCGTTTTCCGTAAGCGATACCTGGTTTTCACCATTACCCGCATCGGCAGATGGCGTACGGATTGCACCGATCTCGTAGATGTTTCCGGCGCTGTCCTTTGCCCGGACGCCTTGCCCCCTGACCTCCTCCACCTCAAGTAAACCGGGATCAAATCCGTTCTGTTTGCCGCTAAATTCCCTGACCAGCGATTGGGCAACCGGATGGGAAGAATACTGCTCAAGCAAAGGGATGAGGCTGTTCGCGCGGTTTTCCTGCCCCGGTTCGTACTGCACCGTCTTTACCCGGAAATGGCCGGTTGTCAGGGTACCGGTTTTATCAAAGACAAAATTCTGAATATTTGCAAACAGTTCCAGCGTTTTTCCCCCCTTCACCAGGATGCCGTTGCGAGCCAGCCGCCCTACGCCGACCATTACCGCAGTGGGGGTGGCCAGGCCCATGGCGCAAGGGCAGGAAATGACCAGTACGGCGATCGCGTTCATGAGGGCGCTGGAAAAGGTCAATCCGAAAACGAAATGGCCGGCCAGAACGGTCAGCAGGGCGATGGCCAGCACAACGGGCACAAATATGGCGCTGATCTTGTCGGCCAGCCTTTGAATGGGCGGTTTGTCCTGTTGAGCGGTTTTTACCAGCTCGATCATTTGGCCCAGGACCGTATTCTGCCCCACGGCAGTGGCCTGCATCCTGAAATTACCCTGAACCACCAGTGATGCCCCGATAATGTCGCTTCCCCCGGTTTTTTCCACCGGAAGGCTTTCGCCGCTGAACATGGATTCGTCGACGGCGGCGTTGCCGGAAAGGATTTTCCCGTCGGCAGGCGCCTTGTCCCCTTCATTCACCTGGAGTTGATCGCCGATGCGGATCTCCTCACGGTTGATGACCACCGTCCGGCCGTCGGGCAGGATCAGATTGGCATTTTCTACCTGCAGGCCGGACAATTCCTTGATGGCAGTGGTGGTTTGCTGTACAGCCCGGCGCTCCATCCAGTTGCCCAGCAGAACGAGGGTGATTATGGTGGCGCAGGTTTCAAAAAAAAGGTAATCAGGTTCCCGGAGGATCAACCCGACCAGGCTGTATACAAAGGCGGAGAAACTGCCGATGAAAATGAGCACATCCATATTCGGGACACCCGATTTGAGCGATCCGGATGCGCTCCGTCCGAAATGAAGGACGCCTATGATGAAAACGGGCAGGCACAAAGCCAACTGCACCCATGCGTTGTTCAGCCAATGCAGGTGCAAACCTGCCATCATGAACAGATGATTGATCAGAAGAGGAGCTGTAAACAGGGCGCTGACCCACATTTTTCGCTCAAAGGTCCAGAAAGAAGAGGTAGCGGGAATTGCCTGGTCGACAAGGGTATACCCCAGTTTGGCAATGCCTTTCCTCGCTTCGTCCAGGGGGATTTTGGCGTCGTCGCGGCGAAAACGGACTTCCCTGGTCTGAAAATTTACGTATACGTCCTCCAGGCCTTTGCGCTCCAGAAACCGGCTGATCGTCAGTGCGCAATTGTTGCAATCCATTCCCTCTACCTGAAATTCGACGATATTTTCGTTTTTGGCCATTCGCCTTTTGATGATGTGATTGCAAAATTACAAACCCCGGGTACTTCATCAAAAAGAACACTTCCCTTTTTTATTAGTTTACCCCGGCTCACCGTCGGATTGCTGCCCGGTATTGATAAATATCTTGCTGCCCGGTGATTTCGGTCATTACCATTGGCTGAGAATGGTCATAAATTTGAGTTATTGAATGGCTTAAAAAAATTGACCATGAATCCTAACGTAAATATATCGGAAATCATGACCAGGTTGGTTGTTACTATAAATCCTGATGACGGGCTCGGAAAGATCAAAGAAATTTTTTTAAAAAATAATTTTCACCATCTGCCCGTAGTGGAAAACGGCAACCTGACCGGTATCATCAGCCGGGAAGATTTTTTGAAGATCTATTACAAGATCTCCAGGGAAACAACCGGAAGAACCTGGTCGGAAAAATCGTTGGATCATCTGCACGCGAAAGACATTATGACCAGAGATCCGATGACGCTGGAACCGGATGACTCGATTGGGCTGGCTGCGGATGTGTTTTTAGCCAACAAGTTTCATTCTCTCCCGATTGTGGAGGATGGCGCATTGGTGGGTATCGTTACCGTCCATGATTTGCTGGCGTACAGCTTCAATTCGCCGGTTGAATCCAGCGGACAAACGAGCTTTGAAGAATAGATGATTATGTTTAGGTGAATAATACGATTAGAAAGGTTACGAGGGGCCGTTGACAATCCGTCAACGGCCCTTTTTTTGGGAAACTGAATCCAGTCTAATTCATTTCCGGTTTCGCCTTCAACTGGATCAGATCCGTCGCCTTTTCCCGGACCATTTTATTGAACTCCGGCACGGCTTCATTCATCACCTGTTTATATTTGGCCAGTTCCGCATCAATTTTGCCGGTGAGCTCTTTTTTGACCTCATAGGATTGAGCGGTGGGCCTGTTCTGGCCGAATCCTGCAGAAGAACCCACCCCGGCCAGTTTGTTGGTCAGTTTGATGGGATAGTTCAGCGGATCCTGCCCGCTTTTGTTTTTGGTTTGGTACAGGGATTCTTCCACCTCGGTCAGGGATTTGGTGATCGATTTTCCTTTTTCAATGATCTCCTTCATGTTTTCATCGTCTTTATACCGGTCATGGAAACCCTGCACCTGTTTTTTGACCTCCCGCAGGTCGATAATAGCCTGGTGGGCTTCGGAAACCTTGTCGCGGATTTCCAACAGGAAATCAAATTGCGCGATCAGGTCTTCCCGGGTAGCCTCCGAACGCGGATCCGGCACGATTTCAAACTCCTGTTCCTGGGTTTTGCCGCCTGCAGTCAGTTTTATCTTATATTTTCCGGGAAGAGCTAAAGGCCCGGCCAGGCTGCCTGCCCAGAGAATAATGCCCTGGAAGGAAGTGGCGTCGGGGTATCGCATGTTCCAGACAAAGCGGTTGCCGCCGGCTTTCAGGTCGCGGAGTTTATCTCGTTCTTCCCTGGCCTTTGTGGAATATTCCTTGATCAGATCGCCGTCCATCTCATAAAATGCCAGTTTGACGGTGGCGGTGTCGAGGGGTTTTTCCCTGAGGTAAAAATGGACCATAACGCCGCCGGGGTGATTAGCGCCTTCCGTTTTGGAGGGCCGGCCTCTTCCTCCGCTCATGCGGTAGGAGGGCATGGGCTTGAAAAGGTGATGATCCGCTTTGGCTACATCGCTGTTTAACTGGTGGAGAACCGTGATGTCATCGATCAGCCAGAAGCTGCGGCCCTGGGTCGCTGCGATCAGGTTGTCGTTTTTGATGGTCAGGTCGGTGATGGGCACAATGGGCAGGTTCAACTGGAAGGATTGCCAGTTTTCACCGTCGTCAAACGAGATGTACATGCCCTTTTCGGTACCGGCATAAAGCAAGCCTTTTCTTTTTGGATCAGCCCGGACCACACGCGTAAACTCATCCTTAGGTATCCCGTCCACGATCAGGCGCCAGGTTTTGCCATAATCTTCAGTTTTGTAAAGATAGGGTTGGTAGTCGCCTGATTTGTAGCGGGTTCCCGCAACGTAGGCGCCGCCTTTGGTGAAAGGATCGGCATCTATGCTGTTGATCATCATCCATTCCGGCATATTGCCCGGCGTAACATTATTCCAGGTTTTGCCGCCGTCCCTGCTCAGGCTGATCAGGCCGTCGTCGCTGCCGACCCAGATCAGGCCCTCTTCGTAAGGGGATTCTCCGCCTGCGAACAGGGTGCAATAATACTCCACGCTGGTATTGTCCTTGGTGATCGGCCCGCCGGACGGCCCCAGTTTGGTGGGGTCGTTGCGGGTCAGATCGGGACTGGCCAGTTCCCACGATTGTCCGCCGTTGTAACTGATGTGCACGTGGTTGGACAACGCATAAAGTTTCTTCGGATTATACGGCGAAAAGAAGATCGGAAAGTTCCACTGAAACCGGTATTTCATGCCTTCGGCTCCAGATCCCATCGGATTGTCGGGCCAAACGTTGATGGCCTGAATTTGCCGGGTGCGGTGGTTGACGCGGGTCAGGAAACCGCCGTAACTGCCGCCGTAGACGATGTCGTTGTCCAGCGGGTCAACGGCCAGGTGGGCGCTTTCTCCGCCGGCCGTGGGTTCCCAGTCACTGGCGCCGATGGACCCGCCGTCCGTGCGGTGCAGGATCCGGAGCGTGGAATTGTCCTGTTGCGCTCCGTAGATCCGGTATGGAAAATGATTGTCGGTAACGACGCGATAGAATTGAGAAGTGGGTTGGTTTTCGTAAGTCGACCAGTTTTGACCGGCGTCGAAACTAACCTGTGCGCCGCCGTCGTCTCCGATGATCATGCGTTCATTGTCTTCAGGAGCGATCCAAAGGTCGTGGTGGTCGCCGTGAGGCGTTTCAAAGGATTTATAGGTTGCGCCGCCGTCAGTCGATTGAAAATAATCGACGTTCAGCACGTGCACTTTATTCTCGTCTTTTGTATCGGCATAGATCCGGGTGTAATACCATGCGCGCTGGCGAAGGTCCCGGTCGTCGTTCATTTTCCGCCAGGTTTTGCCTGCGTCGTCCGAGCGGTATACCCCGCCTTTTTCATTTTCGATGATGGCCCATACCCGGTCGGAGTTCACCGGCGAAACCGTTACGCCCACGATCCCCCAGACGCCATCCGGAAGGCCTTTATGGGTAGAAATATTTGTCCAGGTATCTCCGCCGTCAGTGCTGCGCCAAAGGGCTGAACCCTCGCCTCCGCTTTCCAGGCTGTAGGGCGTCCTTCGGATTCGCCAGGTAGAAGCATACAGAATGCGGGCATTGTTAGGGTCCAGTACAAGATCGACGGCGCCTGCATCCGCATTGGCAAAAAGGATCCGCTCCCAGGTCTTACCCCCGTCCTTGCTCCGGTATACGCCGCGTTCCTCGCTGGATTTGTACAAATCGCCCAATACGGCCGCATAAACCAGGTCAGGGTTTTTAGGATGGATGCGGACACGGGGAATATGCCTTGAATTTTGAAGGCCGATGGATTTCCAGGTTTTACCGGCATCCTCCGATTTGAACATGCCATAGCCGTAGGATACATTGCCGCGAACGGTCTTTTCACCGCCACCGACATAAATTACATTGTTGTCGTATTCGCTGACGGCCACCGCGCCGATGGACCCGCCGAAATAACCGTCGGAGATGTTCTCCCAGGTCTGGCCGCCGTCTTTGGTGCGCCATACCCCCCCGCCGGTCGGGCCGAAATAATACAGGTTGGGTTTGCCGGGCACACCGGTGACGGCCGCCGAACGACCGCCCCTGAACGGTCCGATATTCCGCCATTCGATCGCGTTGAACAACGGGGCTTCGTAGCCTGCTTTAAGGGGCTGCGCCGCAGGAGGCGCCTTGTCCTTCTGCCGTTGGCCAAATAATTGAATGGAAGAAAAAAGAAAAACTAATAGAATTCCGGGCAACGCCAGGATGGAAAATTTGTAGCTGCTCATCTCAAGTTGGTTTTATTTCAAGGGGATGAAAGTAGGTAAAATTTTTGAATGGCGCAGGTTTTATCCTGAAAATGCGGATCAAGGGTTTAATGTTGTTCATTGTTGTTCATTGTTGCTCCGCCCGCCAAAGCCACCTAAGTGGCTGCGGAGGGTTCATTGTTGTTGGGGTAACGGCGGCATAACAATAATAAACCATCATAAACCATCATGAACCATCATGAACTATTGATCCTCATTGTTTATGATTGTCGGCGGCCGTTAACCATAAAACCATAAACCTCCGCTACCTCGGGATCTGCACAGGGGCCAGGCCTTCCGAAAATTCCCGCGCTTCGTAATAAAAGGGTGGAATGACGGTATTGCCTTGCCGGTCGATAAAAGCCATACCTTCCCGGGTAACCGCACGTGCGATTCCGTCGTTGAAATCCCATAAAAGAGCGAATACAGGCTCGGTAATCATTTCGCCCTGGATGGAAACAAGCCCCCAGAAATCGTCGATCGAATAGGGGGCAATGCCTTCTGAAAAGGGATAAAGCTGGTCAAATTGAAGTGGAAGGACCTCCTCGCCTTTTTCGTTGATCGCTCCAAACTTTCTATTCCGGGAAACGATCCACCGGTTTTTACCAGCGTAGCGGATCTGGTCGTAAGCGGGCGGAATATCGAATTGGCCGGCAGAATTGATCAGCCCCATTCCGTTTTCATCGCGCGCGGGGGCCAGCCCGTCGGCAAAATCGCCGGCTTCTTTAAAGGCAGGTTGAATGATCCACTGGCCCTTGAGATCGAGAAAACCGAACAACCCGTTTTGTTTGGCCCTGGCCAGCCCTTCCGAAAAAACACTTATCCTTTGGAATTGTGCCGGGATCACCCATTCACCTGACTTATCGATGAGCCCCCATGCACTGTTCAGTTTTACTTTGGCAAGGCCGTCTTCAAAAACACCCGCCTGGTCGAAGAGCAGCTCGATGGCCAGTGTTCCGGCCGGGTCGATATAGCCAAATTTCTCACCTGATCTCACCGGAGCGAGGCCCTGCTGAAAGTCGCCTGCTTCATCCCAAACCGGCGGAATGGCCCAACTTCCGTCGGGGCGGATAAAACCCGTACTATCCTGGAAAGTCATGACCCTTGCCAACCCTTCTTTAAACGGCCAGGCGCCCTTGTAACTGGCAGGAATGGCCATTTTACCTTCTTTATTAATATAACCCCACCGGCCTTTCAGCCGGATAACCGCCAGGCCTTCTGAAAAGGGCCTTACTTCGTCAAAAACAGCCGGAATAGCCATATTCCCGTTCCGATCCATAAAACCCCATTTCAATGGCTCTTCGGGGTAATCAGCCTCGGGAGGAGGCAGTTCAGCGGTATGTTCCGATTCCGCAGGCCGGTCGGATGTGCAACCTGCAAATGCCCACATAACGGTGAGGAATAATGTCCATACCTGAAGCCGGTTCCATAACTGCTCGTATCTCATATTTTCCGAAACTTTCTCCAAACCCCGCCTGCGCTGAAGCTTCGGCGGGCGGGGCCCAACCCCAAACTCCAAACCCCAAACTCCAAACTCCAAACTCCCGTTCCTACACCTCAAAATCCACTCCCCGCCTGATCAGGTCCTCATACCTTGCTTTGACAAGCGCTTCGTACTGCTCTTTATCGAAACTATACAACATGGCAGGGCGGTGGGCGACGCCGGATTGTTTTCCCGCTTCTTTTAAAACGCCCATTTGCTGGATTCGTTTCCTGAAATTTCTTTTATTCAGGCCTTCTTCCACACCCAGTATGGTTTCGTAAAGCTCCTGTAATTGGGATAGCGTGAATTTATCCGGTAAAAGCTCAAATCCGATGGGTTGGTAACGCACTTTTGCTTTGAGCCTGTTGATAGCGGTGTTCAGGATCTTGAAATGATCAAAAGCGAGGCCAGGGATCTTATCCAGCTCGAACCAGCGGACGTTCCTGGCGTCGGAGGAAGCCCTGACGGGGTGTTCGCCCAGATTGACGAGGGCATAATAAGCCACGCTGACCACCCGGCCCCGGGGGTCGCGGTCCGGGTCGCCGAAAGTATACAATTGTTCAATGAAAACATCACGCACGCCGGTCTCTTCCTCCAACTCCCTTAATGCGGCCGCCTCAAGGGTCTCCTCCATATCGACAAACCCACCCGGGAGCGCCCAAAAATCTTTGAAGGGGTCGAGGGCCCGCTGGATCAGCAGCACCTTGAGCTTGTTGCTTTCATCCAGTCCGAAAATGACACAATCTACGGTCAGGGCAGGTCGGGGATATTCGTGTGTATTTGCCATATTCGATCAATGACCGGTCTTCAAGCCGGCGCCGGAACGGTGACATTCAGGGAAACGGGTAAAAAAACATCTACCTTAGTTTAACAGGTAAACTAAGGTAGAATGGTATTGGCAAAATTCAATTTTTTTTTGAATGTTTGCCCTAATCACTTATCAATATTTCACGAATATCTTCTTCTGTTGTTAATTCCTTGTCGACAGTACTGAGGACGAAGGTGAATTTTCTGGCATTTTCCGGGATCCGGCGGAAAATATCAGGGCCTGCCAGGGCAATTTTATGGTCAGGTGTCAGCATCCATATCAGGTTTTCAGCATTCCGGTTGAAATTTAACCTGGCGCCGTCTGAAGCCAGGAAACGCAAAACGGTATTTCTGCTTTTGTCAACCAGATAGGCCGGACTGTTTTCCAGCGGATTTCCGTTCTCATCGATAAAGGAGGCAGACAGGGACTGCTCATCAGGAGGTAATGGGCGGGCGCAAATCCAGAATCCGAGTTCGTTTACCTCGAACCGGTTGATGACGGTTCGCCGGATCAATTCCTGGTCCGCCCCGAATTTCAGCCCGTTGCGCCTGAGTTCACTGAGCCGGGCCTGGTAATTTTGTTCTGCCGATTGGAGGGCCATGGTCCGTTGCTGTTCCAGTTTTTCCCTTTCGGATTTCATTTCTGCTTCCCGCTGAGCCATTTGTTGCTGGTAAATGGCAAAATCATCCTCGTATTTTGCCAGAGCGCGGTTGAAGTCTTCTCCGGTCAGTACCGGGTTAACAATCAATTTGAGTTGGTTTTGACCGTGCACCAGGGTCAATTCGTACTCCCAGGTACTGAGTTGGGTCAATTTGGTGTCTTCCCATGCCACCCGGAAGGCCCGTTCATCTACGTTTTGGTTTTTAGGGGAAAGCTGCCAGATGGCGTCTTTGTAAAGGTCTCCGTATTGGGAAGCAAGTTCGTCGCTCAGGAAATCGAGTTCAAGGGTAGGCAGATTGCCTTCGGCTTTTTGCGGTTTGGACGGTTCTTTGGGTTTCGGCCAATTGCTTTCAAGTTGTTTGTTTGCGGCATTATAGATATATTCCGCCGATGCGAATTCGTTCTGCAGTTCGATTTTGGCTTCGTAAAGGGGATCATTCCGATCCGGGAAAGCGCCTTCGCCCAGGAACCGGCTGCTGTCGACATCCTGATAGGCCCATGCGCGGGTGGCGGTGTCGAGCCTGTAGACGTTAAAACCTGGCGGGACTTGCAACGAGGGAGGCACATCGAGTTGGGACACCAGTTCAACCTTGATGGTTTTGCCTGGCGCGACGGAGAGGCGGACGCCGTTCTGAACGGCATAAACCTCGATCATGCCATTGGATTCAAGGGTATATTTGACCCCTGCCGAATCATAGGTCATCGGCACGCCGGTCAGGAACAGACCGATAAAATCATGAATTTCGCGATAATGGATCTCCACTTCGCCTTCAACCAGCTTGCCGCGATCATCCATAAAGGCGGAGACCGGTACAACCAGCCGTGAGCCGCTGGGGTATTCAAAAATACCGCCCAGGCTGGCATTGGCCCGGAAAGCGGTAAACGCAGGTTTGACTTCATCCAAAGGAGGGGATACAAAAGGCCTGGAGGCAAAATAGGCTGCCTCGTCAGGTGTTTTGGTTGAAAGTCGCGGCTGTATGACAAAAACGAAGGTCAGGACCAGCGCCAGGGCGGCGGCCGCCGAAATGGCATAAAAAGGCATTCGGCGCAGGATCACCCTGCGTTTGAGAGGTGGTTGCGCATTAAATTTAGCCAGCAAGGCGTCAAAATCCTGGCGTTGCCGGATCGTATTGCTGTCTGGTTTTTTTGGATTGCGCCGTATTTCGTAGTTGTTTCCCATTTTTTCTCAGCATTTCATGGTTAAAAAATGCTTCAGGATTTAGATTTTATTTGCAAGCTCAATTTTTTCTTCAATCGTTCCAGAATCCGGTAAGTTTTTACTTTTGCGTTGTTTTCGGTCATATCCAGGATTTCGGCTATTTCCCGGAAGGACCTTTGTTCGAAGAAACGCATTTCAATCAGTTCGAGATCATGTTCCTTGAGGTCGTCGAGCGCTTCGATCAGCAGGATTCGCATCCATTCGGGGGATTCTTCCTCCATTTCATCCATCATTTCAGAGAGATTGACATCGTCGATGCCGACTACCCTGTTTTTCTGAACGGAACGGAAATGCTGCGCAACTTCATTGGCGGCAATGCGGTAGAGCCACGCCGAAAAGGGAACCCCCATAAAAGTGTATTCGCCAAGCCTTTGCATGGCTTTGAGGAAAACCTGGGAGCACAGATCGGCTGTCAGGTCTTCATCGGTGGTTCGCTGGTATATATACCTGAATATGGGCTCGTAATATCGGTTGTACAACGGCCGGAAACGGGCAGGGTTACCTTGTGCGGCCTGGATCTCCAGCCACTCCTCCTGCATTGTTTCCTTGGAAACAGTCCGCCTTGAAACGTTCATGCCTACGCTTTTTGTCAGGGTGCTCAACAATGGGGAGTTTGTCGACATCAAAATTACTTTTTTTCGTTTTAAAACGCACCTCCCTTTTTTTAGCGGAGTTTTTCCGGCTGCCAACGGTGCAAGATGAACCTTTTTTGTATTTAAACGATTGCGCCGTTAACGATTTCTGTTTCTGTTATCATAATGGAAAAAGGGATAAAAGTTACAGTCCGGAAGATTTATTTTACAATTTTCGCTCGCAGGGTCGTTTCATCCGGAAAATATGAAACCAATCCCTATCTTCGCCTGCAAATGGAGTCAATTTAACTGAGCTTCGGCGTTTTGGATGCCTGTAAAGCTGACTGGATTGCGGACCTAACCCTTTTGTATGAGAAAATGGTTACTCGGAACGGCGGGCTTGTGCTTGCTGATAGCGCTTTATCTTCTTTATTATCCTACCGGGGTCGACCCTGTATTCTGGCGCCCGCCCAGAGCGCCTGAACTGGTCGGGAAATATGCTGCAAACGATCTTCTTTCGCCGGTGGAAGTTCTTTTTTCCGGCCTGTGCCCTCAGTGTGAAGATGTGGATGTGGACCCTGCCGGGCGGATTTACGGAGGCGCTTCCAGGGGCCAAATTCTCCGGTTTGATCCTACAGGCGGCCAACCGGAAGTTTTTGCGAAAACAGGTGGCCTGCCTTTGGGGCTTGACTTCGACCCGGAAGGCAACCTGGTAGTGGCCGATGCACAAAAAGGGGTACTCCGGATCGATACGACCGGCAACGTGGAAACCCTGGTTGCCGCCTATGACCATGTTCCCCTCCGGTTTACCAACGACCTTGAAGTGGCCGGCGACGGGGTGATCTATTTTTCTGACGCTTCCATGAAATTCGGCCCGTCCGCCTGGAAACTGGATCTGCTGGAGCACCGGCCAACCGGCAGGGTTTTTGCCTATGACCCTGAAAACAGCGAAACCACTCTTTTGCTCGACGACCTCTATTTTGCAAACGGGGTAGCCGTCAGCCACGATCAATCCTTTCTGCTCATCTGCGAAACGGGCGCTTACCGGGTAAGGCGGTATTGGCTGAAAGGCGAAAGAAAAGGGACCAGCGACGTTTTTATACAAAATCTGCCGGGTTTTCCGGATGGCATTTCTCAAGGTGAAGCGGGCATCTTCTGGCTGGCCCTGGCGAGCTCCCGGGACCCAAGGATCGATCGCCTGATGGAACAACCGGGAAAAAGGAAGGTGCTGGCGCGTTTGCCGGGTTTCCTGTTGCCGGAACCCGAACCTTGCGCTTTTGTCCTGGGCCTGGATCGCGACGCCCACGTCGTGTACAACCTTCAGGATCCCGAACCGGATTTTTCCGGTATCTCCAGCGTACAGGAAATTGATGGCTGGTTATACCTTGGATCGGTGGCAGAGGAGGGGATCGGGAAGGTGTACAGACCTTTCTGAACCGGAGGCAAGCATCCAGCATCCACCACGCCACAGGCGTGGATCCAGCATCCACACTATGGTCTTAACCGTATGACGAGCCCATCCTGCAAAAACCGGCTTCTGATCTCCGCCTTTTTTTGGTCGGCAACTTCGTGCGAGGCAAAAGGGCCGTGGATCACCCGGTACAATTTTACACCGGCGGAACTGGTCCCCTCCAGGAGGAACAACTGGTCGAGACCCTGCTCCTGCAATGCCTTCATTTGCCGGGCGGCGTTGCTGTATTCTTTATAGCTGGCCAGTTGGATGCCGAAGCCGGATTGGCCTTGGGTTGTCAGGGCGGCGGCGGATACGGGTGATCTTGCGGTGGTTTCGTATTGGTTCGGCAGATTCACCCGGCCGTTACCCAGGCCCCGGGTTACACCGCGTTCGTTAAAATCATAAGACGCTACCGGTTTTGGGTATTCCGGAGGGTTCGTACCAGTGGTTTTTTTCTCTTCAAAAAGTTGGCCGTTGGGCTGAAATCCTTCGTCGGGGGTATAGGGTAAAAAGGTCCGGTTGGCGCCCGAATTGGCGCCTGGCGTTCTGGCTGTAAATTCATTTGTATTACGCTGAGCCTGAGGCAATGGTTGTTGACCTGCATATTCAATCCGCACCTGCGCGTATCCGTCCCGGATCAGGTCGAGCTGCAGGGCGGCGGCTTTTGATATGCTGATCACCGCCGAAGTTGCGTAAGGCCCGCGGTCATTGACGCGTACGATGGTGCTGAGGCCATTGTCAACCCGCGTCAGTTTCAGCATGGTACCGAAGGGCAAGGTCCGGTGGGCGGCGGTGAAAAGGCGTTGCTGGAATACCTCTCCGGCGGCCGTTTTTTGCCCTTCCAGATAGTCTGCGTAAAAGTGTGTGACCCCCGTTTCGATGATTTGTGCGTTCAGGGAGGAGAAACAGATAATGGCTGCAGCGATAGAAAAAGAACGGATGCCCATGGTGATTATAATTGTTTGCCCAAATATACGGAAAAATTAAAATACCAGGGGAATCAGAAATTCGGCCAACAGGGCAATAAGCCCGATTGCCGCGATGTTCAACCAGATACCGGCCTTCATCATCTGCGGGATGGTCAGGTGTCCGCTCGCAAATACAATGGCGTTCGGCGGGGTAGACATGGGCAGCATGAAGGCGCAACTGGCCGCAAGGGTAACCGGTATGCAAGTGTAAAGCGGGTTCATGCCGACGCCTACGGCGATCGCTCCCACGACTGGAACGAGCACCGTTACCAAAGCCACATTGGACATGATCTCCGTCAGGAACAAGGATACCGTCGCCAGCCCGAGGATGATCCAGAACCCGGCCAGGTGGGCGTCCTGAAATTGCCGGCCGATCAGGTCGATCAATCCGACATCCTTCAGCGTATTGGCCAGCGTCAGACCGCCGCCAAAAAGGAGCAAAATGCCCCAGGGGAGTTTCTCGGTATCTTTCCAGTTCAGCAAACGGACGTCCTTTTTGGTGTTGACCGGAATGATGAACAATGAAATAGCCGCAACCATGGCGATCAGCGTGTCGGTATCTTTGAATGTAATGCCCATCGCTTTGGTAACGGGTTGCTGGATGACCCAGGCCAGGGCGGTCGATCCGAATACCAGTGTGGTCAGGCGTTCGCCCCGGCTTACAGGTCCCAGTTTGTCCAACTCATCCCGGATCAGGGTCCGTCCGCCTTCGAACTCCCCCAGCCGGTTGCGGTACAGGACTTTTGCCAGCAGGAAATAAGTAATGGCGAGCATGCCCAATGAAAATGGCAGGCCAAGCAGCATCCATTCGCCAAAACCCACCTGGATCTGGTGGTTGTTGCGCAGGATGCTGGCAAATACCACGTTCGGCGGGGTGCCGATCAGGGTGGCTATACCGCCGATATTGGCGCCGTAGGCGATGACCAGCATCATGCAAATGGCAAAATTCCGGATATCCCTGCGCTCATAACCCTGGTTGCCGCGTGTCACCAGGTCGATAACCGAAGCGCCGATGGGCAACATCATGACGGCGGTAGCGGTGTTGCTGATCCACATGCTGATGAAGGCGGTGGAGAGCAAAAAACCAAGAATGATCCCATTGGCGTTGGTGCCGGTCAGCCTGACGATGTTCAGGGCAATCCGCCGGTGCAGGTTCCATTTTTCCATGGTGATGGCGATCATGAAACCACCCATGAAAAGATAAACGACCGGGTCAGAATAAGGCGCTGCCACCGTTTTCAGGTCGGAAATCCCCAAAATGGGGAACCCCACCATAGGCAACAGCGCACTGACGGGAATGGGAACAGCTTCGCTGATCCACCAGATAATCGTCCAGGCGCCCAGCGCAAGTACACGCCAGGCTTCCGGAGAAATTGAGCCGGGGGCGCCCCAAAGCAGGATTCCCGTAAAAATCAAGGGTCCGGCCAATAAACCGATATGTTTGAATCTCATAGCGCCAAGATAACAACGATTCAATATTTTTACGTGAATTTTAAAACACAATGAATAAATTCTTGCATACCAACCTGATCCGGCAGGAAGCCCTGCGTCTGGGTTTCGATTTTGTCGGGATGGCCCGTGCGGAACAAATGCAGGAAGAAGCCCGAAGACTGGAAGATTGGCTGAACCAGGGTAAACACGGGCAGATGGGCTATATGGCCAATCATTTTGACAAACGCACCGACCCGCGTAAACTGGTGGAAGGCGCCAAATCGGTGGTAAGCCTGATGTTCAACTACTATTCGCCCGAACGGCAATCCGACCCTGAAGCGCCAAAGATCTCAAGGTACGCTTACGGGGAAGACTACCACTTTGTCCTGAAACGCAAATTGAAGGATTTGCTGGGTTTTATCCGGGAAAATATCGGGGAAGTCGCCGGCCGGTGTTTCGTAGATTCAGCGCCGGTACTGGAACGCGACTGGGCCCGCCGGAGCGGCATCGGCTGGATGGGGAAAAACACGATGCTCATCCACCCCAAAGCCGGGTCCTGGTATTTTCTGGCCGAGCTGATCCTCGACCTGGACCTGGTGTACGACCAACCAATCCAGGACTATTGCGGGACCTGCACCCGGTGCATCGACGCCTGTCCGACCGGTGCAATTGCGCAGGATGGTTATATCGTAGACGGCGGCAAGTGCATTTCCTATTTTACCATCGAACTGCGCGACGCCATTCCGGAAGACTACCGCGGCCAATTCGAAAACTGGATGTTCGGCTGCGATATCTGCCAGGAGGTTTGCCCCTGGAACCGGTTCAGCAGTCCACACCAGGAACCCGCCTTTCAACCCGCCGAAAAGCTGCTGAATATGAAAAAACCGGATTGGGTGGAGCTGACGGAAGAGGTTTTCCGGGAATTGTTCCGGCGTTCGCCGGTGAAACGCGCCGGGTATGCGGGGCTGAAGCGGAATATCGGTTTTTTGGATGGCCCCTGATCATTTTTCCATGCCGCGCACTCCAAGGCGTTTACTTTTGAGGATAATTGATAAAGAAAAGAAGGGATCCTCAAATCTCAGCGACCTTTAATTGATGATTGACAATTACATGATTGATGATTTATGATGGGTAGAAAAGGCGAAATTTTCTCAATGATTGGGAAATTTGAATATCTGGTAATTTTTATTTTTGATGGTTGATCAAACAAATTTCCAGTGACCTATGGAGTACCAGAAGAAAAAAATGACCCCTCAAGAAATTGAGGATCGCTTGATCGAATTTGCCTCAAACATAATTGACGTAGTGGAAACATTGCCTAAAAGCCCGGCTGGAAAACATCTTGGCGGACAAATGCTGCGATCCGGCACTTC
>CAZLEF010000037.1:0-64026 GCA_964558465.1 uncultured Lewinella sp. | reverse complement strand
AAGCAGCGGAAAAACAAAAATTATGTCAAACTATTTAGTGCCGGAGGCACTAGTGCGATGGACCTTCGGGAAAACACTGAAACACTGAAACACTGAAACCATGAACCACTGAACCTCCCCCTTCAAATTTCCCTCAAATTCCCGTTTTATCTTTGCCCCAAGATGAAACTGTTGATTGTAGAAGACGAAAAAGAACTGGCCGACAATGTCCGGTCCTATCTGTCCAGGGGCGATGTGGTATGTGAGTCGGCCTATACGTTCCGGGAAGCGGAAGACAAATTGTTGTCTTTTGAATACGATATCGTTTTACTGGATATCATGCTGCCCGACGGCAACGGCCTGAATGTTTTGAAAACCCTGAAAAAATTATACCCGGAAACAGGGGTGCTGATCATTTCCGCCAAAAATGCCCTCGACGACAAGGTGAACGGCCTCGAACTCGGCGCCGATGATTACCTGACCAAACCCTTCCACCTCCCGGAATTGAACGCCCGGCTCAACGCCATTTACCGCCGCCGCAAATTCCAGGGGCAAACCACGATCGAATTCCAGGATATCCTCATCAATCCCGAAACCCACGACGTGACCGTTTGCGGCAAACCCCTCACCCTGACGCTCAAGGAATACGAACTCCTCCTGTTTTTTATCACCAACAAAAACCGGGTCCTCACCAAACAATCCATCGCCGAACACCTTTGGGGAGATAATGTCGACTTCCTCGATTCTTTCGATTTTGTTTACCAGCATATCAAGAACCTGCGCAAAAAAATCACCGCGGAAGGCGGGGCGGACAATATCAAAACCATTTACGGCCTCGGTTACAAACTCAGCGATAACTGACCTATGAACCTGATCACCAAAACAACGCTGGTTTATCTGCTGGTCTTGCTGGTGATTATCGGCATAGGCGGCGTTTTTACGTATTATGGCGTTGAACATGAAGTCAAACGGGAAACGGATTTTGACCTGGGGTACCATTTCGAGCAACTGTCAGAGGCCCTGGAAGAAGGCGTTCCCGTCGAATCGCTGATCGACGACCGGATCACCATCACGGAAATCCCGCGGATGTCCCCGGTGGATACCATTCCTGTTTTTTCCGATACGCTTGCCCAGCATTCCTACCTGCCCCGTCAGGAAATGCACCGGAAGGTTGTGGGCGCCAAGTCCGTCAACGGGAAATTCTATCGCATTCAGGTCATGGACGTTTTTATCGAATCGGACGATATTTACGAAGGTGTCGTGAAGGTCATGACCCGTTTTTTCCTGATCCTGGGCGGGGCCCTGCTCATCGTCAGTTTCCTCATTGCCCGGTTGTTGTTCAGGCCGTTCCAGAAAACGCTGGAAAAGATCCGGAACTTTGACCTGAAAAAGGATAAACCCCTCAACCTGCCCAAAACCACCACCAAAGAATTCAAATTGTTGAACTCCTTTATCGAGCAAATGGCGGTCAAAGCGCGGCGCGACTATGTGTCGGTCAAGGAGTTTTCTGAAAACGCTTCTCACGAACTGCAGACGCCGCTCGCCATCGCCAGGGGCAAACTGGAATTGCTGATGGAAACCAACGGTCTCGACCCCGAGCAAACCCGCCTCATCCAGACAGCTCAGGAATCGCTTGGCAAACTTTCCAGGCTCGGAGAGGCATTGTCCCTGCTCACCAGGATCGATAACAAGGAATTTTCTACGCAGGCCACACTTGACTTTTCCAGGATCGTCAAAAACTGCGTGGTCAATTTTGAAGAACTGGCCCAAATGAAACACCTGGAGTTAAAAAAAGACATCCAGGACAATGTCCTGCTGCAACTGGACCCCGGATTAGCCGATATCCTGGTCGGCAATCTCGTAAAAAACACCATCCGGCACAATATAAAAGGCGGCTGGATTGAAATCCGCCTGGATCAGGAACACCTGACCGTCAGAAATACCGGAAACCCGCCAAAAGTTGCGCCGGATCAGCTTTTTGAAAGATTTCAGAAAGGCGCCTCCGGCAATAACTCCCTCGGGCTGGGACTGGCCATCGTCAAAAAGATCTGCGAAGTGAATAACTATGCCGTACATTATGATTTTGACGACGGCGTACACCAGATCAGAATCAAGTTTTAAAAAATCAGAATTCCTTCAGAATTCCTACAAAAATACCACAGGATTTGAGCCTACCTTTGCGCTGAAATCACCCAATTGCTTTTCTGATAAAAAAATGAAATGAAAAATAAACGGCAATATCTGATCACTTTTTTTGCGCTCTGTTCTATTTTCAGTCTCTCCGCACAACAAGGTATCATCAAAGGGCAGGTTGTGGATAAATCCACCGGCCAGGCGCTTGGTTATGCCACCATCAGCCTGTTCACTGCAGCCGACAGTTCTTTGGTCAATGGTGCAACCACCGACGACCAGGGGGTTTTTACCCTTGAGGCGGACCCCGGCGCCTATTACGCCGAAGTGAGCTTCATTTCCTTCAAAAACCTCCATATCCCTCAAATTGAGATCAGCAGCAAAAATCTAACGGTCGACCTCGGCAAGATATCCCTGGTTTCCGATGCCACAGTACTGGCCGAAGTGGAAGTGCGCGCCGAAAAGAGCGTGATGCAGATGTCGCTGGACAAACGTGTTTTTAATGTGGGCAAGGACCTGGCCAACAGCGGCGGAACAGCGGCAGAAGTACTCGACAATGTACCGTCCGTCGTGGTGGATGTGGAGGGCAATGTCAGCCTCAGGGGCAGCGGCAACGTCCGGATCCTGATCAATGGCAAACCCTCCGGCCTGATCGGCATCAGCGACGCAGGCGGCCTGCGCAACCTGCCCGCCAACCTCATCGATCGTGTCGAAGTGGTCACCAACCCATCGGCCCGCTACGAAGCCGAAGGTATGGCCGGCATCATCAATATCATTCTGAAAAAAGAAACCAATAACGGTTTTAACGGATCAGTCGACCTGAACGGAGGCATGCCGGATCTCTACGGCGGCGCGCTCAACCTGAATTACCGCTATAAAAAACTCAACCTGTTTGGCAGTTACGGCCTGAATTACCGCAAAGGCCCTGGCCGAGGTTTCAATTACCAGGAGTTTGCGAAAGAAGATACGCTTTTCATTACAGAAACCACCAACCGGAGAGAACGCGGCGGCTACTCGAACAATTTCCGGATTGGGGCCGATTTTTATGTTAACGATAATACCGTGTTTACAGGGTCGTTCAACTACGGTGTGGACGATGGCGATAATTTTTCGGAAAATGAATACCGGGATTATCGCCAAACCCTGGATTTTCTGGACGGGATTATCGTCAGACGGGACGACGAAAAGGAAGACGAAACCAGCCGTGAATACGCCCTGACCTTCCGCAAAAACTACGCCCGCCAAGGCCACGAACTGGTCATCGATTTCCGCTACCAGGATAATGTGGAAATGGAAAACTCAAGCATCCGGGAGCGTTATTTCACGCCGGAATTTGTCGAATCCGGAGTGCCCAACCTTTTGCAGCGCTCTGGCAATTCCGAAGACCAGAAAGACATCATCGCTCAGATCGATTATGTACGGCCCTTTGGCAAAGAAGGCAAATTCGAGGCGGGTTTGCGCTCGTCCATCCGCAAGATCGAAAATGATTATAGCGTGGAGGAATTTGACAATTCCGGCTGGAATACCCTGCCCGGCCTGAGCAATGTGTTTGAATACGATGAAAATATCCATGCCGCTTACCTGATCTGGGGCAACAAATGGGGCAGATTTTCCGCACAGGGCGGCATGCGTGGGGAATTGTCCGACATCAGCACCCGCCTGCTGCAAACCAACGAGGTCAACGACCGCAATTATTTCAACCTCGTCCCCAGCGCCCATATTTCCTACGACCTGCCCGACAACAATGCAGTCCAGATCAGCTACAGCCGGCGCCTGAGCCGCCCGCGCTTCTGGGATCTGAATCCGTTTTTCTCCTTCAGCGACGCCCGGAACTTCCGAAGCGGCAACCCCAACCTGAACCCGGAATTCACCAATTCCTTCGAGATCGGACACCTCAAATACTGGGACAACGCCTCCCTCAGCTCATCCGTTTATTACCGCCATACCACCGGAAAAATCGATCGCATCCAGACCCTCGACGACGAAGGCAACACCGTCTGGTCGCCCCAAAACCTGGCGACCGAAGATGCTTACGGCTTTGAGTTTACCTATAGCGTTACGCCTGTCAAAAATTGGGACATTAACGGGAATTTCAATTTTTTCCGCGCCATCACCGACGGCGGTAATATCGACCCGGATCTGTACAGCGACACTTACACCATGTTCACCCGGCTCACCACCAAGGTTAAAATCCTCAAGTCGATCGATGCTCAGGTCCGGGCCAACTACCGCGCGCCGCGCGAAACCCCGCAAGGCCGCTCCAAAAGCGTCTTTTTTACAGACCTTGCGTTGAGCAAAGACGTCCTCCGCGGAACGGGAACCCTCACCCTCAGCGCCCGCGACATCTTCAACTCTAACCGTCACCGATATATTACGGAAGGCCTCAATTTTTATCGCGAAGGCGACTTCCAATGGCGAGCCCGTCAGGTGATCCTGACCTTCAATTACCGCTTCAAACAACAGAAAGAAAAACGCGATCGCGGTGAACGCGGCGAAGGCGATTTTGAGGGCGGCGGAGAAGAGTTCAGGCCCAGCCCGGGAAAATAATAATAGTGATTTTTTTAATTGCCAAGTTTTGTTTGTGCCCGTCCGATGTCATTCCGGCGGGCATTCTCTTTTTTGGGGTTTGCCGCATTTTGTCTTTCTTCATTCCGGGTATGTTCCGCCTGTCCGTCACCGTTTTCCAACTGCCATATAGCGATGACGCCTTGAGGCTTGACCGGCAGCTTAGCGTCCCTTAGTGCCCTTAGTGCCCTTAGTGGTTACCCCACCAGCCACCCCAACGCATTCTCCGCATAAATTTTTGCCTTCACCTCGTCTTTCAACCCCATTTCCTCAATAAACGCCCCGATCTCAAGGTCGCCCAACGGAAACGGATAATCAGACCCCAGGCAAACCTTATCCTCGCCGGCCAGGTCCAGGATATACCGCAGCAGTTTGGGGTCGTGGGTGATGCAATCCACCCAGAAACGCCCCAGGTATTCCGACGGCGGTACCGGGTTGTCGACGGCCACCAGGTCGGGGCGGCAGTCAAACCCGTGTTGTATCCGGCCAATGGTGGGAAAAAACGAGCCGCCGGCATGTGCAAAACAGACCCGCAGCCGGGGCAGGCGCTCCAGCACCCCTCCGAAGATCATGCTGCAAACCGCGCGGGCGGTTTCGGCCGGCATGCCCACCAGCCAGGGCAGCCAGTACCGCTGCATCTCCCTGAAACCCATCATGTTCCAGGGGTGAACAAAAAGCGCCATGCCCAATTCCTGAAACGCTTCGAAAATGGGGTAAAAGACGGGCTCCGACAGATTCAGACCGTTGATGTTGGAGCCGATCTGCACACCGCGCAGGCCGATTTCCCTGCAGCGTTCCAATTCCCGGATGGCAAGGCCGGCGTCCTGCATCGGGATCGTGCCCAATCCCAGATAGTTTTCGGTATAATCGGCGCATAATTGTGCAATATGGTCGTTCAGAAACCGGGAAAGCTCCAGGCAATCCGGCCCTTTGGCCCAGTAGGAAAACATGACCGGAACGGTGCAAACCACCTGAACCCGGGTCTGATGCCCGGCGTATTCCCGGATCCGCTCTTCCGCGTCCCAGCTATTGGACAACACCTCCCTGAACCGCTCTTCTCCTTTCATCATCCAGGCCCGCCCGGGCGCATGATGCTCCAGGTGGATAAAATCTCCGTAGCCGAACCGGTCTGCAAACCGCGGCAGGCGTTCGGGCAGGATATGGGTGTGCATGTCGATTTTTAGCATAGTCTGACCGTTGGCGGCAAATTACAAAACTTGCGGTCAATGGGCTGCCTTGTTTTTTCACCTTTTATCCTCGCGACATCCTTTTTAAAACCATCAAGGCAGCGCCTTCATCCTTTTTATCCACAAAAATATGGTCGTGGTAATAGCCTGCAATGACATTGCAACTAATGCCGTGACGACTTAATTCGGTGGAAAATGCGGCCGTCAGTCCGATTGCCTCCAGGGAAGAATGGACATTTAACGTAATCCAGGAGGCAATATACCCGTATGTTAACCCCATGGCCTCAGCGTCTTTTTTTGACACGACAACCGTAACCCCTTCTTTTTCTTTTATTTCACAAATGGTGACGGATCTTGGAACGGTTTCTGCCTCAAATACGGTAGCAAATACATACTCGCCTTCATTCAGGACGGGCTCCATGTTTCTTATTAGCTTTTCCAAATCTGTTTCGCCCATCATTTTTACGTTTTTAGTGGGAAAGGTGATCCCGACTTGAATAATGAACGGATTACCCTTTATTCTTTTGAAATTAATGCCTTTCCGGCATACGGAAATGAATAATCAGTGAAGATATAAGGGTTAACATACCAATCATCAGGATGGCGGTTGAAATACCCAAAAGATCTGCCGTAATACCGGAAAGAATGGCGCCAAACGCATAACCGGAATCCCGCCAGAGCCGGAAAACGCCGATGACTTCTGCGCGCTGTTCCGGGTTGGCGACCTCTGCAATTACTGAAAAAAACGTCGGGTAAACCAGCGCCGTGCCGATGCCCAGCAAAGCGGAAAGTGCAGCCAATTCGTAAAATCCGGTCAATACCGGCAATAAAAGAATGGCGCCGCCTTGCAGAAACATCCCCCAAAAAAGCATTTTCTTTTTTGAAAACATATCCGATAATTTTCCGGTGACGAGTTGTCCGATCCCCCAGACAGTTGGATAAATGGCTGTAATGACGCCGATATGCTGGCTATCGAGGCTCAATTGCAAAAGTAAGATCGGCAATAACCCCCAGATCATGCCGTCGTTGAGGTTGTTGACCAGCCCGGCCTGGGTGACCGAACTCAGGGTTTTATCCTTCAAAGTGGTCGCCCAAAAAATATGTTCTGCTTTGGGAATGTCCGACTTTGAAGCTTCCTTCCGGACAAAGTGATGGGTGTCCCTGGCCCAAAAAAGAGACAATAAAAGCCCGGAAACCGAAATGAAAATACCGATATAAAAGGGATAAGGCCGGATGCCGTAATGTTCGGCAATATAACCCGTCAGAAAGGCGACGATACCTACTGCAATATACCCCGAAAATTCATTCAGCCCCATGGCCAACCCCCTTTGTTTTTCTCCCACCAGGTCTATTTTCATCACGACGGTACTGCTCCACGTCAGTCCCTGACTGACACCCAGCAGGATATTCGCAAAAATGATCCACCACCAGTGATCCGCAAATATGAGCAGGATGGGTATGGGCAGGGCCAGTATCCACCCGATGACCAGCAGGTTCTTGCGCCCGGTTCGATCCGCCAAACGCCCGGCGAAATAGTTTGCGATGGCCTTTGCAAACCCGAATGCGACAATAAAAGAAAGAATGGCAGATTTGGACGCCAGACCAAACTCCGCTTCTGCCAATTGGGGGATGATGGACCGCTCCAGTCCGACCATTCCGCCTACGAAGGCGTTGATGATGACCAGGAGGGTAAATTGTTTCCAGTTGGCCCTTAATCCGGCCTTTATATTATCCATTTTGACGTCGCTTCTGGTTCAGGCATTTAAAAAGTTAGTATCTTATCACTGTCCACTGTCCATTGCGCCAGTTCCGCCATTGAACTGATTTCCGTCCCTTCCAGAAGCGGAACGTTTTTTAACCCCCTGGCTTCCGTGCAACTGCCGCATAATTTGACTTTTGCACCTTTATTCAGCGCCAATTTCAACATGCGCTCAATGTTGTAATAGCCGTTGGGCGTGTTCTGATTCGGAACGGCGCAGGCGACTGCGTCCGCCATCAGAAAGATCCTGACTTCTGCGGTTTCGTGGTCTTTACCAAGTTGGATGGCCAGGCGTAAAGCATTGTATGCTTTTTCAGTCCCGTATGGCGCGTCGTTGATGATGATCAGTATTTTCATGGTTGTTGATTTCCACTATGTAGCATTTTAAAGTAGTCAACCTGGTCAACGTTTACGAAACTTTCGAAGTTTCGTAAACGTGCCGGAGAGCGCTACTTACCAAAATTTCATCTCTCCCAAAGGTAAATGAATTGGGGGACTTGGCGCTTCGACTATGCTCAGCAGGAAGGTGATTCAATGGCTAAGGGACCGAATTCAGCGCCCGGCCCGACCGACGGGACGTCGGCGGTACAAAGTGGGAACGGCGAAGACTGCAGACTGAGGACTAAATCAACCCCTTAGCCTTCAACTCCAGATATTTGTTAACGGTATTGATCGAAAGCTCCTGCGGACGGGTAAGGATAGCCTGGATGCCGAATTGCATCAGTTTTTGCACCATCTGGGATTTTTCGTAGAGGAACTTCCGGGCAATGGTTTGTTGATAAATACCCTCGGTTGACGTGGCCGGTGTTTCGGCAAAAGCCCGCACCTCCGTGTTTTCAAAGAACACCGCCACCAGCAGGTGCAGGTTATTGATGCGCCGGAGGATGGGCAATACCCGGTCGAGGGCGTACATGCTTTCGAAATTGGTGAACAGAAGCAGCAAACTCCGGCCGTTGACCAGTTTCCGGGCGGCGTGGTAAAGGATCTCGTAATTGGCTTCCACCGGGCGTTCCTGTTCGTTGTACAGGGCAGTCAGCAAGGTATTCAACTGGGTGGGGCGGCTGTCGGCCTTGATGGTGGAACCAACGATATCGGAAAAGGTGATCAGGCCGGCGCGGTCGTGTTTTTTCAGGGCAATATTGGAGATCACCAGGCTGGAATTGATGGCGTAATCCATCAGGCTGAGCCCTTCGAAGGGCATGCGCATCACCCGGCTTTTGTCGATGATGCAATAGATCTGCTGTGCCCTTTCGTCTTCATACTGGTTGACCATCAGGGAAGCCCTGCGGCTGCTGGCCTTCCAGTTGATGCTCCGGTAATCATCCCCGCGGATATAATTTTTGATCTGTTCAAATTCGTAGCTATGCCCGATCCGGCGCAGTTTTTTGATCCCCTTCTGGTGGCTGATCCGGTCGAAAGCCCACAATTCGTATTGTTTCATCTGGATGATCGAGGGGTATACGGGGGCCTTCATCGGAAAATCCTGGCTGATCCGCCGGTGGAGCAAGCCGAGGATAGAGGAAACAAATACCCGGACCGAACCAAAAATATATTCCCCGCGGGTCAGTGGCCGCAGTTCGTAATGCAATTGTTTCAACTCACCCGGATTGAGGGATAATTTGCGTTCAAAATCCCGGATCTGGAACTGGACGGGCAGTTCATCGATCACCGTCAGGTAGACGGTGGCCGGGCTTTGGTTGGTCAATTCAATCCGCACCGGATTGGCGTCGCCAAGGCTCAAAACCCTGGGCAGCCGCCGCCGGATCTTGAGTCGCATTCCCGGGTTGAACAACACAAATGCATCCACCATCACCAGGGCCAGGAACAGGACAAAAACACCTTGCGCCACCGGAAACAAAAACGGAAAGGGAAAGCCCAGGCCGAACAGGGCGGCCAAAAGGCCCAGTGCGGCGAAGAAACGGTTGGTGAGGTGGAGGTCGCGAAACATCAATAAAAAAAATTAAAATAATCTTCAAAGGTAATATAAAGATTGATGAACCGGAGTTCATGTTGCTATTGTGACCTTTTATGTCTTATCCCGCCTTGCGGGACAGGTCGTGGTGAAAAAAAAATAACTTCACCCATGTGCCGAGGCGTGGGGCTCGCTCCTCCGGATCTCCGGGATCAAGCCCGCAAAGACAACATCCCACACCCTCACTCCCGCCGAAACGGCGCCGTCAGGATCACCTCCACCGGCTTCTGCTCGCCCAGCACTTCCCAGGGCGGGCCTTCGCGCAACACGCGGATCGCCTCCTGGTCGCAGGCAGGGCAAAGGGATTCGATCACCTGAAAACGGTCGAGTTTGCCGTTGGGTTCTACCAAAAACTTGAGGATTACCCTGCCGGAAAGGGTGTCGGCTTTGAAGTCATCCGGCAAACGCAGGTTTTTGCGCAGGTAACGGTTCAGGCGCGCGTATCCGCCGCGGGGCTCGGCTTTGGCGCCTCCCGCATCTTTTTTATTTTTTTTCGCTCCGAGGCCTGTAACCACTACTTCGTTGAGGGCAACCCCGGAAGGCTCCAGCACCAGATTGACTGCGTTTTGACCCGAAATGGGAAATTCCCGGGTCGTGAAACCCGTATAAGATACCGACAATCGCTGGTCAGAGGTATCGGCCAGAATGGAAAACCGCCCGTCTATGCCGGTCACCGTTCCTTTGCCGGAGTTCTTGATGAAGACGGATGCGCCGATGAGCGGATAACCCTCGCCGTCGGAAATCGTCCCCTGGATCAGCCGTTGCCCCCGGCCCGGTTGGCTTGAAGCGGTGTTGAATGAATTTAACTGGGCAGGCCTTTCAATGCCAGGAGGAGGGCCCGCCGGCGCTTTTTCTTTGGCGGCTGAGGGTTTGGGGGCGGCTTCCCGTTCCAGGGTTTTATCCCCGGCCCGGGCGATATCCGCATCCGGCTTCACCTCCATTTTTTGCAAGGCCTCGATGGTTTCCTGCCCACCGGCTTCGGAGCGGGCCGCCAGGTCTTCCGGTTCGTGATGGATGGATTCATCTGCAAGTTCCCCTGATTTTTCAGGCGGGGGTTGCCGGGTAGTCGCCGGAAGGGAAGGCGCCGAATATTGGGTTCCAGCCTGATCTTCCTCCGCAGCAACCCCTTCAGGTTCTGCCGGGGCCGGAGCTGTTTCAGTCTGTTCTTCCACAGGTTCGGCCATTATTTTGGTTTGTGCAAATCCATCCAAGCCGGTCTCCTGGCGGTTAAACATCCAGAAAATACCCCCGGCCACTACCAAAACGGCAATGGCGGCGGCAGTCCGGTAAACAAAAACCAAAGGTCTACGTTTTCCCTGCCGCAGGCGGACGCGCAGGCGATCCAGGTTGCCGGCATGGTCGGATGCCGGGAACTTCCGGTAACCCTCCATCGCTTCCGCCAGGAATTCATCCTCACGGGCCAGATGATCCAACCGGGTTTCTTCTCTCCAGCCGGTTTCCCCGTGAAGCCATCGCGACACCAAAAGGTTGATATGTTTCTTGTTTTTATTCAAGATCGGCGTCTTGTTTTTGATCCATGCATTTTCTCAGGTTGCGCCGCCCGTTCTGTAGATGGGAGCGCACCGTGCCCAGGTCTTCGCCGTCCATTTCGGCTATTTCCTTGTACGATTTGTCCTGATAATAGAACAACTCAATGCAACGTTTTTGTTGATCGGATAGTTTCTTCATGCAATCTTCCAACCAGGCGTTCTGTTCATCCGGCCGGACTTCTTCTTCATTCAGATGCCGGATATCAACAGATTGCATAACCGCGGGGTCAAAAGCCTGGAGGATTTTTTTTCCGTCCCGCCGAAGTTGCATCAGGCAATGGTTTTTGGCGAAAGTATACAACCAGGAACGAAAATATTGCACCTGATGTTCCGGCAGTTTCCGGACCAGCGCTTCATAAATTTCAATGACAGCGTCCTGGGCCAGATTTTCTTCCTCCAGGTATTTGAGACATAAGCCGTAGGTCAACTCCAGGTATCGCTCGTAGAGTTGCCCCAGAAAGGCCTGATCGCCGGTTTCCCGGAACCGGATCAGCAGTTCCTGGTCGGTATCGGCAGGCTGACGGCCAAATCTCAGTAAACGCAGCATCAATCTTGGTCTTCGTCAGAAGAATGGTACCAAACCAGCACTTCTTTTCCTCCTTTTCGTTGCAGGTCGGGCACTTTTGCATCCGCTGCAGGATATCCAACAGGGATCAGTAAAAACGGCCGCTCATTTTCCGGCCTCCTCAATATTTCACATAAAAAATTCATCGGGCTCGGGGTATGCGTCAACGCCGCAAGGCCTGAATTGTGAATGGCCGCCAGCAAAAAACCGCAGGCCAGCCCAACCGATTCATTGACGTAATAATTTTTTCTTTTTTCTTCTCCCGCCACATCGTAGGCTTTTTTGAAAACCACGATGAGATAGGGCGCTGTTTCGAGGAATGGTTTATGCCAGTCGGTGCCAAATGGCAACAGGTCTTCGATCCATTCCGGCGACATTCTGCCGTGGTAATTTTCATATTCCTCCTTCTCCGCCGCCACCCTGATCTTCTGCTTGATCTCCGGATCGGATACCACACAAAACATCCAGGGCTGTTTGTGCGCGCCCGACGGGGCGGACGCGGCTGTCATGACAATGTTCTCGATCACTTCCCTGGGCACAGGTTTATCGCTGAAATCCCGGAGGGTCCGCCGTTTATTCATCATCTGGTAAAACTCCCGGCTCCGGTTGAGCATTTCCGCCTTGGGGTACCTGATACCCCGGTAGGCAATAAATGGACATTGCGTTTTTGGCATCGTTTCATGTATAGGGTGCAAAGGTAGGATGTTTTTAAGAGCTTGTTTGGATTTTTACCCGAATGGCCACGCTTTTGGAGGGGTTTGGAATGGTTTGGAGTGGTTTGGAGTGGTTTGGAGTGGTTTGGAATGGTTTGGAATGGTTTGGAATGGTTTGGAGTGGTTTGGAGTGGTTTGGAGTGGTTTGGAGTGGTTTGGAGTGATTCGATTGATTGCATCAACAAATCAACGCATCAACAAATCAACGCATCAACAAATCAACAAATCAACAAATGATTGGATTATTATTCATCCTGGGCCGAAAATCATTATATTTGGGAAGAATTCGCCGCCTTTCCCAAAAACCCTGAACCACCAGAATCAAGGGTTCGTTGTGGTTCATTTTGGTTCATTGTGGTTAACGGGCGGAACAATTATAAACAATCATGAACAACCTTGAACAATGGATTCACATAAACCATCATAAACAACCATAAACAACAATGAAACCAACTTTTATCTTAATCCTCCTGCTCCTCGCAGCCTGCAATCAGGCGCCGCAACAGGAAGCTGTTGAGGGGGACTATCCCATCCAGCCGGTCAGCTTCAATAAGGTCCATTTCAACGACGATTTCTGGGCGCCCCGCCTGCGCACCCATCAGGACGTGACCCTGGCCTATACCCTGGATCAATGCGACAGCACCAAACGGATCCTGAATTTCGAAATCGCAGCGGGCAGAAAAACCGGCGAATTCAACACGGTTTATCCCTTCGACGATTCGGATGTATTCAAGATCGTGGAAGGCGCCGCCTATGCGCTGCAGGTCAAGCCTAACCCGGCCCTGGAAGCCCGCCTGGATTCCCTGATCGACCTGTTCGGCGAGGCGGCGGAAGACGACGGTTACCTCTACACCAACCGAACCATAGACCCCGCCCACACCCACCCCTGGGCCGGCGCGCAGCGCTGGGATTCCACTCATGTGAACAGCCATGAACTCTATAATATGGGGCATTTTTACGAGGCGGCGGCAGCCCATTATTGGGCAACCGGCAAACGGAACATGCTTGATCTGGCTATCAAAAACGCCGACCTGGTGTGCAACGATTTTGGCCCGGGCAAACTGGAACGGATCCCAGGCCATCAGGTCATCGAAATGGGCCTGGCCAAATTGTACCGCGTTACCGGCGACCCCAAATACCTGAAACAGGCGCAGTTTTTCCTGGATCAGCGGGGCGGCGACCCCAAAGACAGTTATCGCCAGAATGATGTCAGGGTGACCGAACAACGCAAAGCCGTCGGCCACGCAGTACGGGCAGGATACATGTATTCCGGTATGGCCGACATCGCTGCGCTGAGCGGCAACCAGGACTATGTCACCGCCATCGACAGCATTTGGGAAGACGTGGTGGGCACAAAACTCTACGTCACCGGCGGCATCGGCGCTGCCGGCGGCATCGAGGGGTTTGCCGAACCCTACGAATTGCCCAACTACTCCGCCTATTGCGAAACCTGCGCCTCCATCGCCAATATTTTCTGGAACCACCGGCTTTTTCTGCTGCACGGCCACGCCAAATATATCGACGTACTGGAAAGGACCCTCTACAATGCCCTGCTTTCGGGTTTGTCCCTTTCCGGCGACCGCTTTTTTTACCCCAATGTACTGGAAGCCCGCCGCAACCAGGAACGCAGCCCCTGGTTCTCCTGCGCGTGCTGCCCTTCCAATATGGCGCGTTTCCTGCCTTCCATCCCGGGGTACCAATACGCCGTCCGGAACAACGAACTTTTTGTCAATCTTTACATCGGCGGCCATTCGGAAATCGGCCTGGGCGAAAATACCATAAAACTGGACCTGACGACCCGGTTTCCCTGGGACGGACAGGCGACCCTTGCAGTCAACCCTGAAAAAACCGGAAAATTCTCCCTGAAATTGCGTCTGCCGGGCTGGGCGCTCAACGAAGCCGTACCCTCTTCGCTTTACCGGTTTGACGCCCCGGACAATTCCCCCGTGAAAATCAGCGTCAATGGTAAAGAACTGGATTACGAGGTCGAAGACGGTTTTGCCGTGATCAAAAGAAAATGGGCCGCCGGCGACAAAGTGACCCTGGATATCCCCATGCCGGTGCGGCGGGTACTGGCCCACGAAGCCGTGAAAGCCGACCTCGGGCGGCAGGCCTTTCAGCGCGGCCCCCTGGTTTATTGTTTCGAAGGGCAGGATCAACCCCGGCCGGAAACCGTCCACTACCTGATCGATAAAACAGCGCCCGTGGAAACGGCTTTTGAGCCGGACCTGCTGAACGGCGTCCAGACGATCAGCGTGCAGGGACGATTCCAGGAAGAAGGCGGCGGCGCCCCCATGAACATCCAGATCACCATGAAGGCCATACCTTATTATGCGTGGGCCAACCGGGGCAAGGATTTTATGTCGGTCTGGATCCCGTACGACAAGGAATTCGCGACGCCCATGCCGGCGCCCAGCGTTGCCAGCCGGAGCAAGGTCAGCGCCAGCGAGGGGGTTAAAGGCCGCCTCGAGGTCGTAGCCGACCGGATCCTGCCCGCTCGTTCCACCGACTCGGAAAGCCCCTATATCCATTGGTGGCCCAAATTTGGAACCAGGGAGTGGTTGCAATACGATTTTCCCGAACCCACCCAGGTTTCCTCCGTTCAGGTCTATTGGTTCCATGACGCCCCTGCGGGCGGATGCGCCGTCCCCGCTTCCTGGAAACTCCTGTATAAAAAGAACGGACGCTGGCAGGAAGTACCCAACCCTTCAGCCTATACCGCTACCAAGGATGCCTGGGACAAGGTTACTTTTGATCCGGTGACGGCTGAGGGGCTGCGCATTGAAATGCAGTTGCAGGAAGGCGTTTCAGCGGGGGTGCATGAGTGGATTGTGCAGTAGTAGCGCCAGGTAGCGCCAAGGTCTCCTTGGCGTATCCGGTTACCTGATAAACATGAGTCATCCCGAATTTTTTGCTCCAGACATTAACAATCATGTAATCGTCAATCATCAATAAAAAAATAAGAATGATGATTGATGATTACATGATTGTTGATTGTTGATGTTTTCCCCATTGCCACAACGACCGCCGTCCTTTTCAAACGGCTGTTTCTCAGGCGGCTACTTTTCCGAAGTTTGGCCCCTTGGAGACCCCCTTTGAGACAGGTAGCCCCCTTAAAGTTCATCCCGAACCCTGGACTATGCCAAAATTCGGGATGACTCATGTTATTAACCACCCGTCCGTCATCCGGACGGGGAATCGTTTTTTATAGTCCTGACTCAGGTCGGTGGAATTGAAGTAATTTGAATTCTTTTCCGCCGACCGGAGGTCGGCGGTACTAGTAGCCCGGGTTCTGCTGCGCAGCCAGTACCGGGTTGGTATTCAGCTCCGTCTGCGGGATTGGCCACAGGAAGCGGTAGTCGTCATACGGAATAGCCGCGATGGAGGCGGTACCCGTATAATTGCCGTTTCCGTCGTATGCGACCCCGGGGCCCCAGCTTGCAAAAGTGGTGTTGTTATACCGGACTTTTGCGGGAATGCCTCCCGTGGAGAAATCCGGGTCCTTGGCCAGGCGGTGAATATCCGCCCACCTTCTGCCCTCACCGACAAATTCGATCCGCCGCTCCCACAGGATAGCCTTGATCAAATCGTTGTTCGTGAGGAACGTAGCAGCCGTATATTGCTGCAAGGGATCGGTGACCGCGCGGTTGCGCACCTGGTTCAACAAATCCAGGGCGTCCGTCGGGTTGTTCTGACGGGCATAAGCCTCCGACATATTCAGCAAGACTTCCGCCCACCGGATGATCTGGTTGTAATCATCCTGTGTGGTGATATTGCGGTATTTATGCGAGAATACGGCGCGGGCGTTGTCCTTCGTCAGTTGGGTGCGGCGAAGGTCCCCGGCTATCCAATAAGGCGAATTGAAAACGATCGGGCTGATGGCTACGAGTGCGCGGCCCGGAGAAATGCTGTACATGACCGGCAAAGCGCCGTTGACACCTGAGTTATCCGTCTGCGAGTTCTCGATCGCAAAAACAGATTCGGAGTTGTTGGCGTTGCTGGCAAATACGCCTTCCGGTGCGGCAGTCAGCGTGTATGTATTCTTGAGCCGCAGTTTGTTTCCTTCCGTGATCACGTTGGCATAATCGCCCTTGTGCAGGTAAATCCTGGTTTTCAACGCGATAGCAGCGCCGGAAGTGGCACGGGTGATCTTTTTGGAGCCTGTACGGGTTTCCGGCAGGTTTTGTTCGGCAAAGTTCAGATCTTCCAGAATTTTGTCGTAACATTCCTTGACCGAATTGCGCCCCTGTGCGGAAGCTGCTTCAACATTTGCTGTGGTATTGACCGCGATCGTGCGATAAGGCACACCCAAATGGGAGGCGTCCGGCGTATGTGCGTAGGGCCTTGCGAAGTGGATCAGCAATTCGTGGTGCGCCAACGCGCGCAGGAAACGGGCTTCTCCTTCGTATTCCTTGGCTTTCGCATCCGTAATGACGCCGTCCTGGCCTGCTTTGGTCACCCCGTCAATGATAATATTTGCCCGGTTGATCAGGGCGTACAAGGTTTCCCAGTGAAACTGGTTGTTGGCCGTGGAAGGCGTATAAGTAGCTTCGTACGTAATGGCGTAGAAGGTAGCCACATTGAGCATATCTTCGCCGCGATTGTCGCCTTGTTCTGCATTGGCTGCGCCGAAAGGATAACCCCGGACTGCCCCACCGAGATAAAAACCGCTTTGGGCGGCGTCATAAACCCCTACCATCGACAATTCGCAGCGTTCAGGCGTTTCAAAAGCCGCCGTTTCAGTGATCCTGTCAAAGGGCAGCAGGTCGGTGGCGTCCTTGTCGCAGGAAACGCTTGCCAGGGCAAGTGCGCCGGCCAGGAGGATGAGTTTGCTTTTTATAATGATTTTTTTCATGACTTGCATTTTTTTGATTTAGAATCCAAGGTTAATGCCAAAGGTGTACACGCGCTGCTGCGGGTTGCCGTTGAAGTCGACGCCGAAACCGTTGGTATTGGTTTCCGGGTCGATACCTTCATAACCGGTAATCGTGATGGCATTCTGCGCCTGGATGTAAAAACGCAGCGATTCGATGCTCAGCTTCTGGGTCAGGTTCCTCGGCATGGTATAACCCAATGCTACGTTGCCCAGGCGTACGAAGTCGCCTTTTTCCAAAAAGCGGGTAGTGGCCACAGCCGGGTTGTTTACCCGGTTCTGCTGGTTCAGGATCATTTTCGGCGTCATGCCGTCCCCTGGGTTTTCAGGGCTCTGCCAGCGACCCAGGATTTCCTTACCGTTGTTGTTGAAACTCATTTCCAGCAAATCGGCGCGGGTGCGGTTAAAGATCATGTTGCCGCCGGAGTAGCGAATAAACACGTTCAGGTCGAAATCACCCAAAGAGAAGTTGTTGTCAAAACCGCCAAACCATTTCGGAATAGATACGCCCAATACGCGGCGGTCGGTGGAAGTTGACAAGGAACTCACTTCACCCCGGGTACCCGGATTGGCCGGATCAAAAACATAAAAACTGCCGTTGGTCAGTTCGTTTTCAACCAGAACGCCAGTTGATTTGATGTAAACCGGGTTGCCGTTGGCTGGGTTGACACCGTAATAATCATGGCCGTAGAGGGACTGCAGGGATTCGCCTACGCGGTTAATGTTAAAGTCGCCGATGATATCCTGGTTGTTCACCAGTTCAAGCACCTCGTTGGTCTGCGTGGTAATGTTAAAGGAAGCGTTCCAGCGGAAATTGCCGCTGCGAATTACCGTTGCATCGATCGTGGCTTCGATCCCTTTGCCTTTCACGCGACCAATGTTCTGCGCAATGGTATTGCCCGGAACACCGATGGAGGGGGGCGTCGGCGCTTGCAGGATAATATCGTCGTTGTCCTGTATCCAGTATGCGAATGACGCGGCGATCCGGTTCTGGAACAAGCCGATATCAAAACCGAAGTCGTACTTCTTCTGGGATTCCCAACGCAGTTGATCGTTGCCAAAGTTGTTGTAGCCGATACCGTTCTGTGTTCCGTATTGCGCGGAACCGTAAGAGCCGATATAAGGATAATTGCCGATGCTGGTGTTGCCCACCTCAGCAAACGAACCGCGGATCCGGAAGTCGGAAATCACTTCTGAAATGGGATCCCAGAAGCCTTCTTCGGAAATGCGCCATGCAAAGGAAGCGCCCGGGAAATAACCTACCCTGCCGTCTCTGGGCAGAGAAGAAAGCGCGTCCCGGCGAATAGAGCCGCTGATATAGTATTTGCGTGCAAAATTGTAGTTGACGCGGCCGAGGTAAGAGGCCAGGCCGTTTTCGGAAATCCCCCCAAAGATGGTCTGGTTGGCGTAAGTGCCGCTGACCAGGTTTTCCTGGAAGAAACGGTCAGACAAGTCGCTGACGGACGCCTGGAAGAAACTGATGCGCTGTTTCTGGTATTCCTGCACCAGGGTCACGCCCAGGTTGTGGTTTTCGCCGAAGGTATTGTTGTAAGACAGGATGTTCTGGTAGTTCCAGCGCAGCGAAGGCGAAAAAGCCTGCGACACGCGGCCGTTGGCCGAAAAACCGTCGCCGTGGCGGGGATCCAGAAAGTTGAAGTCATCCACATAACTGCCGTCGATACCCAGTTGAGTGCGGAAGGTCAGGCCTTTGGCCAGGTTAACATCGGCATAAATGTTGCCGAGCAGGCGCCAGCTCTTGGCGATGCGGCGGTCGTTGTCCAGTACAAAACGCTGGTTGGGTATACCGTTGGCAATTTCGATGGAATTGGCGCCGCGACCCAGGGTACGCGGGTTGATTTCATCCAGGTTGTAACCGGTCGGGTCGTTCGGGTCGTAAACATCCACGTTCGGGAACATCCGCATAACCGCGAATGTGTTGCCTGAAAGGTTGTTGGAACCCGTCAGCGGACCGTTGTTCTCCTGGCGGGTAACGCCGCTGGAGAACCCGATCTTCAGCCAGTTATTGACCGTCTGGTCGAGGTTGGCGCGGAAACTGTAGCGGGTGAGGTCGTTGTTGACCGCAATCCCTTCCTGTTCTGCAAAACCGAAGGAGAAATAATAGTTGGTGTAGTCCGTACCGCCGCTGACAGACAATACATGGTTGTGTTGGAGCGCATTGCGGAAAACGGCGTCATTCCAGTCGGTCTCCACAATACTGCCGTCGGGGCGCGTCTGAAGGGCTGCGATCGGAGTCGTGCCGCCGGCGTTGGCGTTCTTTTCGTTGTTGATCAATACAAATTCTTCAGCGTTCAGCAGGTCAAAAAGTTTGGTAGCCTGAGCTGAACCGACATAAGCGTCGTAGTTGAACTTGGCCTTGCCTTTTTTACCTTTTTTGGTCGTGATCAGGATCACGCCGTTGGAAGCCCGCGAGCCGTAGATCGCCGTAGCGGCGCCGTCCTTCAGGATTTCGTAAGATTCGATATCCGCAGGGTTAAGGTCGCCCAATGCGTTGGCAGGCGTAAAACCGCCTACGTTGCCGCTGAACACCGGCACACCGTCAATGACAACCAGCGGCGCAGTACCGGAAGAAATGGAGTTCACACCCCGGATCCGGATCTGGGGCGGAGCGCCCAGAATGCCGCTTGGCGGGGTAACCTGTACCCCGGCTGCGCGGCCCGCAAGCGTCTGGTCGAAGGCCGGCGCCGCCAGCTTGGCGAGGGCGTCCCCCTTCACCTGGGAGATCGAGCCTGTAACGTCGCGTTTTTGCTGCGTGCCATAACCTACCACAACCACCTCGGAGATGGTCACGACATCCGTTCCCAACTTGATCTCATAATTGCTTTCAGAGGTCAGGTCCATTTCCCGTGTCAGATATCCGGTATAACTGATCTCGAGGGTGCGGGCGCCTTCCGGCACTTCCAGGGTGAACGTCCCGTCAAGGTCTGTAACTGTACCGCTCGGCGTTCCGCTGACCAGGATAGAAGCTCCGATGAGGGCCTCTCCCTTGTCGTCGGTAACCTTACCGGTGATCGTCCTTTGCGCGACCAGCACGGCTGTGGCCGATAGCAAGAACATGCACAGTAATAAGAGTTTTTTCATGTCGGACAATTTTGGTTAATGAAAATTAGATAATTCTATATTACAAACAAACGTTCGTTAGGTTTAAAAACCGCGCAAAAATACGCGAACCTTGTTATTGAAAGGTTGTATTCCTCGTAAAATGTTTTTTGGTTTTGCGCTCTTCTACGATTACAATTTAGCCGGTTGTTAATAACGGGTGGTGCTGCGCAATGGGAATCAAAACGATTATACCTTGGATTTTTTGGGACACTTTACTGCTTGTGTATCGAACAGAACAGGCAATTCGCTGCCTGGGGAAGGCAAAAATAGTCGAATATTTTTACCTGGAACAACTTTGGATGGTAAAAATTGGAGGCGGATTGAATAACTTAAGATAATGGCTTATTTTGCATTCGCATATTATTTCCGGTATCCAAACAAAACCCGTATGAAACTCCATCGCTTCATTCCATTTCTCCTTTTCCTGTTCACGGCTGCGGCCCTCACCAGTCAGAGCCGGATGCATTTTACGGTATCCATGGAACAACCCTCCACCCATATCTACCAGGTCCAATTCGAATGTCAGGGAATAGAGGGCCCCGCGCTTGACCTGAAAATGCCGGCCTGGACACCCGGGTATTACTGGATACTGAACCTGGCCAAAAATGTATCGGGGTTTGAAGCCCTGGACGACAATGGCAATCCGCTGGCCTGGAATAAGACCGCCAAAAACACCTGGCGGGTGGAAAAGGGAAACGCCGCTTCAGTGAAAATCCGCTACAATGTATACGCATTCACCCAATCCGTTGCGGATCCTTACCTGGATGACGGCCGGGGTTTTATCTCACCCACGGGCATTTTCATGTTTGTCGACGGTCGACTGGATCATCCTGTTACCGTTGCCATAAAACTGAACAAAAACTGGAGCAAAATCTCTACCGGGCTGGATCCCGTTGCCGGCCAACCGGGCGTTTACCAGGCTGAAAATTTTGACATTCTTTACGATTGCCCTATCCTTGCCGGCAACCAGGAGATCCATACCTTCGAGGTGCAGGGTATCCCGCACAGGGTGGCCCTTGAAAATCCGGTTGACCCCGGTTTCAGGGATCAATACCTGGCAGACCTGAAAAAAATGGTGGAAACGGGTTCAGCCATCATCGGCGAGATCCCCTACAAACACTATACCTTTATTATTATGGGCCCGGGTGGCGGCGGCCTCGAACACAGCAACTCCACGGCGGTCTATTCCGGCCGGGGATACAGCCTCGAAAACCCGGCGGGATACAAACGCTGGCTGGCCTTCCTGGCGCATGAATACTTCCACCTTTACAATATCAAATCCATCCGGCCCATCGCCCTGGGCCCTTTCGATTACGACCGGGAAAACCTGACCCGGATGCTCTGGTTTTCCGAAGGGTTTACCGTGTATTATGAGTACCTCATTGTCAACCGGGCAGGCCTGATGACCTGCCAGGAAACCCTGGACGCATTCACCCGGACCATCGTCAATTATGAACATGTACCCGGCCGACTGGCGCAGTCCGCTGCGGAATCGAGCTACAATACCTGGCTGCAATTCTTTAACCGCAGCGATCATGCGGCCAATACCACTATTTCCTATTACGACAAGGGTTGCGCACTCGGCCTGCTCATGGACTTAAAGATCCGGCACGAAACCAGGGGCGCCAAATCACTGGACGATGTCATGCGCACCTTGTACCAGACCTTTTTTGTGGAAAAAAAACGTGGTTTTACCGACGAGGAATTCCGGGAAGTTTGTGAAAGGACAGCCGGTTGTTCGCTGTCCGAAATCTTCGATTATGCAGCTACGACCCAACCCATCGACTATGCCAAGTACCTGGCTTACGCTGGTTTGAGTATCGACCTGGAACCTGTCATCCAACCCGGCGCATTTTGGGGCGCAACCCTTCAAATGCGAGGAAATGAACTGGTGGTTACCGCCATTGAACAGGATTCTCCGGCATGGAATGCGGGCCTGAGCACACAGGACAGGGTGCTGGAATTGAACGGTGCGCCGGCAACACCCGAATGGCTGGCAAAGTTCCTGGAATCGGCCCGGCCCGGCGACGTATTAAAGGCGCAGGTTTCGCGCAGGAGTGGCAAAGTCACCGTCGAATCTGTTCTGGGGCAAAAAAGGCAGGCCAGTTTCAGGATCAGCCTCCTGCCGGATGCCACCGCAGATCAGAAGGCGATTTTGGAGGGGTGGCTGAGGTAGTTGGCAGTTGGCAGTTGGCAGTCCGGTCTCCCTTTGTACCGCCGACGTCTCGTCGGCCGGGCCGGATTCCCCGATTGGGCAGTTGGCAGTCGAAAAGGAGTGTTAATCAAAATCATGAAGCCATTTAAACATTTTTAACGCATTGTAATGGCAGAACCAACCCGCGAAAACCTGTACAATTACGCCGACGGAAGCGCCTTTACCGGCAAAAAAACGGCAGAAATATTTAACGAAATCTACCGGGCCAATTTTTGGACGGACCATCAGTCGGTGTCGGGTATAGGTTCTTCCCTGGAACAAACCCGCGAGATCATCCGGTTGTTGCCGGGCGTACTGCAGCAATTTGGGGTCCGAACCCTGCTCGATATCCCCTGCGGCGATTTCAACTGGATGCAAAAAGTGGATCTGACCGGCATCGATTATACCGGCGCAGATATCGTTGAGGCCCTGATAGAGACCAACCGCAGGCGATATGCAGGAAACGGGGTCCGGTTCATTCATTTTGATCTTTTACAAAACAAAATGGACGCCTTCGACCTGGTCTTTTGCCGGGATTGTCTGGTGCATCTGTCGTTTGAGGATATCGGCCGCGCCCTTGAGAATATCCGGAAAAGCAATTCCGGATACCTCCTGACCACCACGTTTACCCGTCAGGCGGCCAACACCGATATCCACACGGGCGGGTGGCGGCCGCTCAACCTGCAGGCGCCGCCTTTTAACTTCCCCGAACCGATCCATCTGCTGGATGAAAAATGTACGGAAAAGGACGGCGCCTTTGCGGATAAATGCCTGGGCTTGTGGGAGGTTGAACGTATCCGCCAAATTGATTTGGCAGAATCGAACCCCCAAAGGGGATGCCACGGCTCGCCTTAGGCTGACGGAGTCCGCTACGCTCAGCATGAAGGGTGAGAGCCCGCCTATGCCAAGGCTTCGGCGGGTGAGGGGCTGGTGAAGGGAAAAGAATCCTGTTTAACCTTCACCAGTCCGTTGATCCATTCCATTACCGCACAAATTTGCCGGTATAGGTTTTTCCGTTTTCAAATACCTTGAGCCAATACAAGCCGGCGGGCAATCCACTCACGTCCAGGCCCTGGCTCAGATCCGGTTGGCGACAGGTCCGGACCACTTTTCCGGAGGCATCCACGAGGATGGCGAGGGCTGCGGCAGAAAGGCCCCCGACATATATTTTATCCTTCACAGGGTTGGGGTAAAGCAGAAGATCCAATGTAAGCTGTTCTGTGGCGCCGGTTGTGGTTTTAAGATCCGTGGATAGCGTTTCAATGGCCCGGCTCTGGGAATGAACGATCCACATCAGGCCGTTGTAGTCGATGCCGGCTATATAGATGGGTTCGGTGTCCAGCGGGGCGTTTTCGCGGGTAAAATGGCGCCATCCTTCTTCTTCCAGAAAAGCAAGTTGGTCATTGGCGAGCACCCATAACCGGCCGTTGTGTATGCCGATCTGTTGCAAAAGTTTGTCGGCCGGCCAGTTTTGAGGCAACTGGATAAAGGACCATTCCTGACCGTCCCAGGCGATCAACCGGTCGGTGGCGCCGCCGATGTACAGTTTCCGGCTTTCCGGGTCGTAGTGCATGGCAGTGAAGGAATTGGCGTTCCAGCCCGCCGGCCAGTCGATGGTTTCTGCGAGGCCTGAAGGGAAAACCCGGTGCAGGGTGGCTTTCAGGTTTTGGAACAGGGTGACATACAAGGTATCCGGCCCGGCCGCCCGGGCATCGAGCAGGGAATAATTCAGCCAGTTGATGCCCGATGCAAGTACCCACTTTTGACCGTTGTGGTAATAAAGCCCTTTTTCGTAAACGAATACCCAGGGTATTCCGCTCTGGTCCACCAACAGCTTCTGGAGATACCCGTCGGGCAGGTTACTGTTGGCGGGTTCGAAAACGGTCAAAACACCTTGTTGATTCCGGATCACTTTTTTACTCCCGATTGCCCAACAGGTTTGGTCCGGGCCAAAGGCAAAATCATAGACAAAATGTTCGCCGAAACTGATCGACTGGCTGCCGTCCATGGTTTTGAGGGTATGGTAGTCAAAAGTGGTCCAAAGCTTGCCTTCATGGTCGTTTTTCAGCCGGTAAGGAATATTTTCCCAGGGTTGGTTGCCCAGGACGGTTTCCCGGGATGTTTGGGGTCCGGCCCAGCGCAGGGTATCGTTGGAGAGGCCGAGGGTAAAATCCTGGCCGAAGATCAGCGTACTGGCATTGGCCAGGGGAAGGGAGGCGTGCTCCGGCGTCCACTGTCCGTCCTGGTAAACAAAAAATCCATAAAAACCCAGATAAGCCCAGAGGCGGCCTTCCTGGTCTTCCGTCAGGAATTCGGTCTGGGAAAAAGGGATGTCGGTCTGGTTGAATCCGCCGGTGATCTCCCAGCCCTGTCCGTCATACCGCCCTACCTGCCCGACATCCGTAATGAACCAAACATCCCCGTTGGATTGGCGGTACAAATGGGCGCTGCTGTAGGCAAAAAGCGAATCCGGAAAGGCGCCGTTTTCGGACAAGGGACTGATGACCTCGAAGCCGTCGCCGGCTGTGCGCAACAGCACATTGCCCGCGATCAGCACTTCGCCGTCCTCCTGGGCGGTCATTTCCCATGCCTGGTGGAAAAACGGGCTGATGGCGCCGCCATGGAACCATTCCCAGACGCCGTCCTTCCATCTGCCGATTCCGGAGCTGGTACCGGCGAGCAAACGGCCTGCCTTGTCAAAAGCGACACAGTAGGTGAGCACCGGATTGAAGCTGTTCTGTATTTCTTCGGGGTAAGGGATCTTTTGCCAGGCGCCATCCGGGGCCTGGAATCCGATGCCGATATCATAGGTGCCGATAAAAATTTGCTGGGTTGCCGGCTCGATGGCAACGGATTCCACCCGGTTGGAGGGCAGGTTGGCGGAAATGCGGCTCCAATGGCCGGTTACATCGCCGGTTGTTTTATCCACCAGGTATATACCCGCGTCGGTAGCAAGGTAGATCATGTCGTTGGTTTCCAGCCAGTCATTGGCCCTTGAGGGTTTGTAAAGGGCGTTCCAGACCCAGCTTTCCTGCGCAGAAAGAGAAAAGATGAACAGACAAAAAACGGAGAGCGATAGTGTTCGAAGCAACATAGAAATTTGTTTATGGTACAAAAGTAGGGAGAACCGGGGTGGGGGGCAAGTCAATTGTAGAATATAAATTAAATTTATTAATAGCAGATATAGCGCCTTTTTGGGGTTGCTTCGCCCGCCGTAGCCGCTTAAACGGCGAAGGAGGGTTTGGGGTTGTTTGGGGTTGCTTTGCCCGCCGTAGCCGCTTAAACGGCGAAGGAGGGTTTGGGGTTGTTTGGGGTTGTTTGGAGTGGTTTGGGGTTGTTTGGGGTTGTTTGGGGTCCTCAGTTCCTCGCGTCCTCCTCTGGCCGCCGTAGCCCAAAGGCGGAGGTGGCGCATCCTCGACAAAACTTAATGATCGATGAAAAAAAACTAACTTTGCGGCTTCATAAATTAAATCTCTTATTGAAATGAAGCCAGCCGGCAACAAACTTTTTTTGCTCATCCGGAGCCTGAGTCCGGCAGAAAAACGCCATTTCAGGCGGCAATCCACCCTGCATGGCAAGGAAAGCCTCGATTATATGGTCCTTTTAGACGCATTGGAAGCCATGGCTGCCTTTTCAGATACTGAACTCCGGGAAAAATTGCGGGACGCTGCTTTTTTACCCCATTTGCCGGTGATCAAGGAACAGCTTTACCAGCGGCTGCTGGACAGTTTACACCTCTTTCATAAAGACCAATCCCCTGAGGAACGGATCAAAAAGGGGCTCCATCAGGTGTACATCCTGTTGCAAAAAGGCCTCGACGAGCAGGCAGAAAGGCTATTGACCCGGATTAAAAAACAACTTACCGCATCCGGACAGGGTCTTTTCTGGCCCGAATTCCGGGATCTGGAGCGGATAATGCTGGAAAAACAATTCAAAACCGGCCTGTCTGCCGGACAGTTGGACGCCTGGCGAACAGGTTATGCCGCTCAATTGGACGACCTCCGGCAAGGCCTGGAATACGGCTGGTTGAAAAGCGAAATGGCCCGGCTTCATGTTCAGCGGGTGCGATTAACGGAGGAACAGGCCGCCGTTTATCGGGAAACCTTCCGGCAACCGGCCCCTTTTTCTCCCGGCCGCTTGTCGCCCCCGGCCCGGGCGGACTATCATCAGGCCAGGTCTTTATTTTATTTCATGCAGGGGGACAAAGGGGGCGCGCTGGCCTCCAATCAGGAATTACTGACTGCCCTCGACCAATTTCCGGAGTATGGCCGTTTTGCCGCCGACCGGTATTTATCCACGCTGTACAACCTGCTGATCGACCAGTTGCAATTGGGCGATCATACCGGATTGAGCCGGGGCCTTGAAAAGCTGCGCGCCTTGCAACACCGGCCGGCTTTCAAACGGATTCAGGGGTTGGATGCCCGGATCTTCCAATGGAGTTCCCAATTGGAAATGAACAGCCTGATTACACAACGCAAATACCCCGAAGCATTTGAAAAGGTTCCGGAAATTGCCCGCCAACTCTACCGCCTGGAAAACCAACTGCCGCCGCAGGTGGTGGTAACGATCCGGTATTTATTGGGGTTGATCAGTTTCCAGGTCGGCCAATACCCGCAGGCATTGGAATACATCACCCCATTGTACCAGGAAAACCGACCGGCCGTAGCCGGAGAGATCTACCGGTACGCGCTTTGGCTATACCTGCTAGCCCATTACGCAGCGGGGCACTACCAGTTGCTCGAACATCTGCTGGTCAGCGCCCGGCGACAGGCATCTCAGCGACGGGATACTTTAAAAGCAGAGCGGCTTTTGCTGGTCAATTTGCGGAAATTAACGGTGGCTGCCGGACAGGCCGGGCAAAAGAAAATCATCCTTAATTGGCAAAAGGATATTCAGTTACTAACACGGGAAGAAAGTGAGAAACGGTTTTTTGAGTACCTGGACCTCGCTAATTGGTTAAATAAACAAGCATAGAATACCGGTCAGATTCTTCTTTTGGGAATGGGCTATTCCATCTCCTTCCTTACTTTTTTAACCAATTTTAATGGCGCTTGCAACAGGTCGGCGATTTCACGGTCGGAAAATTGGGGAAATTTACCCATCACATTTCGGATAGCGAGGAGTAATCCTTCTTCTAACCCAATTCTCTGGCCTTTCTTTATCCCTTTTTCCATACCTTTCTCCATGCCTTCCTTTATTCCTTCCAGGTAAAGGCCGTCTGTTTTAATATCATACGAAATAGGCATAATCGCTGCTTCTTTTTTTGTTTCGGACTCTAATTTACGGAGTCTCGACAAAATTGTCAATTGTTTGATGTAATTTTTTAACGCAATTTCGTCATTGTTCAGTTCCTTGAGTCTTCGAAGAATGCGTTTAATGATGTCAAGGCTTTGTTCCTTCCGGAAGTTGCCCAAAATAGCCAGGAGCACTTCTTCCGGAATTTGGGAGGCGATCAGATCTTCCGGATCCAATTGGGTAAAATCCAGCAGTTTAAACCCTGTGAAAACTAATTCAGTTTCGAGTTCTGTAAGCATGCCAGGATTTCTTTCACCAAGATATACGACAAAATGGAAGACCGGCAAGTTGTATTTTTTTATCCACACGCCGTGGTACTCTGCTATCCGAAGCACCATATCTTTTGCATCGGTGGTTTGAAATTCCAGGTGTAATATAGAACGTTTGCCGTCAACAGTTTGAATGAAAGCCGCAAAATCCACTTCCCGCTCCAGGATCTGAAGTTTCTCCCTGATCCGGCGGATTTTTTTTATTTCCAGCCCAAGGTATTGAGCAGCCAGACTGAGGATAATCCGCTCAATGTTGTTTTTGAGGATTCTGTCGTAGTCCCCCATCAGTTGCGCGATTTCGCCGCAAAATAGTCAATTTTCGTTAAATATACAATTTTTTTAAAAAAAAATTAATAATAAATTTTTTGTTTTTATTTAATTGCTAATGATTCCCACAAAACTGCTATCGGATGCATTGCCCGTCGCCCCGTCCCGTCCGCGATCTGATGCCGGCAACTCGTACCCGGCGCAGCGATCGTCGCATCGGCCGGCGCTTCCCGGACGGTTGGGAACAGGACCATTTCCCCGATCCGCATGCTCAGTTCGTAATGTTCCTTTTCGTAGCCGAACGAGCCGGCCATGCCGCAGCAGCCGGAGGGGATGACGCTCACCTGCCAGTTTTCGGGCAACGACAAGGCGAAAGCGCTCGCCTCTACGCTCGCCAGGGCCTTCTGGTGGCAATGGCCGTGCAGCAATACCTTGCGGGGTTCCCGGGTGAATGATTCCGGGGTGATGCGGCCGGCTTTGGCCTCGCGTGCGATGAATTCCTCGATCATCAGGGCATGGGGGGCGATTTTTTCGGCAGCCCGCTGGGCTTCGCCTCTCAACAGGCGCGGGTATTCGTCCCGAAAACTGAGGATAGCCGACGGCTCGATACCCACCAGCGGGGTGGCTTCTGAAAGCAACCGACTAAAAATACCGACATTTTTGGCGGCCTTTTGCCGGGCATCCAACAGCAAACCCTTTGAAATGGCCGCGCGACCGCTGGAGGCGTGTTTTGGCATCCGGACCTCGTACCCCAGCCGCGCCAGCAATTCAAGGGCTTTGATCCCGGTCGGAGTGTCGTTGTAATTGGTGAATTCGTCGCAAAAAAAGAAAACCCGCCCTTTGGGGGCGCCTTTTGGCCGGAGTTTCCTCCGGTTCCGGGCAAACCACCGGCGCAGGGAACCCGAATGCAATTTTGGTAAGGACCGCTCCGGCGCCACCCCCAGGAAATCCTTGAGTTTTGTACCCCATTTCGGGTGGCCCAACACCCAATTGGCCAATCGCGGGGCCAACATAGCCAGCGCATTGAGCCGGTCGATCTGCGCAATGGCGCGCACCTTCAGGGGGATGCCGTTTTTCAGGTGCAACTGATGCAGGTATTCGGCTTTCAGGGCGGCCATGTCCACGTTTGACGGGCATTCAGAGGTGCAGCCCTTACACGACAGGCAAAGGTCCATCGCCTCGTGCAGGGCCGGGTGGTCGAAGGGGTTCTCCCGGGTATTTTGGGTGAGTACTTCCCGCAGGGCGTTGGCCCGGCCGCGGGTGGCGTCCTTTTCGTCGCGCGTGGCGCGGTAGCTGGGGCACATTACCCCGCCGGAAAAGTTGAGCTTCCGGCAGTCGCCCGAACCGTTGCATTTTTCGGCCAGGCGCAGGATGCCGCCTGCCGCCGAAAAGTCGAAGGCCGTGTCAAAATGAGGCTCGGCATGGTCGGCGGCGTGCCGCAGGTTGGCGGTCATGGGCGGCGTATCCACGATCTTGCCGGGGTTGAAGATGTTCCGGGGGTCCCAGGTTGCCTTGACCTTTCGCAGCAATTCATAATTTTTTTCCCCCAGTGCGATCGGGATGAACGGCCCGCGCACCCTGCCGTCGCCGTGTTCGCCGCTCAGCGAGCCGCCGTATTTTTTCACCAAGCGGGCGGTGGCTTCGGCGATTGCCTCCATTTCGCGCACGCCCTCTTCGGTTTTCAGGTTGACGGACGGGCGGAGGTGCAGCTCGCCGGCGCCGGCGTGGGCGTAATACACCACCGTCTGGTTGAATTGTTTCATCAACTCGCCGAATTCGCGGATATAAGCCGGAAGGTCGGGCAGGTCGACGGCTGTGTCCTCCACAAATTCCAGCGGCTTTTTGTCGCTTTTGATATTGGACAGTACCCCGAACCCGGCGGCCCGCAGCGCAAGCACCCTCGGCGTATCGGGCGGGTAAACCAGCGGAAAGGCGTAGCCCAGCCGGGCGGCCCGTAGGATCGTCACGGTGGCGTAGGCCTGCGCTTCGGCAGCCAGGCGGGTGGGGCCGCGGTGTTCGATGATAAGCACGGCGGCAGGGTCGCCCTGAAGGAAAAACCGGTTTTTTTGCTGTTCCCGGTTTTCTTTGGTGCAATCCAGAATGATCTTGTCCATCAGTTCGCAGGCGTAGGGTTGGAAACGCATGGCGATCAGCGTGGCCTGCATGGCTTCATCCAGGGAGTTGAAATGGGCGCAAAGCAGCACCTCCTCGGGCGGTGGCAGGGGATCGAGCCGCAAGGTGATCTCGGTGGTGATGGCCAGCGTACCTTCCGAACCGGCCAGGAGCTGGCCCAGGTTGATATCGGGGCCGCCCGGGGTAAATGTATTGGAATTCAGGAGGATATCCAGGGCGTACCCGGTATTGCGCCGGTGGATGCCGGGCTTGGGGTACTCGCGGCGGATCTCGTCCTGGACTTCAGGCCTGCTCAATTCTTCCCATAATTGGCGGTAAATCCGGTTTTCCAGGGCTTCGCCCTCGCATTTTTGCCGGAATTCATCGGGGTTCAGGGCATGAAAGGTGGCCTCGGAACCGTCGCTGAGCAGGGTTTTTACGGCGATGACCTTGTCGCGCGTGACGCCGTATTTAATGGAGGTAGTGCCGCTGGAATTGTTGCCCAGCATACCGCCCAGCATGCACCGGCTGGCGGTGGAGGTATTGGGGCCGAAGAACAAGCCGTGAGGCCGGAGGAAGGCGTTGAGCTCGTCGCGGATCACGCCGGGCTGGAGACGCACCCAACGTTCTTTGGCGTTGAATTCCAGGATCTGGTTGAGGTATTTGGATACGTCCACCACGAGGCCCTCCCCTACTACTTGTCCGGCGAGGGAAGTGCCCGCCGTGCGCGGGATGAGGGGCGTTCCGGTTTCAGCGGCAAAAAGGACGATCTTTTTCAGGTCGGCTTCGTTTTGGGGCAGGGCTACGCCCAAGGGTTGTTGTTTGTAGATGGAGCCGTCGGTAGCGTAGAGCATGCGGTGGAGGTCGTCGGTGTGGAGTTCGCCTTCGAGTTGGCGGGCGAGTATTTGCAGGTCGGTCATGCTAATAATGCATACGTTTTGAATGAAATAGTTTTTTGGCAGAGGTTTTTTGAAAAATTTCTTTTGCAAAAATACGAATATGGGCCAATTCAGAGCGCATCCTGAAAACGGAGATGGCCCAACAAATCGTTCCTCACCTACAGCCCTATGGGCCTACCCTCCCGCCTTGCGGGACAGGCTCTCCCGAGGGGGATACCGCTTGCTTGCAAACAGGGTTTCAAAATGCACATGATCAATTCCCCTACATCATCAATCAACATTCACCGCGCCATGGCGCGGTCATTCATCAATAAAAAACCTGAGCCAATTCAGGGCCCAACCGAAAGTTGCACCCTGAAGGCCGGAACAATATAAAAAAAATCAATCGTCCTTGAGGCAGCGAACGGAGTAAGCCAGACGCTTATCGCTGTTGTCGCGGTTGACCGTCTGACCGACGGAGACGAACAAGTAGTTCCAGGCGTTGCCCACACTCGGCTCCGTACTGCTCCAGAAGCCCCCGTGCATGCCCAAGTCGAAGAACCTGCCTTTGCTGCTGCGATCTCCCGCCAGGAGGGCGTCAAACCCACTGCTTCCGCCTTTAATCAGCGCTTTATAGGCCGACTTCCCGCTTTCCGGTTCACCTGGCATGGTAAAACTGTCATACAAAGCCCACCAATCCTCATCCGTGGGCAACCGCCACCCGGCGCCCAGGGCCGCGCACCCATTTTTTGCTGCCTCCCAGGTATAGAGCCGGCCGTACTGGTCGCAGTTGGCGGGCAGGTTGTCGTAACACCAGGAACCCGGGATGTCCAGGTTCAGGTTTTTGCCCAGCCATTGTTTGCCGGCCAGGCGGACAACCGGGTACCTGTTCCCTTTCTGGTCCGTCATAAATTCTCTTCCCACAGGTTGTTCCCCGCTAAAATCGGTGGCGGAGGATTGGGGCGGGGAAAAACCTTCCGCAATAAAAACAAAACCTCCGTCCTGGTGTCCCGGCAAAACGCCTTCGTGCGGGGTGGGGTTTACCCGTTCCAGTCCGGCCAGCAGGTCTGAAAACGTCACCATGCCGTCGCCCGAATCGGTATAAGCCCGGCGCAGGGTGGTCAGGATGGCCGTGGTAAACGGGGAATGGTCGGTCCCGTCCGGGGTTCGCTCCTTGCCGCCGGAGGTGATCAGCAGGCGGGAAGGGTTGCGGAGCTGGCGGTCGATCAGGTTCCGGCGTTCGGATTCCCGGGAGTCGGTCGGCCGGTCAAACGCCGGTTTGCCTTTGAAGGCGATCTCCTCGTCGATCGTGCCGGAATAACAGGCGTCGATGGCCAGGAGGATATGCCGGCAGGGAATGGCGCTGATGATATTGCCCAGGGTGGTCAGTTCGAGATACGAATCGTAATCGCCGCTGCGGGCGCCTTTGGGGATGAAATACCCCTTTTTGGCAAAGTCCCAGAAGGAGCCGTGGCCGCTGAAAAAAATGAAGAGCTGGCCGTCGTCCGGGAAGGTCTTTTTCTGCCATTGTTCCAGGATGGCGTAGATCTGGCTTTTGGTCTGGTTTTCGTACACCGCGGCGGTTTCGAAACCGTACATTTCTTTTAATTCTTTGGCAATGGTGTGGGCGTCCCTGATCGGGTTTTTCAGGTTGTTCAAGCCTGTGCCGGTATAGTCCTGGACGGCGAAGAACAAGGCGTGGTCTTTGCCCGGCCGGGATGCGGCCGCAGGCGTTGTCGCCGAACCGAGAAAAAATAAAAGAATCAGGGATTTCCAGCCAGACATATTGTTTTGGGTTTTTATGCTTTATGTGAATATCGGGGATTTGTTTCCCCTCCATCATCAATCATCAATCTCCTCATCCCGCCTCGCCTGGCCGATCAAGGTGTTGATCCGTTCAAAAAAAGCGGGAGTCGGGTTTTCACATCGATAGATCTGGTCGCCGTGTTGCCTGGACAGCGGCATATCCAATTCCCAAACTTTTTCAATTTTTTCAAAGAAACCGGGCATATCGTCGCCCAGTTCATCATTGATATAGATCAGCGTTTTGAAGTTGGAAGGCAGCGAATCGGGCAGCCAGTAGCGGTAGTTGTCGCTCAGACTGAGCACCTTAGGCGCCCCGTATTTTTTGCCGAATTGTTCAACTGCGCCTGCCTGACCGTAACTGTCGGCATAAATAGCGGCGGTGTTTTTGTCGGGGATATTTTGCCAGATCCGACCCGCCTGTTCGCCCAATTCCTCCCAGCCGAGCATATCTGCAAAATCCTGCGGCAAGGCGTAATAGTTGCCGTCTTCCCAGCGAAGTATCCCTTGCAGTCCGGGTATTTTAGTCAGGTTTCTGACGATGCGAACCTCCTGTTCCGGCGATGCAAGCGGCAAGGCGCCGGGCAGGGTTATCACCCCGGTGAGCAGCATGAAAACGGGCAAGGCGAAGCGCAGCCAACCAGGTCTTTGGGCGATTATCCTTTCAAAAAATGCGGCGCCGGCAGCTATCAGTATTGGGTAAGCGCCGAGCGAGTAGTAACTTTTTGCACTAAAAAACAGCAGTAATGCGAGCGTCATCAGATACATCCAACCAAAAATCCGCCAGGATACCGCTTCTTTGCTGAATAACAAAAAGTAAAGGCCGCCAAGCCAAACCGGCAACGCCGGGAGGAAAAACCGCATTTGGTCGCTGAAAAAACTGCCCAGAGAAACATGGGCAAACTGCGTGGCGGCCAGGTCGCTCATATGCCGGAAAACCGGAAAACGGTGTTCCGCCTGCCAAACGATATTGGGTAAAAAAATCAGCAAGGCAATCCCTGTGGCCAGGTAGAATTTTTTATCCGAAAAAATGCGGCGGTTTTGCGTGAACAACAGCCCCGGCAACATGGCGAACAGGAACATCAAAACCGTATATTTGTTGAGCAAACCCAAACCAGTCGCAACGCCGAACCACAGCAACCACCCGGATTTTCCAGTGTTGATGTATTTAAGGAAAAGCCAGCACAGCAGGGTCCAGTAAAATACGTCAAATACCACGGGCATGAACAACATGCAGGGGCGCAGGTAAGCCCCGCAAGTCAGCCCCGCCAATCCGACGACCAACATGGCGTATTTGCCCGCTCTGGCGTCATTCGGCAGCATTTCCCTGGCCATCAGCCCGGTGAGCAGCACCGTCGCCGTGCCGAATAACGTGGGAATCAGCCGAACCGCCTCCACCGAACCGCCCAGCACCCGGCCGCCCAACCAGGCCCAGAAACCAATGCCTGGCGGAACGGATGCATACCCCCAGTCGAGGTTCCGGCCAAGGGCAAGGTAGAGCAGTTCGTCCCGGTGAAAGGACCATTGAGCGTTAAGGTACAGGTGCAGCAGCAACTTGATTAGAAGGAACGCCGCCAGCAAGGTCAACCAGATGCGATTTTTCATAAGACAAATATAGTGATTGGGTGGATCGATCCGAGCTCTTGTTTGAACAGGTTTTGTAAGGAACCATCAAGTGCTTCCCAGGTCTTGAATCGCCTGAAAAATTCTTTATTGAATTGAGGCGCTTCCGGGTCTTTTTTCATTTCTTGAGCTTTTTAATGTGAAAGATAGGGTTTTAACTTTTTCTATACCTGGAAAATATGGCCAAAACACCCTCCTCCCGGCTTTTCGACCTTATCCATTCCCTCTCCGGAACGGAAAAGCGTTATTTCAAACTCTTCATTCGCGAGGGAGATAATAAATACATTCAGCTCTTCGACGCCATCGATCGCCAGGAGACCTTCAACGACTACGCCCTGCAGTCGCTGGTGTACCCCGACGGGAATATCCAGAGCCGGAAGTACTCCGAGCTCAAGGCCTATCTCTACGACCTGATCCTGCAAAGCCTCCAGCGGTACGACGAACAGGCTTCCGCCGATTTCCGCATCAAAGGGTACTTGCAAAATGTGCGGGTGCTCTACCGCCGCTCGCGGTTTGCGGAGGCAGCCGACCAATTAGTCAAAGCCAAACGCCTGGCCGCCCAGTTCGAGCAATATACCGCCCTGCTCGAAGCCCTGGCCTGGGAAAAACAACTGGCCTATTCCAATATGGATATCGCCTTCCTCGACAAAGAACTGCCCCGAATAGCCGAAGAGGAAATCGATATTTACGAACAGCAGCGCCTTTGCACCGAGCTGCGCAACCGGTTTTTTGAATTGCTGGCCGCCATTCGTCAGGATCCCGCGCCCGGACAAACGGCCGCTGAACGGCTGTCAGGATGGAAGGAAAAACAAGGGCTGCCGGCCCGCGAGGCGCTGAAGGGTTATACAACGCGGATGTTGTACCTGCGCCTGGTTTCCCTTGCCCACTATGCCGCCGGCGAACAACAGGCTTTTTACCTGGCCGGAAAAGAATTATTGAACCTGATGGAATCCCACCGGCATTTCCTGGAAGAAGACGTCTCGGAGTATATTTCGGCCCTGAGCAATTTTATGCGGGCCTGCGGCGAACTCAATAAAATTGACGAACTGGAAGAAACCCTGGAAAAACTCCGCCATCTCAAACCGAACACCCCCGACGATGAACTCAAGATCCACCGCCAATACTATCAGATCAAATTTGCGCTCTGCATCCGGAAAGCGGACTTTGAGGAGGGTATCCGCACCCTGGACAACCACCTTCGGGAAAAAGAAAAATTCGACCCGGCTTTCTTCGACCGGCAGGCTTTTTTTTATACCTATTTCTACATTTGTTTCGGCGCCGGGGATTTTGACCGGGCGTTGGCCTTCCTCAACCAGTGGCTGCAATCCGACAAAGGCATCGAGCGACAGGACCTGCAAACGCTGGCCCGCATGCTCAACCTGGTCATCCACTACGAACTGGGCAACTCCGTCCTCCTGGATTCACTCCTGCGCTCCACCTATCGCTTCCTCAAAAAACGAAACAGCCTGCACCAGATCGAACAAAGTTTCATCGAAGGGATCAAGGCCGCTATCGAGGCAGGAACGGCCCGGGAGGCCCGGCAGGCCTTTGAAAAGCTGGGAGTGGAATTTAAACGGCTGGCAGCTTCATCGCCACAGGCCCGCATTTTACTGACAAGGCCCTTTCACCTCTTGGCATGGGTGGACAGCAAGGTCAGAAACCAGCCGTTTTTCAAATCACTAAGCGAATATGATAGATGATGTTGATCTGTTGATCTGTTGATGTGTTGATGTGTTGATTTGAGGCCCCCCATCAAATCAACACATCAACACATCAACGAATCAACATCCCTAAGGGTCAATATCATGCGTAACATGCCCTCCGCGGATACTGAACTGCTGGGTGAGCCGGCTGCCGGAAACTGCCTTGCGGATGTCGATGCCGTCCCAGACGATCCGGGAGCCGGGCGAACTCACCAGATCCGGGCGGGCGCTCCGCACCCCGAAGCCGCCTTTTATTTTTTCCTGCTGCCTTTGATCCAGTAAGATTTCAGGCCGGTCAAAAGATTCAAAAGATAAGTTTTTTTTCATACTCCTTTGGAATTTTATGCTTGCAAACGGATGGTTGATTCCTGGGGTTGTTTGGATCGTTTGGATTGTTTGGGGTTGTTATCTACAAAAGGGCATTGTCCACCAAACCATTCCAAACCACTCCAAACCACTCCAAACCACTTTAAACAACTCCAAACCATTCCAAACCATTCCAAACCACTTTAATCCAACCTCCCCAAGTAAGCCTTCACCACGCCAATTGTCAAACCCATTTTCAACAAAAGTCAGCTTTCAAAACATTCAATCCTCAAAGATCGCCCAAAGATCGATATTGCCGCCCCAGCAATTCACCTTCCTGATCTCCGGCAGTTCGAACAGGCAATTTTCCACCAGATTGAAGGCCAGCGGCTTTACGTTGCAGCGGTTGGCGTCGATATAAAAAACCTTGCCGTAGGTGTTTTCGGCCAGGCAGGTATATTCGGCAAAGGCGTTGCTGTTGGTGAGGTCGGCATTCAGAAAAGTCAGGATCTGAATGGTAATATGCTGGCTGCGCAGCCCGTCGGCCCAATCGCAGATGTCCAGCCCCCGGATCTTGCAGATATTGGCGCCGTCGGAAACCAGAAAGATGGCCCGGTTCAGGGAGTCTGTCCCGGAGAACAAGCCGGGTGATTCCACCAGGATGTTCAATAAAGGGGTGGTGCCGTCGGGGACGAGGAAATCGAGGGCGTATCTGAAATCCTTGCGGCTGAGGCTGCCCACCGGATGCCATAGCCGGGGCGTGGTGCCGCAGTCGCCGCCGATGGTACCGATGCCCAGGGCGGTTGTTGCAGGAATTTTATCCAGCATGTACAGGGCGGTTTCCTTCATCACCTTGAAGCGGTCCTGGTCGACGCAGGCCACCTTTTCCATGACCATGGAGCCGGAAATATCCAGCAGGAACACCACTTCGTCATACCCTTTAAAATCCAGCATCTGGTAAATATTGGCCGAAATGCTGCCGTAGTTGGGCGCCGATGAAGGATCGGATGCAGCGGCAGTGGCGTAATCTGTTGCCTGGATGCCCAGTGAATCGCAAAGCATCTGATAATTTTTCCGGGCGGTCACATTGGCTCCGTCGTATTCAACCGCGGCAGCAAAATGTTCGACACATCGTTCCATATCCCGCCGGTGGATATGCAAATGTTCGGGTTGGTCATTGCTCAGATGTGCATTTTTCCCCTGGTTCATAAAAACGGCATACCCCAGGGTGTTGGACAGGATGCTCAGGAGGCGGGGCCGGCCGATGGCCTTTTGAGCTTCGAGCGCCTGCCGGAGTTGGGGAATTGCCTGGTTGTAGCGCCCGCCGTAGGTATAGATCATGCCGCTGACCATATAACGAAAGGCGATCTTCTGGTGGTACTCGGGGTCCAGTTCGGGCGAAAGGGAAGCCGCCCCCCGTTGCAGGACGTTCAGGGCTTCATCGCCCGAGCCGGTGCGGCCCAGCGAAAGGGCGTAGGCCAGTGCAAAGTTGAATTCGCCGGGCGCCGCTTCGTAGGCCTTTTTAAAATGGCGTGTCGCAGGACCGGTATTGCCTTCATTGAAATAGTAGGCGCCGACAAAATAATTCCGGTATGCTTCCCGCTCGCCGCCGTCTGTCCAGAAGGAGGTGTGGGCCAGCCAGTTGATCAGGATAACCAGAAGTGTAGCTGTTTTTCTCATTTTGTACCCCCGACCTCTGGTCGGGGTTTTAATACCGGCCGGAGGCCGGATTACTGTTTAATGGATTCCGCCGACCGGAGGTCAGCGGTACAAATGGATTCCGCCGACCGGAGGTCAGCGGTACAATTATTCCATCGCCACAATCCGGATCTCCACCCGCCGGTTCCTGGCTTTTGCATCGTCGTTCTTGATCTCGCCCCTGCCCTGGAGGTAGATCTGGTCAATGACGATATGGTTTCGTACGAGGGCCAGGGCCACTTCTTTGGCGCGTTCTTCAGAGATCCGGAGGTTGTAGACATCCGTGCCGATATCGTCGGCAAAACCAATGATCTCCGCCTTGACGACGGTTTTGTCTTTCAGGATTTTCAGAAATTCCTCCAGTTTATCCGCTTCGGAAGGAACCAGTTTGAAATCGTCAAACTGAAAAAACGCAACATGGTTGTATTCGGTTGTAACACCCTTGCCTTTGGCTGCCACCATTTCGGTTGTGTCTTTAAGTACCGGCAGATTGGGGTCTCCGATAAAGGTAAGGGTAGGCTTGAGCAGCAACTCAATGGTGTAAAACGTCTTATTGTTCCATTCCGGTACAACAAACTGGTTGTGGTACGGAAAAAAACCTTTTTGGATAATGCCAAAATCCAGGGTTTCGTCGGCCGGAACGCAGAGGAAAAAACGGCCGTCGGGGCTCGTTTTAAAAGCGGGTTTTCCGCCGATGGCAACGTTGGATAATATCCCCGTGAGCAGGATTGAGTCGCGGACAAACCCTTCGACATAGGTAATCGGGTCGCCGAACAGTTTATCCGACAGTTCGAAGTTGTAAATGTCCAGTTGCCCGAACCCGTTTGGCCGGTCGGAGGCAAAGTAGCCGGTTTTTCCGTCAGCGGTGAGGTACAGGCCCAGTTCGCGGAACGGCGAGTTGACCGGGGGGCCCAGGTTGACGGGGGTGCCCCATTGGCCGGTGCGAACGTCCAGCCAACTCATAAAGATATCCTGTTCGCCGAGGCCGAGGTGGCCTTCTGAGGAAAAATAGAGGGTTTTGCCATCGTTGGAGATGAAGGGAGCTTCTTCGTCCTCCGGCGTGTTGATCCTGGATCCCAGGTTGACCGGAGCCGACCAGGAACCGTCGGGCTTGCGTTCGCTGCGCCAGATATCGGTACCGCCCAGTCCGCCCGACCGGTTGCTGGAGAAATACATCACGGTTCCATCGCAATTGACGGCGGCCTGCGATTCCCAGTTTTCCGAATTGAGCAGGCCCGGTGTCGTACGGGTTTCGATCACTTCACTGCCGTTCACGGTCGCCTCCCAGATGTCGCAAGGACCGAGTACGCTTTCCCGTCCGCAGGTGGCAAAATACAAGCGCCGTCCGTCGCGGATGAGGGTGCTCATGCCTTCGTCCTTTTCGGTATTGATCCCTTTTAACTGAGCCCCGCCCCCCCACACGCCTCCATGATTGAGACTGAAGTACAGGTTTTCGTCCCCGTCCGGATTGCGGCGCCGGTGCGTGTAATAAAGCATCTTCTGGTCGTTGGTCAGAAAAGGATAATAGTCATCGTGCTGGGTATTGACCCTGGGCCCCAGGTTGCGGACTTCTGTGATATTGAGGAATTTGAGGGAATCCATGGAAACCTGGCAGGCCTGAATATTCGCCGGCAGTTTTTTGAGAAACCCGGCCTCCATAGCGCCTTCTTTATCAGACTGGAAACCAAACTCCGCAAGGGAGCGGGCTTGCAATTCGTTGAATCGGTTAAAATACTGAAGCGCCTGGTCGGGTTGTCCCAATTTGTAATAAGCGTCAGCGATCTGATAATAAATGATGCGTGAGAACATGGGGTCGGCCTCCACCACCTTCAGAAAATGATCGAGGGCTTTGTCATACGACTTCATGAATTCGTGGCAATAACCGGCAGCCCGGTGGGCGGCGATCAGCCCGGGTTGCAGGCCCAGCGCTTTCTCAAATGCCCGGGCCGCCTGTTCGTATTTCCGGTTGAGCAGGAGCCCTTCTCCTTCCCGGAACAAGGCGCCCGCCATTTCGCCGGCAGATTTTGAAACAGGCTGGGCGGCGGCGGAAAATGAAAAAAAGATCAGGCAAATCTTCAGCAGGAAAATCGGTCGTTGCATATCATTACCGGTTTTGGGTCAAAAGAACGCAAATCAGTTTGAAGGGTTTTCTCAGTATGGCAGGAACAGGTTTTAAATTGATTCGATTATTTGGAATGTTTCGAATGTTTCGAATGTTTCGATTATTTCCAAAATCAAACCAATCGAATCAATCCAATCAATCGGTTCAATCGAATCAATTATCATTTGGTCTAAAATTCTACCCGGCTGATCGAAGAAAACCAACCGGCAGGGCAAAAATACCTATATTAGCCGGATAAAGCGCTTTTAGGATATGAATTTGACGGAAAACATCAAACTGGCCTTCCGGTCGGTCAGGGCTAACCTGCTTCGTGCAATTCTCACGATGGTGATCATTGCTTTCGGCATCATGGCGTTGGTGGGCATTCTCACCGCCATCGACAGCGCCATTTACTCCCTTAGCAACAACTTGTCGTATCTGGGCGCAAATACCATTGATATTGACCCAAAAGGGGCGAATATCCACGGCAGGCGGGACGGCCGCCAGGAAAAACGGGGCGAACCGATCACTTTTGAACAAGCCTCCGATTTCAAGGAGAAATTCCAGTTTCCGGCACGGACGGCTATTGCAATTTGGTGTACGGGCAACACCGTCATCAAGTACAAGGAAGAAAAAACCAACCCCAATATCGGTATGGTTGGCATCGACGAGAACTACCTGGAGGCCCGTGGGTACGAAATCGAAGTCGGCCGGAATTTCTCTGCCCGTGAGGCGTCTTCCGGCGCTTACATCACGATCATAGCCAACCAGATCGCCAAGGATCTGTTTGACAACAAACCGGAAAAAGCCATCAATCAGGTGATCTCGGCGGGCAATATCAAGTTGCGGATCGTCGGCGTGCTCAAATCCAAAGGTTCCAGCATGAATGAAAGCGCCGACCGGCGGATCCTCATCCCGTTGCAGACAGGCAAACGGTATTACGGCACTTCGCGCACCAACTACCAATTGATGGTGGCGGTGAACGACGGTACACAGATGGACCAGGCCGAGGGTCAGGCGACCATGGTGCTGCGCAACGTCCGGCGGTTGAATGCCTTTGAGGACAACGACTTCGAGATCACCAAAAGCGACGGCCTGATCAACATTATCAAAGAAAATACCTTTTATTTCCGAATGGCCGCCATCGGCATCGGCATGATCACCCTGCTGGGCGCCGCCATCGGCCTGATGAATATCATGCTGGTAAGCGTGACCGAAAGGACCCGCGAAGTCGGCATCTGCAAAGCCCTCGGCGCTACCCGACGGGCCATCATGATCCAGTTCCTTACCGAAGCCATCCTGGTTTGCCAGATGGGCGGGGTTTTTGGCATTGTCCTGGGTGTATTGGTGGGCAATATCGTCACCATCCTCATGGGCGGCAATTTCCTCTTCCCCTGGCTCTGGATCACGGTTTCCATCATTACCTGTATGGTGGTGGGCCTGGTGTCCGGTTTGTATCCGGCGTTGAAAGCGGCACGACTGGATCCGATCGAATCGCTTCGATATGAATAAGAAAACAGGGCGTTGGGCAAAAATTCAGGAAAAAGCTTCCTGCAAGTTCACTTTTTGTTCCGGAAAAATAGCGGACTGTAAGATATCCTCATCCGTCACGGGGGCGAGACCGCTAAATATTCCTTTATCATTTAAAACATAGATAAGGACGAGCCGGTCCTGCGGATTGACGAGCCAATATTCACAAAAAAAGCATCAGCGTCGTACCGGGCGGTAGAACGCTGACCAGAAAGCGACTTTAGATTGCAGGAAAGGTAGGAGAATATGACAGCAAGAAGTCAACTATCGACTGGACAAATGTCTACAGAGCAGATGAATTGTAAATTAAACCAAGGTTAATTTCCAATTAATCTTGTACCTCCGACCTCCGGTCGGAGGGCCAACCTTGTAAAATCAAACATCGCCCGCCTCCGCCCAGAAGAAAAACCAGTCGTCTCCGATGCCCAGTCGGAGAAAAAGCACCATATTTACACCTTCGGAGTCTTCGTCGCACCCATTTTACTAACCTGCAAAACCCGCCATTGTGGAAAAACGGCAATTTCTCAAACTCCTGGCCGGCGCAAGCCTGTTCACCGGCGCCGCCTTCAAAAACATCGAAAAAATCGTTGCCGACACCTCTGGTCAAAGCCCGGAAGAACTGGCCCGGAACGAAGATTTCTGGGCGGAAATCCGGAGCGGGTACCGCCTGAAACCGGATTATATCAACCTGGAAAACGGCTATTACTGCTTCATGCCGCAGTACACGCTCGACCGGCTTGTCGACCATATGCGGGAGGTCAATTACCAGGGTTCGTATTATATGCGCACCGTGCAATGGGACAACAAACTCGCCGTGCAGGCCCGCCTGGCCGAGCTGGCCGGTTGCGCGCCGGAAGAGGTGATCATCACCCGCAATACCACCGAATCGCTTGATACGGTGATCGGCGGCCTCCGCTGGAATGCAGGAGACGAAGCCGTTTATGCCGAACAGGATTATTTTGCCATGCAGGAGATGTTCCGCCAGGTTTCGGAGCGTTACGGGGTCGTCCTGAAAAAAGTCTCCGTCCCCAATCATCCGAAATCCGATGAGGAGATCGTCGATCTGTACGCCTCAGCCATTACCTCCAAAACCCGCTTGCTGATGGTTTGTCATATGATCAATATCACAGGCCAGATCCTCCCGATCCGGAAAATCTGCGATATGGCGCACGGCAAAGGCGTGGAGGTGATGGTGGACGGCGCGCACGCCTACGCCCATATCCATTTCAATATGTCCGGCCTCGGGTGCGATTATTACGGCGCCAGCCTGCACAAATGGCTCAGCACCCCGCTGGGTGCAGGATTGTTGTACGTCAGGAAGGACAATATCAAAAAACTCTGGCCGATGTTCGCCGATTTTGGATTCCCGGAAGACAATATCCGGCGCCTCAACCATACCGGCACCCACCCGGTGCATACCGACCTGGCCATCGGCGACGCGCTGGATTTTCACATGATGATCGGCCCCGAACGCAAGGAAGCCCGCCTGCGTTACCTGCAGGAATACTGGAGCAAACAGGTGCGCGACTGGCCGCATATCCAACTGAACACCCCCGTCGAATCGCACCGCGCCTGCGGCATCGCCAATGTAGGCATCAAAGGCATGAAACCCGCCGATATGGCCAAAACCCTGCTCGATAAACACCGGATCTGGACGGTGGCCATCGACGGCGCTGGGGTACAGGGCTGCCGGATCACGCCCAATGTGTACACCACGACCCGGGAACTGGACAAGTTTGTGGGGGCGCTGAGGGAGGAGAAGGTTAAAGGTTAAAGAGGGAGACAGCGACTGGATTTGAAGTTTAGATGAATTCTTTGTAATTTTGGAGAAATAATCAGCCAACTATGGAGCTTTCGAAGCAACAAATTGGGAACCTGCAGTTATTTTTTTCGGATAAACCGGTGAAAAGAGTTTATTTATTTGGCTCCTACGCCCGCGGGGAAGCTGATGAAAACTCCGACGTGGATTTGTTCGTGGAATTAGATGCCGCTCACCTTAAAACGGCCTGGGAGTTTTTTGACATGTGGGAAAGCGTTCAAAAAATATTGAACAAAAAGGTAGATTTTGCCTCAAAATTGTCAAAATATATCCAACCTCAGGTGGATGCTGAAAAAATCTTGATTTATGAGAAGGGATAGACCTTCCGAGTAATAGATACCCTCACAACTGCAACCGCACCCGCCACCGCGTCAGCACCGCCGCCAGCCACAGGATAAACAGCGAAAAGACCAGCGACTTCACAATCCCCAATCCCCCCGAACCGAGCGCATCTGGTATCCAGCTATATCCCACAATAGAAAAAAAGAGGGCGGGTAAAATATAGGTCAGCAACGGATTTTTCCCCGCAGGCTCCAGGAAACCGGCCCAGCGCCGGATGCCTTTCACATCCACCAGCCAGTAGATGAACGCAAAAATGAAACAACAGATGGCAATGCAATACAGCGCCCAGGAGGGGGTGGCGTGGATCTTCGAAATACCGTAAAGGGGGCGGAGAAAATACCCTGCAACCAGTGCAAAAACCCCTGCCGTCGCCATCCAGCGAATCCGGCCGGCGGGCGTTCCGACAGGCGACCGGTCGGTAAACAGGAACGAAAGCAGCATGCCCGCGAGGGTCAGCGAAGCATGGATAAAATGACCGCCCCAGCTTTCGATCATGGACAGCCAGCCCGGCAATTGAATGTTTTCGGAACGCAGGCCTACGGTCATGACAATGAATACTGCCAGGGTGGCAGCGATCGCCGTGCCGTTCTCCCGGAACAGGAGATAGGCCAATACCGACAACAGGTAGGCCCAGCCGATCAGCCCCAGGATGCCCCACCAGCTATGCGTCATACCGGTCAATGCGCCGGGTTCGCCCTTTCTGAAGGTATACCACAATACCGCCAGGATGGCAAAACCCGCAAAACGGAGGCCCCGCCACAAATATTTTTTGTTATCTTCGCTTTTGGGATATTGGTTCCAGATCAGGATAGCGGCGACGTACAACAGCAGGTTCCAGATCCTGGGGTGCAACAGGTTGGCCTCCCGGTTCATTTCCTCACCGTTCACCATAAAAACGCCCAGCAGCAGCAGTCCGGCGGTGCGGATGCCAATATGCAGGAGAATCGCCCACAAGGATTCCCCTTTGGTTTCCCGGTTGCGGATCGACAAAGGAATGGACATCCCGACAATGAACAGGAATGCCGGGAAGACCACGTCCACAAAGGTCATGGCATCGGCATCAGCCGGCACGTGTTTCATCCAGGCCGGAATATCGGATACGCCGGCGAGGTCGTTGACAAATACCATCATGAAAATGGTAAAACCGCGGAAGATATCGATGGATTGGATTCTGTTCATGCGTTGCAAGGTACTAGTTTTCAGCAAAATCGAAGCCGGTTTGGAAAGAAATTCATACTGCCGGGTGACTTGGTGACTGGGTGACTGGGTGACTGGGTGACTGGGTGACTTGGAGAACGCGCACTCTCTCACTCACCTCGTCTCCCCATCACCAAGTCTCCCCCTCACCAAGTCTCCCCCTCACTTCGTCTCCCCCTCTGTTAATTTCCGTCATGGCCCCTCATGATAAAAATCACTGGTAAGGCCCCCGGATTTTGGTACTTTTGTCAAAACCATTGTTGGGTTTGGAACGATGAAAAATAGAATGCCCCTTCCGGAAAATACAAAAATCTTCCTGCGCGATGCCGGGGGGTTGAGCCGTTTTGCAGCCCGTTTCTTCCGGGAGGGTTTAAAGCCGCGTTATGAATGGCGCGAATTCATCCGCCAGTGTTACGTCATCGGTTACAAATCCCTTCCGCTGACCGGGCTGACAGCTTTTATCATGGGCCTGGTGCTGACCATGCAATTGCACCCTTCGATGGTCTACTACGGGGTGGAATCCCTGATCCCGTCGATGGTCGGTATTGCCATCGTGCGCGAGGTCGGACCTGTGCTGACTTCCCTTATTTTTGCAGGCAAGATCGGTTCCAGCATCGGCGCCGAACTGGGTTCCATGAAAGTGACCGAACAGATTGACGCCATGGAAGTCTCCGGCACCAACCCGTTCAAATACCTGGTGGTCACCCGCACGGCGGCAGCAATGGTGATGCTGCCTATATTGGTGATCATTTCCGACTCCATTTCCTTGTATGGTTCTTATCTGGGAAACAATATTTACGAAAAGACCACTTCGTACCTGTTTTTCAAGCAGATCTTCGACAGCCTGATCTTTGCTGATATTATTCCGGCGGTGATCAAAACGTTCTTTTTTGGTTTTGCGGTGGGTATTATTGGTTGTTACAAAGGTTATTTCACAGATAAAGGCACGGAAGGTGTCGGGCGGGCAGCCAATTCGGCAGTGGTGGTTTCTTCGGTGATGATTTTCATTCTGGACCTGATCGTGGTGCAAATAACCGATTTAATGAACCTATACGATTGATCAACGAACATGACAACTGCAGACGCTTCAAAAGACGACGTTATTGTCATCCGCAATCTCTGCAAGTCTTTTGGGGCCAACAAAGTGCTGGAAAATTTTGATCTGACCCTGAAACGGGGCGAAAACCTGGTAGTATTGGGCAAATCCGGTTCGGGCAAATCCGTCCTGATCAAATGCATCATCGGCCTGATCCAACCCGACTCAGGCAGCATACAGGTGCTGGGGCAGAATGTATTGGAACTCGACCACCTGGAATTGGATGAGATCCGGGTAAAAATCGGATTTTTATTTCAAAGCAACGCCCTTTACGATTCCATGACCGTGCGGCAAAACCTGGAATTCCCGTTGCGCCGGCACTCCTTCAACCTGACCCAGCAGGAGGTCAACGGCATGGTGATGGAAGCCCTGCGCAACGTCGGCCTGGAACATGCCGTTGACATGATGCCCGCCGAACTCTCTGGCGGCATGCGCAAAAGGATCGCCCTGGCCCGGACCCTGATCCTGAAGCCGGAAATTATTTTGTACGACGAACCCACCACCGGCCTGGACCCCATCACCAGCCTGGAGATCATCAAACTGATCACCGCAATCGGAGAAAAATACGATACTTCCGCCATCATTATTACACACGATTTGAAATGCGTGAAACTTACTGCCGACCGGGTCGCTATGCTCATTGACGGAAAATGTTACAGGACCGGAACTTACGGCGAGCTCGAAGTTTCTCAGGACGAAAATATCAGGCAGTTCTTTCACTAAACCGTTTAACTATGGAAAACCGGACCATCAATAATATGAAATTGGGCGTTTTTGTCCTGACCGGCATCTTTCTGCTCATTTTTTCTTTGTACCTCCTGGGCAAAAACCGGAACCTCTTCGGCGCCCGTTTCGAACTGACCACGCATTTTGTGAATGTCAACGGCCTGGTGTCCGGAAACAATGTCCGGTATTCCGGCATCGATGTGGGGAGCGTCTCCAGGGTTTCGCTCGTCAGCGACACCGTGATCGAGGTGGCCATGAGCATCGATAAAAAGATGAAAACCATTATCCGACGCAACGCCGTCGCCAGCCTGGGCACCGACGGGCTGATCGGCAACCGGGTCATCAATATTTCACCGGGCGCCGGAACCGCGCCCCTGGTGAACGATGGCGACCGGCTGTCTTCGCGGGAGGAGATCAATACGCAGGCCATGTTGCAAACCTTCTCCCGCACCAATGAAAATGTTGCGCTGATCGCGGAAGAACTGCGCAATACCATCCACCGGATCAATACCAGCGCCCAACTGGCCGAATTGCTCGACGACCGGACCATGACGGTCAACCTCAAAGCGGCCTTCGCCCACCTGCATGAAGCCACCCAAAAAGCGTCCGGCCTCATGACGGAAGCTTCCGCTACCCTGGCCCTGGCGTCCGAAGGCAAGGGAACGATCGCTACCCTGCTCACCGACACGACCCTGTCGCAGGAATTGCAGCAGGCGGTGTCAAAAATCCAGGAAGTGGAGGCAAGCGCCGAACGCCTTGCCCGGGACCTGGACCAGATCGCCGTCACCGTCGGCCAGGATTTTAATGCCGGCCAGGGGCCCGTGAACGCCCTGATGCGGGATTCCGCCATGACCGAACGGCTGCGCGCCACCCTCGAAAATGTGGAAAAAGGCACGGCGGCTTTCAGCGAGAATATGGAAGCCCTGAAACAGAATTTTTTGTTCCGGCGGTACTTCCGGAAACTGGAGAAGGAGAAGAAAAAAATGAATCAGTAAGTCCGGTTATTTTAATATGATCTTATCAATTCTTGCACCGTCTTTGTCGACAATTTCAATATTTCGTCCATGAAAGTCAAATTGTTCGCCTACGTCAGGTATGCGTTCCAGATAATAAATAATGAAGCCGGCAAGGGTGCTGTATTGTCCACTTTTTTCCGGGATATAAACACTTTCCAGAAAACGGTTCAACTCCACGACCAGAATGCTGCCGCTGACCAGCAAAGAACCATCTGCACGCAATACGATTTCCGGCGGATCCATTTCATTATCCGGTAAGTCGCCGACCAGGGCTTCTGACAGATCATGCAGGGTGACCACCCCCTCAAAGGCGCCGAGTTCGTCCACAACTATACCGAAATAACATCTCCGCTTTTTAAAGTGCTGCAATACATCAATGGCATACAAGTTTTCCGGAACAAACACGGCTTCCCGGATAATGCTGCGCAGGTTAAAATCCGGATGATCTTTTTGACTGAAAAAATCCTTTACATGCAGATAACCGAGAATTTTATCGTAACCATCCTCACAAACAGGAAATTGAAAGTGCTGACTTTCCCGAAGTTTTTTTTCATTTTTTTCCATTGAATCAGCAATATCCACCCACTCCACATCAATCCGGTGGGTCATTACATTTTTAGCGCGCAACTCCGTAAATGTCAGAACGTTGTGATGAAGGTCGCTTTCCTCTTTATTGAACAGCCCTTGTCTGCCGGCCGTTTTGATAATATAACGAAGTTCCTCTTCGGTAATTTTTTCTTCCTGAGCAGGTTTGATCCCGAATAATTTAAAGACAAGACTCGTGGATTTGGTCAGCAACCATACGAAGGGACGGGCAATACTTGAAAACAAACGGATGAATCCTGCAATATTCAAGGCGACCGGCTCAGCGTATTTCATGGCCAGTGTTTTGGGGATCAACTCCCCTATGACGATTGAAAAGTAAGTGATAAAAGCCACGACCAGCACATATGCGATTTGATGGGCGTAGGGTCGCAGCATTTCCACTTGTTCTACGATAGGGCGGAAATTATCCGTCAGCGTTACGCCGCCATAGACGCCCGACACAATACCAATCAGGGTGATTCCAATTTGGACAGCGGACAGAAAACTTTCCGGATTCTCCAGTAATCCCAGCACTGTCCTGGCACGGGCATTGCCATTTTCGGCGAGTTGCGCCATTCGCTGTTTTTTTACAGATACCAGGGCGATCTCCGATAGTGCGAATATACCGTTAATCAGATTGAAAAGCAGAATGATCAGTAGTTCCAAGGTCAGGAAAAATTGGATGATCTGCAAATATATGCATTTGAAGCGCTATTCTGAAGAAATCATCCCTTCTTCCCCAGCGGCAGGATCAGCCCAAGCCAGGGGACGCCGACAAATTCCCCGGCGCCCAGAGGCAATAAAAGCCCGTAATCCAGGGAGGCCTTTTTCAGGACGGATCTGCCCCCGACCATGATAAGCCCGACATCCTCGATCAGGTAATTCTCCGTCAGCAGGTAACCTTTTTTGCCGATCCGCAGCATTCCGCTGATAGAAACCGCAGGAACGCTGCCCCATTCGCCGCCGGAAAAGCCGAATCCCAGACCAATGGACAGGTTTTTATCGCGATTGCCGAAGGTAGTGATCCCGTAGGCGATTCCAAAGGGCCCCCCTTCATCTTCGCCGCCAATAATGGTTCCGATCAGTGCGCCGGCGCCCAGATTAAATGCATCTTTTTTGACCGGAATGGAAAACTTGGGTGTGATCCAGACCGGAGTTGGAGCGCCTGCAAACAAAAACAGGGGTACCATACCTCCGCCCAGGGAGAAGTTGTCGGTAATGCCGAAACTCACCTGGTTGAACAACACCCAGACATTCTGGTAATACCCCTCGCCTTTGGCAAGGCCATAACCGTTTGGCATCCAGAAATAACGGGTGGCCTGCGGGTTTTCCGCCCACAATTGCCCCTCTACTATTTGCCCGGGCTTGATTTCCTGCATGGATTTGACGTTTCTCACCTGAATGGTAATCAGGCCGAGGTTTTCGGTTTGCAGGGAGATCTCGTTCCCGTCCGCCTTTAAAATCCTGCCGATGTATTCATTATCGTCGTTCGTTTCGATCCGCCAGATCTTGCTGGAATCCTGCGTGATCTGGCCGTAAATAAATGGAGCAAACAGCAAGAAGAAGGTTAAAAAAATGAATGGTTGCAGTTTTTTCATGAAAATTTAATTTCCCCCAAGTTCAAACAAATATTTTTCCAGTTCCTTTTTCCGGGCCTCGTAGTTTTCCTTTTTTCCGCCGATGGGGATATCGATGGAGCCGCCGCCTACAATTCCGCCGATCAATGATCCAGGCAGCATCAACGCTACGCCTAAGCCCAATACCGCTTCACCAAAGGTGAATAAGGTGTTTTGTTTCCCAAAGATATTCAAACAAACACAAAGCAGGGTAATGAATTTTTCCTCTTTTAATCTGACCTTCAAGCGGAAAACCTTTTCCCCCAGTCTCCCAGTCCCCCAGTCCCCCAGTCCCCTTTAACCTTCCCCCGGCTGCACCCCCATCGCCGTCCACCCCCCGTCCACCACCAGCGTCTGACCCGTAATATGGCGGGCGGCGTCGGACACCAGGAACAGGGCCGCCTGGGCAATATCCGCAGTCGTGGCCGGCCGGCCGAGCGGCGTGATCTCCGACCAGGTCTTTTCATAGGCCGCGTCTTCCGCTGTGCGTTCGGTCATGGTTGCGCCCGGGCAAACGGCGTTGATCCGGATACCCATGGGCGATAATTCCGCTACCAAACCCTTTGCCAGCATTTCAAGGCCGGCTTTGGTCATGCCGTAGGCGACCAGATTTTTGTGGGCCTGCCGGCCGGTAACCGACGACATCAACAGGATGGTGCCCCCGGTTCCCTGACGGATCATTTGCCGGGCGGCCGCCTGGGCCAGGAAGAAACTGCCTTTCAGGTTGAGGTCCATGACCTTTTGCAGGGTTTCGGGCTGGTATTCCAGGAAACTGCCGAACAGCGTAATGCCCGCATTGGCAATAGCGATATGCAACGCGCCGAACCGGTCGACGGCTTCAGCCACCATTTTTGGGATGAAATCCGTATCTGCCGCATCGCCGGGAAGGGCATGGCAGATTCCGCCTTCCCGTTCAATCGCCCTTGCGGCGGAACGGGCCAGTCTGGCGTCCATGTCGTTCAGCAACACAGAAGCGCCCTGAAGCGCCAGTTGGCGGGCAATCTCGAAGCCGATGCCCTGGCCGGCGCCGGTGATGATTGCCGTTTGGTTTTGAAATTTGGTTGATGCCATAAATATTGAGGAATCGAGGATGCGAGGAAGCGCGTGCCACGCAACAGGCGTGGAGGATGCGAGGATGTGCGTGCCACGCCACAGGCGTGGAGGAGTTGATTCGTTGATTTGTTGATTCGTTGATTTGTTGATTTGTTGATTTGAGGGTTGCCGTTTCGCATCAACAAATCAACATATCAACACATCAACAAAATTTCATTATCAATGCGAATCCCGCACCACCTCGCTGCCCGATCCGCCTTTAAGGAAATCGAGGTCGGCGCCCAGGTGGGCCTGTTCGACGTGTTTTTGATAAAGGCCTACATAACCCCGATTTGCCACGGGCACCAGGGTTCGCCCTGATTTTTTCCGGGCTGCCAATTCTTCCTCCGATACTTCCAGGTGCAGGCTCCGGTTGGGTACGTCCAGGCGGATATAGTCGCCGTCGCGGACATAAGCCAGCGCTCCCCCCTCGGCCGCTTCAGGGGAAACATGCAAAACCACCGTGCCAAACCCCGTACCGCTCATTCTTCCGTCTGAAATCCGGACCATATCGGTCACGCCTTTTTTCAGGAGTTTTTTGGGCAGGCTCATATTGCCTACCTCGGGCATACCGGGATAACCCTTGGGGCCCACGTTTTTGAGTACCAGCACGCTGTTTTCATCCACGTCCAGATCCGGGTCGTCGATGCGGGCTTTGTAATCCTCGATATCCTCGAATGCAACGGCTTTGCCGCGGTGTTGCATCAGGCCTGGCGTTGCGGCGGACGGTTTGATGACGGCGCCGTTGGGGCAGAGGTTGCCTTTTAACACCCAGATGCCGGATTGCGGGTTAAAAGGTTGTTCGATAGTTGCGATGACTTCGCGGTTGTAACATTCGGCGGATTCAAAATTCTGCCGAACGGTTTTGCCGTTAACGGTGATACAATCTTTATGTAAAAAACCGCTCAACTCTTTCATCACGGCGGGTAATCCGCCGGCATAATACAGGTCTTCCACAAAATAGGCGCCGGAAGGCTGGAGGTTGGCCAGCAATGGGATCCTGGAAGAAATGGGGTCAAAATCTTCCAGCGTCAACGGCGTTCCGATCCGGCCGGCGATGGCCAGCAGGTGCAACACAAAATTGGTGGAACCGCCGATGGCCGCGTTGGCCATAATCGCATTTTCAAACGCCGGCCGGGTGAGGACGTCTGATAATTTCAGGTCTTCCCGCACCATTTCCACGATCCGCCTTCCGGATAAACGCGCCAGGACTTTCCGGCGGGAGTCCGCAGCGGGGATAGCGGCGTTGCCGGGCAGGGAAAGCCCCAAAGATTCTACCATACAAGCCATTGTAGAGGCCGTGCCCATCACGGCGCAATGCCCCTGGCTGCGGCACATACCGGCTTCGGCATCCAGGAACTCGGCCTGGCTCATTTCCCCTTTCCGGTAGGCTTCGTTGAAGCGCCAGACATCGGAGGTGCCGATATTTTTGCCTTTGAATTTGCCGGTGAGCATGGGGCCGCCCGAAACCACGAGGGTCGGCAGATTAACGCTGCACGCGCCCATTACCAGCGACGGCGTGGTTTTATCGCAGCCGCAGAGCAGGACCACCCCATCCACCGGGTTGGCCCGGATGGATTCCTCCACGTCCATACTGACCAGGTTGCGGTACAACATGGCGGTGGGTTTAATGAGGGTCTCCCCCAGCGACATGACCGGAAATTCCACGGGGAAACCGCCCGCTTCGAGTATGCCACGGCGGACCGCTTCCGCCAACTCCCGGAAATGAGCGTTGCAGGGCGTGAGCTCCGACCAGGTATTACAAATGCCGATGACCGGCTTCCCGTCGAATTCCTCTGCGGGAATCCCCTGGTTTTTCATCCAGGCCCGATAAATAAATCCGTCTTTGCCGCTTCGGCCAAACCAGCCGCGACTGCGGAGTTGATCTTTTTTCATGTTCGGTATTGGTGCTTTCTGGCAAATGTAGGAAATGGATGGCTGATTCCACGCTTGTGGCGCAATCAATTGAGGAATTGAGGAACTGCGTGCCGCGCAGAAGGCGCGGAGGAATTGAGGAATTGAGGAATCGGACCAATCCATTCTTGTGTTTCACCGCAATTCCCAGTGGTTTCACCGCAAGTTCACTTTTTCACACCTTCTTGTTAAATTTTTTTGCGTTTACGTGCAACCATCTACTGCAATCCGCTACCTAATATCAGCATGCCCCTTATGCTGGGGTACCAAGTAGGGCGCAAACGACTTCATTTTGAAATAAAAGGGGGCCTGGCATTTAATTACCTGCTGGACCGGTCCCTGGAAATATCCGATGTCCGGTTTTTAAACGATAAATTTCGCGATCCCCAGCGGAAGCCGATGGCGAAATGTAATCCGCCGGCTGAAACCCTATCTGTGGATAATGTATTCGGCGCAGGAGTGGAATACGACCTTAACGAACGGCTCAGTATCGGCGTCAGCCCTGTTTTAACAGGTTCCCTGATCAAAAATCAAATGACCCCTTTCGCCCGAACCGACGAATCCGCTACCGGCCTGAACATAGGCCTGACCTATCATTTTTGAACACTCAAACCCTGAAAAGACATTTTCGAGGAGACCCTTTTAAAAGGGCATGCCGCTCCGCGGTTTTATTACTGCGGAGCTTTTTCCCCGAAAAATGAACATGATGCGGCAACTGCACGCCTTGTTTCGAGATCGTGTTCCCGCTGACCATTCAATTCCCCGACGGAACCACAGCTGAGGCTGCCGACCGCGCCGAACTGAAATCGCTGGCGCGCGAATGGAAAGAGGCCAACCCAGATTCCGAAGAGCGCCCTGCAATCGTTTTCCCGATTGATGTGACGCTCGAGGACGGAAGTACCGTTACCGTGAACAGCAAGGAAGAACTCAAAGCGCTGCGCGGGTTGATAGAGGGGATGGAGGGGTGGATAGTGAGTTCGCACTTTTTCACGCTCCACCCTTCGCCTTATGGCTAAATCCAAACTGTTTTTCCTCCCTTTTTCAAAAATATATAAATTTATTGCAAAATTTTTTAATTTTACTTCTGAAACATTATTGACCTCAAAGAATTTGCTCACCCAGTTCACCTTTAGTATTGTATTAAATCATTGTCAACGCTTTATGCATTTTATTTTTTCGTAGTAACCTTGAATGGATTCTGACGAACAGCCAAATATTTTCCATAACAAAACAAGCGCATCATGATTTATTACTTTACCAAAAGGATTTTCAGGGAATTTAAACGCCCTTTACTGACAATCCTGCTCGCGGTCTTCGGCCTGACGGCCAGTTATGCGCAGCAGCGTATCAGCGGTACGGTCACTGATCCGGGCGGAAGCCCCCTTGCCGGCGTAACGGTTGTGATTAAAGGCACAACGGAAGGAACAGTTACGGATGTCGACGGCAAATACAGCATTTCGGCCCAGGAAGGGCAGGAACTGGAATTTGCCATGATCGGCATGGGTACCCAAACCGTCACGGTTGGCAAACAGACCACCATTGACCTTTCCATGACCGAAACAGCCTATCAGTTGACGGAAACGGTAGTGACCGCTCTTGGCATCAAGGAGGACCGCCGAAAACTGAGCTATTCCACCCAATCGGTCAAAGGCGAGGAATTGCAAAGCACCCAGCGGGACAATGCTTTTTTGTCTCTCCAGGGGCGCGTTGCCGGTCTTTCCCTTACGCCCACCAGCGGCCTCGCAGGCGGGTCGGTCAGCATCAACCTGCGCGGGGTTAACTCTATCGGCAGCAGCAACCAGCCCCTGATCGTGTTGGACGGCCTACCCATCAACAGCGGCACCCTCAACCAGCACACCCTCTACTCCGACGGAGTAGGCATCAACGGCAACGTGAACAACAACCGCGACGACATCGGCAGCCGTTTGGCCGAGATCAATCCGAATGACATTGACAACGTCACCGTGCTCAAGGGCCCTGAAGCCGCTGCGCTGTACGGCAATGAAGGCGCTAACGGCGTTATCCTCATCACCACCCGGAAAGGGCGCGCCGGCGCAGGGAGGCTCAGTTACAAAACCCGTTTCGGCGTTTCGGATGTTTACCTCTTCCCGGAAATCCAACAGGTTTACGGCCGCGGCAGGAACGGCGCGGTAGAAGCGACCGACCCGGATTATTTCGGACCGAAATACCCGGCCGGCACCCAGTTTTACAACAACCTCGAAGAATTTTACCAGACCGGTAAAAACATGCGCCATGACCTTTCCTTCGAGGGCGGCTCGGAGATGATCACTTACCGGTTGTCGGCAGCTTATGTCAAAACGGACGGGGTCATTCCAACCAATACCTACGAACAGGTCAACGCCGCCCTGAGCAGCGAAGCCAAATTATTGCCCTGGCTCAAAGCATCCACCCGCTTCAGTTTTACCCGCAACAGCAACCACCTGCCCCCGGGCGGCGCGCAGGGATACCTCACCGCTTCCCTGCGTTATCCTTCCGACCAGGATATGAGCGTATACCTCACCCCGGCCGGAACACGCAGGCTTACCCTTGAAACGACCAACCCTGGTTCGGATAACGACAATCCGTATTTTAATGTGTATAAAAATGCCCGCGTAGAGCAAACGGACCGGACCATCGGCAACGTCACCCTCGACGCCAATATCCTGCCCTGGTGGTCGGTTACAGGTCGTTTCGGCGCTGATATTTACACCACCAATGCCAACCGCTTTTTCCACCCGGAATCCAATGTCGGGTATCCCCGCGCCGGCTGGACGGAAAACTACAACGATATTGGCCGGATCCTGAACACCAATATCTTTACGACTTTGAAAAAGGATAAAGGCTTGTTGAAAGCATCGCTTGTGGTGGGTACGTCTATCGACGACCGCCGCAATGAGGTAACGTCTGTTTACGGCGAAAAGATTTACCTGCCCGACTTCAACAGCATCAACAATACCGACCCTGCTACCCAGCGGAACAAAACCATCCTGTCAAGAACCAGATTGATCGGCGCTTTTGCCAAAGCGGAACTCAACCTGCAAAATTACCTGATCCTCAACCTTACGGGCAGGAACGACTGGTCCTCTACCTTGCCGGTTGAGAACCGTTCCTATTTCTATCCGTCGGCCGGGTTGACCTTTGTATTCTCCGATATGCCCGGGCTTAGGGACAAAACCGGCATTCTGGACTTCGGTAAACTGCGTGTTTCCTATGCCCAGGTTGGTAACCCTGCCCCACCCTACCGAATCCGCGCGCGCCTGGTGCCCCAAACGTCCACCGGCGGCGGGTTTTTATACGATTTCTTCGGCGACAACCCCGCGCTCCGGCCGGAAAAAGTGGAAAGTTATGAGATCGGGACCGACCTGAGTTTTTACAAAGGCCGGATTTCCGTTGACCTGGCCGTTTTCTCCAAAACCATCAGCGACCAGATCGTGGTGCAACGCCTGAGCTACGGCACCGGTTTTATCTTTGGCCTGCTCAACGGCGGAGAACTCAATACCAAAGGCGTGGAGATCCAGTTGGGTTTGAAACCAGTTAGAACACAAAATTTCTCCTGGGATATCCTGACCAACTTTACCAAGTACGCCACCAAGGTGCTGAGCCTTCCGGCTGAAGTCAGCGAATACTACGATTCCGACACCTGGGCTGTCGGAAACGTCCGGGCAAGTGCATTTTCACCGGCGGATCTTTTAGCTACCCGCTTTGCGACGGCTAATAACCGCTTCTACCCGGCATTGAACAGCCGGGGCGCCGGAACAGCGACCGCCATCGGCGGCTGGAGCTACCTGCGCAACACCAACGGGGATATCCTGATCGATCCGACCACGGGTTTCCCGCTGCGCAATGCCAACTTCCTGCCCATCGGCGACCGGAACCCGGATTTTGTCATCGGCCTGGTGAACGAATTCCGCTTTTTTGACAGGCTTTCCCTTTCTTTCCTGCTGGACATCCGCAGCGGCGGCGATATTTTCAACGGCAACGAAATGTACCTGACCCAGACCGGCCTGAGCAAACGCACCCTCAACCGGGATGAACCCTTTGTTTTCCCAGGCGTACTGAAGGACGGCAATGAAGAGACCGCCCCGACCCCCAATACGATCCAGATCACGCCCAGCGCCAATGAACTGTATTATACCACGGTCATTCAACCGGAAGATTTCGTAGAAAGAGACATCAACTGGGTGCGCCTGCGCGATGTGACCCTGACCTATGATTTGACTGGCAACTGGTTGGGCGCCAATAAAGTGATCAAGGAGTTGAGCCTCTTTGTGAACGGAACCGACCTGTTTCTGTCCACCAATTATACCGGGGCAGACCCTTACGTAAGCACCACCAGCCCGGCAACCGGGGGCGCAGGCGGATTTGGTATGGATTTCGGGAAATTATCCCTGCCGCGTACCTTCTCCTTCGGCCTTTCCGCAACATTTTAAACCTTAAATTTCAGAAGACATGAAACGCAAATTATTCATACCTTCCATACTTGTTTTGCTGCTCGTTTTTTCCAACGGCTGCAACGACTACCTGGATGTCAATTTCGACCCCAGCAACCCGCAGGTTGCCGAAGGGTTTGCTCTGCTGCCACCCATTTTCTCTCAAATGTCGCGCGGTGAGGTGTTCGACGCCCGTTTTGTCGGTCAATATACCCAAAACTGGGCCTCCACCGCCGCCAACAATGTCTGGGACCAACATGGTTACATCCCCGGAAGCGATTCAGGTGGTGAAATGTGGCGTTCACACTACTGGTCGATCGGAAAAAACGTCGACCTGATCATCGAACAAGCCGTCGCCAAAGAACAATGGGATTACGTTGGCGTGGCAAAAGCGATCCGCGCCTGGAGCTGGCAGGTGACCACCGATGTCAACGGCGAAATGATCCTGGATCAGGCCTGGGAACCCAACCGCTATGTGTTTGATTACAATTCCCAGGAGGACGTGTACGCCGAAGTGCGCCGGCTTGCCGAAGACGCCCTCAAAGACCTGGCGCAAACCGGCGGCGGCGTCAGTCAGGCCGGCCTTGCCCGCGGCGACCTTGTTTATAAAGGCGACCGCGAAAAATGGATCAAGTTCGTGTATGCCGTTTTGGCGCGAAACGCTCATCATACCAACAACAAATCGGGTTATGATCCCGACAAGGTGATCGAGTACTGCAACAAATCTCTGGCTTCCAATACCGATAACTTTGCCATTCCCCACGCAGGTACCAGCAGCGCCGACGGCAATTTCCTGGGCCCGGTCCGGAATAACCTCCGGGTTTACCGGCCAACCGTTTTCTTCCTCAACCTGCTGAACGGAACGGTATTCAACGGCGTAACCGACCCGCGGCTTCCCATCATGCTGACCGCCTCGCCGAATGGCAATTATTACGGGGTAACGCCCACTAAAGGCGACACCACCAACGTCACCGGAAAAGTGACCCGCATCCCCTTGTTATGGGGCGTTCCTCCTACCGAAACGGTTGCCGCCAACATTCCCGGCAAATACATTTTTAAAGACAAAGCCGACCATTATCTGCTGACTTATCCGGAGATTCAGTTCATGAAAGCCGAAGCCGCCTTCATCAAGGGCGACAAACCCCTGGCTTATGAAGCCTTTAAAAACGGCATTACAGCCCATATGGATTTTGCAGGCGTAGCCGCCGCCAACCGGGATGCTTACCTGGCAAGCGCCGCCGTGCCGCAAAATTCCGCCGACCTCAAGCTGAGCGACATCATGCTGCAAAAGTATATCGCCCTCTGGGTTCACGGCGCCCTGGAAACCTGGGTAGACATGCGGAGGTACCACTACGACAGCCAGGTCTATACCGGCTTCCAACTGCCGGCTACGTTTTATCTGGACAATAGCGGCAAACCGGTTTACCGCCTGCGCCCGCGTTACAATTCGGAATACGTCTGGAACCGCGAAGCCCTCGACCTGATCGGCGGCAACAACGCAGATTTCCATACCGTGGAACTCTGGTTCTCGAAACCGTAAGTTTTTGATTTGATCGTTTACTACCGGCAGCCGGCAGCATTCATTTCTGCCGGCTGCCGTTTGCTTTTTACGGCCCGTCCGCCATCACCATACTACCGGATATTTTTGTTTTTAAACGAAAGACTGGGAGATGGGGAGAGACGGAGATGGGGAGAGACGCAATGCCTTCACCATCTTTCCCTCCAAAAGAGTCATATGGACCTTTGGACCTGTCCTCAGCCAATAAGGCAACATCTCCGGTAGTATGCGGCAATACCCGTTTTAACAACCTCCATCATTTTTCTGTCAAATTTTAACCCGCTTCAAACTTTTTTCTTCATTAATGGTTAAAATAGTACAGAAACCGGTTAATTCAGTATACTTCCGGTTTTGCGATGCAGCTTAATTTTGTATCCGAAAACAATTGGACTTTCTATGATTCCCATGAAACCTGCCCTTGAAAAAATTATTCCGGCCTTCGGAAGTTGTTTTGCGATCAAGCAATACATCGACCCTTCCCCGGAACTCAAAAAACCTTTCTGGCATTTTCACCCCGAACTGGAACTGGTTTACGTCAAAGGAGGCAGCGGCAAACGGCATATCGGCCACCATTTATCCTATTTCAGCGACGGCGAGTTGGTTTTTATCGGCTCCAACCTTCCCCATATGGGTTTTACCGACCGGCTTACGGTGAATGAATCCGAAACCATCATCCAGATGAAAAGCGATTTTCTGGGCGACAACTTCTTTCATATCCCGGAAATGGAGGCCATCCAGCAACTTTTTGAACGGGCAAAATCCGGTTTATCTTTCCACGGGGCATCCAAAAACAGGATCGGCGCCAGGATTGAAAACCTGACCAAACTGGACAATTTCGAGCGCCTGCTGCACCTGCTTTCCATCCTGCAGGAAATGGCCTTTTCTACCGAATACACCCTGCTCAACGCCAGCGGGTTTACCCTCGAAGTGGAACGCCAGGATAATGACCGGATCAACGTGATCTACAACTTTGTACAACAGAATTTCCAACGGACTATCACCCTGGACGAAGTGGCCGCTGAAGCCAGTATGACCGTCCCGGCCTTTTGCCGTTATTTTAAGCGAATGGCCGGCAAAACATTTACCGCCTTTGTCAACGAAATGCGGGTCATCCACGCCTGTAAACTGCTTTCGGAAATGACCGGGAGCATCACGGATGTCTGTTTTGAAAGCGGATTCAACAATTTCTCACACTTCAACCGCATTTTCAAGGAGATCACGGGCAAAAACCCGTCCGCCTACCGGAAGACCATCCGGGAGATTGTGGCGTGAGTGATTCAGTTGGCAGTCTTCAGTTGGCAGTTGGCAGTCGGCTGTCCACGGACTGAAGACTGTGAACTGGAGACTGAAGGACTGAAGACTAAATCACTCACTCCCCAGCGTTGTTGCCGGATTGGCGCGGGCAATGCGGATGGTTTGAGAACTGATGGCCAGCAAAGCAATCCCGATCACCACAAAAGCGCCTGAAAACAATTCCCAAAAACCAATGGGCGCCCTGAAAGCGATCCCGGCAAAAAGCACCTTGTCAAAAAGATAGTACGTGACAGGAATGGCGATCAGCGACGCAAGGGACAGCAGGAGCAAAAAACCCCGGCTCAGCATCAACACCAACCTGCCTTCCGTTGCCCCCAACACCTTGCGGATGCTAACTTCCTTCAGCCGGGTCTCAGTAGTAAAGACAACCATACCCAAAAGCCCGAACGAGGCGATCGAAATGGCCAGAAATGCCAGGAAACCGATGATCTTGATCATGATGGTAAAAGAGTCGTAGGCCCGCTCGATCTCTTCGTCGTAGAATCTGGCTTCAAACGGATGTACCGCATCGATCTTCTTCCAGGCAGCTTCGATTTTCTGCATTGTCGCGGCCATATCGGAGGATGCCGTTTTAAGATTCAGCACCTGCAGTTGCGACGGATCGCTCCGAAAGGCAAAACAATGGATCGGATCGGTTACCTTGCTGTAGTGAAAATCCCGGACCACCCCGGCAATGCGCAGTTTTTTACGGTCAATCAGGAGTTCTTTGCCGATAGCCTCAGCTGGGGTTCCGACCTGGAAACGCTCCAGGGTTTTTTCATTTACAATGACTTCCGTCTCTTCTTTTCCTTCAGTGACTGAACCCCTGAAATTTTCTCCTGCAATGATCTCGTGTTCGTGCAACGGCAGGTAGTGCTCATCAATATAGTTGTAATAGATATGGGTTGAATCTCCCGGGTCCAGGTATTTGATCGTGGACGAGTACGTATTACCTACGCTTGGGACCATCAGGGATGCGGAAATCCCGGTGATTTCCGGCATTTGCGCCAATTCACGAGTCAGCAAGGCAGGCGGGTTGCCTTTCAGGTTAATATTCAAAATATTTTCAGTGCTGAACCCCAGATCAAAATTCAGAGAATACTTGTATTGTTTGTAACCGATACTCACCGCAACAATAAAACAGATGGACAGGATGTACTGGAAAGTGATCAGGCCCTTCCGCACATTAATATGTTTGAGCAATTTCAGTTTGGAAATATCTTTGATCACACGCACGGGATCGATCCTGGAAAAAAACAAAGCCGGGAAAAAGCCGGCAACTACCCCCACGCCAATCGCCAGCAAGCCAAAATACAGGTAAACCTTCAACGCCGGCCGCAAAGTGACAAATTCCAAAAATTCTGCGTCAACCGCCAAAAAACCCGGCCGGATCAAAAGGAACAGGAAATAGGAAAAGACCAAAGAAAACAAGGCGATCAAAACGGCTTCAAGCGTAAATTGCAAAAATACCTGCCGCCTGGAGGCGCCTGCAACCTTGCGAATGCCAACCTCGCGCGACCGACGCAAAGCCCGCGCAATGGACAAATTGGTGTAATTGAAACAGGCCGAAAGCATGACGACCAGGGCCAGCCCCGTTAAAATCCAGATAAATAACTGGTCAATATTGAACCCGATCTCGTTGGAGAGATTCCGGCCTACTACCGTCTCCCTCAACGGTTGCAGGCCCATTTGGATCTGCACTTTTTCAAGCTTGCTGTTCTCTTCCCGGCTGATGGCGGCCAAACCCCGATTCACAGCATCGAGGTCGGGTTTTTGGGGCAACAGCAGGTAAACATAATTAGACCACATATTGGTCCATTTTAGCCAGTTTTCGTCTTGTTCAGCCTGTTTTTTATGGTCTGCCGTGATCAGCGAACCCAACATTTCAAATTGCAGGTGGGCGTTCTTCGGAGGGTCTTTCATCAGCCCGGTAATGGTATAATTCTCACCATCGATACCTACCATTTTCCCGGTTACATCCCCGTATCCAAACAGTCTTTGGGCAGCGGTCTCGGTCAAAACCAGGGAATAAGGGTCTTTCAGGGCAGTCTCAGCATTCCCGCTCAGCAATTCAAATGAAAAAACCCTGAAGAAGCTTTCGGATGCCCAGAGACCTTCAAAAGGCAGGGTTTTGCCTTCATAGACCAGATCGCGCGAAAAATCCCGGTTGATCAGGACCGCGTCATCAATCCCCGGAACCAATTCCCGGATCTTTTTGCCGGCCAAAATAGAAGTTGATGCAAACCCTTCAGGCGTTTCGCCCTTTTGCTGCCAGGTGTTGATCACCCGGTAAATACGGTCATAGTTGGCATGAAACGTATCGAAGGTCTTCAGTTCCGCTACAAAAGCGATCAACAATAAACCAACCGACATGCTGATGGCCATGCCAAATACATTGATCGCAGAAAAAAGCTTGTTTTTGCCCAGACTGCGAAATGATGTTTTAAAATAATTGCGGATGATGGACAGGTGATTCATTGGATGGGTGATTTTTGGTTGTCGGACTGTATAAGAACGAAAAAATTTGAACGCATCGATGATATAGATCAGGCGGGCAGGCCACAAGCCTTTGGTCGCTATATTTCGCTGAAAGTACTCGTGCAGATCACCCTGCAGGTCTTCCAGCATTTCGGGCCGGCAATACCATTCCAGGAAACGCTCCGCCCATCGGGGCGGCCGGTAATTGGGTTGTTGCTCCATCAGATCAATCCTTTAAAAACAACATCGGGAATGACGCGCCACAGTTGATCGCGCAATTCTTTGGACTTCACAAGGGCTGCTTTTCCGGTATTGGTCAGCAGGTAAAAACGTTTCCGTTTGCCGCCGCGCTCACCCGTCGGTTCGCCCAGAGTGCTTTTCAAAAAACCTTTGGATTCCAGCCGGTTGAGCACAGCATGCACCACCCCCAACCGGACCTTCCGGCCGGTATGCTTTTCCAACTCGTCGCAAACGGCCACGCTGTAGGCCTCCGTGTTCAGGGCCGCAATCGTGAGCAAAACCAGTTCCTCAAATTCGCCCAGGTTCGTTCCTTTCACTGGATTTCTTATTTATTCTGTAAATGTATGTAAAATATCTGGAATGCTGGATGTTTATTTGTTGATGCGTTGATGCGTTGATTTGTTGATTTGTTGATGCGTTGATTTGTTGATG
>CAZLEF010000036.1:0-66647 GCA_964558465.1 uncultured Lewinella sp. | reverse complement strand
ATGTCAATCTGGCTTTCATATGCCTCCCTGGGCAATTCCAGGTCTTTCAACAGGGCGGCGTTTTCTGCCAACTGCGTCTGGTAACTGTAAGCGACCGGAAGGATATGATTGATCACCATTTCCCCAAGGGTCCTGGATTCGATCTGCTGTTTCAGCACATAATTCTCGCACATGACGTCAAAATGGGCATGTAACTCCTTGGAGGTAAATACGCCTGCCGAGGTATACAACTCGGTGGCCTTATCACTGATGATGGCTTCCAGCGCATCCGGGGTATTGGGTTGGTTTCCAAGGCCCCTTCTGGCGGCTTCTTCTTTCCAGGCCTCGCTATAACCATCTCCTTCAAACCGGATGGCTTTTGATTCGATGATATAGCGTTTGATCACATCCAGGATCGCGGCATTTTGTTCCATGCCATTTTTGATCAGGCCGTCCACTTCTTTTTTGAACTCTTTCAACTGACGGCCCACGATCGTATTCATGACCGTCATCGGGCCGGCGCAGTTCATGGAAGACCCGACCATGCGGATTTCAAATTTATTGCCGGTAAAGGCAAAGGGGGAAGTCCGGTTCCGGTCGGTATTATCCTTCTCCAGGTCCGGAATTTTGCTGAGCAGATTCAGCACCCCTTTAACGCCGTCTGCATCGGAATCTCCGCCGGCGGCAATGTCATCCAGGACCTTCGACATGGATTCGCCCAAAAACACCGAAACAATGGCGGGCGGGGCTTCATTTGCGCCCAGCCGGTGGTCGTTGGCGGCCGAAGCAACACTGGCCCTCAAAAGATCGGCATATTTGAATACTGCCTGGATCGTGGCGGTAAAGAAGGTCAGGAACTGAAGGTTTTTACCCGGGTTCTTGCCCGGCGAGAGCAGGTTTTTGCCCGTATCCGTTGCGATCGACCAGTTGTTGTGTTTGCCGGAGCCGTTCACCCCTGAGAATGGTTTTTCATGCAACAGGACCCGGAGGAAATGGCGGCTGGCAACCCGGTCCATGAGGTCCATCAACAACTGGTTGTGGTCAACCGCTACGTTGACCTCCTCGTACATCGGGGCCAGTTCATATTGTCCGGGGCCAACTTCATTGTGCCGCGTTCTCACCGGAATGCCCAGTTTATGGCATTCAATTTCAAGGTCGCGCATATAGGCATAAACCCGCTCCGGGATCGAGCCAAAATAATGGTCCTCCAGTTGCTGGCCTTTAGGGGAATGTTTGCCGAGGAGGGTGCGGCCGGTCAGTACAAGGTCGGGGCGGGCATTGTAAAGCGCCTCATCCACCAGGAAATATTCTTGTTCCCAACCCAGGGTCGGCGTTACCCTTTTAACGTTTTTATCAAAATAATGACACACATCGACCGCTGCGGATTCGAGGTACCCATGGGATTTGAGCAATGGCAGTTTATAATCCATCGAGTGCCCCGAGTAGGTCACAAAAATGGTAGGAATGCAAAGGGTTTTGCCTGCGGCCGTTTCCATGACAAAGGCGGGAGAGGAAGGGTCCCAGGCGGTATAACCCCTGGCTTCAAATGTGGACCGCAGGCCGCCGCCGGGAAAACTGGATCCGTCGGGTTCCTGCTGGACCAGCGTATCCCCCGTAAATTCCTCCACCACTGCCCCATCGGGCCTGAGGGTAAAAAAGGAGTCGTGTTTTTCGGCCGTTTTGCCGGTTAAGGGCTGGAACCAGTGGGTATAATGGGTGGCGCCAAGTTCAATCGCCCATTTTTTCATGGCCTCAGCTATGACGTCGGCTTCTTCCCTTCCCAGCTTATTACCGGAGTGAATGGCGGCTTTTACACTTGCAAAAATACGTTCCGGCAAAAAAGTTTTCATTTTTTGTTCGGTAAAAACATGGCTGCCGAAAAAAGCGGAGACCCTTTTGTCAGGGGCTTCAATCTTTATGCCGTTTTCGGAGCGGTTTAAAATGGTTTCAATAGCGTTAAATCTGGAAATACTCATATTTTTGAAGTTATGATGATTCGCTGAAATAAAAGGAAAAATCCCCTCCTGAATAAAATAAAAGGCATTTGCCCCTTTTTAATACCGGGTCTGATGAAAAAAACGATTGCATTACTGGCTTTTCTAACCGCTTTCGGGGGGTTGCCCGCCCAAACGGATTCAACCAATCTTGTTCCTTCGCAAGGTGTTATTCAACTGGTTGAGGACTTCTTGCAAAATACGGACAGTGAAGGTGATTTTGATTTTAACACCCTGCTGGAGGAACTGGACCAATATAGGCAGAATCCGTTAAATTTGAACAATGCGGATGAAATTTCTTTACACGACCTCCGGATCCTGTCGGATATCCAGATCAATAACCTGTTGCAATACAGGGCTTTGGCCGGCGACCTGATTTCGGTTTACGAATTACAGGCCGTTCCCGGGTTCGACCTGGCCACCATCCAGAACTTATTGCCTTTTGTACGCGTCGACGGCGACCTGGAGGATTATCAAATCCCCCTGGCCCGGATGTTGTCTGAAGGCCGCAACGAGCTTTACCTGAGGTGGTCGAGGATCAGGGAAACCCAGAAAGGTTTTGAACCGCCCGCTCCGGGGTCCACTGCATCCCGGTATCTGGGCGATCCCAATCAGTTGTATATGCGGTTCAAACACAGCAACAGCAATAAACTCTCTTATGGGTTCACCGCAGAAAAAGACCGGGGAGAAGAATTTTTCAGCGGTTCCAATCCGGAAGGTTTCGATTATTATTCTGCGCATCTCTACCTCCGGGATTATACCCGGACGCTGAAAGCCCTGGCGCTCGGCGATTATGCCGTCAATTTCGGACAAGGATTGATCATGGCCTCAGGGTTCAACAGCGGGAAAAGTGTATTGGCAACCAGCGTTAAACGGGGCGGACGCCAGGTCAGACCGCATACCGCCGTTTCCGAAGTCAATTTTTTGAGAGGGGCTGCCGCAACCCTGGCATTGACCCCCCGGATCGACGTCACTGCCTTTGGTTCCTATATGGGGCGGGATGGAACCCTCCAATCCGACACCTCCGACCTCGACCGGGAGATTCTCAGCGTTTCTTCGATGGATATCGATGGGTATCACCGGACGCCGACCGAAATCATCAACCAAAATGCATTTATGCAACTTTCGGCAGGAGCCAGTGTCAAATATCAGGGATCAAGGTGGAGCTTTGCGATGAACGGGGTCCATCACCTGCTCGATAAGCCGCTTTTCCGCCGGCTGCAACCTTATAACCGGTATTATTTCAGCGGTCGCCAACTCACCAATGTCAGCACGGATTACACCTGGATGGTTGGAAATATCAATTTTTTCGGAGAGACCGGGTGGTCGGACAACGGCGCCATCGCCACGGTAAACGGTTTGTTAGCGGGTCTGCATCCGGCGTTGGACCTTGCCGTGGTCTACCGGAACTACCCCAAAGATTTCATTGCCCTGAACAGCGATCCATTCGGAGAAACCTCGGGCGGCAGAAATGAAAGGGGGCTGTACCTCGGCCTGGCCTTGCGGCCTGTCAAAAACTGGCTTGCAAGCGGATATTTTGATCTGTGGAGCCATCCCTGGCTTCGTTCCAATGCAGATGCGCCCAGCAAGGGTTACGAATACAGGTTCCGGATCACCCATTTTAAAAAGCGCCTTTATGAGGCCTATATAGAATTCAGGGATGAAGTCAAGGAAAAAAACGTCCCGGTTTTTGAAACCAAAACCAACCGGGTGACGCCTTCCCGGATTTTTCAAACCAGGCTTCATTTCAGCTACCAGGCAACCAAGGCCCTGGAACTGAGGAGCAGGGTCGATTTTGGTTTTGCGGACAATGAGATCAATGATTTGCAAAAAGGATTCATGATCTATCAGGATATCATTTATCAGCCTGCCGGATTTCCGCTTTCGGTCACGGCCCGGTTTGCCCTGATGGATACCGACGGGTACAGCATTCGATTTTATTCCTTTGAAAACAATTTATTATACGTTTTTTCCATCCTGCCTTATTACAACGAAGGCAGCCGGTATTACCTCAATTTGCGGTTTAAAGGCATTCGGAACCTGACACTGGAAGGCCGCATCGCTCAAACATACTGGACCAACCAGGACCGGTCCGGCAGCGGACCGGAGGAGATCGACGGTCCGTCAAAAACGCAGTACACCGCCCAGATCGTCTATAAATTTTAAGTAGATCCCTTGGTCATCAGGTAGGTCGGCACGATCCTGGATTGTTCCACCGTTTTGCCTTCAATCAGGTCAAACAGAAAGGAAGCGGAAGTTGCACCTACCGCCGTACCCGAATGTTCGACAAAAGTGATGGCCGGATTCCAGAATTGGGGCGCCATTCCATCACTGATCGCAATGACCGCGATCTCACGGGGGATTTTGATGCCGCTTTCTGCCAGCCCCTGCATTACGCCGACGAGCAATTCGTCGCTCATGGCAAAAATGGCATCCGGTTTGGGCGTTCCGATCAGAGACCGCCTGACGGCCGCCTGAGCCTCCAGCTCGCTGTATGCATTGACGATCAAATTAGGGTGAACCGGCATTCCAAACTCCTCCAGCGTTTTGAGATACCCCTCCAACCGGTATTTTGAAATGGAAATATTGGGGTCGCCGAACAATCCCATGATATGGCTCCTGCCCCGTTCGATCAGGTGTTTTATAGCGGTCCGGGTGGCGATCTCGTCCTGAATGACAACGGTGGGAAATCCGGCATTTTCTTTCACCCGGTCAAACAGAACGACCGGAGCGTCCTCCTGTTCCCTGAAGGTCAGGAAATGATCCAGGGTCTCCGATTCAGAAGATAAAGAAACCAGCAAACCTTCCACGCCAAGATGGCGGCAGATCGCCACATTGTCTTTCTCGCCTTGCAACCGGTTATTGGAATGCAGCACCACCAGGTTGTACCCTTCCTGCCTGACCCTTCGTTCAATAGCCTTGATCACAGGCGGAAAAAAGTACATATTCATATCGGGTATGATCAGTCCGATCAGCCGGCTCCTTCGTTTGCGAAAGGAGATTGCCTGCCAATTGGACGTATACCCCAGTTGGGAAGCGACTTCTTTTACTTTTGCCCGCATAGCCGGGCTGATATCCGGATGGTCTTTAAGGGCTCTTGAAACCGTGGAAGGGTTGACATCCAACAGTTTAGCCAGGTCCTTGATGGTTATTTTTTTCATCTTCCTTTTTGCATACAGGAACAAAAGTAAAACTTTTTTTCCACCGCAAACGTTTGCGCATTCGTTTGCGGAACGCTTCAAGGCAATTGAAAACGAAATTTACTTGCGGTTAATAAGTATGCGACGTATCTTTAGCAAATAAAATTTTAAAAAATCAGAATATTTTTCCAAATATTCAGGGTCTGTGAACAATTTTTGTGTTGGTTGATTATAGAATTGAAGTCGTTTCAAATTTTTATAGGCTGGATTTTACAGTGTATGAAACTTAAAGTTTAGGCGGCGGCATTAACGCCGCCTTTTTTTTGCCCGAATCGCCTTTTATGGGTTCTTTTCCAAATACCTTTCAGCTCTCAGAATTGCATTTTCACGCACATTCATATAATAAAGGTTGAAGTCGCCGATATGGTAATTTTTCCGGGTCAGCAAAAAACTTCCCGGGAACCTGGGTTTGGAAGCCAGGAGCAATCCGTTCCAGATCAGGGCATCCGTCACTTCCGGCAGGATTTTATCAAACCTTTTGATTACAGCGCCCTTATTCAGATTTCTGGGCGCCGACGGCTGGCTTTTTTCCCAGGTCAGGGGGTTGGTCACGGCGATATGGTTGCCTGCAGGCAGTTGCGGGGGCGGTTGATATCCCTTTTTGAACGTACGCCAGGAGCAATAACAACCGGTTTGATCCGGCGATTCGCAGGCAGGGATCCGGGAAAACGTATTTTCAGGGACCGGCATGCCCACCAGATAGGCGCCGACCAGTTGGTCCTGGAGGGGGGCGCCGTCAAAAAACTCCTGCAGCAGCCGGATGGAATGGGTCGTCCCCTGGCTATGAGCGGCAATGATCACGGGCCTTCCCTTGTTGAAATGATCCATGTAATAGAGGAAAGCAGCCTTAACATCGCTGTACGCAATTTCAAAAGCCTGTTTTGCCGAATTTTTGTCCTGAGTGAAATAGGCATTCAAATGGGCCTGCCGGTACCTGGGGGCAAAAACGCGGCCGGCGCCGTTAAAAATGCTGGCCTGGTAAAGGATCGTGGATTGATCCGTTTTTTCATTCAGCTTCGGATCATCCACGGGTCCGTTCCAGGAGATATGCCTGCTCCTGCCCGTAAAGGTGGTGGGATGCAAAAAAAATACATCGACCAAAGCTGATTGCTGGATATCCGGCCATTCCGGATCCGGACGCCTGTCAGCGGGATCATCCAGGTCGGGATGCGCCGCCCATGCGGAGATCCGGCTGTAATCCGGAGGATCCGGCACAAAGGCATCCCTGAATTCAGCCTTAGGTCTTACGGCACAGGCTGTTGCAACGGTCGCGATCAAGAAAAAGAGAAGGGTGTTTTTGGTCATTGGAACTGTTTTTTGGCCATTGGATGTTTCAAGTATAGTCAATTCAAACCAGACCGTCTATAATTTTAACCGATTTGGACAATTTTCCCGCCTTTGTTTTCATTTTAAACTATCGCAGAAACTCTTTAAACCTATCTACAAATGAAATTTACTAATACCCTCCGTTTTTTAGCCGGCTTTGCATTGGTGTGCAGCATGTTTTCGTTTGCGCCGGAATCGCCTGAATTGGAGACACTTACCAACCGGGGCGTAATTATAAAGACCATCCGGATGACCAAATTTCCGGAATTGAAACCCGATGGCCGCCGTTGGGACAATTACTGGGGCCAATACCTTCCGGATGTCTATTTTGTGATCAAAAACATCAACACAAAAAAAGTACTGTTCAGCAATCACCGGGAAAGAATTGAAAATCTGAAATTGCATGGATCGGCCAGGTTTTCCCCGGGGTATGTCATCAACGACTTAACCCAGACCTACGCAATCTGCATCTATGATTATGACAGCGTTACGGAAAACGATCTGATGGGCAGCGTTGTCTTGTCGCCGGTGATCGATAAAGGAGAAAAAAAATTGAAGTGGGATAAGGACGGGGTTTTCCTGGAGTTGGAGTTGGAGTGGAGGTAGGAGGTGTTAGTCGTAAGTCGTAAGTCGTAAGTCGTAAGTCTGGGTTGACCAACTTACGACTTACGACTTACGACTAAACCCTATTCTGCAACAACCTCAAAATCGACCTCAGGTTTGAGGGTTTTATGCAGGTCGAGGACGGCTTTATACTGGCCAAGTTCCTTGATATCGTCGTCCAGCAGGATTTTCCGGCGGTCGACCTCAATGCCGAACTGTTCTTTCAAGGCATTCGCGATCTGTACGTTGGTAACGCTTCCGAAGATCTTGCCGCTTGTGCCTGCTTTGGCGCCGATTTTCAGCATTTTGCCTTTCAGCATATCTGCGACCCCCTGGAATTCTGCCAATAATTTGTTTTCAACGGCAGACTCCCTGCGCCGGAGGTTATCCAGTTGATTCAGGTTGGTTTTGTTGGCAACAATGGCCATCCCCCTGGGAATAAGAAAATTGCGACCAAAGCCATCGCGGACTTTAACGACGGTGTGTTTGTCCCCGACCTTTTCAATATCTTGCAACAGAATGATTTCCATGACAATTCAATTTTACGCAATAAACATAAATGGACCGGACGGATATTACTTCATCTGGTCGGTTACATAGGGCAAAAGGGCGAGGTGTCTTGCGCGTTTGATCGCGGTCGAAACCTTGCGCTGATACTTCAGTGAGTTGCCGGTAATGCGGCGGGGAAGGATCTTGCCCTGCTCATTCAGGAACTGAGTGAGAAAATCAGCATCTTTATAATCGATATGCTTGATGCCAAAACGGCGGAAACGGCAATATTTTTTGCGTTTCTGGCCGATTTTAGGATTACTTAGAAATTTGATATCGTCTCTGGACGTAGCCATGATAATGTTCGTTTTTTAATGCAACATTGAATTTATTCTTCCTCCTGAGCTGCCGGCGAAACAGGTTCGGCCGCTGCCGCCGCTGCAATGGGAGCGATGACCTCCGGCGCTGCAACAACAGGTGCAACTGCCTCCCGGGCCGCAACAGCAGGGGCTGTTTTGGGTTTTTCAGGTCGCGGTTGTTCTTCCGCCCTGGGTTTGTCCGGCCTGAGAGGAGCGGCAGGGGGCGGTTGTTGCTGTTTTTTCTTCTTGCCGATCAGGCCTTTGCGTTTGTCGTCATTGTATTTGACGCCGTACTTGTCAAGCCTGAGGGTCAAAAACCGCATGATCCTTTCATCGCGGCGGAAAGCCAGTTCGATCTGGTCGATAACACCGCCCGTTTCGTTCTGGAATTCAATGCAAAAATAAACGCCTGAACTGCGCTTGTTGATGGGATACGCCAATTGGCGCAAACCCATTTCATCCACATGTACGATCGTACTGCCTTCGTTCTGAAGAAGATCGACATATGTCTGAGCTGTCCCTTTTATTTCATCGCCCGACAGCACTGGATCGACGATGAAAGTAATTTCATAATTGCTCATAAATCAGACATATAGATTTTTAAAAAACGGTCGCAAAGGTAAAGATTTCTTTTTTTAAATGGTAAGATTTTGAATTTATTTTATGCCGGCCCCGTCAAAAAGTCGATTTTAAGGCCTTTTCAGCCTGCAAAATTGGAGAAAGCCAGGTAAGCGATGCCAAAAACGATGACCGTGACGATAACCCCCAACATAAAAATGTTGTAGCAGATCCGCAACTGGCTGTATTTTACCCCGAGGGATCGCCCCAGGAAATAAAGGTCCCGCATAACCGATTCTTCGAGGTGGTCGTCCTGTTGAAGTACATGCTGCATGCCGGTCTGATATTCTTCATAGCTCATTTTGAAAAAGTTCCCGAAAAAAAAGAGGTTGGAGCGGCCTTCCTGAATTTTATCCGGTGCGGTATAACCCGACATTTTAATGGGACGGGTAGCCAGGGTGGCAAAAACCATGGAAGAAAGACAGGTGGACAGCATGGTGATGGCCGGGTACAACAAATAAGGCTGAGCCTGAATATAGGAAACCGCCATCGGCATGGCGATGGTGATGATCAGGGCGTTGATGCTGAGCATGATGTTGGCCTTATTGTCGGCAAGGTTGCTCAGGTCAAGGTGATTCCTCAGGGCGGTCTTGAACATCATCTGAGCGCTTTTGCTCGACTCAAGCAGGGTTTTTTCCCCTGGTTTGTCATTCGGTTTTTCAGATTTTGCCATCTTCTTTAAGGTCTTTTGATTGATCTCGAGTTGTTCTCCGAAAGTGATTCTGGCAGCTTCTGTGTAGTAGCGGTGGTCTTTCAGAAACTTGAAGTTGAGCCTGTACCACTCCTGGTCCGAATAAGTTTCCTTGCACAACTGTTCCCATTCCTGCCTCAGGTTGTCGAGCGATGCCAGATAACCGGGGTTTCCCAGGTTGGACAGGTCGGCGTCCTTAATGATCTCTTCAAGCAGGTTGGCGGGTTCAAGGCTGGGCCGGGTGGCATCAATGCAGGAAAGCACTTTTTCCAGTTTTTCAACCGGATAATCCCGGGCCTGCAAAAAAGAGCCGGCGATTTCCCGGCTGACCGCCTCATGCCCCTGGTAGGTCTGTATAAATCCGATATCATGAAAAAGTGCGGCCAGGTCCAGGATTTCCATTTCGCGGGCGTCGAGGCCACTTTGACTGGCCAGATTGCTGCAGGCCTGCCTGACCGAAACGGTATGGGGCCAGTTGTGGTACATATGCCCCGGCGTCAGGTCTTCCGTCAGTTTTCTTTCAACAAATTGTTCAACTTCCTGGATCAAATTCATACCTGAATGGTTTGCTGAATATACTGGAGGGTAAGTTCCTCAAACATCCGGCCCAGTTCTTTTGCGACCCTTCCCGGCACGCCCGGGCCGATTCGGTGGCCGTCGATGGCGACAACCGGCAATACCCCTTTGGTGGTACTGGTAATGAAAGCCTCTTCAGCCTGCAGGATTTCGCTGATTTGCAGATCTCTTTGTTCGGCTTCGAGCAGGGCGCCTGCCAGTTGGAGTACCTTTTTGCGGGTAATGCCTTCCAGAACCTTGTCGGCCGGCGTCAGGAGCTTTCCCTCTTTTGAAACGATAAAAAAGTTCGACCGGTCGGATTCCCGCACCAGGCCGTTGTCGTGATAAAGTACCGCATCCGCGTTTTTTGCCCGAAGCGCCGGCAAGATGTAGATGCCCGTCAGATAATTGATGGATTTCACTTCGGGCAATTCCCGCTGAAAGGGATACAACATGAGCCGGATCCCGTTTTGGTACTGGGCCCCGGACGGCATAGGCAAAGGAGAATAGAGCACCAGCATATTGGGTTCGGCAGGCGTAAATCCGTCGGGAGAATAACCGCCGGTGGCCTCCAGTCTTATCCCGCATTGGCCGGCGTTGTTGGCGGCGATCACCTCCCGGATGACCGATTGCAACTGCGCCCTGTGCATGGGCAGTTCGAGGTGCAATTTATCCGCTGAGCGGTAAAACCGGTCGAGGTAATCCTCCAGAAAAACCGGCATGCCGGATTTTACGGCAAAAAAATCAAAAACGCCGTACCCTCTGAGAACAGACAGGTCGCTCACCAGGATGGAGGCCTCCGAATCGGGGAGTAACAGGCCGTTAATTGCGTGGTAACGAATCATGTTGCCAAAGATAAGCGGGTTGAACCGATTTAGTATAAACTGCAAAAAAAATAATCGGTTCGGGATCCTTCAAAAATAATTTATGTAGCTCCCGGGTATTCGAGAAAAAATTTGTCCAAAAGTTTCCCAATCGCCGTATATTTTGGATATTACAGCGCAGAACCTAATATAGTTGGGTCGGCGTAAATTGTCTTCGCCCGCCTTGCTTAAGCGACTTTTATTTGATTCATGTCACCAGCTAAAATTTCAAATTATGGCCTTCGACACCAAAAACGTCCGGAATGTCGCCTTGTTGGGGCATTCCGGCTGCGGAAAAACCACTTTTGCTGAAACCATGCTTTTTGAGGCAAATGAAATTGACAGGCGGGGCGCCGTCCAGGATGGTAATACCGTTTCGGACTTCACCAGCATTGAACGCGAACGCGGAAATTCAATCTTCAGCACTTTGATGCACGCCAACTGGAAGGATTCAAAGATCAATATTATAGATACCCCGGGGTTTGATGATTTTATCGGGGAAGTGATCTCCTCGCTTAAGGTAGCTGACACGGCCCTTGTCCTGATCAATTCGGCGAACGGTGTGGAAGTCGGAACGGAATTGATCTGGGAGTACGTTGAAAAATTTGAGACGCCTGCCGTATTTGTCCTCAACCAGGTTGATCACGATAAATCCGATTACGAAACGGCTTTGGAACAGATGCGGTCGAGGTTTGGGCACAAAGTCATTCCGATCCAGTACCCGCTGAATCAGGGGAACGGATTCAATAAAATAATCGACACGCTCCGGATGGTGATGTATGTTTTCCCTGCCAACGGCGGAAAACCTGAAAAACAACCCATTCCCGCCGCTGAAATGGAAAAAGCCAAAGCCATGCACAATGCTTTGGTGGAAGCTGCGGCAGAAAATGACGAAACCCTGATGGAAAAGTATTTCGACAAAGGCGAACTTTCGGAGGAGGAACTTTCGGAAGGCCTGCGCATTGCCATCGCACACCAGCAGATCCACCCGGTCATGGTCTGTTCTTCCACCCGGAACATGGGCAGCGGGCGGATCATGGGCTTCATCAACGATATCTGCCCCAACCCGGCCGAACGCCCTGCCGCACCGCTTGAAGGCGGCGGCACGCTGGCCTGCGACAGCAAGGATAATATTTGCACAGTCTTCATCTTCAAAACCATTTCCGAACCTAAAGTGGGGATGGTTTCTTATTTCAAAGTATATTCCGGCATACTTCATACGAGCGAAGATTTGCACAATGCCGACAACCGCAGTTCCGAAAGGTTCAGTCAGCTTTTTATTGCCAACGGCAAAGACCGGAAGCAAGTGGATGAACTGAAGGCCGGAGATATCGGCGTTACCGTCAAGCTGAAAAACACCCATACCAACAATACGCTCAACTCAAAAGGCAGCGACCGGAAGATAGAACCCATGCACTTTCCCGAGCCCCGCATCCGCACTGCAGTGAATCCGCCCAGCAAATCGGATATGGAAAAACTGATGAAAGCCCTTCACCAGATCGCAGAGGAAGACCCGACCCTGGTGATCGAACAATCCGCAGTTCTCAAACAAACCCTGATGCATGGCCAGGGTCAACTCCATCTGGACCTCATCAAATACCGGATCGAAAAAGTGCAGGGAATTCATTTAGAGTTCACCAAACCCAGGATTGCCTACCGGGAAACCATTACCAAATCCGCCAATACACAATACCGCCACAAAAAGCAGTCGGGCGGCGCAGGGCAGTTTGCTGAAGTCCATATGCGGATCGAACCTTATTACGAAGGCATGCCGAACCCTTCCGAATTGACCGTCAAACATACGGATATCGAGGAGTTGCCCTGGGGCGGCAAACTGGCATACTATTGGTGTATTGTCGGGGGGTCGATCGATGCCAAGTACTCCAATGCCATCAAGAAGGGCATCATGTCAAAAATGGAAGAAGGCCCGCTGACCGGCAGCCGGTGCCAGGATATCCGGGTATCCATTTATGATGGAAAAATGCACCCCGTGGATTCCAACGATATGGCCTTTATGCTTGCCGCCACGCATGCGTTCAAGCAGGGTTTTATCGAGTCGGGGCCGCAATTGCTGGAGCCGATATACGACCTGGAAGTGCTTTGTTCGGATGATATGATGGGCGAAGTCATGGGCGACCTGCAAACCCGCCGGGCGATCATTCAGGGGATGGCTGCCGAAGGTCATTATCAGAAGATCATGGCCAAGGTACCGCAGGCAGAAATGTATCAGTATTCTTCCACTTTGCGGTCGCTGACGCAGGGCCGGGCCAAATTTTCCCGCAAATTTGCAGAATACAGCCCTGTCCCGCATGAGATCCAGCAGCGCCTGATCGCTGAGCATCAGGCCGAACTTGTGGAAGATTAGGGCTGCCGGACGGGGCCTGTCTTTTAGCCGCGGATCCCAAGTATTCCACGAATCTGATCCGGGGGATCATTGGGGTCTGCGGCGAATAACAAACCTGGCGCCCGGGGTATTCAGGCGGGTATTTACGGGAATTTACCCCCGGCTGCTCAGGAGACGGGCGAAGTTTTGGAATCAAAGATGGACAGCAGATCGGAGATGCGTTCCTTGAGCTCTTTCCGGTCGACTATGAAATCCAGAAAGCCGTGTTCGAGTAAAAATTCGGCCGTCTGGAACCCTTCAGGCAAGTCTTTTTTAATGGTTTCCTTGATGACCCTGGGGCCGGCGAAACCGATCAGGGCGCCGGGTTCTGAAAAATTGATATCTCCCAACATGGCATACGAAGCCGTTACCCCGCCGGTGGTGGGATCGGTGAGCAGCGAGAAATAAGGTATTCTGGCTTTTGCCAGCCGGGTTAATTTGGCGGCCGTTTTGGCCATTTGCATCAATGAATAGGAAGCTTCCATCATCCTGGCCCCGCCGGATTTGGAAATAATAAGCAGGGGAATGCCTTCCTGCAAACAATGATCGATGGAAAGGCCGATTTTTTCACCGACCACAGACCCCATCGATCCTCCGATGAAATTGAAATCCATGGCCGCAACCACCAGGGGTCTTTTATTTACCCGGCCTTTTGCTACGGCGATGGCATCTTTTAATCCGGTTTTCCGGTAGGCTTCCTCGAGGCGTTGCGGGTAGGGTTTTAAATCGACAAATTCGAGGACATCCTTTGAAATCAGGTTTTCAAACAGTTCTTCGAACCCACTGTCAAACAGGAGGTTGAAATAATCCTGAGAGCCGATCCGGACATGGTGATTGCAAAAAGGGCATTTGTAAAAATTTTCTTTAAGCTCCTTCATCGTGGAGGTTTCCTTACACTCCTTGCACTTGTACCACAACCCCTCCGGGGCTTCTTTTTTATTCCTCGTAGCTGTCTGAATTCCGTCCTTCAAGCGTTTGAACCACCCCATATCAATCCCTGGTTTTGCTGTTTTTATTTGTCAATCCCTGATGGTATGCGTCCCAAAAATACGGATACCTTGCATAAATTCTTCATTTCACATAAAACTATTTCAGCATAATTCGTCAAATAGCCTGATAATCAAAGTCTTTCACTGTTTCTACAAATATCCGCACACTTTCCTTTGAAATATCCGGATACAATCCATGACCCAGGTTGGCGATATGCCGGTTGCCAAATTTTGTTAACATTTCACGGGTAAGCTCCCGGATTTTGTCCGGCGGAGCATACAGGGCGCAGGGGTCCAGGTTGCCTTGAAACCCGATGTCGGGTCCGGTTATCGCGCGGGCGGTCTCCGGCCGGATGTTCCAATCCAGGCCAAGAACGGCAGCGCCCGTATGGCTGAGGTCTTCGAGTGCAAACCAGGCGCCTTTTGCGAACACGATCAGCCGAACCCCGGAAACGGCCTTGCAGATCCGCCTGATATAAGGCAGGCTGAACTGAGCATATTGATCAGGGCTCAGCAATCCGGCCCAGGAATCGAAGATTTGCAATATCTGAGCCCCACTGCTGACCTGCGCATTCAAATAAGCAATGGTGGCGCCGGTGATTTTATCCAGGAGCCGGTGCGCCATTTCGGGTTCGGAATACAACATTTTTTTGGCTGTATCAAAGGTTTTACTGCCTTTGCCTTCCACCATATAGGCCAGGATCGTCCAGGGCGCCCCGGCAAAACCGATCAGCGGAACCCGCCCGTCCAGGCCGGCAACCGTACATTTTATAGCCTCATAAACATAATCCAGACGTTGAGCCGCCTCTGTCCCGCTTAAAAGACGGTCAATATCGGCTGAATTTCGGATGGTGGATGGGAAAAACGGCCCTTTGGCTTCAGCCATTTCATATGGCAGCCCCATAGCCTCGGGTATGACCAGGATATCGCTGAATATAATGGCTGCGTCAACATTCCATTCTTCGACAGGCTGAATGGTGACCTCCGCCGCCAGTTGCGGGTTCTGGACCAAATCTCTGAATCCCTTTAATTTTTCGCGTATAGCCCTGTATTGAGGCAGAACACGGCCGGCCTGCCGCATGAGCCAAACCGGCGGGCGGCTAACCCTTTCCCCGTTGGCAACCCGGAGCAAAAGATCATTTTTCATTTTCATAGCCGCAAAATTATGGCAATATAAGCCCTTGTGAATAAACCAATAATCGTTTTATTGTCATTTTTTGCCGCCCGGTCCTGATCCGGGATTACCTTAAAAGTACTTTTCACGCCATAAAAGTTCATTACCTTTGGGACGGAACCTTTAAAAAATCCATTCCAATGAAATTTTTCATCGATACAGCAAGTCTGAAACAAATTGAAGAAGCGAAGGATCTCGGCATCCTGGACGGCGTCACGACCAATCCGTCCCTGATGGCGAAGGAAGGCATAACCGGTGAGGAAAACATCCGCCGCCACTATCAAAACATTTGCGACATTGTTGATGGCGACGTCAGCGCAGAAGTGATCGCCACGGATTTTCAAGGCATGGTAGAAGAAGGCAAACGGCTGGCCGACCTGGCGCCCAATATCGTTGTCAAGGTCCCTATGATCAAAGATGGAATAAAAGCGATTTCGCATTTTACAGACCTCGGCATCCGGACCAATTGCACCCTCGTCTTTTCAGCTGCGCAAGCCATTCTGGCGGCAAAAGTGGGCGCAACCTACCTCTCCCCATTTGTAGGCAGGGTTGACGACATCAACTGGGACGGCATGGACCTGATCCGGCAAATTGCCGAGATTTATGCCATGCAAGGATACGACACCCAAATTCTGGCCGCCTCCATCCGGAGTTCCAAACATATTGTGGAGGCAGCGCTGGCCGGCGCCGATGTGGTGACCTGCCCCTTGCCCGCCATCCTCGGCATGCTGAACCACCCATTGACGGATATCGGCCTTGCCAAATTCCTGGAGGATCACCGCAAAGCCAACGCCTGATCAGATACCGCTTAATTTTTGAACGCCATGACCAGAAGATGGATTTCCAATATTGCAGCAGCCGTTGCAGCGATCATCCTGATCCAGACCCTGTATTTCAAATTCACCGCCCACCCGGACAGCGTGTTTATTTTCTCAAAACTGGGTATGGAGCCGGTGGGAAGGGTCGCGGTCGGAATTGTTGAGTTAATTGCGGGTCTGGCATTGCTTCGGCCAACCAGCCGGGCGCTGGGCGCCGTTCTGGCACTCGGGGTATTGGCGGGGGCTATCTTCTTTCACCTGGCCATCCTGGGGATCAACGTCAACGGCGACGGGGGCAAGCTCTTTACACTTGCTCTGGTTGCTTTCACTGCAAGCGGATTGGTAGCCTGGCTGCATCGCCGCGAGATCCCGCTGATCGGCCATTGGTTTGTGAAATAATTTTGAGGTATGAGCAGAGGGGTTTCTTTTAAGATGGATGGAAAATCCATTTCGGGCCCGATGCCCGATGCATATGCCCGGCGACGCCATTCTTTTATCCCTTTTCTTTTACCGGGGGGGGCCGTAAAAATGGACGGTTCCGCCTTTTTAGCCCTCCTGGCGCGCCGGTTCGGCCATTCCAAAGTCGAGCTGGCCCTTGATCCGGCGTTCAACGTCCCCAGCCCCCTGGCAAAAAACCAGGATGCAACCTGGCTCAAACGGGCGAACATGGCAGGGGTAAATGTGCGAACGGTCGGTTCATTCTGGAATGTGGTAAAATACGCCCTGACCTTGCCGGATGTACAATCTGCCGTCCATTTATTGCCCATCTGGGAACCGGGGGTCGTCGGCAGTTTATACGGGATGACCAGCTGGCGGATCAACCCTGAGTTCTTCAGCCCTGAACTGGCGGGCCTTGTTCCGGGTCTGAACACGGTGGAAAAACAGTTAAAGGCTGTTGTCAACCTCCTGCATTTGATGGGCAAATCCGTTGGAATGGATGTGATCCCGCATACCGACCGCTATTCTGAAATCGTGCTGGCCAACCCGGGATACTTTGAATGGTTGCAAAGGGAGGAAATGGCGATTGTTGACCATAGCGCGGGCCTTTACCTGAAAGTCCAGGCAGCCATCGTGGACTGGCTGAGCCAAAAAGGGCCCGCCATCCCGGCCCTTGATTTCCCGTCCGATCCGGAAAGTTTTTTCAGCGAAACCTTTTCGGAAGACCGCAGGAATCTGGTCTTGTTTGGCGCACATGAAAATTATAAGGGTCGAAACCAACGGCGTGAACAGATCCTGGATCTGCTTTTCCGCATGGGGCTCGAGCCCGTTCCCGCCACAATGGGCCCACCCTACCGCGGCCTCGAGGTGGACCCTGGCCCCCAAGCCAGCGTCCTTGACGAGGCAGGCAGGGTCTGGCGCGACTACCGGATCAGGCGCCCCCAACCCATGTCGCGCGTGTTTGGCCCGTTAACCCGGTACCGGTTTTACGAAAGCCTGGATGACAACAAGAACTGGGCCATCGATTTCAGTCGGCCGGCAAAGGCGGTCTGGCGTTATTTTTGCGGGCATTATGGCCGGATACAGGCGGAATTTGGTTTTGACTTCATGCGCGGCGATATGTCGCACGTTCAAATGCGGCCGGAAGGGGCGCCGGCTGAGATTGATCTTTATTACGATCCGCATAAAGCTGTCAGACACCATATCCGGCAGAATGTACCGTATTTTGGATACTTTGCGGAAACGTTTATGGCTTCACCCGGCGTTATGGCTTATGGCAACGAATACGATCACCTTGAGGCATCCGATGCGGAATCGACCCTGGGGGATTTACAAAGCATGATAGTTGGCAGTTCCAGGTTCATGACGGCATTTTCGCAATACCTGGCATTGTCGGCAACCCGGAATTTTGCCCCTAATTTTACGGTCATGACCGCTGACAAGGACGACCCGAGGTTTGATAAATTTTACCTCAAGGGCAATGAGGTCAGGTTTTTTACCGGTCTTTTCCTGACCGACTGGCCCAGTTATATGGGCCTTGGATTTGAGTCCCGGGATCCCCATCCCAGGCCTGCCGGGAATGAATTTTACTCCAAACTGTATGTTTTTCAGATCAGCGAGGGGCCCAAATCAACAAAAGGCCCTTACCAATGGGGTGGAAATGAAAAGCTTTTCCGCAGAATTTCTGAAATCCGGATTCACGCCGAACAGATCCTGAGGGAGATCGGTAAGGATCAAACGAGGTGGCTTATCCCGCCCGACCCGGCAGGGGGGTATAAAACGATCGCCTGGACGCAAGCCAGGCGCCCGAAATACCTGTTTGCAGCAAACCTTGACCTGTCCGGTAAAATTGAAAACCTGTTGATACCGGCTTTTGACAAATCGGTGAAACCGGTTTTTGTGTTTTCTACCGCGCCCGGTCCGAAGATCTCCATTCCAAAAACCCTTGCTTACAATGGTTATCATTGGATACTGCCGGTTCTGAGGGCCGGCGAAGGCGTGTGTTTCCGGTTAGAATAAAAACCAACAAGCGTCATCGCGAATTTTTAACCACAAAGACACAAAGGAATCACAAAGTGCGCCAGGGAAATTGTACTCTTTGTGGAATCTTCGCGCCTTTCCCAGGAGACGAGACAAGGTGTGATATAAAAAGAGTCATCCCGAACTTCAGCCTAAGCCAAAATTCGGGATGACGCTTGTTATACCCTGAAAGGGACAACTGATTATTTTTGTTCCTTGACAAATTTGCGTTCCTTGATCCGGGCTTTTTTGCCGACCAAACCACGCAGGTAAAACAGTCTGGAGCGACGTACCTTGCCTTTTTTGGTCACTTCAATGTCAACGATGTTTGGGGAAGTGAACGGAAAGATCCGCTCGACACCAACGCCATTGGATATTTTTCGAACGGTGAAAGTTTTGGTTGCCCCCTCGCCTTTGACCTGGATCACATCGCCTCTGAAGGCCTGCACCCGTTCCTTATCTCCTTCTATGATTTTATAATTCACGATGACGTTGTCACCTGGCCGGAAATTCGGTAGTTGTCGGGCAGGCGTCAGTTGTTCGTGTACAAATTTAATAGCATCCATTTTCCTCAAAAATTTAAGTCTCTTTTAAAGCGGTGCAAAGGTAAACATATTTTTCATTTACAAAAACCTTTTGTTGCTTTTTTTACATGTTACCGGACAAGCGTGGCATAGGATTTCAAATAATAAACCTGGCCTCTAGGCGCGGTGTAAGTGACCATGACCAGGTAGACGCCGTTGGGGGCCTCCTTGCCCTTGTTGTTTTTGAGTCCGTTCCACCCCTCATTGGGGTCGCTGGTCTCAAAGATCATTTCGCCCCATCTGTTCCAAATGGTCATATTAAAATTCCGGAGCCCGGGAATGATGCCCACCCCCAGATAAGTATCGTTGGTTCCATCGTTATTCGGCGTAAATGCATTGGGCAGATGAAAGCGCACTTCCGGTTTGACATCGATCAAACGAACAAGCGTATCCCTGCATCCGCTGGGGTGAACCACAATCTGCCTGACCTCAAACAGCCCGGTATCCGGGAAAGTATAAACCGGGTTGGCAAGGGAACTCCGGACGCCGGTCCCAAAGTCCCATATCCAGCCGTTGGCGCCGGAGGATTCATCAGAAAAAAACACCTTGGGATTGAGGTTGCTCGGATCCGAAGGCGTGTAGGAAAATCCGGCTTCCGGGGCCGGTAAAATGGTGATCAGGTTTTTGAAGAAAGTATCGGTCATACATCCGATGGGCGAGGTGATTTCCACACCGATGGAATACGTGCCTGGATTGGTGTAAATGTGGGAGGGGCTGATTTCGGTTTCTGTGCCTCCGTCGCCAAAATCCCAGAGAATATCATAAGTGTCGTCAATGGGAAAGGACAGATTGTCGAAAAATATATCGGCAGGAGCACAGCCGTTGTAAGTACTCGGAGAAATAATGATGAGGGAGGGCACCGGGAAATAAGGAATCACCTCCGTTATTTCATCTTCACACTGGTTGGTGTCCCTGACCGTCAGGGTTACCGGAATATTACCGGGCTGGCGGTAAAGATGGCTGGGGTTTTGCCGCCCGGATTGCCCGTTATCGCCAAAATCCCAATCCCAGTTCGTCAGGCAACAGGAGCCGGTGGTTGAGGTATCGGTGAAGCGGACGGGGCCGGCTACGCAGGTATCGTATTCGTAGGTAAATCCTGCCTCGATCTCGGGGAAAATATTGACATAAATAAAAGCGGTATCGCCGCAATCCTGGCCGGGGTTGACCATGAGCCGGCCGCGGTACTCCCCTACCCCTGGAAACGTTACGGTCGGGCTCCACTCATTAAAGGTCTGGATCGAATTATTGATATTAAATTCCCATCGGTGGCTTTTGATAAAATTCTGCTGATAACTTTCATTCAGAAAACTGATGGTGTATTCACCGCAAGACTGGATCAGGAATTCCTGGTCGTTGATGATCCTGTCTTCTTTCACATCTGCCACAACGGTGGGGTCGCAGTTGGCTACATTAAATTGAAAATCCCTGAAGACCCGGCTCAACAACTCCCCGTCGCGGTATTCTGAAACACAAACGCCAACCACGAACTGCCCCAGCGTGGTGGGCGTCCCGGAGATTTCTCCGGTAAAGGGGTTGATGGTCACCGGGGGGTCGCCCCCCATCGGGAAAGCCGGGGTATAATTGGGCGCTTTGAAACTCACAAAGTCATAAGGCGGCCCGCAAGCCGGATTGGGGGCGGCGCCATCGCAGGACTCAAAGGAATTGCCGTCCAGCAGCGGTCCGCCGCCCAGCAACGGGCTGCAAAACTCATAAACGAGCAGGTCGCCGTCCGGGTCGGTAGCCGAGTGATCATAAGACAACGGCTGGTTGGCGCAGATCACGGTGGGCGGAAAGCTGTTGAAAACCGGGCTGTTGTTGCAGAGTTGCTGCGCCAGGGGCGTGATTTCAATGGTAAAGGTCGCCCCTGAATTCTGGGGCGCCACGATATTGCTGATGGTGATATTGCGGCAGCATCGCTGATAAGAGACATGATAACTTTCGGACGACTGCGGCAGGGTCATCTGCCAGGTGTACATCCCTTGCTCCACACAAACGGAAGGGGGTATCAGGCAGGGGTAGTCGGGTCGCTCCACATTTATCGGAGGCCCTGACAGCGGGACATCAATCTCCCGGAAAGCGCTGAACTGCCCCAGACTGCCGCAATTGATCTGACTTCCGCAGCGGTAAACCGCAATATGAGCTACCGGGTCGAAATCAGCGCAATCCGAACAAAAACAATCCCGGTACATCTGAAGGGTGAACCGGTAGGTGTTATTGCCCAGGCATTCATAGGTCATATTGCCGCCGATAATATGCCTGGCGGAAAGGGAATTCCCCGCTGCAAGGAAGAGGAGCGGCAACAGCAACCGGAGGAGAAAATTGCCTGGGTAAATTTTGGAATGAGCGGTTTTTAAATTCATAGCCGGATGTTTCAAATCGCATTTGAGCGGGATCTGGTTCAGGCCGGTTAAGCCTTTCCAGGCATCGGGCGCCCCTGGCGGTTCTATTCTTCTTTTTGGCCCGGGCAAGCAAAAGATCCTGCCCGGACAGTTAGTGAACGCGTTTGTGGAATCCAAGATTTTACGTTTTCTCATGTTTAAGTATGAAAATTGCAATCCAGAACAATACTACGCAAAAAAAAGAGTTAATATTGAGAATTTTGATATCAGGACGGACACACAATATAACGAAAGATTTACAGAATCGGCTGCCGGCAATTATTAATTTCAAGAAAGGTACGATAACCGACATTAACTCATCCCCCTCGGTTCGCCCGGCAGGATTCGCTCCCTATGAAACGGTGTGCAGGCAAAAGCAGTTGCCGTATGCCGGCTTTTCAAGTTGATAAAAGGAAGGATTTTATCACCGGTGCAACCTTCAGCACGGGGTCATTGATCATTAACAGACCCCTGCCCCTTGATTCCAGGAAAACAAACCATTCGCGCTGCTAATTATCATGCTATGTGGACAATGTTTACAAATGAAACCTCTTGTATGGTTCAACACTACGATCTCACAGGCGCCCTGAACACACTGGAGAACAGCGGCGTCATTCTGTTTCCCACCGATACGTTATGGAGCATCGGTTGTGATGTAGGCGACCCGGTAGCCGTCAAAAGGCTGCTTCGCCTGCGGCCTGCGGGCCAGGTGGAGATCCTGGTCGACTCCCTTGAGATGCTCAGAGAATACGTCGCTCATGTTCACCCCAGGATCGAAACCCTCCTGGTTTACCATGTCCGCCCGGTCACGGTTCTGTTCGACAAAGTCCGGCAATTGCCGCTTGAAGTCCTGGTGAATGGCCGGTCAGCAGCATTCAGAGTGGTTCAGGACAAATATTGCCGGGAACTGATCGGGGCTTTGGGCCGGCCGATCGTTTCAGTATACGCCCAGATCGAAGGCGCCACCCTGCCTTCGCATTTCGGGGCGGTTGGCTCGGATGTCATTGAGGCGGTGGACTATGTTGTGAAATTCCGGCAAGGCGAAAAAATACCGGGCGAACCATCCGTCATGGTCCGGCTTACCCGAAAGGATGAATTTGAGTTTCTCCGGGAATGATTGCGCAGCTGCTAAATATGATTCCGGCAGGGTTGCTCCCGGATCCCTCCGAGCCTAAAAAATATATTGCACAAAAAAAACTCAGATCCTTTGGCTTTCAGTCTGGGCGAGCCTATATTAGCCGGCAAAAAACATGATGTACGTAATTTTACGGCAAGCACATTCCGGTTTACGCTGGATCATCCTATTATTAATCGTTGCAGCCATTTTCCAGGCCTGGACAAAGTGGCGCAAGAAAGTGGTTTTTGAACCTAAAAAACAAAGACTGGCCCTGTTTTCCCTGATTGTCACCCACCTACAGCTTTTACTTGGCGTTATCCTCTATTTTGTCAGCGACAAGGTTCAGTTCACTGGCGATATGATGAAAGACCCGGTCAGCCGCTTTTATTCTGTTGAGCATGTTACAATGATGGCGCTCGCCGTAGCCCTGATCACCATTGGGTACAGCCGGTCTAAAAGACAAGCGCCTGATTCCGCCGGATTCAAGACCGTTTTTCTGTTTTATTTACTGGGGTTGTTATTGATGCTGCTGGCTATTCCCTGGCCTTTCAGGAATCTTGGAGGGGCTTGGTTTTGAAACTCAAAGCTCAAAGCTCAAAACTAATCCCCACACCCAATCTCCCCCATCGTAGCCGTAATACTTTTGATTTTTGATTCGCCATCCGCCATTTTTTTGCGTTCGGCTTCAATGACATGGGGCGGGGCTTTGGCAACGAACCCCTCGTTGGAGAGCTTTTTTTGCACCGATGCTACAAAACCTTGCAGATAGTCCAACTCTTTGCGGAGTCGTTTGCATTCTTCTTCCTGGTCAATAACCTGCTGGAGAACGACATAAAATTTATCCGTTCCGGCCAGGAAAGAAACTGAATTTTCCGGCTCCGTATCCGTGACGGCCAGCGCGTCCAGGTTGGCCATTTTTGAGATCATTTCCCGGATGCCTTTTACTGCGAGCAGGTTTTCTATCTGCGTTCCGGGCTGGGCGAAGACACTCAGCGCCTCAGCGTTTTTGATGCCTTTGTTGTTGCGGACCTCCCGGATACCCGTTACGATCGCCTTGGCGGATTCGACGGCGCGGATTGTTTTTTCATCATAAGGCTCCTGGGCCGGCCAACGGCTGACGATGCAATCCTCTCCGGCCTGCCGTTGACGAAGATTTTGCCAGATTTCTTCAGTTACAAACGGCATGAAAGGATGCAGCAGCGTCAACTGTTTTTCAAACAGCAGCAAGGTCTTTTGAAGCGTGGTTGCATCGATGGGGTCGCCAAAGCCGGGTTTAATCATTTCGAGGTACCAGGAACAAAAATCATCCCAGATGAATTTATAAAGTTCCATGATCGCTTCCGAAAGCCGGAAGGATTCAAACATTTTATCCAATCTGCCAACCAGCTCATTGAGTTTGTCCTCCAGCCAGGCGGCGGCAAGCCGGTTGATCGCTTCCGTTTCCGGGCTAACGGGCCGGTCAATCACCTCCCAACCTTTGATCAGCCGCAAGGCGTTCCACATTTTATTGCAGAAATTCCGCCCTTGTTCACAAAGTTTGCTTTCGTTCAGGATATGGCCGGTTTGCGGATCGAAGGGCGCGTCAAAGAGGATATCATTTCCGGCTGCCGAACTTGCCATCATGCCAAAACGCACGCCATCGGCGCCATAATGCCCGATCAGGGTAAGGGCGTCCGGAAAATTGCCCAGCGATTTGCTCATTTTCCGGCGTTTGTTATCCCGTACCATCCCGGTGAAATAAACATTCCTGAAGGGTTGCCGCCCTCTGGCGGTCACATGGTCTTTGCCCAGCAGTTCTTCCGACCATTCATATCCCGACATGATCATGCGGGCCACCCAAAAAAACATGATGTCCCATCCGGTGACCAATACATTGGTGGGATAATAATACCGCAGATCATCCGTGCGCTCAAAACCGTCAAAAACCGAAATCGGCCACAACCAGGAAGAAAACCAGGTGTCCACCACATCCTCATCCTGCTTCAGGTCCTGAAGACTTAAATCCTGGTTGCCGGTGGCTTTGCGAGCTTGTTCCAGGGCTTCCGCTTCGGATTCGGCCACAAAAATCCGGTCGCCATAATACCAGGCCGGTATGCGCTGCCCCCACCACAACTGACGGGAAATGCACCAGTCCCGGACGTTGTCTTCATTGAGCCAGTTGTAGAACATATTCCACATGGATTCCGGAAAAAACCGGACTTCCCCCGAACGGACGGCCTCCAGAGCGGTACGGGCAAAGTCTTTCATATCCAGAAACCACTGAAGGGTCAGGCGTGGCTCAACCACGGAATTGGTCCGTTCTGAACGGCCCAGGCGGGTGCGGTAATCCTCCACTTTCACCAGATGGCCCCGGGTTTCCAGTTCCTTCACAATGGCTTTCCTGGCTTCAAACCGGTCCATGCCGACACAAAAACGGGCAAGCTCATTGAGGGCCCCGTCTTCCGTGAGGATATCGATGACCTCCAGGTTATATTTTTGACCAAGGTCGTAATCGTTCTGATCATGAGCCGGGGTGACCTTGAGTGCGCCGGTTCCAAATTCCGGATCCACATAATTGTCTGCGATGACCGGAACGCTCCGCTCCACCAGGGGGACGATGACCCGTTTCCCATGCAGATGGGTGTACCTTTCATCCGCAGGGTTGACGGCAAGGCCCGTATCCCCCATGATGGTTTCCGGCCGCTGGGTGGCGATCACAACCCACTCACTGGTCCCTTCCACCTGGTAACGAACGTAATAGAGCCGGGCATTTTCATCCTGATAGATCACCTCTTCGTTCGACAATACGGTTTTGGCGGCCGGATCCCAGTTGGTCATTCTCAAACCCCGGTAAATCTTTCCTTTGCGGTAAAGGTCGTTGAACACATGTGTAACCGCCCTGGACATGGAGGGCTCCATCGTAAAGCGGGTGCGATCCCAATCGCAGGAAGCGCCCAGTTTTTTGAGCTGATCCAGAATGATGCCGCCGTATTTTTCTTTCCACTCCCAGGCGTAATCCATAAAGGCTTCCCGCGTCAGGTCTGATTTCCGGATGCCTTTTTCCCGCAACATGGCAACCACCTTGGCCTCCGTGGCAATGGACGCGTGGTCGGTGCCGGGCACCCAGCAGGCGTTTTTGCCTTCCAACCTTGCCTTCCGGATAAGGATGTCCTGGATGGTATTATTGAGCATATGCCCCATATGCAATACACCGGTGACGTTGGGTGGCGGAATGACGATGGTAAAGGGTTCGCGTTCGTCGGGTACGGACCGGAAATAATGTTTGTCCATCCAGTAATTGTACCATTTGGCCTCAACGTCCTGCGGATTGTAACGGGTGGAAAGCGACATGCCTGTATAATTTTGGAGGGCAAAGATACGGGGTTTCATAAATTGGACAAGCAACCGGGCATACTTCCTGGGAAGCCGGCAATTTTTTCAATCCGTTCCTAACTCCAATGTTTGTATTTTGCGGCCCATGAACCTTGAACTGGCATCTTCCCTCACCGTTACCCACTGGCTTCTGTTGTTCCTTTGCGGTATGCTGATCGGTACCGCAAAAGGCGGCATCAATGGAGCGGGGATGTTGGCCGTCCCCATTGTAGCGACCATTTTTGGCGGCAAAGCTTCAACGGGCCTTATTTTGCCGATGCTGATGTTTGCGGATTTTCTCGCAGTCCGGCACTACAACCGGCACGCTGCATGGCCGTTCATCCGGCGGTTGATACCGGCCACCGCGATTGGTGTGATCATCGGAACGGTCGTCGGGGTTTACGTCAATGACCAGGTGTTCAAATGGATGATGGCGATCCTGATCATGATCAGCCTCGGACTGATGATCTGGCAGGAAAGGAGGCCGATTTCATCCACGATAACCGGCGGTTGGTATTTTGGATCCTTTTTTGGGCTTTTGGGTGGTTTCAGTACCATGGTCGGCAACGCCGCGGGGCCGGTAATGATCGTTTATTTACTAGCCGTGGGCCTGCCTAAAAATCAGTTCCTGGGCACGGGCGCCTGGTTTTTCCTGATCATGAACTGGTTCAAACTGCCCTTTCATATTTTTGCCTGGAAAACCATTTCGGAAGAAACCCTCCTGATCGACCTGATCCTTTTCCCGTCCATTATCCTGGGGGTTTGGTCGGGTATCCGGATCGTACGCATCCTGCCTGAAAAAGAGTTCCGGTATTTGATGATCGGGATGACCTTTGTGGTGGCGTTCCGGTTGTTTTTTTAAATTTCATTCGGGATAAAGCAAATATTTTTTGCGCATTTCTTTATAATTATTCAGGGCGGGTTGCCAGGAGGCTTTGATCTCTTCTGCGGATTTACCGGCAATGATCTGTTCCCGGAGGGCGGTTCCTCCGGCGAGTTTGTCAAAAAAATTGCTGCGCAGAAAAAAGTTATCCTTATCCGGAAATTCCTTGTAAAAATTGACCAGATAATTCAAATTGATCTGTTTTTCCGCCCGGATGGCCTCCGGGGCCAGCTTAGTTAGGTCATACCCTTTGCAAAGCTGTCCTTTATGTTTGGGTTGCATGGCGCCGGGTTTGGGTTGCGGCAGAAAGATATGATCTCCACCCTTAAAGTTGGGGTGACCATATACCTGGAACTGCTGACTGGTTCCCCGGCCCTCGCTGGCGTCGGTGCCTTCAAAAAAACAAGTGGACGGGTAGAGGTAGATCGAGCGCATGTTCGGCAAATTCGGCGAAGGCCGGACCGGCAATTCATAGGGTGTTTGGTGTGTATAATTGGCGCAAGGAATTACTTTCAGTTCACAGCTTCTCCCTGCGCCCAACCAGCCTTCCCCGTTGATCATTTGGGCATACTCGCCGATGGTCATTCCATGTACAACAGGCACGGGATGCATCCCGACAAAAGACCGGAACGCCGTATCCAGTACCGGGCCGTCCACATAGTGCCCATTGGGGTTTGGCCGGTCAAGGATCAGCAGGGGAACCTTGTTTTCAGCCGCCGATTCCATCACAAAATGAAGCGTGGAAATAAACGTATAGAACCTTGCGCCCACATCCTGAATATCAAAGATCAGCCAATCGGTTCCCGCCAGATCTTCAGGGCTGGGTTTGCGTTTTTTCCCATAGAGGGAGATCATGGGAATGCCGGTTTTGGGATCCTTCGAATCCACAATTTTTTCCCCTGCATCCGCCTCGCCCCGGAATCCGTGTTCCGGTGCGTAAATGGCCTGAATATTTATCCCCAGTGCTAACAAAGTATCCACCAGATGGGCGCGCCCGACCATGGAGGTCTGATTGACCACCAATCCGATTTTTTTATTTTTGATCAGCGGAAGGTATTGATCCAGTCTTTGCGCGCCGGTCAGTAATGCGGCCGTGGCTTCCCGTTCGGGTAAAATGCCCGGCTCGGCTGCGGCGAGGGCCCGCTTACCACAATTCAATTGAAATAATCCGAGCATTAAAACAAAAAGATGTACTTTTACCATTATTCTTTGAGTTATGAAAGAAAGGTTGTTTGCAATCGTCGATATCGAAACCACGGGGGGACGGGCTTCAAGGGATAAAATTACGGAAATTGCCATAGTCTTGCACGATGGCCAAAGAATTTTAGACCGGTTTGAAAGCCTGATCAATCCGGAATGCTATATTCCTTATGGCATTACCCAGTTAACCGGCATTACGCAGGAAATGGTAGCCGGGGCGCCCAGGTTTTTTGAAATTGCGCGCAAAGTGGTTGAATTGACTGAAGGCGCCGTATTTGTTGCACACAATGTCCGTTTTGATTACGGTTTTCTCCGGGAGGAATTTGCCAGACTGGGTTACGCGTTTACCCGCAAACAATTGTGCACCGTCCGGCTGAGCCGCCAGGTATTTCCAGGGCTTCCGTCCTACAGCCTGGGCAATCTGATCCGCCATTTCAATATTCCGGTGGATGCCCGGCACCGGGCAATGGCCGACGCGCTCGCCACTGCCGACCTGTTCGAACGGGTATTGGCGAAGGACAAAGCGGCTTCGGCAGTCAGTACCCTGGTGAACCTGGGCATCAAAGAATCGAGGTTGCCCAACCGGTTGAAGCTGGAAGACATCCTCGCCTTGCCCGAAGCTTGCGGCGTATATTATTTTCACGACGAAAACGGCCAGGTAGTCTATGTGGGCAAAAGCATCAACATCCGCAAACGGATCGCCGAACATTTTGCCGATCAAACCGAAAAAGCCCGCATCCTCCAGCAATCGGTCCACGACATCACTTTTGAACTGACCGGCAGCGAACTGGTGGCCTTGCTCCTGGAATCCCATGAGATCAAAAGCCTGCATCCTCCGGTCAACCGGGCCCAGCGCCTGAAACAATTTCCGTTTATCATCCACCACTATTACAACCATGCCGGCTACCTGTGTTTCGGGTTTGGGAGGATGGGATCAAAAGAAAGAAGGGGACTGAACCTGGTGTCAGAGTTTACCACCCTCACCCGGGCCAAAGGCAGGCTGGAGGGCGCCTTGTCAAAATTTGATCTGTGTTCCAAATACTGCGGGCTGGAATCCGGCAAAGGCGCTTGTTTCCAATACCATATGCGCCGCTGCCAAGGCGCTTGTGTGGAAAAGGAGCTGCCGGATTCTTATAATGACCGGGCCCTCGCCGCACTGAATACGTTAAAAACGGTTTTCGAAGAAGATTTTTTTATTCTGGACCAGGGAAGAGACCCTGCGGAGTGGGCCGTGATCTGCGTGGAAAACGGCAATTATTGTGGTTTCGGCTACATCGACCGGGAGGAGGGTTTTACGGTTGATTCGCTGAAAGACGCAATAAAACGCCACCCCGGAAACCCGGAAACCAACCGGATCATACAACGGACAATGGAACAAAACCCGGGTTTGAAGGTGATTCCTTCGACTCCGTTCAGTACGTTGTAAATTAAGGGGCATGTCCAAAATAATTTCTCACGCCTCCGCGCATGGGCGTCAACTTAAGAAAAATATATCCATAATAAATGAATATGTTGAAATTTAAAAAATATGGAATTATCGCTTTGATGTTCTTTTGGGAATAAACACCAGAAATTTTATTTCTCCAGGCCAGGATGGCTTCGCATCCTGCCGATACATGGATATTTCCACCACATAAGACACATAGAAAACATAAGAAGAATTGTCCATTGCCTAGGGCAATGGACAATTACCCTTTTCTATTGTGATCTTATGTGTCTTATGTGGTGAAAAAAAAACCACTTTTTGGTAAATCGTTGTATTTAGAATTATCATATGATTTAAAATTAAGTTGACGACTATGCGCCACCGCGTGGGGAAATTGTTTTTTGCACGTCCTGAAAGAGCCCTAATTTACAGGTTTTTCAACTTTCCTGTGTGCAAATGCCATTAAAACCGCATTTTTGCTCTATAAACCTTTCCTGCACCGGATGAAGCTCTCCGTCATAATTGTCAGCTACAACGTCAAATACTTCCTGGAACAGGCCCTGATCTCCGTTCGCAAGGCTTCGGAAGGTCTGGATGCTGAAGTTTGGGTGATTGACAACAACTCCGCTGACGGATCGGTCCAAATGGTGGAAGCCAAATTCCCGGAGGTCCGGCTGATCAGCAATGCCGGCAACCCGGGTTTTGCAAAAGCCAATAACCAGGGTATCCTGGAATCTGCAGGCGAGTACGTCTTGCTCCTCAATCCGGATACCCTGATCGCAGAAGATACGCTTGTACGCTGTATTGAATTCTTGGATACCCACCCTGAAGCCGGGGGACTGGGGGTAAAAATGATCGACGGGTCGGGGCAATTCCTGCCGGAATCGAAAAGAGGGTTCCCGTCGCCCTGGGTTGCTTTTTGTAAAACAACGGGGCTCTCTGCCCTTTTTCCGCATTCAGAATTATTCAACCACTATTACCTGGGGCGCCTCTCTGAAAATAAGACCCATCCCATCGAAGTCCTTTCCGGCGCATTCATGTTCATGCGCAGATCGGCGCTGGAAAAAACGGGACTGCTGGATGAAGCCTTTTTTATGTACGGCGAGGATATCGACTTGTCTTACCGCCTGATCCAATCCGGATTTAAAAATTATTATTTCCCGGAGACCGCCATCATTCATTACAAAGGGGAAAGCACCAAAAAAGGCAGCCTCAACTACGTCCGCATCTTTTACCAGGCGATGATCATTTTTGCCCGGAAACATTTCCGGGGCGAAAAAGCGCGGTTGTTTGTCCTGATGTTGCAAACCGCCATTTATTTCCGGGCGGGGGTGACCGTCATGGCCAACCTCCTGCAGCGCGCCTACCTGCCCATCCTGGATGCCCTGCTGCTTTTCGGAGGGCTGGTCTGGCTGAAAAATTTTTGGGCAAGTTACCATTTTCGCGATCCGGACTATTACAGCCCGCTCGTCGTGTACTTCAATTTCCCGCTGTATATCCTGATCTGGCTGGTGGCGGTATTTTTCAGTGGCGGGTACGACCGGGGGGGTGGGGTCCGCAAGGTCGTGCGGGGCATCCTGGTCGGAACGGTCCTTTCGGCAGCGGTTTATGGGTTTCTGAACACCGAATACCGGTCGTCGAGGGCGCTGATCCTGCTGGGCGCCGCCTGGGCGCTGGCGAGCATGGCGGGGATCCGGGCGCTGCTCCATTTTTTCCGTTTTGGCAACCTCAACTTCAGCAGCGAACCGTTACCAGCCCTGGCCATAGCCGGCGGCAAGGGGGAAAGCGAACGAACGCTCCGATTACTGCAGGAGGTCGGCGCCCGAAAACGGTACACTGGCCGGATCGGCGACCCATCCACCGGGCCGGAGGAAGCGTACCTGGGCCCGGTAGCGGAACTGGACAAATGGGTGCGGGTTTTTGGTATCCGGGAGATCATTTTTTGTGAAAAAGACATTCCCAACAAAGAGATCATCTCCTGGATGGAAAAGCTGGGTCCTGCCGTCCATTACCGGATGATCGCCGCCGGTAGCGACAGCATTGTCGGCAGCAGTTCCCGCAATACCGCCGGGGAATTGTACACCCCGGACACCCAATTTTCCATTGCCCTTCCGGAAAACCGCCGCAACAAACGGGTGTTTGACCTCTGCGCGGCCGCCCTCCTGCTGTTGACCTTTCCGGTCCAATGGATATGGGTGCGCAACCGCGCCGGATTGCTGGTTCAGGCCTGGCAGGTATTGCTGGGCCAAAAAACCTGGGTAGGTTACGGCGCATTCCACGAGGGGCGGGCGCTCCCCGCGCTCCGGCCGGGGGTCATTTCCCCCGCTTCCGCGTGGTATCCGGAGGGCATCACGCCGGCCAATATCCGGCGCCTCGATTTTTTGTACGCAAAAAATTACAAAACGTCCCAGGATTTGGGGCTTTTGTTCCGGAACCGGAAATGGCTGGGTGGGGGGTAAATTCGAAGGTTTTGCCGATTGGGTTTTGTCTTGGACTGGATATGGATTTGAAGGGCCAAACTTCAAATACCGGGGGATTACACACAAAGGATGGTCAAAAATCGAAAGCCCGATTGAAAGCTTAGACTTTTAAAAATTGAGGGAAGACAAAAAATTTACCTGAACAGGCAAAAAGACTTGCATTTGCCCTCAAAACAGTATATATTTGGCCAAGCCAATTCAAAATCAGGTATGCTAACCTCTGTTAATGGATAATCGCCCTTGTTTTCAGTTTTTTCTGAAGGCAGGGGCGATGTTGTTAATGACGAAATACACGTACCTGACGACTATTCATTAATATGAAGTGCGGCAATGCCCTGGAAATATGGGGTAAAAGAGAAGTTCGTGTTTATGTATAGTCGTCAGGTGCGGCAGCACCGTAGTTAGCATCAATTCTAATAACAATGAATACGGTTTTCAAGGCGATCTTCGACCAACAAATTAATGAATTTGAATTCGATTTTAAGGAGTCAAGTAAAACTTTGTATTGGCTCGAAGAAGAAAAAAAACTTGTTCACCCTGGAGAATATGGAATTTATCGAGAAAATTCATGTAAAAACTTACTTCGTTTCATTTTGCCTGACTCAATAAGTATTGGTTCTGGATTTGTAATTAATCCTTCGGGTGCAATTTCAACTCAGTGTGACATTGTGCTCTATGACCGAACAAATACTCCAATTTTAAAATCAAAAGAACATCAAAATTTCTTTCCTGCGGAAACATTAATTGGAATTGGAGAGGTGAAATCAAAATTGAGTAAAACTGAACTCAAAGATTCGCTAATTAAGCTTAGTAAAAACAAGGCAATTAGAGAAAGTCTTGACAATGTTTCGGTAAGAGGTATTGGTCGAACCCGAATTGATGAATTTGATGCGAAGGCAAAAATCACACACATGCCAATATCGTTTCTAATTTGCGAAAAATTATGCTTTAATATTGACAACCTTGTAGATGAATTTATTGAAATGTATGAAGGTGTTGAATTGCGAAATAGACACAATTTTATTTTAAGCATAGAGGATGGAATCTTTCTGTATGCAGATAATTTGGTAGAGGGAGAGGGTGGGAGGAGCGCGTTCCCTTATCCTATATTAGGAAGCCAGAAAATGGCTAACTATCATTTTAATAATGAATCACGAAACGGCTATATGCTTTTTGCACAACATTTGTTCATTACTGCTAAGCAAGTTGTTCATCCAGAATTTAATATGTTTAAATACTTGATGCCCGAAAACGATGAGATGAAATACATATTGGAATCGTGGTAATATATGAATGCTAACAATCGCTTCCCAAAAATGCCTCCTAAGCGTCGCTCATTCGGGAAGCGTAACGTTCGCTTCCATCAAAAAAATAAAATAAAATGAAAAGCAATTATCTTCCAAATTCATTTTTTGTGCTTCTACTTTTTTCAATACAATTTCAAGCTTTATCTCAAATAGGCAAGCCCGAATCAAAAATACCAAGTTCGTTGCTTAATGGTGATTGGTTTGAAATAATTATCGAGTCTGATAAAATAAATTATTATTCTAATTTACTAAAGGATAAACTTAGAATAAATAACTTCCCAATTCCTGAAATATATAAGATAAGATACAAAGAGTTATCGTTTTATAAAAACTGCAAATTAGTTGAATATATTGGTGTAATTGGAGATACTGTGTTAATATATGACCTCTTGAACACCCCTAATAGTTCTCATTTATTAATAGGAAATTCTAAAGTAATTCATGAATTCAATAAAGACCATAAATTACTACTAAATTCAGAGAAAAGTATTATCGATTACACTATTTTCTTTGTAAATGCACTGTCAACAAATGAAGGGAAATTTAAAATAATAACAACCCACTCTGACCTTAACTTCTATTTTTTCTCAGGAAAAAACTCAAGCTCATTTCAACATCAAATTCAGGAACCGAAAATAATAACTCAAACTGATACATCATATTTGCTTTCAGCAGCACTCCAATATGGAAGTTCTATTTTTAATGTGAATTTATCTCTTAAAAAAAGTGGAATGGTGGATATGCTTGGAGAAAAACAAATTTTTTCAGACAATGACTTGCTAATCGAAAATTACTTCAAAGGAGGGATAAGGTTTTCGAATTTATTTAAGGCCTCTCCAGGTGTCTATGTTGCTAAATATGCTCGTGAACATGTTGATGATTTTGAAGACATTTATTTAAATGATGTACCTGAAGAATTAAATTTTTATTCTTCTGAAAACAAACCTGTTGATATTGAAGGTGAAACTTTTATATTTTATAAGTTTTCAATTCCAAACAACAAATATAAAAACATTACAATGATGTTCAGAGGAACAAATGCTAAATATTGGGGGGCAATAAACAAGGAAAAGGATAAAAAAGGCGGACTCTTTCCATGTTACAATTCTTATATAGGATTTACAAGAGATACACCTCATAAGGTCAATGGTAAATCAAATACAATTAGCATTTCTCGTCTTTCATCTAACTCCAATTTACTTAACTTGCATCACGGGAAATGTTTTGACGAAACCAATGTTAATGCTGGTGATACATTTATAATTTGGATTAAACCGCTTATACCTGATTTAGGAGATAGTTGTTATATTTCAATAAACAGATTCGATTCAGAGGAAAGTGAATATGAATTTTTCAAAAAGATTATTGATTTGGGTGGGATGAGAAAATCAAATAAATAAGAAAGGCGAGAAGCGAATCGAGTAGAGTGAGGCGGCGGATGTCTCCACCGCCTCAGCCCTCTCACACCACCGTACGTACGGGCCTCGTATACGGCGGTTCATGAAGTGTGGGTAATTCCCAAGTAGTAGTCGAGCATAGATTCATACCCCCGACGTTTCAGTGCCTTTAGCGTGATGGTTGTGCCCAGTATCGGGCTTTGAGCGATCGCCCAGCCTCCTTTACGTGTGCGACTCCATGCATACGCCATTCCCTGTTCAACTCCGAGCTGAATCAGGTTCTTGCGTTTGCGTTCCGGCTTCTTCTCCCGAAAGCTTTCGGGACCAAATGCAGTATCTTAACCGATTCCGAAGCCATCCGTCCAAGTCCCGCAGCTTGCCGTAAATATTTGCATACTTAAAATAATTCAACCAGCCGCGTTGTACTTGTTTGATCTCCGCTATTCGGTCTGCCAAGCGCTTTGGCCCTGTTTTCGGTATGTTCCCGACGAGTCGGGACAGGTCGTGCTACCTCGACAGTCTTTCGCGCCTCTTATACAGTTTCTGTTCGTCAGTACAGGTCGGTTGTCACTAATCACGGTTCTTCGTCAATTTAGGTGATAGTCAACTTAGCTGAAATAATATTTGCCCTGGAACCTCTGGAAATGCTCTATTCTTAACAGTTTTTCGTTTTACACTGCCAAAAATAAAAACCAGAATCACCAAATTTGAGGAAGAACCCGAAAAGTGTACCAGCAATTTGCACGAAAAGTGTACCACTCCAAATGGTTAAAACTTGACCTTCCAAGAGAAGGTCGCAATGTACAGAGTAGCAAGGCAACGGGCCCCGCCGCATACTCATCCATTGCCTCAAGCCTTATGATGTTGTATTTTTAATTCCGGGGAATATTCCCGGCAGGAAAAGTTTTTGCCTGACGCAGCCCATTCATGGATAAATCATTGATGTATGACGTTCTTTTTCATTCGGTTGAGTCCAAAAGCTTTCTTTTCAGCCGCAACAAGTGTATTTTGCACTTAGTTTTATGCCTTTAGATCAAGGAGTTGGATGCGATGCCCATAATTGCATCGGGTAAAGCGGCTCCCAGCCCGAGTCCGGGCGGGTAAACGTTCAACTTCGTACATCCACCGCCTTTTAAAGGGCTGTGGATGGGGCGAAGTTTTTCCGATGGCGGCGGATGTACAGCTATAAGTTAGCGGTCATGCTACAGCGACACCCTGCGACTTCAAACTTCCCAACATTTCCTTAAAAAAATTTTAAAATAAATTTGCGAAACCGAATAGTTGCACGTATATTTGCAACCGATTGGTTTCATTAAAAAATCAGAAAATGCGCAGAGACATTTTTCAAGCAGTTGCGGACCCAACAAGACGAGCCATTATCGCCTTAATTGCTTTACAGGCAATGACACCTAATGCCATTGCCGAACACTTTGATACAACACGGCAAGCAGTTTCAAAACACCTGCGCATCCTGGCAGAGTGCGAACTGGTAAAACAAGAACATCAAGGCAGAGAAATTTACTACGCTCTTGAAATTGACAAAATGAAAGAAATTGACAAATGGCTGGAACAGTTCCGAAAGATTTGGGAAACTCGATTCAATCAATTAGACAATTTATTATCAACTATTAAAAAAAATAAAAAATGAACAATTTACAATTTGACTTTACGGTTGATAAATCAACCAACTCGGTTTTTGTAACCCGGGAATTTAATGCAGAACTTCCACTTGTTTGGGATGCATTTACTAAACAAGAAATCCTTGACCAATGGTGGGCGCCTAAGCCTTGGACTTCAAAAACAAAGTTTATGAACTTCAAAGTGGGTGGAAGAAGATTTTATGCGATGGTTAGCCCTGAAGGACATGAAAGTTGGCAAATTCAAGACTATACTTCCATAAGTCCAAAAACCAATTTCAAATATTTAAGCGTTTTTGCAGATAAAGACGAAAACCCCCATTTACCAGGTTCAAATTGGGATTTGAATTTTACTGAACAAAATGGAATAACCAAGGTAAGTATTACCATTTACAATGAATCGCTTGAACGTATGGAAAAAATGATTGAAATGGGTTTCAAAGAAGGTTTCACAATGACCTTGAACGAACTAAATGAATTATTGACCACTTTAAAAAAATAACACAATGAAAATCGCATTTGGCTGTTGTTCCTTCGCAGGGACATGCGAGCCTTATGATGTAAACGAAAGCAATATTAAATTACCTTATCTGAAATAATCGTTTTTTCAAAACGCCTAAAAATCCTCCCGGCTCGCAAACCATTTTTTCAAAGCCACCTCTGCCACCTTATTGTTCGGCGTAAAACACCCCCCGTCATCCCCGTTGTGATCGAGGTAACTCGGCCACTTCCACCAAAGTACGCCGGCCACCCAGGGTTTGGCGCGAAGGCCTTCAAAAACGACCTCGTAACAAAGGTTTTGGGCATGTTCATCCAGCGGGCGGCCGTCCCGTTCGGCATGGGGGTTCCGCCAGGGGGTAGCCACGCTTCGAAAACCGATTTCCGTGAAAATAATTGGTTTATTGTATTGCCGGCTTATTTTCTCCACCTTTTGAAGGACGTTGGCGAAGGCCGTTACCAGTTCACTTTTTTCAGGCATTTCTTTTTCGCTGAGCGGGTAGTAACAATCCAGACCGATATAATCCAGTTCGCCCCAAAAAGTGAGTTTTTCAAACTCCTCGCCCCAATTGGCGGCATAGGTCAGCGGGCCGGAATAAATTCCCCTGATCTTTCGGATGATGGCTTTCCATTCTTCCGGATGACTGAGGGTTGCTTTTGCAAATTCTACACCCAGGCAAAAGACATCCATCTGTTCCATTTCGGCCATTAAAGCGTAATGCCGGATCCACCGGTAATAATAATCGAAAAACAGTTTCCAGTCGGCTTCATGGGTCATCTGCACATCGCCCGGCCACCCCCTGGAAACCCAGATCTGCGGTTTCAAAACCGTTGTCAGCCCTTTTTGCCTGGCATAATAGGCTGATTGAACAACGGACTCATCGTTTTCTCCGCCGGCCCCGTGATCCACTCCGATAAAACCGGGTTTGTCGGGATCCCGCATGAATCCATAGGGCACCAGGGCAACCGTATTGGCGCCAAGGCTGCGCAATTTATGCAGCGAGGCCTCTGCCAGGCGGGACCCATACCCGTTAAAGACCTGATAACCTTCGTGTGCAAAATTGAATCCTTTGAGCGACGCCAGCTTTGTAGAATACACCTGAGGGGCGGCCTTTGATTTTCCAGCCAGCCAGGCGCTCCAGCCGGATTGAAGGCCCGCGATCTCCTGTTTTGATAGGTCTTTCCAGGCTTTATACTGCTCCAGGAGCATTTTCTTGCCCCAGGCATTCAGCAAATAGGCGGTAAAGGAGGCTGCCGCACAGCCCATCACCAACGGCGATTCCCGCTGAAATTCTTCGTCATTCAGCATTTCTGTCACAGCCGGCAGGTTGCCGGACTGAAAAAGCCGCTGAGCCCAGTACTCGTAACCTTTCTCGTGCCACCCACCGGTAAAATGGATCGCAAGGCCTTCTTCCAGAAAGCGTTTGGAAGGCGGCCCCAGCCAGGCGTTCAGCGCCAGGTAGTTTTCAGGGGCCAGATGATGGCCGTTAAATGGCGGGCCGGCGACGACATAAACTTCGTTCTCCTTTACATTTGCCTGCGCCGGACGCATATCCCTGAGCCGAAGGCCTTTGTCCTCCGCTGAACCGTAAAGGTAATATTTGATATGCGGCAGCGGGGTTATGCCATTGGTGAAGATCCGGATCCTTTCGATGTTCTGTTCACAGGCGGATTTGAGTTTTTCCAGTTCATCTGCAGGAAGCCCGGCGCCGCAGTTCACAAAAGAAAAATGGCTGGACCTGGCAATGGTATCCCTGAGATGGGAGAAATCCCGCTGGCTGGTCCGGTCGATCGCCCAGTTCCTGTCCTGAAATTCGCCCATCCCGATCACCTCGCCTTTGTCATAGATCTCATAACCCCAGCCGCCGAAAAAGAGGCTGAAACCTCCGCCGGTCTGTTGCATTTTTAACAAGCTGACGAGGGCCTCTCCTGAATTCCCTGTAAATACGGTAACAGGCATGCTGTCGTTCAGCGGATTAGGGTATTGGTTCAATTTAAAACTCACGCCGGGAGACCGGTAAATTTTTCCGTCAAACGCCCATTCGGCGGCGCGCAGTCTCAATGGAAGCCGGGCCAGCAGGGTATCGAGGATAGCAGACTTAAAATTTCTGCCCATCAGGATCAGCGGGAACTGCCGTGCCTGTTGCGGCGTAAGAGCGTCATCCGGTATGCTGACAACCGGCAATCGCCCTTCCATGGAGACTTTGAAGGAATCGATCAGCGCCTCGTATTGCGCGATCAAGGCAGGTTCTGCAGTACTGTAAACAACACCCACCGCCCCTGCACGCCTGAATGCCATGCGCAGGTCGCGTTTGGCTGGCCCGTCGCCTTCTGCCTGGGCAGAAGTCGGAGCCTGCGGTAATTCGTCGCATTTAAACGCGGCCATCATCAGGGTTGCAAGGCCTGCCAGAAAAAATCCCTTCATTTTAGTCAGATGTTGTTGAGTGTTCAAACAAACGGCGCCCAGCCGGGTTCATATTCCCTCGACCAATGGCTCATCGCTTCCGGATCGCCGATGACATGACCGTTTCTGGGGTCGATATGCAACTGGCGGCCCGTAAACCAGGAAATATTGGCCAACTGGCACATCAGAACGCTTTTATGGCCTTCACGGATGGGGCTGTGCACCGGTTTTCCATCTCGGATCGCATCCAGGAAATTCTGGATATGAACGGCATCGAGCAGGGCGTCGGGGCTCATGGTATTGTTGGACACCGCTTCGGCGTTCGCCCTTTCCTGTTTTACGGATTTGATCAGTTTGGGCCTCATGTTATTGTCGTAAATGGAATAACTGTTGCCGGTGATGACCATTGTGCCTTTGTCTCCGTAAAAAATATTGCCGCGGCTGTCGCCTTCGATCAGGTACGGGTTGCAGGAGCGGCTTTCCCAGGAGGCGGTTGCCCCGTTATCAAACTGGTAATTGACCACCAGGGTGTCCGGAAACTGCCAGTCATCCCTGAAATGATAACGACCGCCGGTTGCTACTACCGTTGAAGGGTAATCGGCGCCGAGGCCCCAGCGGATTACGTCGATCTCGTGGGTTCCGTTGTTCAGCGCTTCCCCGGTTCCCCAGCGTCTGAACCAATGCCACTCGTAGGGATGGTAATTGTCGTGGTAGGCGGTTCGGGGGGCAGGGCCCTGCCAGAGGTTCCAGTCCAGTTTGGCAGGTACCGGAGTTTCTTTTCCAAAACCTATGGAGGCCCGGTTGTTGGTGTACCAGCCCTTGGCAAAATAGACTTTGCCGATCACGCCGGCCCGCAGTTCGCCGATCCCTTCCATGACCTTGTCCCAGGAGCGGCGCTGGTTGCCCATCTGGATAACCCGGCCGTATTTTTTTTCAGCCTCCACCAGCATTTCCCCCTCTTTGGGGTTATGACTGCAGGGTTTCTCCACATAAACATGTTTGCCGGCCTGAACGCCCATAATAGCCGCAGGAGCATGCCAGTGATCGGGGGCCGCTATGGCAATGGCGTCGACGGATTTGTCTTCCAAAATTTTGCGTATATCTTTTTCCCCCTTGGGTCGGCGCTTCTGTATTTTTTCCACTTCGGCCAGCCCCCGGTCCAGGTATTCCTGGTCCACATCACAGATATAGACCACCTCGGTGTCGGGCAATTGGGCAAAATTAGTGGCCAGGGCTAAACCCCGGCTCCGGACCCCCATAACGGCAACCGTTATTTTTTTACCGGGCGACCCCTGGGCGAAAAAAGGCGCCGGCGCCAGGGTGAAGGCAGCTGCCGCGCCAAAAGCGTGGTGGATAAATTTTCTTCTGGTACTCACGATAAGAATCTTTGATTTTGGTTCTTGTCAGAATAGCGACGTACTTTGCAGGCCCTGTTTGCCGGCGTACCTTTACCCCGGCAGGTTACAAACTGGCCGAAAGTAAAAAATTTTTCAGTAATGGGAACCCACTTCCGGTATTTTTTTGCAGTTTATGTTATCCTGGTCCATTTCGGTTGCACGGACAAACCAAACGAACCGGAGATTGATTTGAGCCGGTACAGTCTCGAATCCGGTTTTCAATTATCGGTTGTTGCGTCCGAACCACTGATCCAATCGCCTGTTTCAATGGCTTTTGATGAAGGCGGCAGGTTATGGGTCGTCGAAATGCCGGGGTATATGCCCAATCTGGCCGGAGACGGTGAGGATGCACCCACCGGCCGTATCCTGATCCTTAAAGACGAAGATGGAAACGGGCGAATGGACCATTCCAGGGTTTTCCTGGACAGCCTGGTTTTGCCCCGCGCCCTTGCCCTGGTGTACAACGGACTTTTGTACGCCGAGCCGCCCAATCTCTGGTTTGTCGAAATCAACAACGATCAACCTGGTATAAGGACCCTGGTGGATTCTGTATTTGCCGTTGGCGGCAATGTAGAACACCAACCCAATGGACTGCTGTACAACCTGGACAACTGGATCTACTGCGCCAAAGGACAATTCCGCTACCGGCGGAAAAACGGGCAATGGATCAGGGAGCCTACCCTCTTTCGCGGGCAATGGGGCATCTCCAACGACAACCTGGGGCGGCTTTACTACAATGATAATTCCAACCAACTGGCCGGCGATTTTACCTTACCCAATGTACTATCCCATCATCCCGGCTACCGGCCCGAATACGGCGCCGGCGTCCAACTGACCCGGGATCAAAGGCTTTATCCTTTACATGCTTCCGCCATCAACCGGGGATACCAACCCGGCGCGCTGGATTCAACCGGAAAGGTGGTGAACTTCACCTCCGCCTGCGGTCCGTTGGTGTACCGGGGCGGGCAATTCCCGGAGGAATACGATCAAAACGCCTTTGTTTGCGCCCCTGAGGCCAATCTGATCAAACGCAATATCCTTTCGGAAAACCTGGGCAGGATCAGCGCCCGGCAAGCCTGGCAAGACAAAGAATTCCTCGCCTCAACCGACGAAGCGTTCCGGCCCGTGAACCTCTTCACAGGGCCGGACGGCGCCATGTACATCGTCGATTTTCACCACGGCATTATCCAGCATAAAACCTATATGACCGCCTATTTGCGGGAGCAGATCCTCCGGAGAGGGCTGGATTCGATCCATGGTCAGGGTCGGATCCTAAAGGTGTTATCCAAGACCAAACCGCCGGTAAAACTGCCCCGTCTGGCGAATGCGACTCCCGGGGAATGGGTGGATCTTTTTGACCATGAAAATGCCTGGGTGCGGGAAAAAGCCCGGGAAATGTTGGTATTTAACGGCATTTTGCCCGCCAACCTCAAATCCAGGGCCCGGCAAACCGAGCGGCCGCTGGGTCAAATACTAGCTTTATGGGCGCTGGAAGGCCTTGGGGCGCTCGACTTGGAGACCCTGATTGCTGCCGCCCAAAGCCCGGATGAACAGGTGCGGGCTACCGTGGCCCGAATGGCTGGTTTGACAGAACCCGGACCGGATATTTTCCCGCTTCTGGAGAAATTGTCGGGTGATGAAAGTCCATTGGTCTGCTGGCATGCCGCCCATTCCATCAGCAAAATTTCAGCTAAACTCCCTGAACAGGCATTTCCGGCGCTTTATACCCTTGTCCAAAAACATCCCCGGGATTCGGTTCTGGCAGAAGCCGTCGTCAGCGGAATTGCCGGCCTGGAAAAAAAATTATTGGCGGGGATGAACACCCCTCAGTTGCAGTCCGCCCCCCTGGCCACAATGCTGAAAAAAATTTCAGACAAAAAAGAAATGCCCGCAGAACAAACGTTGCCAACCGGCAAAGACAACCTCACGCAAGGGTTGATCCTGTACCGGCAACATTGCAGCGGCTGCCACGGCATGAACGGTGAGGGAATCCCTCCGCTGGCGCCGCCGCTCGACCGGTCGGATTATGTCCTGGGCAAAAGCGATAACCTGGTTCGCATTGCATTGTATGGACTGACCGGGCCGATTGTCATCAACGGCAAACGGTACGAGTTTAACGCCGGAATGCCCGGGCTGGCCGGAAATCCGGACCTGTCAGACGCCGAAATCGCGGCAATTCTCAATTTTGTACAAAATGCTTTTGGCGACGGTCGGCAGGATATCAAACCCGGACAGGTGACGGAGTTGAGGAAAATTGTACCGCCTAATGGAAGTTTTACAGCAGAAGAATTATTAAAAGATTAGGGCTGCAAACCCCCGTTTTCTCTGCCGGATAAAACAAAATTTGGGCCTGAACGCAGAATTTTATATATTAGCCCTTTAAATGATCATTCAAAAGCGACAATGCTCCCCGAAACTGAATTGATTGCCAAAATCAGGCAACTGATTGCAAAGGCGGAACTGGAATCCGCCATCGACACGATGAATACCTTCCTGGAAGGCAAAAAGGGCGCTTTCAGGGAATTGTCCAATCTGGCGCTTCAGATCAAGTCGCAGTTTGAAAAAGTCCAAAAGGACGAATCGCTCGGGATTGTCAGCCAGGAAAATATCAAGCTCTCCTACAACCAGATCACCAATCAACTGATCCGGCTCCTGAACCAGTTGGAATCTCCGGAGGAGATTGCCGCAACTTCCAGAAAAAAGTCCTTGATCTGGATTGGCGCAGGCGCAGTTCTTGTTTTGGCAGCAGCGGTCTGGTTTATCTTTCTCCGGGGAGGAGAAGCGGGAACAGAAACCGGATTTTGCCCTGATTTTGGGTCCGGCTCCGTTTTCAAAGTCCTTGTTTTACCATTCGAACCGGTGGATCCGGAACTGACTGCCACCGTTACGCATTCCCAGATCAAACGGCGACTCACCGACTTCAACAGAAGATTCGACATCAAGGCCGTTGTTGAAAACCCGGCAAATATTGAAAGTTTCAAACAATTTCCGGAGTCCAGCGAAGAGGCGGATACCCTTGCCAAGGGTTGTATGTCGGACCTCGTGATCTGGGGAACGACCGAAAAAAAAGGCTCGGATACCTTCATTACCGAAACCCGGTTCAAATTCATTAAAGGTTCAGGGAATTTCGATTTCAACCAACTCGTGATCAGGGATGACGAAGGCGTTGGCAGCGTCTCCGCTTCTTCCAGCATTACCACGGAAGGCGTGGTGGTCGATACGATCACTTCCTTTACCAGCATTACTACCCAGGGTACCCTGACCCGGCGAATAGAAGACATGCTTTCAACCCTGTTGCTCGGCGTGATCGCCCATGAAACCGGCGACGATCAAAAAGCCGTTGAAATTCTGTCCTCCGCTGAAGTTCAGGACTCTTCCGCCTCCCTTTTATGGGGAATGACCCTGGCCGACAGCTACTGGAAAATGGGCCAGGCCGAAAAAGCCGAATCCTCGCTGGACCAGGTACTGGATGAACACCCCAACTACTGGCTTGCCCTGAACAACCGCGCGATGATCAATTATACAAAAGGCAATTTTCCGGAAGCCATCGCCGACCTGAGCCGCCAGATCGAAAACAAACCGACCAACGCCGAAGCCCTGCTCAACCGGGCCGGCATCCTCTTGAAAATGGACCTGGTGGACCGCGCAGAAAAGGACATCGAACGGGTAAAAACCCTGGTGGTCGAGTCGGAGAATCTGGATAAATCCGGAACCCGGGATTCCATCCAGGCCCCAAAAACAAGGATACCCGCCGGCGCGATCGAGAAAAGGGTCTTCGAACTGGAGAAAAAACGGGAGGAACAAAAAACACGAAGAGTCAAGGCCGTAACCGCGCTGACAGAACGGCCTTCAGACACCAATGCCCTGCTTGAAAAAGCGGAAGCCGACCTTAATCTGGGCGACAACCGAAAAGCGGCGGAGGCTGCCAACCAGGTCTTGTCAAGGGATCCGGATAATCCCAGGGCCCTCGCCATCAAACTCGAAGCAGCTTCGGGCACTACCCGTTTCACCCAGACCCTGCAACAGGTCCGGCAATCCGGGGTGACCCGGGAAGAACTCCTCAGAGCCAGGCCGAGTTTGCGCGAAGCCCTGGAAGCCCGCAAGGAAAATTAATTTTTTCAGATTTGGAGTCGACGGTGGCTTCGACTCCGCTCAGCCACCTTTCTGACAGGTGACGACGGTGGCTTCGACTCCGCTCAGCCACCTTTCTGACAGATGACGACGGTGGCTTCGACTCCCCTCAGCCACCTTTCTGACAGGTGACGAGGGTGACTGAGCGGAGCCGAAGTCACACCTCATTTCGAGGTTTCCCTGCCAGAAAAGCCCCCACATTTTTAATGGTTTCCTCCAGCAAGCGGCCCCTGGCTTCCTTGCTGGCCCAGGCATTGTGCGGGGTGATCAGGCAATTTTTAAGGCCCAGCAACGGATGATCCGGAGCAGGCGGTTCTTTGGACAGCACATCCAGCGCGGCGCCCGCAATTTGCCCGGACAAAAGCGCCTGACGGAGATCCGCCTCATTGATCAACCCTCCCCTGCTGGTATTGACCAGATAAGCGGACCGTTTCATCTGCGAAAGACGGTTCGTATTGATCAAACCCTGATTTTCCGCTGTAAGCGGCGCGTGAAGGGTCAGGAAATCGCTATCCCGGAAAAGCGTATCCAGGTCAACAAAACGAACGCCTTCCCGGGCATCCCGTTCAGGGTGTTTATGGTGAGCGATGATATTCATTCCGAACGCCCTGCCAATCATCGCCACCTGGCCTCCGATCTGCCCAAGGCCATATATCCCCAGTGTTTTGCCCGACAGTTCCATAACGGGGCCCAGGGTGTAGGAGAAATCCTGACGTTCGGGCCATTCCCCCCTCCGTACGCTGGCATCGTGTTCGGCTACCCGGTTGACCATCGCCAGGATCATGGCAAAAACATGTTGCGCCACCGAGGCGGAACTATAGCCTCTGGCGTTGCATACCACTATTCCGCGCTGCTTCGCGGTTACAACATCAATATTGTTGTATCCTGTAGCCAGCACACAAATGCATTTCAGGGCCGGCAGTCCGGCCAGGATTTCAGCGTCCAGGTTTACTTTGTTCACTAACAGAAATGTTGCCTCTTTGGACCTTTCAATCACCTTTTCCCGCGGTGTGCGGTCATATACTGCAAGGTCGCCCAGGCCCCGGAGGCCATCCCAGCTCAGGTCGCCGGGGTTTGTAGTGAATCCATCCAACACCACAATATTGGGTCTGATTTTAGCAATCATGGTCTTCCTGGTTTGTCGAAATCCAAAGGTAAAAAAATCGGGATTTTAATTCATGCTACCGGACATTTTGCCTTTTGACAGAAGAGGACGAGAACAGGTGATAGGGCGAAACGGGGCGCCTTCTCCCCCTCTCCCCATCACCAGGGCTCCAGCTCTTTAGCCTTGAAAAAAATATCCAGGAATGTGGATTTTAATTTCTTCCGGCAGACAAAAACCAGGATTTTGGGGTGATTTTTCGGCGATTTGCTTTACCTTCGGCGCCCGAAATACTAATTTTTTGCCAATCGCTTAATCCAAAAAAACCATGCACAATTTTCCCAAAACCATTTTGTTGCTGCTTTTGACAGCTTGCGCCCTCCCGGTGATCGCCCAGCAAACCATGACCAAAAACCGGTTGTACGAACTGGCCCGGAAGACCTTGCACAACAAACTCTCCGTCGAACCGGAGTTGCTCGAACAACCTGAATTGCTGCAATCCCTGATCTCCCGGAATCCGTCCGGTAAAAATGACCTGCCCGTCCAATTCAGAGGGAGCGGTGAAGAAACCAACCTCACCGGGTCGGAAGACCCCGAGTCGGAGATCCACGCGGCCCTCAACCCGGTGGATTCCAACAACATCATCGTCGGCGTCATGCGTTACGAAGAAGGTGGAATTTTGGGCCCTGCGCTGGCTTTTCCGGTTTATTATACCAAAGATTTTGGCCAAACCTGGCAACAAAGCGACTTTGACGCTTCGGCCCACCTGTCGGGTACGTCTTTTGTCCTGGGCGGCGGCGACCCGATCATTGTATTTGACCAAACAGGCAAGGCTTATCTCTCCTGGCTCCTGCTTTATTTTGAAGGGCTGGAGTTGAAGATCGCGCTGGAATGGGCCAGCTCTGCGGACGGCGGGGTTACCTGGGTGCGCAGCCCGGTCACACTGGATGAGGGCGATCTGGAAGGCCTCGAGTCCGGCAGGTTTGTCGATAAAGAGTGGCTCGCTGCAGACATCAACCCGGCTTCTGCCCACCAGGGCAATATCTATGCCGCCTATGCCGAAATCAACCTGACCGATACGACTTACGCCATCCTGGTCAAGCGCCTTGAGGCCGGGCAGCCCAACTTTTCAACAGACCCCGTCCGAATCGCAACAGATTCGCTGGTTTTGGTCCAGTTTACTACGATCGACGTGGACAATAACGGCGTGGTCCACCTGGCTTTTGCCGGGATCAGGGATACCATTTCCGCTCCTTCGCTTTATTATACCCAATCTGCAGACGGTGGTGAAACGTTCAGCAACCCGGTGAAAATAGCAGATTTTTACCTGCCCTGTTTCCTGCAGGAAGGAGCAGATCCCTGCATTACCGGCATCGACCCCTCGAGGATGTACCCCTCACCGCAGTTGCGGGTTGACAAGTCCGGCAGCGACGACGACGGCAAAATTCACCTCGTCTGGACGGGCGCTATCCCCGATTCCCTGACCACCGAAATATGGATCAGTTCGTCCGCCGACGGCGGGGTCAACTGGTCGGCCCCCCGTATCCTGAATCAGGACGGCAATTCAGGCGCCAATCAATTCCATCCAACCTTATACGTCAACAACGAGGGCGCAGTCATTGCCGCCTGGTACGATATGCGCCAAAACCTAAACCAATCCGCCGATTATTTCATGGCGATTTCCAAAGACGGCGGTGAAACCTTCGAAACCGATTTTGCGGTGAACGCCCAATCCGCCGACTTCAATAGGATCGGCGAAAAGAACGGCGGCTTCGGCATCGGTGAATACACCCAGGTAGTGGCCACCCATTCCTATGCCTGGGCGTTCTGGGCCGACGGCCGCACAAACGACGGCAATATCGAGGTATTCACAGCCCAGATCCCACTGGAAGAAGGAATAGTAAAATCCATTGAATACGGCGTGCTGGCGTCCGGATTATCTGTCAACGGTCCTCAACCCAATCCGGCTAAAGACCTGGCTGTGGCTGAGATCGTGTTGAAACAAAAAAGCAGGGTCAGTTACCAGATCCTGGACGCCAACGGCCGGATGATCCGCAATACCGCATTGGGCGAAATTCCGCAGGGCGCCTACCCGCTGGAGATCAACGTGGAAAACCTTGTTTCCGGAATGTATTTCTTACGGGTGGAAACGGAGAAAGGGTTCCGGGTAAAACGCCTGGTGGTGGAAAGATAGGTCGTTGCGCAGGCGAAAAACATCATCAATCGTCACTCATGTAATCATCATTCATCAATCAAAAAATGGGATTGATGAATGATGATTGTTGATGTCAGGACTGAGCAGCAACCGTTTGCGAAAGGCGGCGGTTCAGTTTGCGTTCAGTTCTTTCAGGTCGATCACCACATCCCCTTTCAGCCGAACTTCCACGCGGATGGCCTCAGGGGCCAGATAAGCGTTGGCGATGTTGAATTCGGATAATTTGCCGTTCAGGAAAATATTGTCCGCGATCTTGTAATTGGTCAGTTGGGTTTGGATCTGGTCGCGCAGTTCCTGCAAATTGGCGTCGAGCAGAAAATCCATATTTTCCTGAAGGGTGTTTTTAAACTGGCTCTTCAACAACCATCCGGCGGTTTTGAGCAAAAAATTGCGGGTATCCAGGGTGTATTTCAGTTCCTTGACGTCGATGGCGTTGCGCCGTTCGTTGAAAGAAGGCTCGCCGGTGAGGTAAATGCTGCCGTTGAAAGACCCCGAAAGCCGGGTATTCACCACCAGTTTGTTGCCCTGGCCGTACAACTCGAGGTCTTCCACCACGATATGCCGTTTGCCGTAATCGTACCGCTGTCCGACCACCGAAGTTTTTGCAATACTCTCCGCCTCCGGGAACGGGATTTCGGCCCCTACCAGGATCTGGAAGCCGCCGGTTTCGGGCGCCCCGTATTGAAAAGGCGGCAACCCAGCCGGCGCAGGGACTTTGGGTTTTGCACCCAGCACAATTTTGGGTTTCGTTTTTACGCTGATGGAACTCTCAAGCCGCCCCTGATTGGTTACCAGCGGCGTAATGGTCATACCCTGCGGCTGGATCAGCAACCACGCCCTGTATTCCGGTGAAACTTCAATCGGCTGGAACATTTGGGTCCAGGCCGTTTCCACCCATCCCCGCATGTTCATGTTTTTGGCGATCTGATCGTCGATGGCCTTGGTGATTGTCGACTGGAATTTCCTGAGCAGGATGTTGGCAATGCTGGCAACAGGCAGACTGACTACCCCAAGCCGGATCTTAGGTTTTTCAATCCAGTCGTATTGCCGGATGTCTGTTTTTGTCTTTAAATTCCAATCGCTGCCGATATTAAAAACCGTATTGAAGTCAAAGGCAATGGCCCCGTCGGCATCCACCTTGGCAATACCCGCGTCGTATTTCACCCAGATGGAAAGCGGTACCTTATATTGGATGGTATCCCCCGAAAAGGACAAAGTGATCTTGTCCCTCTTTTCGGCGCGCAACATCATATCGTCCCCGTCATTAAAATCCTTGTCCTCATAGATCACCCCGGAGAGCTGTTTGTTCAGCATATTCTCAAGGGCCTTCAACTCGATCTGGATCGGGATATTGAGGCTCGATACCGATTCCGCGGATTTTTCATCGTAAAATTCCTGAGGACGCACAGGCTGTGTGGTTTTACAGGCAAATGAACTGATAATAATAACGAAAAAAAAGGTCAATTTTTTCATTCAAGGGTGAATTGGGTTAAAACTGTGCAAAATTAGGGGGACCTGGCCATATATCGTCCGGATCTGAAAAATATTGTCCTGCAACCCTGTTTTAAATCCTTTGTCTTTTGTAGCGAAAGTAAAACGCATTAAGTATGAAAGCCACAAAGATCAGCATGGTTCTTTTCTCCATTGTGATAATGGGGAACAGCGTCGCGGCGCAAAAGGCAACCAAACTCGCCGATTGCGACGACGGGCGCGCCTACCTCAACATCCGGACAAACAGCGTATCTGAAGAAAAAGCGGAAATCCTGGGTTTCAACAATCCCTACGGCAGTTATGTAAGCGAGGTGATGCCCTCCGGCGCCGCCCATGACGCAGGTATCCAGCCCTTTGACTACATCTACGGCCTGAACGACCTGCGGACCAGCGAAGCCGAAAGCCTGACCGACCTGCTGGGGTACCTGCGGCCCGGCGATAAAGCGACGGTCCACCTCATCCGCAACGGCAAGCCTATGGCGGTTAACGCCGTGCTGGGCGGCAACAAAACCTGGAAGGAGGATAAAAAAGACGCCTTCCTGGGCATTAACGATGAAGGCGAAGACGAAAAAGAACAGCCTGGCGTCACCGTCAGCGTCATCTCCAATTCGGCCGCCGAGGCCATGGGCATGAAGGATGGCGACCGGATCCTGGCCATCGACGGCCACCCGATCGTTGACTGGGACGACGTCACAACTGCCGTTCCCCTGACAAAACCCGGCCAACAGATTGCAGTGACCATCCGGCGCGACGGTCGCGAGCAAACCCTCACCGGCCCCGTCAAAAGCAGGTCGGAGACTTACGCCTACAAAACCGACAAGGCCGATAAAGAAACCAGCTCGCAGTACAATTATAGGTACGAAAAAGACCAGAACGACGGCGAATACGCATTCCTGGGTATCAATTCCAACAGCCTGACCAGGGAAAAGGCCCTGAAACTGGGTTTTGAAAACTTTTACGGCAGCTACGTGACCAGCGTCATCGGCGGAACTGCAGCCGAAAAAGCCGGAATCCTGCCCTTCGACTACATTTACGGGATCGATGAATACCGCACCGGAGCTGAACAGGCCCTGGTGGATATTCTTTACAAATACATGCCCGGCGACCGGGCCACCGTGCACCTGGTCCGGCAAGGCAAAAGCCGTTCGCTGCCCGTAACCTTCGGGCGCCGGTCGGATGCTGTTGAAAGAAAAAGAGACCAGTGCGACCGGCCTTTTCTGGGCATCCGCGCCACCCATGAAGAATCGACCGACACGGGCGTCATGGTGGATATTGTAGAGAATTCGACCGCCGAAAAAATGGGCCTCAGTGACGGAGATGTCATCCTGAGAATCAACGGTTTTACGATCATCGACTGGGAAGACATCACCACCGCCATCGACGCCATGCGGGTGGGAGACGTTGTCCGGATCAATTACCTGCGCAACAACCAGAAAGCGGAGGCCGGCGAAACCATCAAATCCTACTGCGACACCAAGATCACCAATATTTCCGAAGGGACCTGGAATATCAAATCCCCCGCCATCATCCTCAGGCCTTCACAACCCGAACGCCTGGATGTCGGAAATGTCAAAGTGGTGATCACCGATTTGTCAGGCAAGGACGCCGAAGAACTCCGCCGGAAATTTGGGCTGGAGGTCAAAAGCAGCCAGGAACTCGAACTCAGAAACCTGAAACTGGCCCCAAACACCAACGCCGGCATGTTCAAACTGAGTTTTGAACTGCCCAGCCACGGACAAACCGTCGTCAAAGTCTTCAACAGCCTGGGCCGCCTCATCTACGAATACGACCTCGGCGCCTTCCAGGGCAATTTCAGCGACAACCTGGATATCACCCAAAACGGCGCGGGAAGTTATTACCTGAAAGTGCAACAGGGCGCCAGGGCGTCCGCCAGGAAAATAGTCTTATCAAAAGCCTGAAAAAGAATATTGGAATTTTTATTCCGATCACCCGATTGATCCTATTGGTTTTTAAAAAGATTTACCGCGTCGCTCCGATTTTTATTGGAGCGACTTTTTTTTGGGGAGGCGTTCCGTCCTCACGGGTAAATAGGTTTATTAGTTGCCGCCAACCACGGCTTTTTCTACATAAGAAAAATTGCCAATCCCCAAAAGCGAAGGAGGGCCGTCTCCAGTCACCAGCCTCCAGTCTCCCCCTCCCCCATCATCATACAAATCATTTTTCCCCTCCCGTGCCATTTTGTCAGGTTTTCCCGTATCTTTGCGCCTGTTTCAGAACCATACGCTATTTTCATGTACGACGACAACCCTACGCTGGAAGGCCTCAACAAGGTACAGGACGAGTCCAAACAAGGTGAAGTGTTCTTTCCGGAACAGGCTGAGCTTTCTGCATCCGGCTGGAAACATTTTTATATCGAAAGTTACGGATGCCAGATGAATTTCAGCGACAGCGAGATCGTCGCATCCATTCTCGCGGAAGCCGGCTTCCGGCCTACCCGCAACCTCGAAGATTCCGATCTGATCCTGATCAATACCTGCTCCATCCGGGAAAAAGCCGAGGAAACCGTCCGCAAAAGGTTAAAGACCTTCAACCTGGTCAAAAAACAACGGCCGGGCGCCCTCATCGGCGTGCTGGGTTGCATGGCCGAACGCCTCAAAGGCAAATTGCTGGAGGAAGAAAAACTTGTTGACCTCGTCGTCGGTCCGGATGCCTACCGCGATCTGCCTGTATTGGTGGGCAACGCCGAAGACGGCAATAAAGGCATCAACGTGATCCTCTCCCGCGAAGAAACCTACGCCGATATTTCGCCCCTTCGGCTGGATTCGAACGGCGTTACCGGTTTTATTTCCATCATGCGGGGCTGCGACAACATGTGCTCCTTCTGCGTGGTGCCTTTTACCCGCGGCCGGGAACGAAGCCGCGACGCCTTCAGCATTGTGGCCGAAGCAACCGACCTTTTTGAACGGGGCTTCCGGGAGGTCACCCTGCTGGGGCAAAACGTGGATTCCTACCATTGGGATAACCCGGAATCCGGGCATTCCGTCACCTTCGCGCAACTGCTCGAAATGGTCGCCCGCATTCACCCCGCTCTCCGGGTGCGCTTTTCTACCTCGCATCCGAAGGACATCACCGACGAGGTCCTCTTCACCATGGCCCGCCACGACAATATCTGCAAGTATATCCACTTGCCGGTCCAGTCGGGCGCCAGCCGCATCCTGGACCTGATGAACCGGACTTACGACCGGGAATGGTATATGGACAAGATCCGCCGGATCTACGAGATCATGCCCGACTGCGCCATTTCTTCCGATATGATCGCCGGGTTTTGTTCCGAAACCGAGGAAGAACACCGGGAAACCCTCAGCATGATGGAGTTTGCCGGGTACAGCATGTCGTATATGTTTTTTTACTCCGAACGCCCCGGCACCCTTGCAGCCCGTAAATACCCGGACGACGTTCCGATGGAGGTTAAAAAAAGAAGGCTGCAGGAAATCATCGATCTGCAGACTAAAATATCTTACCGGCACAATGTCCGGGATTTAGGAAAAACATTTCAAGTATTGATCGAAGGCGACTCCCGCCGTTCCGGACAAGAGTTCAAGGGCAGGAACAGTCAGAATAAAATGGTGGTCTTCCCCAAAACGGACGGTTACAAACCCGGTGATTATGCAACCGTAAAGATCAGCGAAGTTACCAGCGCCACCCTGATCGGCCAAATCGTTTCTTCATCATCCGGACGCCCGGCGGCTTCCGGTCATCCTCATTTATTGGCAGAACATTAATGGCCAGCAACGAATTACAGACAACCAAACAAAGGTACGGCATCATCGGCCGCAATGAGGCCCTTGACCGGGCATTGAGCACCGCCCTGCGCGTGGCCAATACCGATCTTTCTGTGCTGATCACAGGCGAAAGCGGTACCGGAAAAGAAGTGTTCTCCCGGATCATCCACGACAACAGCGTCCGGAAACACAACGGATTTGTCGCCATCAACTGCGGCGCCATCCCGGAAGGCACCATCAACTCGGAATTGTTCGGCCACGAAAAAGGCGCCTTTACCGGCGCTACGGGCGAACGCAAAGGTTATTTCGAAACTTATAACGGCGGCACCATCTTCCTGGACGAGATCGGTGAAATGCCCCTCGACACCCAGTCCTTTTTGTTGCGCATCCTCGAAACCGGGGAATTTATCCGGGTCGGCTCTTCCAAAACCCTGCATACCGACGTTCGCATCATCGCCGCAACCAACGTCGACCTCGGCGAAAACATCAAAAAAGGGAAGTTCAGGGAGGATTTGTTCTACCGGCTCAATACCGTGCCCATCCACCTGCCGCCGCTCCGGCAGCGAAGGGAAGATATTTTTATGCTGTTCCGCAAATTTGCAGTGGATTTTGCCGAAAAGTACCGGATGCAGCCCGTACAACTGGACGAAGGCGCCAGGCGACTGCTGGAAAGTTACCACTGGCCGGGCAATATCCGCGAATTAAAAAATGTCGCCGAACAAATTTCCATCCTGACCGAAGAAAGGGATATCGACCTCCAGACCCTCCTGGGGATCTCCCCTGCCCTTGCCAACCGCAATCTGCCCGCCCTGGCAACACAACCGGGCGGTGAACAGGTCTCGCTCAGTGAACGCGAAATCCTGTACAAAGTGCTTTTTGAAATGAAAAACGACCTCCGGGACCTGAAGTCCCTGGTCCTTGAACTGATCCAGAATAACGACCTGCGGGTTTCCGACCCGGCCCACGTGCGGGGTTTGCTGGCCCCAACGGCGGCCCTGGCCCGACAAACCGTATTTCCGGAAGAATATCGCGACAGCCTGCCGCCCGACGAATCCTCCCCGGACGAGACAGATGAAGCGCTGACCACCGTGATCGTCAATAACGGCCCAAGGCCTTCTTTTGCCCCGATGGAAACCATTGATGAAAATCTCTCCATTTCAGAACATGAGAAAGAACTGATCAAAAGAGCGCTCAAAAAACACCAGGGCAGAAGGAAAGAAGCCGCGCAGGACCTGGGCATTTCCGAACGAACCCTCTACCGCAAGATTAAGGAATACGATCTCTAAACCACTCCAAACGGGAAAATTCCATGCCCGAATTTCAGGATTACTGGCAATACCGGATCTCTGCAAACGCTGAGCAAAAGGAAATTTTGCTGGGTTTGCTCGGCGAACTGCCTTTTGAGGGTTTTGAAGAAACCGAAGAGGACCTGATCGCCTACGCCCCCATCGACGAGAACGGGGAGGATCTTATCCGGAGCCTGATGGAATTGCAGGAAACCTTTTCCTTTCAGTTTGAACGGCAATGGTTTCCGGGCCGGAACTGGAACGCCATATGGGAATCCAGTTTTCACCCGGTTTCCGTCGGCGATTTTTGCCAGGTCAGGGCCTTGTTCCATCCGCCTGCCTCCGGCGTTGTTCATGAAATTGTGATCCAGCCCCAAATGGCGTTTGGCACCGGCCACCATGAAACCACTTACATGATGATGGAAACCATGGCCGGCCTGGATTTTAACGGGGCAAAAGTCCTCGATTTCGGCTGCGGCACCGGCATTCTTGGCATCCTTGCCTGCAAAATGGGCGCCGGTTCAGCGGTCGGGGTGGATATCGAAAAACCTGCTTTTGAAAATGCCTTGGAAAATATTCAAATCAACCGGGTTTCCGGTTTTGAAGTCGTCTTGGGCGATCTGGACGCCGTACCAGGATCCGGGTTCGACATCGTGCTGGCGAATATCAACCGGAATGTAATTTTGGCCACGCTTCCGTCGTTATATCAAAAAACCAAACACGGCGGAACCCTGCTCGTTTCAGGGATTCTGACCCGGGAAAAAGACATGGTGACCGAAGCCGCAACCACGGCCGGTTTTTCCTTGTCTTCCGCTCAGGAACGCGGAGACTGGTCGTGTTTCAGGTTTGACAAATAGTGTATTCACCCGTATCATTTAATGTGCGATCAATGAAGCGAATCTACCTTGCGGGCGCCGCCCTCCTGATGTGCCTTTACCTCTCTGCCCAAAGACTTGAGGAGTTTTCTGCCGACCAGGGCGCTTTTATAGCCGAACTGGGCGCTTTCATGACCTCCAACAAGACTGAGGTTCTGGAAGAACAATACAAAACCTTCGAAAGAACCTTCAAAAGTGGTCAGTTCGATGAAACGGAGAAAGCGCTTGTGCAAAAAACGATGAACAGCATGCTCAAACTGCGTTTATCGGCCAATCCCCATTTCAAGACCTATCTGGACCTCCTCCTGACCCTCAAAAAGACCAATCAGTCGCCGGAGCGTTTCCAAACCTGGCACAATATGGTGAACGCCCTGCTCGACGACAAGGTCCGGTTCAAACCCCAACAGTTGAGCGACTTTATTTCGTTTGCCATTGATTTTCTCAACCGGCAGGCCATCCGGTACAGCAAGCTGGGAACTTCCTGGTACGCCCGCACCGACAACTATACCGTGAAATACACCGGCGACCAACCGGTGCTCGAGTTTCCTGCCCTGACGCTGGTGGCCGCCCGGAACCAGGATTCCATCCAGATCCTCAACTCAAGCGGCAGGTTCTATCCGCTCACCGATATTTGGGAAGGAGATAAAGGCAAGGTCACCTGGGAAAGACTGGGCTTGCCCGCCGATGTTTACGTCGAATTCGGCAAATTTTCTTTCGAAATGAAAAAGAGCCTTTACGAAGTGAACGACGCCAAACTTCATTACCCCTTGTTTTTTGGCGCAAGGGTCATCCCCGGCAGTTTCACCGACAAACTGGTATCTTCCTCGGAGGCGCAGGATGCTTCCTATCCCCGGTTTGAGTCCAGTGAAAAGGTGCTGGAAATCGATAATTTCGGGAAAGGCATCCAGTTCCGCGGCGGCTTCCGGATGCAGGGAACCACGATCTACGGCTACGGCAGCCGGGATGACAAGGCCTCCCTGATGTTGCTGGATGACGCCAGCCGCCCCATTTTCCGCGGAAAGGCCGAATTGTTCGCCGTCAAAAGGGAGGAGCGGATCGTGGCTGAAAGGGTCGAATCCGTGCTGTATTACGGAAAGGATTCCATTTATCACCCTTCCGTCAACGTGCGTTATATCATTCCCAAACGCGAGGTCCAACTCACCCGGGGCGAACGGGGAAGCGACCGCAACCCGTTCTTCAGCTCCGTCCACAATGTCAACATCAAAGCCGACAATATCAACGTTCACCTCGACGGTGATTCCATCATCATCGGCAAACCCACCGTCAGCATCGCCACCAAAAGCGACGTGTTTTTTGAATCCCTCCATTTTTTCAAAAAGAAGGACTACGAGCGGATCCAGAACATCGCTTCCTCCAACCCGCTGGCCATTATGAAGGCTACCGTCGAACGGGAAAAGGAAAACCCCATCAGCGCCGACCTGATGGCCAAAAGGATCAACGCGTCCTTCACCGTCGACAATATCCTGAGCTTGTTGTACGACCTGGCCGCCCAGGGGTTCATCAACTACGACGACGAAAAGAAGATGGTGGAAGTCAAGGAAAAGGTCTTCCATTATGTCAACTCCAGCCAGAACGAATCGGATTATGATGTGCTCAACATCCGGTCGGACACCCAGGGCGTGAACGCCAAAATGAATATGCGCGACCAATCCATCGCCATCGACGGGGTTGAAAATATCGAATTCAGCGGCCGCCAGAAAGTAGCGGTCATTCCCCTCGGCAACCAGCTCGTGCTGCGCCGCAACCGCGATATTGATGTGGATGGAAAACTGTTCGCCGGATTCAGCCAGTTTGAAGGCAAGGATTTCCATTTCAAATACGAAGACTTCCAGTTCCAACTGGATTCGGTCCGCTATTTTGACCTTTACGTGCCGACCGGAAAACTGGATAAAAAGAACCAGCCTGAAGCCTTTTCCATCGCCTCCAGGATCGAACACCTGGCAGGCACGCTGCTCATCGACGCTCCGAAAAACAAATCGGGCCGGGATGATATCCCGACTTTCCCGTCTTTGCAAACCAAAGGTTATTCCTACGTTTTTTACGACAAAGACTCCATCCAGGGCGGCATCTACGGAAGGGATTCTTTCTTTTACCGCCTGGATCCGTTCAGTTTTAACCACCTGGATGCCTATACCGCCAAAGACCTTCAATTTAAAGGAACCCTCATCTCCAACCGGATCTTCCCGGATTTTAAGGAAACGTTGGTACTGAGAAAAGAAGATCAGTCCCTGGGGTTTGTCCATACCACCCCCGGCGCCGGCTATCCGGCTTACCAGGGCAAAGGCAATTACGCCGGCAAACTTGACCTGAGCAACAATGGCCTCACCGGCCAGGGTTCGTTAAAATACCTGGGCGCCTCGATCAATACGGAAGATATTGTGTTCAAACCGGAGGAAACGACCGGAACGGCCAAAAATTTCAACCTCGACGAAAACCGGAATCCAAAGGAACAGATCCCGCAGGTCCGGGGCGAAGAAATCAGCATTCTCTGGCGGCCTTACAAGGACAGCCTTTATGTGACCCCCAAAGAAAAACCCTTCGACATCTTCAAAAGCGGCCACCATACCTTCAAAGGCACCCTCATCCTCACCCCCGGCGGTCTGAAAGGCAACGGCCTGCTCGATTGGAATGAGGCTTCCATGTTGTCCAAACAACACGCTTTCGGCGCTTTTTCGGTGAAGGCCGACACGACCAACCTCGGCATCAAAGCGTTCGATGCAGCCGACCTTGCGCTCAAAACCGAAAACGTCAATGCCGATGTCGATTTTGATAAAAGAGAAGGGCTGTTTAAAGCCAACGACGAATTTTTATACACTTCCCTCCCCTACAACCAGTACATCACCTCCATGAACGAGTTCAGGTGGGATATGAAGGCGCGTTCCATTGCATTCAACACGGAAGAAGGCAGTATGGGGACCTTCACCAGCATCCACCCCGACCAGGATTCGCTCCGGTTCCAGGGCAAGGACGCGTTTTATAACCTCGAATCCAGTTTGTTGCAGGTGAGCGGCATCCCGCACATTGTCACCGCAGATGCGTTTGTTTACCCGGACAGCGGCTATGTCGAGATCCAGAAGGGCGGGGTAATGACCCTGCTGGAAAACGCAAAAATCATCGCGGATACGTCCAATAAATACCATGTGATCAACCGCGCAACCGTCAACATCCTCGGCAGGCGGAGCTATAAAGCCAGCGGATTTTATGAATACAACGTTGGCGACCGGCAGCAGGAGATCGAACTGCAGAATATTGTCGGTATGCCCGGCGGAAAAGGAAAATTATCGGATAAGAAATCGGTAACCCAGGCAGAAGGGATCGTCGCGGAAAAAGATACTTTTTATATCGACCGGAAAACCAGGTTCCAGGGGACTATCAACCTGATCGCGGAATCCAAAAACCTCCAGTTTGACGGGTTCGCCCTTCTGGACGCCAACAAACTCCCCGACCCTTATTGGTTCACGGTGAGCAGCGAAGGCGACCGGAAAGACCTCGCCATCAAATTTGATACACCCAAAAGCCCCGAAGGCGAACCGCTTTCAACCGGCATTTTCCTCAGCAAAGAATCGTCCAGGATCTATCCGAGGGCCATGCAGCCCTTGTATTTCCGGAAAGACCGGCCGATCCTCCCGGTTAAAGGGGTATTCAAATACCAGGCGGATAAAGACGCTTTTGTTTTTGGCGATTCCTCCAAAGTCATCCGTCATGAATTAAAGGGTAACCAGTTGGTATTCAAAAATGCCGACGGGACCGTCCACGGAGAGGGCAAACTGGAATTCTGCACCTCCATGAAATATGTAAAAGTGGATGCAGGCGGATTTATTACCGGCGCTTTTCCACCGCCGCGTCCCAAGATAGATACCAATATGATGGCTGCAGAGGTAGACAGCTCGCAACTGGTGGTGGAGATCCCGCAAGTCCCAGCCAAGGCAGAAGCCATGGCAGGCTTGCAACTCCTGGTACCGGAAGCTTTGATGAAGATCATTGCCACTGATATCAAATCCTCCGCCTTTGACGCCCGTTCAATCTCCTTCCTGACGGATCTGGATTTTTACAGGAAAGCGGCCAGCGAAATTTTCCCGCCTACCAAAGAATTCCAGGAGGGATTATTGGGCCTGAGTTCGGGTTACCTGGATCTTCCCGCCAAGGTCAATCCTTACACCTTCCTGTTCAGCAGATTGAAACTGACCTGGGATGCCGACTACCAGTCCTTTGTCACAACGGATAAAAATATCGGCCTGATCAGCATCAACGGTGAGTCCATTAACAAGATGACGACCGCCTACCTTGAATTTAAAATGCCTTCCATCGACAACGACGACCGGCTGTACGTCTATGTAAAATCGCCAAGCGAACTCTTTTATTTCTTTGGTTACAAACAAGGCATCCTCAGCGCCACTTCCAATAATCCGGCCTTTATGGAGGCGCTGGAAGGACTGAAAGGGAAGGACAAGATCATCAAAATGCCGGACGGCGAAACTTTTGAGATCCAGTCGGTAGAACCCGGCACTGCTACGGCTTTTCTCCGCAGGGTAGAAGCGGCAAATAAATAGATGTTGTTCATACTTTGTGGCCTTTGTGCAATCTTTGTGCCTTTGTGTTAAACGAACAATCTCTGAATTGCTCATTCATGGTGGCCCTTGTGCAATCTTTGTGTCTTTGTGTCAAAATAACAATGCCTGAAACACACCAACAAACCATAAAACCATTGAACCTTCCAGAAAGGCTCAATTTACTCTCACAACTGGGCGCTTACCTTCGAAAGGGAGACGAACGCCTGGATGCCGTCCTCCACCGGACGGCGCATGTCAACCTCTGGTTCACCGTCGAGAACCAAAAAAAGGCCATTTCCGCCATTGCAGAACATTGGCTGACGCGGGAAAAGCTGGAACAATGGGCCGGCCGTTACCAAATCCCCGAACCACACGTTCCGAAAAAAGTGGGTCTGGTGCTGGCCGGGAATATTCCCCTCGTCGGGTTTCATGACGTGATTTCCGTATTTGTTTCCGGCCACCGATGCCTGATCAAATTATCCGAAAAAGACCCCTATCTGGCGCCCTACCTGGTGAAGGTCATGGTGCAAATGAACCCTGCCGCCGCATCTTATTTTGAGTTTGTTGAAAAGCTGGAAGGATTCGACGCCGTCATCGCCACCGGCAGCAACAATTCTTCCCGGTATTTCGAAGCCTATTTCGGGAAATACCCGCATATCATCCGGAAAAACCGGAACGGGGTGGCCGTACTGACCGGTCAGGAATCCCGCGAGGAACTGATTCGGTTGGGGGAGGATATTTTCCGCTACTTTGGCATGGGCTGCCGGAATATTTCCAGGCTTTATGTGCCGAAAGGGTACGATTTTGAATTTTTGCTGGAAACCTTGCACGAATTCCGGTCGATTGTCCTCCACGAAAAATACAAAAACAATTTCGACTACAATACGGCCATCGCCATGCTCAACAAAACCCCCTACCTGGCCAACGGCTGCATCATCCTGATGGAAAACGATTCGATCGTTTCCCCGATCGCTTCTTTGTATTACACAACTTATAAGGACCTGAAGGAAGTGGCGGAAGAACTTGGCGCCCGCAAAGAAGAGATTCAACTGGTTGCAGCCCGCGAAGGGATTTTGGACTTGCCGACCCTATCTTTCGGGCAAGCCCAGCAACCGGAGTTGTGGGATTATGCGGACGGGGTGGATACGATTGATTTTTTGACCAACCTGAAATGAGGTCCTTTCAAATTCAAAACCGGCGGTATTGAACGGGTCAACACCACCGGTTTTGGATCTAAATAAACTCAATAAGGAAATGGATTACATCAATGAAAGACCACTTTTTTTGCGATCACTCCTTCCTCAAATTTAAGTTTGATCATATAAAGGCCGGAAGGTAACCCGTTTCTGTCGATCCGAACAAAATTATTGTCGACGTTGTGGCGCCATTGAACCCGTTTTCCATTAAAATCATAGACTTCAAGGCTTTGGATCGGATTAGCATCCGGAGTCTGCACCAACACGAAATCAGGCGCCGGGTTGGGAGACACTTTTACCTCGATCCGGTTTTCATCAAGCAATTCTTCCGTTGAGGTCATCAGATTAAGCGCCAGATATGCCCGGGGCGCGTAATAACCAACGATACTGTCAATATACATACGCGCCTTGGTTGGGCTCATATCGGCGTTATTGAAAAGCGCCACCTGGTGGTAGCTGCCCAATCCGGAAGGGTGTGCGATCGCGCTCCAATAAGCCGGATCCCAGAACGACCAGGGGTCGCCTTCTTCCTGTCCATAAATATTGGTTGCACGCACGAGCGGGAACAACCCTTCTTGGTATTCGTGTCCGGCGGTTGCCGAACCTGCCTTTGCAGCGTCGGTATATACTTTGAATTGCGGGTAGGCATTGTCTGCATCCTCAAAGACACTGTTATTGCCAAGCGTATTCGCTTTTTCAGAAACCAGCAAACCGCCCTGGACTTCTACGATAGGGTCGCCCGTTGTGGGCACGATCAATACCGCAGATTCATACGGCGCAAACGGGTCGCTGGGTGTTTGATAACTGATCATGGGTGGGTCGCCGGCTTCCAGCCAGGAAATATCACCCAAAGCGCCGCCCATATTCACGCATAACTGAAAAGCCGAGGTATATCCGACATAGTTTGGATAACAAAGCGTGTCATTAGGCGGCAGCGGCGGCAGGCCTGTTGGTGGCGTCACACCAACCGATGTACCATAAATATCGCCGTTAAAAGCCGGAAAAACCATAGGCTCCAAAGTGGCGGGGTTGCCGTCCAGATCGGTCAGGAATTTACCGGGAGGGCTGGTTGTAGTGGCGATTTCAATAAAATCATCCAATGAGGCGGTTGCAAGCGAAATATACCCGCCGGTACCCTGGCCCCACAAAACGATTCGGCTGGTATCAACCCCAAAAGGATTTCCATCTTCAGCGTACGTTTTTTTGAAATACCGGATAGCCGTTCTGGCATCCTGTATGCCGCGATAGGCAGCTTGAATAAGACCCAGCGCCCTTTGAGGTTGCGTAGCGGCGGTCGGATTCCAGCCCAGCCGGTAATCGACCATGGCCACGCAATAGCCTAGTTTGGCCAGCCGGGTAGCGACTTCCACAGAAGCTGAATCTGTTCTGGAGCCGGAATTTGTTGCATTCAGGATAATTGGAAGGAAATTTCCGGTGTGCAGGTAAATAACCAGGGGGCGTTCTTCTGCATCGTCATCTTTGGGTTCATAAAAATCGAACTCCAAGGGCTCAGGAATAGCCTGGCCAACTTGCGGGACATACAACACTGTTGCATTAACGCCGTATACCAGATCTCTGGTTACTTCAACCTCCGGGAATGTCTCTTCCAGGTACCTTTGCCCTGATGAAATGAACGGGATCATCAAAAGGGCCATGATTCCAAAAAAAAGAGTGTTGATTTTTTTCATAAACGCGATTTTTGATTAGAAACAAGTGAGATAATTATCTTTTTTGAAATTCATACACCAGGGAAATATACGCCAGCCGGCCAATCCTAGGCCCGCCGTAAGCCTGGTATTGCTTGTTGTCCAACACGTTGGATGCTCCAATTTTAAGTGTGGTATTGATTTTACTGAACCGGTTGTTCACTTGTACATCAAGTAGATCGTAAGAAGGCACGTTGCCTGTGAATTGCGGGGAGCCTTCGAAAATAAATCCGTCAATCCATTTGTAGTTAATGTTAAAACCAAAGTTTTTCAGGCGGAAGACCCCCATATCCAATGGGATATCCCTCCCGCTAAAACCAAAGTTATATTTGTGTTCCGGCGTGTTAAAGGCGGGTATAATCGGATCGTCATCAAATGCCTTATTCAGTTTATTCCAGGAATAATTCCCGGATACCATATAATAATTCTTGAAATAAAAATTCAGTCCGATTGCTACGCCTTGCGTAGTAACCTGGTTGGTGGAATTGGCGGCATACCGGAAAACCCGGATGTTGGTGGGCCGGCCGTTGTTGGGATCCAGGGTAAGCCTGGCGCCGATATTGTACCCCAGAAAATCATCATAAATATTGTAATAGTAACCTGCATCGACGTACAACTTGCTGAACAGCGTGGTTCGGTAGCCTACTTCAAAGGTCTTTACTTTTTCAGGTCTCACAGGGTCAATGTCGAAATATTTCAGGGTACTTTGCTGGAGCGTCGCCAGGAAATCTTTTAATGATTCAATTTCAACCAGATCTTGGACTCCGTCGAGGTTGCCTGCCAGGGTTGCCCGCCCTACGTTCAGGAACAGGTACTGATCGGTCAGGGTCGGGTTGCGAATGGCTGACGAAAACGAGGCGCGCAAATAATTGCTGGCCGACGGTTTGTAAACGATCGAAGCGGCGGGGGAAAAGATCCAGTCAAAATTTTCATTTTTATCCGCCCTGAAAGCAGCCGACAATTTTAGGCGTTTGTTCCAGATGTTTTTTTCGATGCCCGTATAAATTCCATATTCAAAATTGGTGATTTTAACGCCGGCAGTATCATAAAATACAGTCCCTTCCGACTTTGGCGTATACAGGCGGGCATTGGCCCCTATCGTAATGGCATCCGCAAATGTTGGCGTAATTTTATATTCTCCATGGACATGGTATAAGGAGGATTTATCAAAAAAAAGGGATCCCCCTTCCGTCCGTTTCTTTCTGGTGATTTCGTTAAATTCTTCCTCAAACCTCGCTGTTCCGGGTTGATAAAAATCAACAGTAGAAGTTGGCAGACTCTGCAGATTGGCCGCTGTTTCGGCTTCAGAATGCCATCTGACCAGGTCCTCATGGTGGTCTTCAAGGTATTGGAGCGCCTTATCCCTGTCAAAAGTTGCGATAATCTGGCCGGTGACCGGATCTACGGTAACCACCAGTTTGGGGAAGTTCTCATCACCTTTTATTTCAGGCGCTACTTCTGCCAACCAATAACTCACATAATCCTGAGCCCACCGCGTATTGTTTTTGGCGCTGTCCTGCAAAAGAAGCGCGGTCAGATAAGGATCATAGGAATCTCCCGCATCCTCCCTGGAACTGTAAGCGCGGATAAAAAATTTATCTTTTTTTCTGAATTCAAGCCTGTTCTGAAAAAAACGGATGTTCTTTAAACTGAAGCGGTTATCCCCCTGATATACGGTGGTTCCGGTTCCAAAATTGCTCGAAGCGATCAACTCAGGTGATTCCTCGGCCCTGGAAGGGTTGGTCCGGATATAAATCGCTGCGTTTGCTTTGATATTTCGGGTATCATAATCCACCAGATCCACTTCTCTGTATCCTGTCCGGTGGAAAGTGCCTATCCCCGGATAGGTGTGCAGGTCAAAAGTGGAATAATCGAAAGCGGCATTAAATTCATCTCCGTAGACATTGACGGCATCGTACCTGCCGGGGTTACCCGCTCCGGTATCGGTATCAAAAACAGGATCATAGTTGTTCGCTTCCCAATCATTGGCCTGCAAATAGGAAAAATTGACCTTATATCCTAAAAAATCAAGCCCGTTTTTATTTTTCAAAGCGTCTGCCCAGCGGAAACTGGTTTCAAGAAGGCTTCTTTCCCCCATCTTGGCCATCGCAGAAAGTCCTTTTGAATAAAACGGGTTTTTGGTTTCCATGCTCACCACCCCGTTGAAAGCCCCAGGCCCGTAAAAAGCCGAACTGGCCCCCACCACAAGGTCAACTTTTACGACATCCAGTTCCGGAGAACCCAAAAAGTTGCCCAGGGAAAAATTCAGGCCCGGCGCCTGGTTGTCCACTCCGTCAATAATTTGCAAGGACCTAACAGGGCTGGTGCTGTTAAAACCTCGTGTATTGATGATCTTAAAACCAAGGCTGGCGGCTGTGAGGTCAACCCCTTTCAAAGCGCCGAGACCATCGTAAAAGTTATCGGAAGCAGTTTGTTTGATGGCAAGTACATCCAGTGATTCGATAGTCAAAGGCGCCGCTTTTTGTTTTTCAGAGATCCGCTGCCCGCGCACTTCCACCACTTCAGTGGTAATGGCCTCACCCTCCAAAGTGATCTTTAGCGGTTCATCCGCATCCGTAATTTCCATTTCCTTCGTGCCGTAGCCCGTGTAGGAAAAAAGGATCACCAGGGGGTAGGGGGCATCGGTCCTCAATTCAAAAGCGCCGTCAAAATCCGTAACGGTACCCTCTCCCGTACCCTTCACCAAAACAGTAGCGCCGATCAGCGGTTCGTTGTTTTCCGCGTCTGTGATCGTCCCCCTCAGGACGGTTTGTCCATTCAGGAATGGAGCGAAAGCCAGAATAAAAATAAAGTGCAAACCGTTGGCTTTGTATAAAAATTTCATATAAGTGGCGTGTGTGTAAGGTAATATTTGTTTTGGCAAGGCCAAATTACTTAAATTATAAATATTACGCGCCATTTTGTTTACAATAAATTTACGCCCCGACCTAAACGGGTGATTTCCTATTCTTTAGAAAAGCGTGGTAGAAAGGGCAATACCCAATCCGAGCAGGATGGCCAAAAGTGTCCGCAGTGAAATGGCGTGTTTACCGGGCGAATCCGTTTCAAACAGAATGGTGGTCGAAACGTGCAGGAAGGAACCGATCACAAAGGCCACCAGCCATTTCATTTCTTCCAGGGAAAGGTGGATGAAGGATGCCGAAAAAGCGCCCAGCGGCGGCATCAATGCAAAAATAGCCAGGCAAATAAAAACCCATTGTTTTTTGAATCCGGAATGAAGCAGCAGGGCCGTAAGGGCAAATGCAGCCGGTGCGTGGTGCAGTGCAATGCCAACCAGTAAATGGGCGCCCTGCGATGCGCTGTTCACGGGATTCAGGACTTCATGAAAATGCGCATAATGGCTCAAAGGCATACCTTCAATAAAGGCATGCAGGCATAAACCCAACATTAACTGTACCGCAAATCCCCCTCTGGCGTGCTCTTTGCCATGAATATGACCATGTTCCACCCCCTGCGACAATTGCTCCAGGATTAACTGGGCAAAAAAACCGCCCAACACCCAGTATCCCACCGAATGGTCGGCGCCGTCCATCGTTTCCGGCAATAAATGCAGAACGGTGATTCCCAATAGAAACGCGCCGCTGAAGGACAAAATCAGCTTCAGGTTCTTTTTGTAGTTCCGCTGGAAGACAAATCCCAGAAAGCCGCCGCCGGCAACTACTATAATGAGCAGCAAATATCCCCAAAGGGTCATTGGTTATGTTGATTTGTTGATTTGTTGATTTGTTGATTTGTTGATTTGTTGATTTGTTG
>CAZLEF010000035.1:10039-66703 GCA_964558465.1 uncultured Lewinella sp. | reverse complement strand
AACCATCCCAAACCACCCCAAACCATCCCAAACCACCCCAAACCATCCCAAACCATCCCAAACCATCCCAAACCACAGCATGAACCTGCTCTACAATCCCATATCGCTTCAACACGACACCGGCATGCACCCGGAAAGTCATAAGCGCCTGAGCCCGTTTGCGGCCCTTCAGCCGACCGTATTTCCGGACGGAGAGCCCTGGCTGGGGCTGGTCCACTCCCCGTCGTATATCCGGACCGTCAAAAACGCCAGTCAACAAGGGGCCCACCTCGATCCGGATACAGTTACCTCACCGGGTAGTTACGAAGCTGCCCTCCGGGCGGTTGGCGCCACGATATTGGCTGCCGAACAAGGTGATTTTGCATTGGTGCGGCCACCCGGCCACCACGCCTACCCGGACCGGGCCAGCGGGTTTTGCCTGTTCAACAACGTGGCCATTGCCGCCAAAAAACTGTCGGACGAAGGCAGACGGGTGCTTATTTTTGATTTTGACGGCCACCTGGGCGACGGAACTTCCCACATTTTTTTCAACCAGAACAAGATCATGTACTGGTCGCTGCACCAGTATCCGGCTTTCCCCGGACATGGGTGGGTGAACGAGGTGGGAGAAGGCGAGGGTAAAGGCTTCACGGTCAATGTCCCTTTACCGCCTGGCAGCGGCGACGACGTTTTTATGCACGCCGTCGAAACCTTTTTGCCGGTGGCCTGGCAATTTGAACCGGATATTGTGGCGGTTTCCGCGGGTTTTGACGCCCATTTGTACGACCCCTTGCTCGACTTGCGTGTGACAGCCGGCACTTTTTACAAGATCGGCGCCCTGCTTCGGGAAAATTTCAAACAGGTTTTTGCCACGTTGGAGGGCGGATACAGCATCGAACAATTGCCGCTTTGCATCCATAATTTTACGGCGGGTATCAACGGAGAGGCGATGCCCCATGCTCAGTTGCCAACTACCACCGATGCCAGAACACGCGAAGAATACGACCGCCGGATCAGTACGGGGGTGAAGGCGCTGAGCCCGTTTTGGAAGTTTTGAAACAGAGGAATATGCGAGGATGGACCGCCTTCTCCTCAGGGCTATGGCTGCCGGGGGAGGATGCGAGGATTGGAGGATGCGAGGATTGGAGGATGCGAGGATTGGAGGATACGAGGATTGGAGGATGCGAAGATTGGAGGATACGAGGATTGGAGGATACGAGGATTGGAGGATATGGGAATGCCAGACGATCGCATCCTCGCATCCTCGCATCAACAAATCAACCACGCGTACCGCGTGGCAGGCTCACGCCTGTGGCGTGGCACGCACATCAACAAATCAACCACGCCTGTGGCGTGGCACGCACATCAACAAATCAACAAATCAACAGTCCCAAACCCAGATCATGAAAAACTCACTCGACAAAATCTTCAAACCCGGATCGATTGCCGTGATCGGCGCTTCAGGACGTGCGGGCAGCGTAGGATTTGCCGTCATGAAAAACCTGGTGGAAGGCGGGTTCGGGGGCCCGATCTACCCGGTTAACAAACGCGCCCAGATCATTTGCGGTTTAAAAACCATTACAAAGGTTGGCAAGATAAGGGAACCGGTCGACCTGGCGATCGTTGCCACTCCGGCGGTGACCGTGCCTGGGGTGGTCGTGGAATGCGGCAAAAAAGGCATTACCGGCATGATCATTCTTTCGGCGGGTTTCAAGGAAGCCGGAGCCGAAGGCATGCGGGCCTTTGACGAAATAGAGGAATTGGCCCGGAAATACCATATCCGGATTGTGGGCCCCAATTGCCTGGGGGTCATTCATCCGGAACACAAGCTGAACGCCTCTTTTGCCAGCCATATGTCGCCTCCGGGAAAACTGGCCTTTATCTCACAGAGCGGCGCCCTGGGAACAGCGATCCTGGACTGGGCGGTGGATCAAAACGTGGGATTCAATTATTTTGTCTCCATTGGGTCGATGGTGGATGTCGGGTTTCACGACCTGATCGATTACCTGGGGAACGATCCGGATACCGCCTCCATCCTGATCTACATGGAGACCCTGACGGACGCGCGCAAGTTCATGAGCGCAGCAAGGGCGGTATCCCGCTCCAAACCGATCATCGTGCTCAAGGCCGGCAAAAGCGAAGAAGGCGCCAAAGCCGCGTTGTCCCATACCGGCTCCCTGACGGGCAACGACGCCGCTTTCGACACGGCCTTTCTGCGGTCGGGTATCATCCGGGTGGAAACCATCGGGCAGTTGTTCCATTGTGCGCAGACGCTGGCCATGCAGAACCGCCCCGCAGGCAACCGGCTGGCCATCGTGACCAACGCCGGAGGACCCGCCATTCTGGCAACCGACTACCTGATGGAAAACGGCGGAGAAACCGCCCAATTGTCGGAAAAAACGTTCAAACGGCTGAACGAACTGATGCCTGCGGTCTGGAGCCACCGCAACCCGGTTGACGTACTCGGGGACGCTACGGTTGAGCGTTACCGGCAGGCGGTTGAACTGGCGCTTGCCGACGAAAACGTGGACGGCGTATTGTCCATTTTTGTACCCGTCGCCACAACCGACGCCAGCGAGGTCGCCCGCGCCCTGACCCATCTGGACGCGCATCCCGAGAAACCCCTGCTGGCGAGCTGGCTGGGGGAGCGGGATGTGAAAGAAGCCCGGAAGATCCTGTACGAAGGGCATATACCCACCTATCGCTTTCCGGAGAGCGCGGTCGACACCTTTTTGAGAATGTACCTGTACAACCGGAATCTGAAACTGCTGTACGAAACCCCGGCCGACGCTCCGGGCGATTACAATGCCGATACGCAGAAGGCCAGAGGCCTGCTTGAACGGATCATGGCCGAAGGAAGGACGACCTTTACAGAATATGAGGCCAAATCCTTGCTTTCGTGTTATGAAATACCCGTAGCGCCCGGCGGACTGGCGGCAAATGCCGATGAGGCTGCCCGGATTGGAGCGGAGATCGGTTTCCCGGTTGCCATGAAAATCTCTTCTCCGGACGTGATGCATAAATCCGATTACGGCGGTGTCCAATTGAATATTCAGAACGGCGAATCGGCAAGGATCGCATTTCACAGCATCCGGGATTCGATAAAAGCGGCCTTCCCTGCCGCACGGATCCAGGGGGTTTTGGTGGAAAAGATGGAACGCAAACGCCTTGAACTGATCATCGGGGCAAAAAAAGACCCCGTTTTTGGCCCCATTATTTTATTCGGATTGGGCGGTATTTCAGTTGAACTCTTCAAAGACAGCAGTATCGGTTTGCCACCGCTCAATATGGCCCAGGCCAAACGGATCATTGAAAACACCAAAGTGTACAAACTGATGAAGGGTTTCAGGGGTATGCCGGGGGTAGACATCGAAAGCGTACAGTACCTGCTTTGCAAATTTGCCAATTTGCTGGTGGATTTTCCTGAAATCAAGGAGCTGGATATCAACCCGTTTGGGGTGGATGAAAAAGGCGGCGTTGTGCTGGACGCCAAAGTGGTCGTCGACCCCGAAATGTCCGTCCACAAGATCAAACCCTACTCCCATCTGGTTATTTCGCCGTATCCTAAAAAATATATCCGGGAGGTGATGCTGAAAAACGGCCGCACGGCTTTGCTTCGGCCCATCCGGCCGGAAGACGAGCCGATGGAAGCCGAGATGTTCAGCCACTTTTCCAAAGAAACCCAACATTTCCGGTTTTTCGGATATGTGCCGCATCCTACCCATGACGTACTGACCCGTTTCACCCAGATCGATTACGACCGGGAGATGGCCATTATCGTTGAAATGGAAGAGGAAGAAAAAAAGATTATGGCCGGGGTGGTGCGTATCGTCTCCGGGATCCATGCCGAAGAAGCCGAATTCGCCATCGTGGTAGCCGACCCCTGGCATGGGCTAGGCCTCGGCAATCTCCTGACGGATTACATCCTGGAAATTGCCCGGGAACGCGGTTTGAAAAAGATCTACGCCAATGTCCTGAAAGCCAACAAGGCGATGCTGCACATTTTTAAGAAACGTGGGTTTACACTCAAGTCGGAAGATTATGCAACGTATTTTGCGGAGTTGAAGCTGGGAAATGCGGATTAGGGGTTTAGAACATCCAGCACTTTGAGAAGGCAGTGAGCGTTTGTATATTAATTTGCTTTTTTGAAAAATCCTCAATAGTTTTACTTTAGAAAATATCGAATCCATCACAATCCGTCACACAATGAACCAACTTCCCGTCCAATTCCTGGCCTTGGCCGCCGTTTTAACCTTTTCAGCCTGCAAACAAACGCCGGCCCCGCCCCTCGACCCCCTCGTTGAACAAAAATCATCCGTTATCCAAAAGGATGGCGACTTTGCCTACCGCGATCTGAACAAAAACGGAAAACTGGACGTGTACGAAGACCGCCGCCAACCCATCGACGACCGGATCAACGACCTCCTGGCCCAACTGAACCTGGAAGAAAAGGCCGGCATGATGTTCATCAATGGCGCGCCCGTGAACGACGACGGCTCACTGGAAAAAAAAGAAGGCGCCACTGGTTTTGCCGCCCGCCTGAAACCGGCCAGGGACAATATGGCCGACCTGAAGATGAACCACTTTAACCTCTGGGGCATACCCGCCGACCCGCAGATCCTGGCCATCTGGTACAACAACCTGCAACAATTCGCCGAAACCACCCGCCTGGGCATCCCGGTCACCATCGCCAGCGACCCGCGCAACCATTTTAGCGACGCTATTTTTGCAATGGCGGCCACCGGTTTTTCACAGTGGTGCGAAACCCCGGGTTTTGCGGCCATCGGCGATGAAAAACTCGTTGAACGGTTTGCCGATATCATCCGGCAGGAATACCTGGCAGTCGGCATCCGCGAATCCCTGCACCCCCAGATCGACCTGGCGACCGAACCGCGCTGGCCTCGGATCAGCGGCAATTTCAGCGAAGACGCCCAACTGACGGCCAAAATGGCGACCGCCTATATCAAAGGTCTGCAAACGGATAACCTCGCCAACGGCGTTGCCTGCATGACCAAACATTTTCCGGGCGGCGGGCCCCAAAACGAAGGTCTCGACCCCCATTTCCCGTTCCAGAAAGGACAGATCTACCCGGGTAATCAATTCGATTACCACCTCATCCCCTTCGAAGCCGCTTTTGCAGCGGGTACTTCGGCCATTATGCCCTACTACGGCATCCCGGTCGGGCAAACGAGTGAAGATGTGGCCATGTCCTACAATAAAGATATCATTACCAAATTGCTGCGCGAAAAATACCAGTTTGATGGCGTGGTCTGCACCGACTGGGGGCTTGTAACCGACTTGAACATGGGCCCTGTAACCTGGCCTGCCCGGGCCTGGGGCGTCGAAGGACTGACCGAAGCCGAACGGGTGCAAAAGATCATCGACGCCGGCGTCGACCAGTTCGGCGGCGAAAACCGGCCTGAACTGGTGGTGCAACTCGTCAGGGAAGGCAAAATCCAGGAAAGCCGGATCGACCAATCCATCCGCCGGCTTTTGCGGCAGAAATTCCAGTTGGGTTTGTTCGACAACCCCTTTGTGGACGCTGAAAAAGTACCGCAGATTGTGGGCAACCCGGAATTCCGAAAAGAAGCCGACGCCGCCCAGCGCCGGTCCATGACCTTGTTGAAAAACGAAGAGAAAACCCTCCCGCTGACCCGGACAGACCTCAAAATATACGCCCAAAATCTGGATTCTGCCGTTGTGGCCGGTTACGGTACGGTGGTTAAAGATCCAAAAATGGCCGATATTGCCATTATCCGCCTGAAAACACCCTGGATACCGGTTGAAACCGACATCCCGATGGCGCAGGGTTTTCACCACGGCGACCTCGATTTTAAAGAAAAGGAAAAAGCTGAAATCCTGACTTTGCTCAAAACCGTTCCGACCATCGTGGATATTTACCTCGACCGGCCGGCCGTCATCCCCGAGATCAGCGCAGCCTCCAAAGCCCTTCTGGCCAATTACGGCGCCAGCGACGCGGCTGTACTGGACGTGATCTTCGGCAAAGCCCAACCTGAAGGCAAACTGCCCTTCGAGTTGCCTTCCTCGATGGAAGCCGTCCGGGCGCAGTTGCCGGATGTCCCCCACGACAGCAAGGACCCGCTGTATGCGTTCGGGTTTGGATTGAGATACGAATCAGATAATTGATACGATTGGTCTGATTGACTGGAATGGTCCGATTGATACGATTGGCTTCGCCCGCCGACTCCGTCTGCCATAGGGCGACTTCGTCGTCCGAAAGCCATAGCCTTCTCCGACCGACGAACCACGAAAGGCGTGGGAAGCTGGTGGCGTAGGCAGGTTCGCCTGATGGAGTAATCCAAACCCTCCTTCGCCAAAGGCTCCGGCGAGCGAAGCAATCCAAACAATCGATTCAATTGTATGGACCACATTCCCTTTCTGGAATCCATTTCCGATTTCTTCGAACGTTACCGGCCCGGCAAACCCTTACCCCGGAATGAATGTGCATGCGCCTGAAAGATCAACCGGATGACATCCGGCACATTTTTTTACCCGAACTTCAAAATTCCTTCAGGATGCGCTCAAAATTCATTCAAAATTGCTGCACACCTTTATGCCGGATTCAAAAGAATGATGCAATGAACAATGTCCTGACAAGCTTTACGATCCTTATCTTCATGCTGTTCTGTGTTTCACTCCGGGCCCAAAGCCTGACCGGAAAAACTACGGACGCCCAAACCGGCGCCCCCCTGGCTTACGCCACCATCAGCCTGTTCAACAAGGCAGACAGCGCCCTGGCAGACGGGACGATCACCGGTGAAACCGGCGCTTTTGCCCTAGACGTCAAACCCGGGATCTATTTCGCCAAAATAGAATTCCTGGCTTACCAATCTGTTTTCGTCGACCCGGTTGTGGTACCCTCCGGGAATAAGCCGCTGGATTTGGGCGCTATTCAGCTGAGTCCGGAAACTGCTATGTTGAATGAAGTGGTCGTACAAGCCGAAAAAAGTACGATGCAAATGGCCCTCGACAAAAAAATTTTCAACGTCGGTAAAGATCTGGCCAACGCGGGCGGCAATGCAACGGATATCCTCAGCAATATTCCTTCCGTTTCGGTCGATGTAGAGGGCAATGTCAGCCTGCGGGGCAGCGGCAATGTCCGGATCCTGATCGACGGCAAACCCTCCGGCCTGGTCAGTTTCAAAGGCGCCGCAGGGTTGCAGCAATTGCAGGGCAACCTGATCGAGCGGGTTGAAATTATCACCAATCCGTCGGCCCGTTACGAAGCGGAAGGCGTGGGCGGCATCATCAATATCGTGTTGAAAAAAGAACGCACCCGGGGGTTGAACGGCGCATTCGACCTGATCGCCGGCTACCCCACCAATTTAGGCGCGGCCGTCAACCTGAATTACCGCACAGAAAAACTGAACTTTTTCATCAATTACGGCTCATCCTACCGCGATTTCGCCGGAGATGGGTCCGCGTACCAGGAATTATACCGCAACGATACTACCTTTATTTACAGGCAGCAAAACAACCGGCAGCAAACCGGCTTCAACAACAGCATCCGCGGCGGGCTCGATTACTTTTTTAACCCCAAAAATATCCTGACTGCGGCCTATACCCGGCGCGGGAGCAACATGAACCGCAATTCCAGGCTGGATTACTTCGACGCGGTTTTTACAGAAAACAACCTCACCGGCATCAGCGTCCGAACCCAGGACGAAACCGAATCCGAGCCCAATTCCGAATACTCGCTGGCCTATAAAAAATTGTTTGAACGCGACGGCCGCGAGTTGAACGCAGAGGTTCGTTTTCTGGATAATTGGGAGGACTCCGACCAGGATTTTACCGAACTGTATTTCCTGCCGGATAACGCACCTTCCGGACAACCCGACCTGCTGCAGCATTCCTACAATTATGAAACGGAAAAACAGCTTTTGTTCCAACTGGATTATGTGCACCCCTTTGGCAAGGAAGGCAAATTCGAAGCAGGCTTGCGCAGCCATTTCCGGGATATGACCAACGACTACCAGGTGGAAGAACGCATCGACGGTGTATGGCAAATTCTGGACAGCCTGGACAATAATTTTATTTACGATGAGAATATCCACGCAGCTTACGCTATCCTGGGCAACAAAATAAAGAGATTCTCGTACCAGTTCGGATTGCGGGCCGAAATGACCGATGTGACCACTACCCTGGAGCGGACCAACGAGGTGAACCCGCGCAGCTACGCCAACCTTTTCCCAAGCGCCCATTTTACTTACGACCTGCCCGCACAGAACGCCGTCCAGATCAGCTACAGCCGGCGCATCCGGCGGCCTCGTTACAACGATCTCAGCCCCTTTGTTACCTTCTTTGACGACCGGAATTATTTCAGCGGCAATCCTGATCTTGAACCGGAATTCACCAATTCCTTTGAGTTCGGGCATATCAAATACATGGACAATGCCTCCATCAGCTCTTCGCTGTATTACCGCCACACCACGGGCAAAATCGAACGAATCCGCCGGGTGGACAACCAGGGGAACGCCGCCACCAAACCCGAAAACCTGTCGACCGAGGACGCTTACGGCCTGGAATTCACCGCGTCCTGGTCGCCTGAAAAATGGTGGAAACTGGACGGCAATTTCAATTTTTTCAGGGCCATTACCGACGGCGGCAACCTCGGCGAATCCTTTAAAAGCGACACCTATACCTGGTTTACCCGCCTGACATCGCGGTTTACCTTCTGGAAAAATACCGAACTCCAGTTGCGCGGCAACTACGAAGCCAAAATGCTGACTCCCCAGGGTTACCGCAAACCGATCTGGTATATCGACCTGGCGGTCAGTAAGGATATCCTGAAAAACAACGGGACCATCACCTTGAACGTTTCCGACCTGTTCAATACCCGGCGCTTCCGGTCGGTATCGGAGGGCGATAATTTTTATACGTACTCTGATTTTCAAATGCGGCCCACCCAGGTCAACCTGACGCTCAGTTACCGGCTGCACCAGCAAAAGAAAAAAGGTGCAAAGCCGCTGGACGGAGAAGGGGAGGGGTTTTGACAACCCGTTGTCATTCCAGGAATTAAGCTATTTTTACATCCGTTAACAAACCACAAAATGGAATCCAGAAGAACAGATATCGCAATTTTGCTCCTCCGCTTCGGATTCGGGGTCCTGATGATCCTCAACCACGGCTGGCCGAAACTGATGCGGTTTTTTGCCGACGGCCCGCTCAAGTTTGGCGACCCGCTGGGCATCGGAATTCCTGCTTCTCTGACCCTTGCAACTTTTGCGGAGTTGGTTTGTTCTGCTTTGGTCATACTGGGGCTGTACACCCGGCTGGCGGTGATCCCGCTGGTCATCACTATGATCGTAGCGGCTTTTGTGGCCAATTTCGGCCAGCCGTTGCCAAAAATTGAACTGGCGCTCACTTTCCTGATCGCATTTACGACCATCGGCCTGACGGGCCCCGGCTGGTATTCACTGGATGTCCGGTGGCGGAAAATACCTTTATAGCACGGTCTTAAAATTTGATGGATGATTCGGTTTCTGGGGAAAATAAGACGAGAATTATTGAACAATCCTTTAACCGGTCAAAACCTGAGAAGGTATCTGTTGTATGCCGCCGGAGAAATTCTGCTGGTGGTCATCGGCATTCTGATTGCGCTTGAGATCAACGATTATCAGAAGTGGAAAACCGACAGGGCGGAAGAGATCAGTTATTTGTCGAGGTTGTTGTCAGATCTGGAAAAAGATTATATTGACATTACGGAAGCCAATAATTTCGCCTTTCGGCGGATTATGATTTCTACCTGGGTACTTGAACTGCTAGGGGATAATACAGCAACTTTTGAACCTAAAATTATTCTGAAAAAGGGACAAAATGCATTTCCTGCGCCTTCAGATTGGACCTCGGACAGCCTGGGTTTAGCCCTCGGCAGATTGTGGGCCATCCGGATATTTGACCACAGCGATATCACCTACCAGGAAATGGTTTCCGCTTCGAAAATTCCGATCATCCGCGATCTGGATTTGAGGATTGCCATCAATGACCATTACGCCGCTGCAAGAAAAGCGCTGGACGTTAATTATTGGATAGCCGATGCGCAGGAAAAATACATGGAAGCGCTCAAAAAACTGGGAATTACCCCTTATCGAGCTGCATTAATGCCAGACTTATACGAACACGTCAAAAATGACAATGGTCTCATGGTGGAGATCCAGTACGTAAGAGATATGGCTTTCCGGCACCTTTCCGAGTTTGAACAACCCGAGCGAGGTTTGTTGAAAAAAACACAAGATATCATACAAAAGATAAATGAAAAACTGACCATATTGCAAAACTGATCAATCTTTTTCATCCTCAAAACCGTATCGTCATGAATTATTTTATCGGATTTTCCTCCGTACTTTTATTGTTTGCAGCGGGAACCCCCCATCCGGATGGAAACTATTCGCCGGGCGCCTTCCCTGCCGACCCTGTCATGTGCGCTGCCTCCGGCCCGGAAGGCATGGCGGCCTTTGCCCTTGACCCGGCTTTTCAGGCCCTCCACCCTTCGCCCCAACCCTTGGATTTCGATGCAATGGGTGAAAACGTTCGTTTCCCGGCGCCGGATGGCCAGGAAGCCGGCGGATACCTGATCAAAGCCAACAAAAAATCAAAAAAATGGCTGTTTGTCTACCAGGAATGGTGGGGCCTGAACGACCATATCAAACAGCAGGCCGATATCTTTTACAAAGACCTCGGCGGAGAAGTGAACGTCCTGGCCCTGGATATGTACGACGGCAAGGTCACGACCAGCCCCCAGGAAGCGGGCCAGATCATGTCGGGCGTTAAACAAGAACGCCTGGAAAGTATCATTAAGGGCGCCTCTGCATTTGCCGGCAAAAAAGCAAAAATTGCCAACGTTGGCTGGTGTTTTGGCGGCGGCCTCTCCCTCCAGTCCGCCCTGCTCAACGGGAAAAAATCAGTTGGATCCGTGATTTATTACGGCATGCCCGTACGGGATGTGGAAAAGTTAAAAACCCTGAAATGCGATGTTCTGGGGTTGTTTGCCACCGAAGAACGGATCTCTAAACAGATCATCGAAGAGTTTGCCGCCAATATGAAAACCGCCGGCAAAAAACTCGAGTATAAGATCTTTAACGGAGTACACGGGTTTGCCAATCCCTCCAATCCTAAACACGATCCTGTGCTGAGCAAGGAAGCGTACGATATGGCGCTTACGTACCTGAAGGCCCGGTTTTAGTATCCGCCAAACTTGTTTGGCTGGATAATGCCTACAAAATGCCGGACAAATTTATTTGTCCGGCATTTTTTTGGTCCAGCCAAATAAATTTGGCGGACACTTTATTTTTTGTACATTTGACTTGCTCAGAATTTATAACGCCTAAAACGCAACGCGCCATGAAAATCTCTCAAATTAAAACCTCCTACCAGAGGTGTCTGCCGCATATTCAACCCATTGGAGCGGCTTTTTTTGTCACATTCAGATTATATGATTCCATTCCTAAAGCACGGCTTTTCCACCTGCAACAAGAGTATGAAGAAAAAATCCTGAACCTTCGTAAAGAGAATGCGCCGGAATTGAGGGAGTTCCTTTACGAGGAGAAGAAACGATTTTTTGCCAAGTACGATGACCTGTTACATAAAATCAGAACAGGACCGCATTACCTCAAAGAACCCGAAATCGCAAAAATTGTGCAGGACGAACTCCATCGGTATGATGGAAATTTATACGATCTTGTGGCCTATTGTATCATGTCCAACCATGTGCATATCCTGATCGATACCCAGGTGCAATTGACGGATGATTTTGAGGATACGGCATGGGAGTTGCAGGATTTTGAACCATTATGCAACATCATGAAACGCATTAAGGGCCCCTCGGCAATTTATATTAACAGGCTATTGGGTCGTTCAGGTAAAGTGTGGACACGGGAAAGCTACGACCGACACATATTTTTCAAAACAACACAAAATCATGAAATATCTCCTAATTATTTTAGTACTCGCAACCGGACTTCAATCCACCCTGTCCGCCCAAAAGGCCGGTCAGTTGTGTTACGAACTCCGCATCTACACCGCCGAAAAAGGCAAATTGAACGACTTGCTCAAACGCTTCCGCAACCATACCGTCGCGCTTTTTGAAAAACATGGTATGACCAATGTCGGTTACTGGACGCCGCTCGACAACCCGGAGGAAAAACTCTATTACGTCCTTTCTTATCCCAGCCGGCAAGCAAGGGAAGCCGCCTGGCAGGGTTTTATGGCCGACACCACCTGGCAACGGGTCTGGAAGGACAGCGAGGTCAACGGCAAACTGATCGCCGGGATAGAAAGCATTTTTTTAAAAACAACCGATTTTTCTCCCAACGACCTGCGATCCGAATGTGGAAAAGTGTGGGAATTCAGGATCTACACCGCATCACCCGGAAACCTGAACAACCTCCTGGCCCGTTTCCGCAACCATACCCTCAAATTGTTCAAAAAACACGGGATGAAAAACAAGATCTACTGGACGCCAACGGATGAAGAACAGGGTCGGGATTCCATGCTCTACTATTTCCTGGCCCACGATTCCGAACCAGCGGGTAAAGCCTCGTTTTCCCGCTTCGGCAAAGACCCCAAATGGATCAGCGCAAGGGGGGAATCGGAAAAAAATGCGGGAGGCTCCCTTACCCTGAAAGTGCAATCGATCTATATGTACCCGACGGATTTTTCACCCTTGAAATAATGCCGTTCGAGGGCGTCGCCGATAATGTCCCCCAGGAATTGGGCAAAGGAATACCCGTGCGCCTGCAGGATCTTTCCGCAGATCGTGTCGCTTTCTACCCACGATGAGATGCTGCAATTGGCATTGACCTCCAGGACGTAGATGTTGCCGGTTGACTTTTCCCAGCGCAGGTCCACCCGCCCGTATCCGGCGCCGCCCACGGCTTCGAATGCCGCCCAGGCGATTTCGCCCAGGCGCGTGTTTTGGTCGGGGTCGGCGATCCGGGTCACGTACAACTGCTCTTTCCACATGTCGTACACAAAATGATGTTTTTCTTCCGGCAATTTTTTATCGTAAACGATCTGAAGCGCCGGATAGACCACGCAGTTTTCCGGGAATCGGGGTGTGCCGGAAACCAGAACGGTGAAATCGGCCCCCAGGATAAACCGTTCGGCCAACACGCCCCCCTCGTTGAAGTCAAAACCATGCATGCCTTTAAAAAGCAACTCCGCCTGGGTTTTCAACGATTCGTCATCGCGCACCACCGATTCCCAGGTCAAGCCGTAACTGCCGCCGGAAATGACCGGTTTGACAAAAACCGGCGCATGATCCGGCGCGCCCACTTTGGCGCATATCCCCGTCAGGTCCATGGCAGGATCCCCGATAAAGACATAAGGCGCAGTCGGCACCCCAGCCGCGGTAAAGGCTTCTTTCATCAGCAACTTGGAGGTGGACATATGGTAAAACCCGGAGTCGGCGCCGGTATAAGGAATGCCTTTTTCCTCCAGCAGCCGAACTACAGACAGACCGGGGTAACCATTGATCTCGTCGCCGTCGCAATAGTTAAACACCACCTGGAGCCGGCCATCCCGGGTGTTCATTAATTGTTCAACCGTTTGCTGCAGGTTGTCCATCGTGATGACCGTCCATTGCCAGTCCAGGCCTAACGCCTCAAAAGCGGCTTTCATCTCCGCCCGCGTATCGGGGTCGTCGTAAAATTCACTGATGACCCCGTCCGGCGTGATCTTGTATGGCACAAAAAGCCAGATGAAGAGTTGGGATTCCGTCAGGCCGTGTTTGTTCAGGATCTTTAAAAAATGCATATTGATTTTAATTAAAGGCACAATGTTAAAGAAACTGCCAGGTATTTCCATTTGTTTTTATGGTTGAAAATGGGTATTTTTGTACAAAATCTTATAACATGACTACGGAAGTAGAAATGGGAGATCTTGCAACGATTCACCACCAGCGCGCGATCAAAAAATTGTTATTCGGCTTGGAAAAACTTTTCCGGAGCGGGCAGATTCTGTTAGAACCCTTACCGGAAACAGATATTGATCCGGGAAACCCGGATAGCAAATGTCCGGATCTGATTTTGCAGGATAACCAAAATGCCACCGTTCCTATTGTTATTGAAGTTTCAACCAACAGAGGCTGGAAGACGGATCTTTCCAAACTTCGCCGGTTAATGGACGGTACGGAATTTGGCATCGAAGAGGGATTTGTGCTGAACTTTGAAACCGGAGAATGGCATAAATACCTGAAAAAAACACAGGATACCGAAACCGGCGCTTCGTGGTCGGGCCTGCTCAATTTGGATTTAACCTCTCTGCTGGTTTGATATATCCAGTCAAGCCATGAAAACCTTCAATTTCAGTCCAGGCCCGGCCGTGATCCCTCCCTCCGTCCTGGAAGAAGCGAGTCGAAGCCTGATTGAATACGAACATACCGGCCTTTCCCTTGCCGAAATGAGCCATCGGAGCCCCAAGGTCATGGCGATGATCGAAGAGGCCTCCGGACTGGTTCGCGAATTGCTCGACCTGACAACGGATTTTGAAGTGATCTGGGTGGCCGGGGGCGCCTCTTCCCAATTGGCCATCGCACCCATGAACCTGACCGGGCCCCGGGATTCTGTCGCAGTTGTCAATACGGGTTATTGGGCTGCAAAAGCGATCCAGGCCGCCGGCCAGCTCTGCCGGGTGCAAGTGTTGGCCACTTCCGAATCGACCGGATACGACCGGATTCCCAAGACCTGGTCGTTACCCCCCGAAACCGCTTATTTTCACCTGGTCTCCAACGAAACAATCAACGGTACTCAGCATCATTCCTTCCCGGATATCCCCGTGCCGGTCGTGGCCGATATGACCTCCGATTTCCTGACCCGGCCGCTCCCCATGGAGAAATTCGGCGTTATTTTTGCCAGCGCCCAGAAGAACTTTGGCATGGCCGGCACAACCTGCGTCGTGATCCGGAAGGATATGCTGGAAAAAAAACCGGACCGCCTGATCCCCACCATTTTTGACTATAAAACCCATGTTTCAGCCCGGTCGTTATACCATACGGCGCCGGTGTTCCCCATCTACGTCTCCATGCTCACCCTGCGCTGGACAAAAGAACAGGGCGGCCTCGTCAAAATAGCCGAAAAGAACGCCGAAAAAGCAGCGCTCATGTATGCCGAGATCGATCGCAATTCCCTCTTTACCGGCAATGTAGCGGCAGAAGACCGCTCGGTCATGAACGCCTGTTTCCGGATCAACCGGCCCGAACTGGAGGCCGGATTCCTGAAATTTGCGGAGGAAAACGGTGTCGTCGGCATCAAAGGGTTTCCCACGGCAGGCGGTTTCCGCGCTTCGATGTACAATGCCATGCCGCTGGAGGGTGTCAGGGCGCTTGCGGAATTGATGCAGGAGTATGAAGAGCGGATGGGCTAAGGCTTTTATTTTCGAATGCAGCAATGGCGGTTCTTATCTTGTTTAGTAACCGATTACTGTCTGAGGATATTTTTTTCTTAATTTTTTTTATTTGAACTGCGTCATCCGGTCCAATTTCACTTCTGCTGTTCAATACTTTATTTAAATGTTCAATGGTTTTCTGGTAATCATGCCATTCGCCAGATAAGGTGAGAAAGGCCGCGTTCTTATTAAAAAATTTAGGCCGATCTGCCAATTGCAGGCTTTTACGAACATAAAAATGCCTTTTTAACAACTTTCTGAGTTCGTGGATCCGGGCATTGGATAAATTGCCCTGGATCAGGAGTTTTTTAATTTTTTTTTCTTCTTGTTTTAGAAAATATCCCGCCTTCTTCTTGTTGATTTCTTCTGTAAAATGCAGCGTTTTCCGATAGCTTTTTTTAAGTTCTTCCTTCAAGTCTTCATTTAAAATTGAAAAGAAAATCTTCCGTTCTTTTAATTTTATTCTCCGGATACTGTTCCTGTAATCCTGCAATGAACGGTCAATAAAATAGTTTTTCAGTATATCCTCCTCAACCTGAAGCTCTCTGACCTTTCCAGCCTGGTTGAAAATCCGCCTGAATGGTTTGGAAGTTTTATTTTTTTTAAATTTTCCGGCACAAAAATCAATCAATTCAAATAAAGCGTCCAGTTTTTTAATTTCAACCCGAAGTTGGTGAAAAGTATCGGGAGTAAATGACCGGCTGTTTTTTTTTAAAAGAAGATCAATCGCATTCTTCCGGTTTTTTAAATATTTTTTAACCGCTTTCATTCCTGTGAACGATGCATTATTTTTTCAGTATTGATACATTTTTAGCCTGAAACATGAGTCACCCCGAAATTTTACAACATTATAAATACGTAATTTTTTTTGCTCGAAAATTATTCGAAACCTGAAATGATGGGTTCCCATTCTTTTCGCGGCATAGATTTTTTACCACTACCTGCCCCGCCGTGGCGGGGAAAGGTACGACCTGTCCCGCAAGGCGGGAAAAGGAAACAAAAGTGCCAAATAAAAAATTTACAAAGTAAATTTTTTATCCTCTTTTGTGTCTCTTTTGTGGTTCAAATAAAAAAATGTCTGTGTTTATCGTGTTACAAAATTTGGGATGACTCATGTTAACCCGAAGTAAAGATCAGCCTTTTTACGGATAATTCAAAAAGTAAAACTTCTGGTTTATTTAATTTCTGTCCCGCAACTCCAGCAAACGCTCCGTGACCCCTTCAAGATGTCCCTGGAGTTCGTTCGAATTGAAACGCTCCTGCAACCATCCCACCGGGTTGTCGAACAAGGCTTTAAGCTTGGGGTTGGCAGCAATATCCATGCCCTTGTCTTCCATTGCGGTTCGCTGTGCGGCAAAGGTGCTTTCGATCAGCTCCCGGTTTTGGGTCAGCCAGGTGTTGAAATCGGCGGCAGAAAGAACAGGAGCGGCCGGGGCAGGGGCCGGTGATTTGGTTTCCAACTCCGGCAAGGCAGCGGCCGGCAGGTCCTTGATGTTTTCCCCGTTGAGCAGCCGGAGCACCTGGTTCAGTTTTTGCTCCAGGGCGTCGATGCGTTCCTGCTGTTGCGCCACCTGGCCGGCCAGGTCGTTGGCATTGATGCCCACCGCAACGTTCACCAGGTTCAGCCCCGCTCCTTTGGATTCGCCCCAGGCAACGCCGACAATATTGCGATAGTCCGCCGGTTTCATGTCCTGAGGGGATCTGGCCCGCCCCAGCCCGTCGTTGTGGCCGGAAGGAAGGATATAGTCGCCGGCTCTGACCTCGCCGATGATTCGTACGGGTACCTGGCCCATGAAAGCGATTTTTTCAAAATCAGCTTCGCGGCCTTGTTTCGGCATATTGCCCAGCACGATGGGGCTGCCGGATACCACCATCAGGTGGTCGGCGCCGTCGGTTCTTCTGCTGATCTTACCGGCTTTCACCCCTACGATTTCCGCATAGGCGATATCATTGGCGGGGTCGGCGCGTTCGAGCCATTCGGCGTAGTCGCCGCTGCCCGATTCGTAGGCAACGCCGATGTTCAGGTCGGCCTGTACCTCGTCAACCGCCCAGTAAGCAATCTCACCCCCTATGGCGATGACGCTCCCGATTTCAAACGGATTGATCGCAGCGGCCACCTCGCCGGCCGCCAGCGCAACCAAAAGAGCTGCTCGAGCAATATAATACGGATCCAGGTGGTATTCTCCCAGGGTCTGGCCCTCGATCCGGCCCTGAATACCGTCGTTGTCCCAGAAGGAAGCATAATTATTGTCGTTATTGCGCGATCCGTTGACCTTGACTGCGATACCCTGGTTGCTGCCCTGCACCAGGACGGGATAACTGTTGATGTTTTCATCATCCCCGGAGGCGCCGCCGGTGACCACCAGCCGGCCGTTGGCGTTCAATTGGCCGGTTGCCGTTGTGGCGCCGCCGATATTGAGGTCGAGTCCGATGCTGGTATTTTTAAATACCGTGAGGTTGCCTTCGATGGTCACATCGTCTTTAAAGGTGATCGGCGTCGAGAAGGTAATGCCGCCGCCGGCCAGCATGCGCATGCGTTCCGTGCCATTGGTTTTGAATACAACGTCCACCGCATTTTGGGTACCGATATAATGGCATTCGGCGTCGATATTGTAATTGCCGATGGTGGTCCAGAAAGGCAGGCCGGTTGCGCGGCAGTTCGTCGTTTTTTCCAGTTCTTCCTCCAGGATCAGGTTTCGGGCGCTGCCGGCGTGGAAGGCGTAGGGTACGGCCAGCAGGCGGGAGGCCTGAAGCGTCCGGAATTGTTTGCCGCCCGTTTCGTCGATGGACAATTCCATCCAGATATTTTCATTGCTCCAGGGCACTTCCTTGAAATCGCCGTTTAAAACCTGGCCTTCGCCCACTACCAGGTCGAAGAGTCCGAGTTCGTTGGTCTGTATCCGGTGCCATTCGGTGTAAACGTTCTGGCCGTTGGGGTTGTCGCTCAACAGGCGGACTTTGAGGCTGATGGGGTGATTGGCCAGTATTTTTCCGCTCAGGTCGCGGGCAACCGCCTGGTAACGCATGCCCATATCCTGGCTGAAAAGCAGGGCAGTACTAAAAATCAGAAGGGTTATGATCAGCAAGAGGGATTTTTTCATGACGTTGAGTTTTTGGAAGATGGATCAATTGGTTTTTACGAGTTGAATGGTCTGCAGCCGGTCAGGCGCCCGGCTCCAGACGGTGAGCAGGTAAACACCCGCCGGCCAGTGTGCGGCATCCAGCCGGAGGGATGACGGCCCTTCGGCCAGCAGGCTCCGCCGGAATATGGTCCGGCCCGCCGGATCCCGGCATTGCAAACCGGCCTGGTCAGCTTCAAAATTAAATTCCAGAAGGAAATGACCCCGCCCGGGATTGGGAGAAATCAGGATTGCGTTTTCCGGAAAAGGTGGTAAACCTTCCATGAAATCCGTTTCCCGCATGTCCGGCTGGATGAATCCTTCGGTAAGGTAACCGCCATCGCTGCGCAAAGTGGAAACAGCGGCTTCACCGAGCGCCCAGTCGAGTTGCAGCTTTTCGCCGGAAAGACGGCCTCCGCCCGGGCCAAGGTAATAATGCAGCATTTGCTGTGCGGTCAGACCTGATGATCCCATGACCAACATGAGCAAGATCGTTTTTGGGTAAACCATGACAAATGATTTAGATGATGGAAGTGTGCACTTTCTGTCTGGGCAGGATCGGGAGATATCGAAGGGAAGGGCAAAGAATGAATTCCCTATTCTGAGGCAATAATAAAGGAATTTATTCAAATATAAAAATTATTGATATGGAATTTTTATGTTTCAGGCAGCTTGCAGATCTTTAACCTTAAAATTCCTTCACTTGCCGATGCACCTCCTCCCCGGACTTTTTTGCCGGCCGAACCCCATAAGCATGGGGTATTAAGCCAATAATATCTAAAAGTTATCTTAAAACCTGGAAATAACTTGACATTGGAAGAGGAAAAACTTAAATTGCAGATGGAACGAACATAACCAGGTCCGTGTTGTTATATTTACCCGTTTCGTATTCCGGCTTTACGTTACTCACAGAACCGAATGAAATCTTGATTTGCAACTATCGACAACCATTGTTCTGAACCCATTTTTTCATTTAAATAGCTTCCCATGATCATTATGCTAATTTTTTTGGCGGCCTTGGTATTATTCCGGCTTGACCTGGTTAACCGGGCCTCCTCCTGATCCTGATCTTCGTTGACGGATTTGCCTGGGGCAATTTCCTCCGCTTGCATCAGAAAAAATGTTTGCCTGATTCCGGTTTATCCGGGGTCGGGCATTCTGATTTTTAGCCTGATGGCGCTGCCTCCAGCCTCCAGCCTCCAGCCTCCACCACGCCACAGGCGTAGCCAGCATCTAAAATCCAGCCTCCAGTCTCCACAACGTATAAAACCCCACCCCCCTTTTTTCGTCCGACAAATAAATGATCTCGTTTTGATTGAGCCGGAAGGGTTGGCGTTTTCGGGAGGCAGAGTGGGTGATCTGCCGGTTTTGAAAAAATACCTGGCCGTTCTTCAGGCACAGATCCGGATCCTGCCAAATAGAATCCCGGGAAACAATGACCGTGTTCTGGAGGCCCTTTTCATTCAGATGGATCAGGCTGAGTTGGTGATCTTTGAATTCATATCCGTAAATGATCCCGTACCGGTTGTCTTCCAGATAATAAGCGCCTTCGGCAGGTTTGGGAAAGTCGGACAACAAACCTTTAAACAGGATGATGAGTGTTGTAAAGACAACTGTTTTTCCTTCAAATCTCGGCCGGATCAATACCGCTGAGATCAAAAAAACGGTCAGCAGGGCAAAAAGTCGCGGAAATTGCAGGATCAGGTTAAGGTCCGTCAACAAATAAACCGGAACATTCAGCGCCAGGGCCAATAAGCCGGTCAGCCCGACCCTCATCCGGAGGGCCTGGTTTTTTTGAAGCAACCATGCGATAAACAGGAGCAATAAAAACATCAGGCTGTAGGTGGAACCGTAACTGACCAGTAAAAATGCCGCTAAAAAAGCCATGGAGAACCGGAAAAAAACGGTGGTCTTTTCACTGCTCCAGAGGAGAAAAACCGCACTGAGGACGGAGATCTGGTACAGCCAGGTCAACCCGACGTTGAACAGCGGCTGATGTTCCGGCGCCAGCGGGTTCAGGTGCCGGTCGTAGGCAAACAGTTTGTTCAGCAAGGCGGCAGCCGATTGGTGAAAATGGGAAAACGGATCGTTAATCTCGCCTTTGAATAAACGGGGAAGGATCTGGAGAAAATAATCCGCTGTTATTTGCGGAGAAAAAAAGGCCAATGGCAATAAGGAAAATAAAATGCTGAATCCGATCGTGGAAAAAAGGATCCTGCGGTCATTCCGGAAGAGCAAAAACAGAATAAGGATCCCGGGGTAAATTTTTAATGTTATGGGAATTGCCCATAATATCCCTGCCGTTAAAGGCCGTTTTTGATCCCATTGCCTGAAACCTTCCATTAAGCAGGCCAACAGGTACAGGTAGGATTGCCCTTGCAGAATGTTGTTCTGAAAAGGCGTGAAAAAAACCATGGGCGCGAACAACAAACCCCAGTTGGCCTGTATTCCGAAATATCGGATCAGCCGGTAATAACTGATCGAAAATAATAAAAGCCCGATCAGACTGAATAAAAATTTGGACAACAGGGCATCTTTCAATCCGGCAAAGGGAAGATAAAAAATGGCGCTTGCCGGCGGCACAGGCGTATAATTGACAAAAACCGGCCCCGGCGCGCGTTCGTTGCAGATCCGGTTAAAAAGGAATGGTTCATAAACTTGATCATCGAATTCCTTTTCCAGCAATAACCAGCTCGCGCAGTAATAATTGGCGTAATCCCCCAACGGCTGGTCGCATGACTTCATCAACAGCCAACATCCTGTAAACAGGAAAATGCAGGCGCTTGCCAACCCATAGTAATTAGCTGCAAATTTCATTCAAGTGTACGGCGGTATTCTGAATCGGTTCGATTTCCCAAACCACAAAAGTTTCAAACAACCGGTCCCTCCGGTCAATTTTTTTCAGGGCCCATCCCTGTTTTTCTGCGATTTCACGGATCCGGTCCAGGTCACAAATTTCGGAAAGGATCATCCAAATCCGGCTTTCTGAATGGATAAAATTGCACAATCCGGCAAAAAACCGTTGGAAAAATTCGAACGCCGACCCCGCATACCAGGCGAAGGCCGCATCGTTTTTGGGGTCTGCCGGAAAGAAGGGCGGATTGGTCAGGATTACATCAAAGGGTTGAGCCGTCAAGCCGTCAAAAATATCCGATTGCAACACCTGGATATTCAATTGGTGACCGGCGGCATTGTGGCGGGTGGTTTCCACGGCATCGGGGTTGATGTCCAGAGCGGTTACGTTTGCTCCTCCGGTAGCTGCAATGATGGAAAGTAATCCGCTGCCGCAACCAACTTCGAGCACCGATTTGCCTTTCCATTCCTGCGATTTCAAAAATGCGGCAAAGACTTTTGTACTGCCGAAAAAAGCGGGATGGAATACGCCTTTTTTGATGCTGAGCCGGAGCCCGTTGAATCGCCACTTCAGGTCTCTGTCCAGATAACGCTTCAGCAGCGGTTTGTACAGGTAATGCATCAGGCTTCGAACGAGGCGGCGCATCAGAATCCTTCTTTTTCGGGTTGGCGGTAGCGGAGCCAGAACCGCTGCAGCAATTTCAGTTCATACGGACGCCGGTACCATTGAGTTCGGTAACGCAGAGCGGCCAGGGTTCGGATCGTTTTACGCTGGAAACCGCTCAGTTTGGTGTCCGAAACGGTGGGGTAACAGGCGTTCAGTACGGTTTCAAAATCCCGGATCCTGTTCACAATCCTGGGGGTCAGCCAGGGGGTCAGCGGGTTTTTTCGCAGGTCGAATTGCTCCCAGGCTGGTTCCAGCCAGTCTTCCAGTTTTTGAGGAAAAGCAAACCCGTGTTCCTTGACCTTTTTGAACATCTCCGACCCTTCGGTGGGCGTCGGGCTATAGATGTAGAGGATGATTTCCGTATCAGGGTTGAGGTCCTTGACCCTGCGGATGAACCCGATCTCGGTCTCCACCTGGTTCAGGGCTTCCTGTTCACTGTCGGCCGGCCAGCCGAGCACAAAGGAGTATTCCGGAATGATGTCGAATTGTTTCAGTCTTTGGGCAAATTGAAGGATCTGGGCCCCGGTCTGTTTGCCGCCTTTGTCCATGAATTCCAGCAGGTGGTCGCTGCCCGACTCGGCGCCAAAAAAGATCATTTTGCACCCCGCTTCCCGCATGAGCGCGAGGCTTTCGTCGCTGTACTTGTCGACGGTATCAATGCGGGCTTCACCCCACCACGACATGCCTTCGTTTTTGATCAGTTGGGAAAAAGCGACCGTTCTTTTTTCGGAAACAAAAAAGTTGTTGTCGTGGAATTCGATGGCGTCGCCGCCGTAGGTTTCTTTCAGGTATTTGATGTCTTTATAGATGTTCTCCGCCGATTTGCCGTTCCATTTGGCCTGGTAAATGGGCACTACGGCGCAAAACGAACACTTGAAGGGGCAGCCGAAACTGCTGTGGTAGGCGATGGTCCGGGCGCCCAAAAAACTTTTTCCCAGGTATCGGGGAATAGGGTAGAGGCGGTTCAGTTTGTCGTAGGGAAGATCCGGCAGATCGTCGTAAGGGTACAGGTTGACTTTGGGTGTTTTGAACATTTGTCCGTCGCGCAGAAAGATCAGGTTGTGGATCTCATCCAGGGGTTTGTTTTCCAGAATGGCAGCAACCAGGTCCGGAAATGCCTTATCGCCCGGGCCGTTGACCACAAAATCCACGTAACCCGAAGCCAGGGTAGCCGCCGGCTGGTTGGAGGGAAAATACCCGCCCCAGACAGTGACGACGTCCGGAAATTGTTCCTTGATCATTTTGGTGATGGGAATGGCCTGCCGCAATTGGGGGCCGGGCATGACGGTGGATGCAAAGAATTTAAAAACTCCGGTTTGCAGGTAGTCTGTTATTTTTTTTGCAGGGTCGGTTTCCAGGTTGCCGTCCACAATTACCCAATCGAATTTCCCTTCGACGCCGGCCGCGACCTGCAGCACCGAGTTCGGTATCCGGGCTTTATAGTCGGTAGCCCGGGGGTTGAAGAGGAGGATTTTGTTTTTCATTCGTCTTAAGTCGAAAGTCGAAAGTCGTAAGTTGTAAGTCGTAAGTCTGTCGTCCACCGTCAGCCGCAGGCCGTCAGCCAAAATTAAACATTATCCGCCTGTAGCCCGCATTCCCCTTCGCCAGAAGCCGACAATTCCCAAAAGATAGGCCGCTAATCCCGCTGTCAGGGCGCCCGTCATTCCCAATCCGGGGATCAGCCAGATACTTAAAAACACCTTGCACAACCCCATCGCCAGCAAAACCAATGTCAGGAAATAGATTCGATCTTCACGGACCAATACTTGCATGCGGATAAAATACAGGAAATAAGAAAAGATTAGTCCGGCGCTGAGCACGTAATCCGGCAACGGGATTCGAAAGGCGTACCCGTAAAACAACACCAGGGAAATGAACAACGTCAACACCGGGGTAAACAACAATCCTGCCGTCAGGAACCGCCTTTCCAGTTTGAACAGGGCGTCCGTCCGCAGCCGGTACAGGTTTTTGATGAACGGCAATAAAATGGCCGACGCCAGCACATGAGTTGCCTGGATAAAATTCGACAAAACCTGATATTCCGCCAGGATACGGTTGTTCATCTTCAGGGCGAGCACGTACAGTTCACCCCTTGCTGCGATGGTCCCGGTCATCACCAGGAATAAAAACGGTAATGCATCCCGTAAAAAATTCAGCCCGTTTTGCCACCGCATAGCAGAAAACGAAAGGTATGCCCGGTTCATGATCCCGTAAACCAGGCCTTTCCCCCATTCGGCGGCCACGGATAAAACCAGGAATTCCCGGATGGTTACCTGTTTGAACATAACTATCGCCACCAGAACCAGGATCAAACCCAGTTCAATGAATGCCGCCGGGAGGAACAAACGCCGGTATTGATTCAACGGCTCAAAAATCTGCCAGCTCAACTGACCGCCGATCCAGCACAGCAACAGGGTTTTGTCAAACGGCAAAGGCAGCGGCAACAGGCTGAAACTTATGGCCAGGGTTACCCATAATTTGCCGGCTATGGAATCCGCCAATGCCGTTCCGATCTCCCTGGGCGACCGGCTGAAAGCCCGCATCAGGTAATCCTTGCTCCCCCAGTTGACCAGCGTCGCGGCCAGGCTCACCGCCAATAAAAAAGCCACGTACTCTCCCCAGAATTCCCGGGAGTACAACCGGACCACCACAAGAGAAAGTAAGATGCGGGCAAAAGGAACGGAAAACTGAGAGAAAACGGCATGGAGAATGGGAACAAACCGGCGGGTGTTCATATTACCGGGTATTTGGGCGATTAATACTTCGCCGCAATAGGTTTTGTGCATTTGCCCGCGCTCGCCCCTTACCCCTAAAGGCGGCAGCTATCCATAAATGTACAAAACCTATTCCACTGGAGTATGATAAGCGCGCCGACCACATACCCAGCCGGGCTTGCCAGGCGCGCACTTTGGCTTTCAACGCCGGCAATCCGCTCAGGCGGCGAAACGCCATTTCGCGCTGGATCCAGTTCATGGCGTGGTGGTAATATTGGCGGGAATAGGCCCGTTTGAAGTCGATGTCGCGGTCGGTGGACGCTGCCCAGGGGTGGTGGGTGGTGAACTGGGATTCCGTTTCCTCATACAATTCTGTGCCTTTGATGGGGTAGGCTACGGTCAGGGTGAAATGGTCAGGGTCGGCTTCGCGCAGGAAACGAAGGGTCTGCCGGATATCGGCCTCCGTTTCGCCGGGATAACCCAGCATGATAAAATTCCCGGTTTCGATGCCGTGGTGTTTGGACAGGCGCACCATCTCCGTCACCTTGCTGATCTCCACCATGCGTTTCATGGCGTCGAGCACGGCCTGGGAGCCGCTTTCGGCCCCGATCCAGACCCGGAAACAGCCGGTTTGTTTCAGCAACCCGACGATCTCTTCGTTCATCCGGTCGGCCCGGGTAATGGCTTCATAAGGGATCACCCGGTTTTTGGCAGCCATCAACCCGGCAAAGTCCCGCATCCAGCGCTGGTTGATGGTGAATACATCGTCGACAAACCAGATGTTGTCGAAGTCGTAATGGGTGCGCAGATAATCGAGCTCTTCCACTACCCGGGCCGGGCTCCTGCGCCTGTACGATTTTCCGTATACGGCCCGGCTGCACCATTTGCAGGCATAAGGGCAGCCCCGCATGGTGCTCACCGATACCATGGCGTACCCGTGGCGCGCGCGCCAGGCGTCGAAATACCGCTGTAGGTCGATCTTTTTGCGGTTGGGCAGGGGCAAATCGTCGAGGTCTTTCATCAGCCCCCTTTCGGGAGTAAAAACGGGGTTTCCGTCGTTGTCGAGGTAGGCGATACCCGGTATATGGACCGGTTTTCCAGGATCGTTCTGAGCGTAAAATCCGGCCAGTTCCAGCATGGTCTGTTCGCCCTCCCCGAACACGAGGATATCGGCGCCGTGGGCCAGGAACTGTGGGGCGTGGTGGCGCACTTCCGGCCCGCCCAACACGATCCTGCAATGTTTCAGGCAGGGGTTTTCCTTGATATCCCGGATGATCTTCAGCACATTGAGCTTGGTCATCAGGTTGGTGTAAATGCCGAGCAGGTCGGGCGGCTCATGGTTGAGGCGGGTTTTCAGTCCTTGAAAATCAGAAAAGGTGGTGTCAAAGACATCATTGTCAAAACCGTTTTCTTCCAGATACGCGGATATATACAACAAACCCAGGGGAGGGTAGGGCTTCATGATCGCCTGCTCCCGGGGGTCTTCATTCAGGAAGTAGCCGTGTGTGAGGAGGATCTTCATAATTCTTGAATGAGAATGTGGCCGGATTGCTGCATCTGCGTTTTTAACACAAAGACACAATGGGAAGCACAAAGTCACAATTTCCTTTGTGTGCGTTGTGAAACCTTTGTGTCCTTGTGTTGAGTTACCGTCCCCCAAGCCCCCTTTTTAACTATTGATTCGCATGAACGACAATGAACAACAATAAACCAACTACAATTTTTCAAAAATAACCACAAAATGATCCGCATAGTCAGCCGCCAGTGGAAAATTCAGCAAGCCATCCGTCCATTCCAGGAATTTCAGGAGGGTTTGCCGTTTGCTGAAATAATGTTCAAGGTAAGAAGGCGGCGCAAACAGCCCGACAGGCCGTACCTTTAATTTCCGGAAATGCGGACTGAATATGGTTTCCAGTTCATTTGGCGTATAATACCAAACGCCGATCTGTTCCCCGCCAATCGCGGCCGTCGCGTACCCCGAATGCCGCCTGACAGCCGCTTCCGGTTGTCCTTTCAGCCTGAAATAGGCGTTTTCCCACAGGCAATATTTGCTCATGTAAACGAGGAACAACCGCCCGCCCGGGTTCAGCAATTCGTGGAAGACCGGCGCCAGGCCCCTGGTTTCGTCCGGCGAAAGGCAATTTAATCCGCCAAAATTGGAAAAGATGAGGTCGAACCGGCTGCCTGCCAGTTTTTGTCCCAGTTCCAGGAAACCGGCCTGCATCAGGGTCAGATTTAAAACCCCGGCTTGCAGCTTTTTACCTCCTGCCACCCGGATCATTTCAGGGGAGATATCCGTCGCCAGCACCTTGAAGCCCATTTGCGACAACCGGATGGCGTCTTCGCCGGCGCCGCAGTTGATTTCCAGGATGTCAGAGCCGGATTTCAGGCAGGGTTCCAACGCCTTCCACACCTGTTTGCGCTGCGCCTGTCCGGTAGCTGTATGGGTGAAATCTGCGTCGTAACCTTCCGCATATTGATCAAAGGCTTGCTGCAGCTTCATGGGCGATGGTTTTGAGGCGGCGTTTGGCCAGGATAGCGGCTGGGCCGTAATACAGGATCGAAAGCGCCTTTTTCAGGTTTGGGTAGTTGAGGCGCCGGGGTGAGCGCAGCAATTCCAGGACCCTTGCCAGGGCGTGTTGCCGCCGAAATTTCCGGTGCACATACTGGTAGAGTTGTTTGTAAAAAGCCGGCGGGTAGGTGTTGGCAAACATCAGATCCAGGTCGTTCGAATCCGTCCAGTTGGCCTTTTTTTTCAGGTCGCCGGCTACTTTGTCATAAAATCCGGTGCCCGGCAGCGGGTACGATACCGAAATGCCGATATCGTGCGGCAGCAGTTCCAGGATCAGGTCGACGGTCTGCCGGATATGGCCGGCTGTTTCTCCGGGGTAACCGAACTGAATAAAAAAACAGGGCCTGATCCCGTTTTCCTTCAGTTTCCGGGTGGCCGTGCGCACTTCTTCGAGGGTGATGCCTTTATCCATCGCGTCGAGGATCTCCTGGGCGCCGCTTTCCACGCCCATCCAGACCTCCTCGCAGCCGGAAGCCTTCAGGGCCTCGATGTACTGGTCCTTCACCAGCAGGTCGGCCCGCGATTGGATCTTATACCGGATTTTGATCTCTTTTTGGCGGATCAGTTCTGCAAACTCCATTACCCAGGATCGTTTGAGTCCAAAAATATCATCGCAAAACCAGATATGGCCGAATGAAGTCGTTTGTTGCAGCAGTTCGATTTCCTGCACCACATTTTCCGGGCTGCGCATTTTGTAGGCGTTGCCGTAGATGGGTTTGGCGCACCAGTTGCATTGGTAGGGGCAACCCCGGGTCGTGGCGATATTGAGCGAAAAATAACCCCAATGGGTTTCCCAGCGGCGGCGGTATTCCGACAGGTCGATCAGGTCCCAGGCGGGCAGGGGCAGGGCGTTGAGGTCGGCCATGAGGGCCCTGCGCGGGTTGACCTTTACGGCGCCGTCGGTTTTGCAGGCGAGGCCGGGCAGTGTGTCGGCAGGTCGTCCGGTTTGCAGGGCTTCGACCAGTTCCACCAGGGTTTGTTCGCCTTCTCCCAGGAGTACAAAATCCGCGCCGTTGTCGAGGTAAGCCCGGTAATGGTCGGTAGCGTCCGAACTGCACACGATCACCTTGGCGCCCAGAGATTGCGCCTTGCGGGCCATGATCCAGGCCGCCTCCCGCATATTGGTCAGACACATTTTGGTGAGGTAGTTGAAGCCGTCGTCGAAGATGACCAGGATATCCGGCCGGGTGGTTTCCAGGACGGGGAAAATGGCTTCGGGGCCGGGGGAGAATTGGGGGTCGAAGAGGTGGAGACTGGGAGACTGGGAGATGGGGAGACTTGGTGAGGGGGTGACTTGGTGAGGGGGTGACTGGGTGCTCTCGTCCCCTCTCTCCCTCTCTCCCTCTCTCCTTCTCTCACCCCTCTCACCCCCTCTCACCTCTCTCACCTCTCTCACCCGGGCCGCAGCGAGTAACGTCATCAGCGGTGGATACGGTTTGTTCCACTGTTCCTGTTTTGGATCCAGCCGGAGGATATAAGAATGGGTGAAGAGGATGCGTAGCGACGGCATGACGGCGATTTTCGGGGTAAAGGTACGGGATTTTGGAGGGTTTTGGCGGGGGAGGGACGGAAATGGGGAGTGGGCATCCGTTTAACGCTGGGTGAATTTTGACTGATGATTGACCATCTACTCCAAAGGAGTCCTACGGACCATCTACCGTCCACCCTCCACCGTCTACCGCCCATAAACACCATCCTCCCGCAACTCCACCAATTTCTGTTTATATAAATTGCCCAGCGCTTTTTTGAACAATTTTTTGCTGATGCCAAATTCTGCCCAGATGGCGTCCGGGTCGCTTTTATCGGTAAAGGGCAAAAAGCCGTTGTTTTTTTCCAGTTTGTCGAGGATCTTTTGGGCGTTGGGTTCGATACTTTTATGGCCGATCGGAAAGAGGCTGAGGTCGATCTTTCCGTCTTCGCGCAGGGGTTTGACGTAGCCTTTAAGTTGTTGTCCGGGGCTGAGAGGCTGGTGGGTTTCATTGTCGTAGACCAGCCCTGCGTAGGTCTGATTGACGATAACCTTGTACCCCAGGTCGGTTTGGGAATAGACGAGCAGGTCGACTTCCTGGCCCATTTTCAGGTGTTCGTCGGCAGCCTGTTTGAGGTAGCGGCCGAGTTTGGTGGCCCCTACCAGGCGGTTGGACAATTCGTCGAGGTACATATGGACCACGTAACTCCGGCCGGGGATCAGCTTGACCCGCTGGTTGCGGAACGGGATGAACAGTTCCTTTTGCATGCCCCAGTCGCAAAAAGCGCCGATCTCGTTGACATCCGTCACTTTCAGGTAAGCAAATTGCCCAACGGTCAGCATGGGTTTTTCGGTAGTGGCGACCACCTTGTCCTCTGAATCGCAATAGACGAATACTTCAACCGGATCGCCGGTCTTCATTTCAGGCGTGATGTAGGCCCTGGGCAGGAGCACGGCGTTGCCTTCCCCGTCTTCCAGGTAAAACCCCTGGGGTGTTTCGCGGTTGATGGTCAATGTCTGGTATTCACCGATACGGATCATTAGATTGAATTGTCCTATTTTGACAGGAAAGGTCCGGATTTTTTCCGGTTATTTCCATCATCACCACCACCGCGTCATTCGAGAGTGCCTCCAGTTCCAGTTCTTCCAGCCCGCTCAGGCTTAATCCGTCCCGTGGGTGGAGCAACCGGTTCTGGACTTCAAACGCCCCGTCGATCACAAAAACGAACAGGGTGTTCAGCGGGTTATCGAGCCGGTACAGGCAATCCGTCCTTCCATCAAATTTCCCGGCCAGGAGCGAAAATCCAGGAGGATCCGAAGAGGCTGATAAAAGGCGGAACAATCGGTTTCTGGACTTGTCCAGGTCAAAAACCCCCCGTTCTATACGGGCCTCCGGCAGGGCGTTGGGGGCCTCCAGCCGGATCTCCAGATAACTGACCAGGTCTTGGTCGTAAGCATTTGCGATGGCGCCGGTTGAATCGGTTGTGGGCCGGAACGAGAGAAGAGAGCCGGCTTCCACGAAATGCACCTGTTCCTGATGTTCAAATCGCACCCCGCCGACCAGGGGCAACAAAATCAATTCAACACCCGGGGGGACTTGAACCGGTAGACTATAGCCGCCGGCAAGGGTGTTTTCGTTGAATACTTGTAAAATGCCGACCGGCGACCGGTCCGAGTGCTGGTACGCTCCATCATTGAAGGTATGCAGACACCGGTATTGGTCGCTTTGTGTGCAACCCCGTTGTTCGGCGAGGTAGATTTTTCCGGAGACTTGTTTGATTCCTGACATTCCGGGTATAGGTTGATGGATGATTAGAAGTTCAACAGTCCTGCAGTCTACAGTTGGCAGTCCTGATCCCGTTCAAATAACGGCATTCCGTTTCCAACAACTGCGAACTGCGAACTGCGAACTGACGAACTCCCCTCACCCCTTCACCACAATCGTATGCGTCAATTCATAACCAGCGGCCACACTGCCGGACACCGCCGCCATTTCCAGCGCCAGCGAGTCGGAAAATATGTTATCAGCGGCATTGGAGGTATCCTGCGTCCCTTTGGTGTAGAAATTGGTCGCGGTAGTATAAACGGTATTACACACGTCGGTGGGGAATGCGATCTGGGTGACCAGCAGGGAACTGCCGCCTGCGTCGTAGATATGTACATGGATATGGGGCGCTCTGCCGTTGTACCAACCTGGAAAAATGGTGGTAAAAGCCACCTGTCCGTTGGCATCCGTCACCTGCCGGCCGCGCAGGAAGTGGACGCCGGTCAGATTAACCTGTTGTAAACCAGTGCCGCCGTATTCTGAGTAATAGCCGTCCTTGTCGCAATGCCAGATATCGACAATGGCGTTTTCCAGTGGCTCACAACCGTTATTTCGGTCCTGGACCGTAATTTTAACGGTCATGGGTACGCCTGTGCGGTCGGACCGGATATCCGTTATTTGCAGGGAAGCCGGCGATTTGGTGGGGAACGGACCCGCCGTTTCGCTGGGGGTGGCGGTACACGACCCCGAATCGTTGATTTCGTCTTTCGCGCAGGAAGCGACCAGCGGAGCCACAAAAGCGATACCAAGGGCTGACATGCCTCTTTTCAAAAATTCTTTCCTTTTCATCCGGTTTGGTTTATGTTGAATATTGTTTGTCTGTCCTGTATGTATAGGTGCAGTAAAGATCAAAAGGGTTGCATGAAAATGAAAATTTACCGGTTGACGAGCCGTTGCGCCAGGAAATATCCCGCCCAAACGCTGCCGATCAGGGCCAGCCCGGAGAGCAGGTCGAACCAGGCCGGGTCGACGGTTTTTCCGGTTGAAATGAGAACGGTGGTTTCCACGGCAATCAGGATCGAAAGGATCACCGGCGGCCGGAAATTCGTTTTCCCGCCGATCAGACCGGCGATGAGGCCCGCAATGGCGCCGGCGGTCAGGGTGGCCAGTCCGCCGAAAATCAGGTCTTTTGCCGGAGAATGGGTGTAAGAAATGCCGTCGTACAGGACTTCCTGGGCTACCGTGGTCAACAAGATCAGAGCGACCTCGCCGACTACAACCGCCAGAATGGTTCTGAAAATCAGTTGTTTTAAAGCCGGGTTTTTCATAAAATTTGTTTTGGTGATTTTTGCAATTAAAAAGTGGCTGAACGAGGCCAATGGCTCCCTCCCGAAACTCCCCCCTCCGTCCGCCGCAGCCTGGCGAAGTTGGCAGCCACGCCGCGGCGTGGGATCTCCCCTTTCATGCTGAGCGTAGTCGAAGCACTCTCACCCTCTCATCCGACGTAGCCTTGGCGTAGGTGGACTAAAAAGCCACCATCAACCCAACACCCAGCATATAGGCTGCAAACAGCACTACGGCCAGCCGCTTGTTGGCGCGGTAAATACCCGGATAATTCATCCCTTCACTGGTGGCGGCTTTGTTCCCGGACAACATGACCTTGAGGATGACCGCAGCGATCAACATGTAAGACAGCAGGTAGATCCGGTCCATCAGCACCATATAACCCACGTCGGGCAGGGCGGAACTGTACGATTGCTGCAGGAAAACGCAGCTCAGCAAACCGCCGATGGGCAGCGAGATCCGCGCGTCGATATAACTCGGATAGATGAACAGCGCCCCCAGACTGGCCAGGATCACCACCATCAGCGGCAGCATCAGTTTCAGGGTAAAATAACTCAGGGGTCGCTTGAGGTGGATATAAAACGTGAAATTGCTGTAGGCCGACCGCCCGCCCGTCGGGTCGCCGAAATTGGTATTATAGGTATTGGTATGGGCGGCCATGTCGGCGTTTTCGATCTCCCAGCCGGGGATGATAAAATCTTCCCGGAACAAAAAACGGGAGGTATCCGGCAGATAGACCAGGGAATCCATGGTATAATCCGTGTTTTCCAGGCGGATGGATAAGGCGTGTTTGTCCAGCGGGAAGCGGTTCAGGGCAAAGGAATGATAAAAACGGCCTTCCATCCGCATGCCGTTGTACATCCAGCCGTCGGGCAGTTCCCTGGCTTCCTCTGAAAAAATTTCGCTGGTAACGCCCCATTTTTCCACGCCGTTCACAAATTCGATCCCGCAAGGATCCAGATCGCCCTTCCAGCGGAACCAGACATAAAAATCCGCATAAAAGGAATATTCGTTCACATTCAGGTCGTAGAGGTTCATCAGGTACACCCCGGTATAGACCTGCTGCGGCCCTTCCTGCCCCTGCAAGGCCGGCATAAGACTGAAAAAAAGCGGCAAAAGCAGCAACTTTGCCCTGAAAATTTGGTTAGCCATCAGTTGGTTTTCGATTGTTTGGTGTGGACGCTAAGGTAAGTTTTTTTGGTTTATTTTGTTTGAGATGGTTTGGGATGGTTTGGAATGGTTTATTTTGGTTTGGAATGGTTTAAAAAAAGACTGACGAACCCCAAACAACTCCAAACAACTCCAAACGCGAAGCTCCAAACCCCCAACCCCAAACCCCAAACCCTCCAACCTATCCCAAACCTCCGTATCTTTACCGTTTTGAACAAAGGCGCCAAATAAATGAAATTCCGATTGGTTGATCTCGAACAGTACACAGGCGAGCAAGCCCTCCTCCGGGGAGAAGCCTGGTATGCCGAAGGCCGGGTCAATCAATTGCGGGAACCGGAACGCCATCTCTGGACTGCACTGATCGAAACCGAAAACGGCCCAGTAGAAGTGGAAGCCTCCATCACGCCTACCCGCCTGAAGGCCGCCAGTTGTGAATGCGCCGATTTCCGGGAACATGGCGAATGCGGGCATGTTACGGCCCTGTTGTTTGCATTGCGCGCCCGTTTGCAGCAGCAAAAAGAACAAAAACCGGCGCCGCGCAAACCTGGAAAATCCAGGCTGACCACCGATTCGATCCTGGAGCAGGCCGACCCGGATGAAGTAACCGCTTTTATCCGGCACTATGCCAAACACAACCGCCCGTTTGCCCTCGCGCTCAAGGCCTGGTTTGTCCCCCAGGTTTTTTTGCCCGGGCAAGGCGCCAAATACCTGGAAGTGCTGGAAACGGGCATTGCCGGCGCCCGGACGAATACCGGCCGCATCAGCGTACGGGGTGGAAAATTGTTGCACCGGTTGCTGACCGACCTCATCCTGCAGGCCCGCAGAAACCTTGAAATGGGACATTATTCCGAAACCGCAGAGCTTTCCCTGGCGATCGTTGAAAAGATATCTCCGCTGCTCCGAAAACTGGAAGGTACCGACCACCAACTCCTCGATTCGGTCAGGGATGCCTTCGATCTGGTCCAGTCGCTTGCAGGGCTGGATATTCCTTTCGACCTGCGGCAGCAATTGTTTGTTCAATGCCAGGATGAAAGCCGCAAACTTGTGTACCGCAACCTTCAACTCGACCTTCGCTTTTACCAGATCATGTCCGATTTGGCCCAGGAAACCGAACAACGGGAGGTTTTGATCCAGGTATTGGAAAACCAACTGGAAAAATATTATTACGAAAACCGCGATCCGGTACCTCTGTTGCTGCTGCGGTTGAAGTTGTACGGGCCGGCGCCCGGAGAGGCGGACCTGCGCGCCCTGGCCAGGTCGCTGGCGGGTTTCAGCAAAGTGTTCCTTTCCTTTTGCCATAAACTGAAAGAAACCAAACGGCTGCGGGAAGCGCGGTTTCTGGCCGGACTGGCCCTGGAACAATCGCGCGGGCCTGAAAGCCGGATCGAACTGGAGGATCTGCTTCTGGAGATCGAATCGGAGGCCGGAAACGATAAAAAGGCCGCCGTGCACGCCAAATCTCTGTTCCAGCTCACCCTGAAACTCCGGTATTATATCCGTTATGCCGAACTTGGCGGCAACAAACCGGAACTGATGAAATGGTTATACGCCGGCAAAAACGATCCGGCAATGCGCAGGGCCCTGGCCGATATTTTATCGGAAGACGGGCTGCATGCCGAACTGCTTGGGCTTTTGCAAACCTATCCGACGCTGGAGTTTCTGAGCCAGTACAGCTCTGTGCTGGCGCCGGAATTTGAAAATGAACTTTTTGCCCTGATGGAAGCTGTCCTGATAAAACACCTGCAATCACATCTGGGCAAGGTGGCCTCTCAACGCGTGCGGGAAACCCTGGTCAAATTGCGGCAGCAGGGCGCCGGGCAACTGGCCGACCGGCTGGCGGATGCGATCCGGCAGGCTTACCCCGAACGGCCTTCGCTGCTGGAGGCTTTGAGGGGGTTTTGATTGAATTGATACGCCACGCCGCGGCGTGGTCGATTGATTGGAATGGTTCGATTGATTCGATTGGGACGATTCCTCAAAATAAACAAATCAACACATCAACAAATCAACCATGTCGATGGCGTGGCGCGCACATCAACAAATCAACCCTGTTATGAAAGTAGAATTCTGGGTGACCGGGAAAAACAACGAGGCTTACCTCGACGAGGGAAGCGGGATCTACCTCAAGCGCTTGTCGAGGTACCTGCCCTTTGAAATGGAGGTATTGCCGGATATCAGACAGGCCAAAAACCTGAAACCCCTCCAGTTGAAAGAAAAAGAATCCGACCAGGTATTGACCCGGCTCAAAAACGAGGATTTCCTGGTTTTGCTGGATGAAAAAGGCCGGCAATTTACTTCCGAAAGTTTTGCCAGATGGCTGGAAGTCCAGTTGCAGGGGAGTTCCCGCAGGTTGATCTTTGTGGTGGGCGGGGCCTATGGGTTTTCGCAGGCGTTGTACGACCGGGCGAATGTTTTGCTTTCGCTATCCGGCATGACATTTTCGCATCAGATGGTGCGGTTGTTTTTTTTGGAGCAGTTGTACCGGGCGATGACGATTTTGAAGAATGAGCCGTATCATAATGCATAAATTGTGTCCATTGTGTTAGCCTCGTGTCCTTGTGTTTAACCATAAATCAGTATGTCAAAAAACGCATACATCATCGACGGCCTCCGCACCCCGATCGGGAAACTTGGCGGCGCCCTTTCCCCCGTAAGAGCCGACGACCTCGCCGCAGGGGTCATCCGCGCCCTGGCTGCCCGCCACCCGGAAATCCCGCAGGAGGCCTATGACGACGTGATCCTGGGTTGCGCCAACCAGGCCGGCGAAGACAACCGCAATGTGGCGCGTATGGCCTTGTTGCTGGCGGGATTGCCCTGGAACGTGCCGGGCGAGACGGTCAACCGGCTATGTGCTTCGGGCATGTCGGCAGTGATCCAGGCCGGGCGGGCGATCAGGGCCGGCGACGGCGATCTGTACCTCGCCGGCGGCGTGGAACAGATGACCCGCGGCCCCTGGGTGATCTCCAAGACTTCCGAGCCGTTCGGGCGGGATGCCGAAATGCACGACAGCAGTTTCGGCTGGCGGTTTATCAACCCTCGCATGAAGACCTTATACGGGGTGGACAGCATGGGCCAGACGGCCGAAAACCTGGCTGAAAAATATGGCATCTCCCGGGCAGACCAGGACCGGTTTGCGTATGCTTCGCAAATGAAAGCCGCAAGGGCGCAACAATCCGGGCGGCTGGCCAGGGAGATCGTCCCTGTTGAAATCGCACAGCGCAAAGGTGATCCGCTGTTCGTTGATCAGGACGAATTTATCCGCCCGGATACGACGTTGGAGGGCCTGGCCAAACTCCGGCCTGCTTTTAAAAAACAGGAAGAAGGTGGAACGGTCACTGCCGGGAATTCGTCGGGATTGAACGACGGGGCTGCGGCGGTGTTGGTCGCGTCGGAAGCGGCGGCAGAACGGTATCACCTGCAACCCCTGGCCCGGATCGTCTCCTCTGCCGTAGTCGGGGTAGAACCCCGGATCATGGGCATCGGGCCGGTCGACGCCAGTCGGAAAGCCCTCGAAAAAGCCGGCCTGACCCTGGCCGATATGGACCTCATCGAGATCAACGAAGCCTTTGCGGCTCAAGTCCTGGCCTGTACCCGCGAACTCGGCCTGGCCGACGACGACCCGCGCGTCAACCCCAACGGCGGCGCTATCGCCCTGGGGCATCCGCTGGGCATGTCGGGCGCGCGCATCCTGTACAGCGCGGCGTTGGAGTTGCGGGAACAACAAAAACGCTATGCGCTGGCGACGATGTGCATTGGAGTAGGGCAGGGGTATGCGGTGGTGCTGGAGCAGTTTACTGCCGGGCCAAAAACATGAAGTGGCTGATCCATTCCGACCAGCCACTTTTTTCCGTTTACGCAATCGCAATCTGACGGGGCGCCAGTTTTTTGGCTTCTTCTTTTTTCGGGATCAACACCCTTAAGATGCCGTTCTCTTATTGAATGGCTGGGAAGGTAATCCCGGGGCAATTCAGGGTTCTGTCATTTTGGCAATTTTTTAAATGCAAAATGCAACCCGCCTACGCTGAGGTTTTGGCGGGTAAAAATGTAAAATGCGAAATTCAAAAGTAGAGCATGGCGATAACTAAACGAAATTCCCCCTCACCAGGTCACCCAGTCACCCCCTCACCCAGTCCCCCAATCCCAAAGTCCGTTCCCGCAACCACCCCAGCAACGCCCTCCGCTCCCGCATCCCCTCCATTTCCTCAAACGCAATCGGTTCCCCAATCGTCACCCGTACCGGTTTGCCCATTTTGTTCCGCATTTCGTACAGCAGCAGGCCGAGGCGCAGGTTGAGGCTGAACTGGCTGACGACCTGGAACAACCGGCTGTTTTGTCCGTGGAAATACAGGGGGACGACGGTGGCCCTGGCTTCCCGGATCAGTTTGACCACAAAGATCTTCCACTCCAGGTCGCGGGCTTTGCCCCAGAAACCGGGGGAAGTAGCCACTCCGCCGGCCGGAAAAATGGCGATAGCCTCCCCGTTTTTCAACCGGCGAACGGCCTCCTGCCGGGTTTCGATATTGATCCGCATAGCCTCCTTGGTCTCCCGAAAGTCGACGGGCAAGAGGAACCCGGCGATGCGGTCGTTGCGGTTAAGCACTTCGTTGACGAGCATGGAAAAGGCCGGCCGTGTCCGGGCGGTCAGGGCGCCGAGGATCAGGCCGTCCACTACGCCGAAAGGGTGGTTGGCGATCAGTACAAGCGGGCCTTCTGCGGGGATCTTTTCCAGTTGCGACGGGTCGTATTCAGCGGTCACCCGGAGTTTTTCCAGGGCCAGCGACCAGAGCTGCTCCGGAGGGGTATCGGAATCTTCGATCTCGTTGTACAAACGCTCGATGAGGGGCCCGCCCGTGAAGTATTCAACGGTCCGGATGAGGCTTTTCTTCCAGAGGGGGTCGCCGGGGTCGGCGTAGGTGAGTTTTATGGGCATGTTTTTTGTTTGATGGTTGGGAGTTTGGCCTGCCTACGCCACGCTTTAAGGCGTGGCTGCGGCGGGTAAAGGTTTGGGGTTTTGGGTTCTTCGCATCCGCCCGTGCCGGTCGGACAAGTCCTTGATTCCTCGATTCTGCTTAAAAAACCGTTGAGTTTCCTTACCTTGCAGATCGAATCCTCGAATCCTCCCCAAAGGGGTCCTTTGGACAAATCCTCCACGCATGATGGGTGGCACGCGTATGCTCAAATCCTCAAATCCTCGCGCTCCGTTATCCGGGACAAAATTAAAAACCGCCGTTTTCTTTTTGCCCTTTCTGCTGTTGTTGTTTTCCATTGTTTTCAGTTTGGTCGACCCGGCCGGGTTTCTCGATTCGGTCCGCAGCATGAATGACTGGATTCTCGGGCATTTCGGATGGCTTTTTTCGGTTTCTACCTTTTTTTTCCTGGTATTGTGTGTGGCGGTTTATTTTTCGCCTTTGGGCCGCGTACGGATCGGGGGCGTCGAAGCCCGGCCGATCCTGAAAAAATGGCCTTGGTTTTACATCACCCTTTGTACCACCATTGCCATCGGCATCCTGTTTTGGGCCACTGCCGAACCCATTTACCACCTGAATGAGCCGCCGGCCGGAACGGGCATCGAACCCGGTTCTGCGGAAGCGGCCCGGTTTGCGCTTTCTGCCATGTACCTGCACTGGACGTTCACCCCCTACAGCATTTATACCCTGGCGGCTCTTTTGTTTGCCCTGGTGTATTACAACTACCGGCAGCCTTTCAGCCTGGGGTCGTTGTTGTACCCCATTGCCGGCAAACCATTGTCGCCCGGCTGGAGCAAGGTAATCGACGCTGTTTGCCTGTACAGCCTGGTGGCGGGCATGGCCGCATCCTTGGGGGCCGGAGTATTAACCCTTTCCGGCGGATTGCGGCAATTTTTTGACCTGGAAAATACGCCGGTTCTCCTGTTGGGCATAACCGGTGTGATTGTAGCCACTTTTGTGTTTTCAGCAGTCAGCGGATTGATGAAGGGGATCAGAATCCTGTCCAATATCAATTTTATCGCCTTTTTGGGGATCGGATTGTTTGTGCTGTTGGCCGTACCTGCCGGGGATATCTTTGCCCTGGGGGTGGAGGGCCTGGGCAGTTATTTTGTAAATTTGATCCCCAGGAGCCTGGGCATTGGAATCGACAAAACATGGTCGGAAAGCTGGACGGTTTTTTACTGGGCCAACTGGCTGGCCTGGGCGCCGGTCACGGCCGTTTTTCTGGGGCGGCTGGCGGTGGGGTACACGGTGCGGGAATTCATCAGGGTCAACCTGTTGTACACCTCCCTCTTTTCGGTTTTGTGGATGACGATCTTCAGCGGCAGCGCCCTGAATGCCGGGCAGGCAGACCTTTACGGGGTTTTGCAGAATCAAGGACCGGAAGGCACGATCTATGCCCTGCTGGGGACCCTGCCGTTCCCAAAGATCACCGGGTTGTTGTTCCTCCTGATCGCCTTCATTTCCTACGTGACCGCCGCCGATTCCAATACCTCAGCCATGAGCGGACTTTGTTCCAACGGAATCTCGCCACAGAGCCCGGAGTCGCCTGCCTGGATTAAAGTCGTATGGGGCCTTATTGTTGGGGCGGTGGCCTGGGTGATGGTGTCCGGCGCCGGGGTGGACGGGGTGAAAATGGCGTCGAACCTCGGCGGATTCCCGGCCCTGTTTTTGTTGTTGGGGGTGGCGGTCGGGGTCATGCGGTTGATGGTCGGAAAGGACATGAAAGCAGGAGATTCCAATTAAAAGAAAAAATGATTCGTTTTGAATCGGGAGTGATTCTGAAAGGAACAAACGCAGTCGTCAGGCAAAAGTTTTCGGTTGACCCACCTGCGGGATGAAGAGTTATTGATCGCATCAAGCTCATTGTCAGGTGATTAAAATGGATTTTGCTTATCGGCTTTCCTTTGACAAACCACATAGTTGACATCTTGAAATTTTGTGATATGAAAACCGGAATTTTTATTCAAGCCATGATTTGGCTGGCCCTTTCAGGGTATAGCGCCTTAGCCCAGGAGGCCAGTTCGGAGCAGGCGGCCATTTCCACGGCAACCGATTCCCTCAAAATGGAATGGTTCGGCGAGGCCAAACTGGGCATTTTTATTCATTGGGGCATTTATTCGGTAAAAGGCACGGACGAAAGCTGGGCTTTTTTCAACAAAAAAATCAGCCACGCCGATTATATGGCGCAGATCAAAGGATTTACTGCCGCCAAATACGACCCGGAGTATTGGGCGCAACTGATCAAAGCCTCCGGCGCCCGGTATGCCGTACTGACCTCCAAACACCACGACGGGGTGGCCTTGTGGAATACCCGGATGAGCGGTCTGAGCGTGGTCAGACAATCCCCCGCAAAAAGAGACCTGTTGACCCCGTTTTACGAAGCCCTGCGCAAAAACGACATCAAATGCGGAGTATATTTCTCGCTGATTGACTGGACGCACCCGGATTATCCAGGGTTTCTGAAGGACAGTTCCAAGTACAAAATCGATGAACACCCCGAAAAATGGGACCGTTTCCGGGCTTTTTTCCAGGGGCAGATCGATGAAATTATGTCCCTGGCCAACCCTGATCTCCTGTGGTTCGACGGCGATTGGGAACACAGCGCAGAAGAGTGGGAAGCGGCCAAAATCCGGAAAATGATCCTGGATAAAAACCCCAACACCATCATCAATTCCCGTCTGCAAGGCTACGGCGACTACGGCACGCCCGAACAACATTTGCCGGTCGTCCGGCCAAAGGACAGACACTGGGAATTGTGTATGACCCACAACAACAACTGGGGCTGGCAACCGCAGGATACCTTCTGGAAAACGCCATATGAGATCATCTCGATCTTTGCCGACGCCATCTCCAATGGGGGCAACCTCCTGCTGGACATCGGTCCGAAAGAAGACGGTACGATCACCCCGCAACAGGTAGAAATGCTCCAGGAACTGGGCAAATGGAATAAAAAACACGAGGAAGCCATCTTTGGCACGGTCGCTGGTTTACCCTACGGCCATTTTTACGGCCCTTCCACCTTATCGAAAGATTCTACCAGCTTATACCTTTTCCTGCCTGCAAAAGGGCGCGGGCCTATTGTCATAAAGGGACTTGATACCGAAATAGCGGAGGCTGCCGTCGTTGGCACAGGCTTTCAGCTCTCACCCAAGATCGTGGGCAAGATCAGTTGGAGCAAGGCGCCCGGCCTGGTTTATATCGACTTGCCGGATAAAGCGCTTGACCCCTATATGACGGTGGTAAAAATCCGGTTGCACAAACCGCTGCGGTTGTACCGGGGAGGGTGAGATCCGACTACCTCTAGTGCGACCAGACCGAATTAATTTAACGCTTTTTTTCACTTTATCTGCTGATTTTCAATAGTTTGGCCTGTAATGGAACTTACGGCCTTTGGCACTAGGCGTCGGACGAGGAAGGGCTGAACGGCGCCGATCAGCCAATAAAAACAAAATTGGCATCAATCATTCAGCGGCAAAGCCAATGCGCCGACCTGCCGGTTATCGGGAATCGGCAGCCCCAGCGGATTTTTATCGCGGAAGTTATAACACGAGTACAGGTTTTCCAGGACATTTGCCAAGTATCCGTTCAGTGCAAAAATAAGCGGCGCCCAGCAATCCACTTTTTTTTCAGGATAGCCTGCAATTTCTGGCAAGCGGTTGGAAAAAAATTTAAATTTGGGTTTCAACCAGGAAAATTGCCGGGCGAAAACAAACGAAAAACGGACGATGCACCCATTCCTATACAATCGATTGAGTATTCTGATCGCTTTTATGTTGATCGCCGGCGCCCATTACGGCCAGGGCCCACTGCAACTCTCCCTGGTCGCATCTGCCGGTGACCACGACCGCCGCAACAGCCCGGTTTCCGTTTCCCTCGACGGCATTTCCATTTCCCCTGATCCCGGTCCATTCAGAATGGCTGAACAAACGGAGACCGGCGAAAAACCGGTTGATTTTCAATTTGCACAGGGCCGTATCTGGTGGCTGCTCGACGGCGATACGCCTGCCGGGACAAAACGGGTTTTTCACTTGTACGCCTCCGCGGGTACCTCAACAAAACAAAAGAATAACATTGCGGCCGTCCGCGAATCTGCCGGCGTCCGTTTTCACCGAAACGGGCAAAATATTCTGCATTATCAGTACGAACCGGTGGAGGCGCCGCCGGGAAAACCGCTGCTTAACCGCCGGGGAGGGTTCATCCACCCGGTCTGGTCGCCCGGCGAAGAGGTCCTGACGGCCATCCAACCCGCCGACCACGCCCACCACCTCGGGATCTGGAACCCCTGGACCCGCGTCACCTTCGAGGGCCGCCAGGTGGATTTCTGGAACCTGTACGAAGGCCAGGGGACGGTGAAACCTTCCGGCGCTCCGGTTGCGGTGTCCGGCCCCGTATTCGGTGAAATGTCCGTCCGTCATGCGCATATCGACCTGACAGCGCCCCACCCGGACGGGGCTAAAACCGCACTGGAAGAGGATTGGAATATCCGGGTTTGGGCAAACGGATCTGAAAAAGACCCCTGGGTTGTCGATTTTTCATCCGATTTGTTTACAGGCGACAGCGCGTTTGCCATCAACGCCTACCGTTACCAGGGATTTGGATACCGTGCTACCGGGAAATGGGACGACCGGACCGCCCGGCTGCTCACCTCCGAAGGCAAAAATAAATCCGACGCCAACGGCGTCCGCGCCCGCTGGATCGACGCCCGGGGCGTATCGGCCATGGGGCAATCCGGTATCCTTTTCATGACCCACCCCCTCAACCACAACCACCCTGAACACCTCCGGATCTGGCCCGTGGGGATGAATGAAGGCAAAGAAAACGTTTTTATCAATTTTAACCCGGCCCAGGAACAAAACTGGATACTGGAACCCGGCCGAACTTACTCCCTGAAATACCGGATGCTGGTCTACGACGGGGAAATCCCCGCTGAAACCCTGGAAAAATACTGGCAGGATTACGCCCACCCGGCTACGGCCGAAGTGATCCTGAACAACACGGGGTCGGGTAAACGGGTGCTGGTGTACACCAAAAACGGAAAGGGATTTGTCCACGACAACCGGGCTGCAAGCGCCGGCGCCATCCAAAAACTGGGCGCCGCCAACGGCTTTCAAGTGGATGTGACCGATGATCCGGCTTTTATTACAGAAGAGAACCTGAAGGGGTACCACGCCGTCATCTGTGCGAATACCAACAACGAAACCTTCGACACGGATGCCGGCAAGCTGGCGTTCCAGCGTTACATCCAGGCGGGCGGCGGATTTGTCGGTATCCATTCTGCCAGCGGGTCGGAGCGCCAATGGCCCTGGTTCTGGCGGTTGCTGGGCGGGAAATTCCGGCGACATCCGCCTTTGCAGCGGTTTGATGTGCGGGTACTGGACCGGTATCATCCCTCCACGCTGCATTTGCCGGAAACCTGGAATTGGGAGGATGAATGTTATTACCTCGACCAACTCAACCCCGCCAACCATATCCTGTTATCCGCCGACCTGACCACCGTGAATGACGATCAAAAGGCTGAATACCCGGGAACTGCCTTTGGCAATCTGGCGCCTCTGTGCTGGCGCCGGGAAACGGAAACCGGACGGGTCTGGTACACCGCGCTCGGGCATAAGATCGAATATTATTCCGACCCGCAATTTCTGCAACACCTGCTGGGCGGCATCCGCTGGGTGCTGGATGGGACGGACCGGCTGGATTATGGGCGGGCGACGAGAGTGTTGATGAATGAATGAGGGATGGTATTATTTGTTGATTCGTTGATGTGTTGATGTGTTGATGCGAGGGCCGCCGTTTCAAATCAACGAATCAACGAATCAACGAATCAACGAATCAACGAATCAACGAATCAACGAATCACCGAATCAACGAATCAACCACGCGTGCCGCGTGGCACGCACATCAACAGACCCGCTATGTCCACAAGAAGAACCTTCATCCAACAATCCCTTGCAACCGCAGGCGGTATCCTGATTATGCCTTCGATCATTACCCAATGCTCTCCACTGCCGATTGAAATTTCGCTGGCCCAGTGGTCGCTGAACCGGGCCTTGTTTGCCGGCGAACTGGACCACCTCGATTTTCCGGCCCTGGCCAGAAACGAATTCGGCGTTTCGGCGGTGGAATACGTCAACGGCTTTTTCGGCGGCAAAAAAATGAACTTTAAGGAAGCCGGTAAAAATTCGGCTTACCTGACCGAATTGTTGAACCGGAGCAAAGACGCCGGTGTGGTCAATCACCTGATCATGGTAGATGAAGAAGGCCCGCTTGCTCTGCCCAATGACTCCGAAAGATTGGCAGCCGTAGACAACCACAAAAAATGGATCGAAGCGGCTAAATTCCTCGGGTGCAAAACCGTACGGGTCAACCTCCACGGAGAAGGCGATTCCAATGCCAAAAAAACGGCATCGGTGGATTCGCTCGGCCGGCTTGGAGAGTTTGCCCGGACCATGGGCATCAATGTAGTGGTGGAAAACCACGGAAGCGACTCCTCCAACGGCGCCTGGGTGGCTGATGTGATGAAACAGGTGAACCGGGAAAATGTAGGAACCCTGCCCGATTTTGGCAATTTTTGCATTTCACACCCCTGGGGTCAGACACAGGATCCCTGCGAAAATGAATACGACCGTTACAAAGGCGTACAGGAAATGCTGCCTTATGCCAAGGGCGTAAGCGCCAAGACCTATGATTTTGACGCCAACGGTGAACAACCCAAAATGGATTATCAAAAACTGATCGGCATCGTCAAGGCATCCAGGTTTTCCGGGTATATCGGCATTGAATACGAAGGCAAAACCCAGCCGGAACCGGAGGGGATCAGGAAGACTAAATTGTTGTTGGAGAAATATTTATAATTTGAGGAATCGAGTATTTGAGGAATCGATTCCTCAGTTCCTCAGTTCCTCAGTTCCTCAGTTCCTCAAAAAAAAAGATCCATGTTGACCAAAAAATCCACCACACCAAAAGGTCTTTCCCGCAGAGCATACCTGAAAACTGCCGCAGCAGGCGCACTTGGCATGATCGCACTGCCCACCATCGTACCTGCCTCTGTATTCGGAAAAAAAGCGCCCAGCAACCGGATTCAGGTCGGCCAGATCGGGTTTGGCCGTATCGCCCGGGAACACGACCTGCCCGACACCATGCGTTATGACCAGGCGCGGGTCATTGCCGTATGCGACGTCGACCGCAACCGGATGCAGGACGGCAAGAACTGGATCGAAAAGCGATACCTGGATCAAAACAAGGGCGGCCACGAGGTGAAAACCTATGGAGACTATCGCGAAATGCTGATGAACCCAGAGGTCGATGCGGTCATCATCAGCACACCCGACCATTGGCACGCACAGCCCGCCATTGAAGCCGCCCTGGCCGGGAAACATATCTACCTGCAAAAGCCCGCTTCGCTCACCATTGCCGAAGGCCGGTTAATGAGTGATATTGTACACCGCACCGGTGTCATTTTCCAGGTGGGCAGCCAGCAACGGTCGGCCAACCCCTGGCCGCAATTCAAACGCGCCTGCGAACTGGTGCGCAACGGCAGGATCGGGGCGGTCAAAACCGTGCGGATCGGCCTGCCCGGCGACCCCTCCGGCGACCCGGAACCGGAAATGCCCATCCCCGCCGGCCTGGACTACGACCGCTGGCTGGGCTCCACACCCTATGTCTATTACACGGAAAAGCGGGTGCATCCGCAAACCGGATACGACAGGCCGGGCTGGCTCCGTTGCGAGCAATTTGGCGCCGGCATGATCACCGGTTGGGGCGCCCACCATATCGACACGGCGCATTGGGGGATGGGGACGGAATTTACCGGCCCTGTTGAAATGGAAGCGAAGGCCCAATTTCCGAAAAGCGGCCTCTGGAATGTGCACGGCGATTTCCTGGTGGAAGCCAAATACGCCAACGGGGCTACCATGCTGGTTAGCGGCGAATTTCCGAACGGTGTGCGGTTTGAAGGGACTGAGGGCTGGATTTTTGTCTCCCGCGGAAACGTCGGCGTAACCGCCAGCGACCCCTCAAAAGCCCAAAACAGCGACGCATTCAGCGCGAGCGACCCGAAGATCCTGCAATCCGTCATCGGCCCGGATGAAATCCACCTCTACGACAGCCCCGACCAACACGGCAACTGGCTGGATTGCATCATCAGCGGCCGGCAAACCGTGGCGCCCGTGGAAGTGGCCCACCGCTCCTGTTCGGCCTGCCTGGTTTTCCACACCGCCATGAAACTGGGCCGGAAACTGTATTGGGATCCGGCAAAAGAGCGGTTCAGGAACGACGACGAGGCCAACGCCACCTTGTCCCGGCCACAGCGTTATCCTTATGGGACCGAGTTTGTGCGGCCTTGAAGAATTGATGGTTTATGATGGTTTATAATTGTTCATGATGGTTCATTATTGTTAAGCTGACGTTACCCCAAACAACCCCAAACAACTCCAAACAACTCCAAACAACCCCAAACAACCCCAAACAACTCCAAACAACTCCAAACAATCTCAATATGCGATTAAATCAACTCTTTTTATTTTTCCTGCCAGGGGCCTTCCTCCTGCAATCCTGCACCAACATGAACCCAAGCGAATCAGCGCCGGACAAGATCCGCCTCATTACCCTCGACCCCGGGCATTTCCACGCTGCGCTCGTTCAGAAATTCGGGAATGAACAGATCGATTCCGTGGTCCATATTTATGCGCCGAACCTGGGTCCGGATCTGGATGCCCATCTCGCACGGATCGAAAGTTACAACAACCGGGCCGACAACCCGACCAACTGGCAATCCCGGATTTATAACGGTCCCGATTTTCTGGAAAAAATGGCCAACGAAAAAGCAGGCAACGTCGTGGTCATATCCGGCAATAACGCCCGCAAAACCGACTACATTGAATTCGCCATCCTGGCGGGTTACAACGTGCTGGCCGACAAACCGATGGCTATTAACCGGGCGGATTTTGAAAGGTTGAAGGCAGCCTTTGCAATGGCTACTGAAAAAAACCTTTTGTTGTACGATATCATGACCGAACGGTACGAGATTACCACCATCCTGCAAAAGGAACTGTCGCAGGCGCCCGGTCTGTTTGGCGAACTGCAAAAAGGAACGCCGGAAGAACCTGCCATCACCAAGGAAAGTGTGCACCATTTTTTTAAATACGTTTCAGGCGCCCCCTTGATCCGGCCCGCCTGGTTTTTTGACGTCAGACAGCAAGGCGAGGGTATCGTGGACGTATCCACCCACCTGGTGGACCTGGTATTTTGGGAATGTTTTCCGGAAAAGATCATCGATTACCAGAAAGACATCGCCTTGCTGGCCGCCCGGCGCTGGGCAACGGACCTGACACCGGCCCAGTTCCATCTCGTCACCGGGATGAACGGGTACCCTGATTTCCTGAGTAAAGATATCGTCAACGACTCTTTGCTGCGGGTATTTTCCAACGGCGAGATCAATTTGACCATCAACGGCGTGCACGCCAAGGTCTCTGTGATCTGGAATTACCAGGCCCCGGAAGGTGCGGGGGATACCCATTTTTCTATTATGCGCGGGACCCGGGCGAACCTGATCATCCGGCAGGGGGCGGAACAGGGCTATAAACCGGCGTTGTACGTGGAATCCGTCAACCCGGAAGCGGCGGCGGCCATGGAGCCGGAATTGAAAAAGGCCCTGGAAGGTTTGGCCGACCGGTATCCGGGTCTTTCTTACCGGTTGGCTGCCAAAGGCTATGAAATCGGCATTCCGGAAGCCTTCAAATCGGGGCACGAAGCCCATTTTTCACAGGTGGCGGAAAAATATTTGCAGTACCTGAAGGACGGCAAACTGCCTGAATGGGAGGTGCCGAATATGCTGGCGAAGTATTGGGTGACGACGGGGGGCGGGGAGATGGGGAGAACAGGAGGGGAGAGTAAGGAAAGATAGCGCCGTTGAAAAAATTAATAAATTGTTGGAAAAGACCGAACTTTTTCGGATATTTGGATTGTTTTCAGCATAAAGAATTGGCTTATGACGGTACAAGCGAAAAAATATCATATCATCGAGCGGATTACCCATATTGATGATGAAAAATTGTTGGACAAATTGGAGGTATTAATCAAAGATTACAAACCTGTTGATGATGCGTTATTCGGACTTGTGAAACCTTTGCGGGAAAAACTGGATATTGAACAATTAAAGGTGGAGCAAAATTATTCAGGGTTTGATCCGGAAGAAGTGGAAAAAATTATTCAGGAAATGGATATTAGAGAACCCTTGGACGAATTACTCGAAATGATATGAGGTTTTTATTTGACACCAATGCTATAATTATTTATTTTAAAAACAGAGAAATCAAGTCAAATCTTGATGAAAGTTACAATCCGCTTGGGAGCGAAAATACTGCTATAATTTCAATTGTGACACTTGGAGAAATTGAATCCCTTGCCTTAAGAAATAAATGGAGCGAAAAACGGATAAAATTAATGGAGGATTTTCTGAATAAATTTGTAATAGCGGATATTAATTCTAAAGATGTAATCAGAAAATATGCTGAAATAGATACTTTTAGCCAAGGAAAACTAGAGAATAAGAAACTTGGCATGTCTTCTCGTAATATGGGTAAAAATGATTTGTGGATTGCCGCTATCGCCTCCGTGACAGACTCGACTTTAATTACATCTGATAAAGATTTTGACCATTTGAAAGATAAATATTTATCAATTATAAATATTGACGTTGAGAAAAATAAACTTTTATAATTTTACAGTTACTATTCTATCCAGTATGTCTGTTTCAAAGTTTCAAACGACAAAGAAGGGCGTAATAGGGGTGATAATTTGAAAAAAAAACAACTTTGAGATTAAAAAAAACATTAGCTTTGTAACACTACTTTCCCCGTCGCCTTTTCTAATCCGATTTTTTCACCTATTCCCAATGTCAAATGAAACTATCATTTGGTCAGCGCCTGCTCATCGGCGCTTTTAAAGGAGTTAACCGGGTGATTGCCTGGCACCGCCTGCCAAAATGGGTGGGCATCCTCAACCTGCTGGCTTTACGGCACGAATTGCGGGCCAAAAACCTGCACGACACCTACCCGGGGCCTGAACACCAGGGCGATCTCAAAACCTGCCCTTTCCACGACACCAAATTTTACGCCATCCGGAATTCCGATGGCAAATTCAACGACGTCGAACAGCCGCTCATGGGCTGCACCGGCATGCGCATGGGCCGCAACGTGCCGCGCGAATTCACCGCCGCCCCGACCCACGAGGAACTGCTGACGCCCAACCCCCGCATCATCAGCGAAAAACTGATGCAGCGCCGGGAATTCAAACCCGCTACCATCGTCAACCTGCTCGCGGCCCCCTGGATCCAATTCATGGTGCACGACTGGTTTGGCCACCACGACAGCGAAGAGCAGATCGAAATTCCGTTACCCCCGGGTGACCAATGGTCGGACAACACCATGAAGGTCCACCGCACCCTGGCGGATACGCCACTCAACGAAATAGACCGGAAATTTCCGGCCTACCGGAATAAAAATACCCACTGGTGGGACGGCTCCCAGATCTACGGCTCCACCGAACAACAAACGGAAATCCTGCGCGGGAAGGCGCTCGACGGCAAACTGTTTGTCGAGGACGGCCATACCGACCACTTCCTGCCCCGTGACAGCCGCGGCATCCCGGTCACCGGGTTTAATGACAACTGGTGGACCGGCCTGGAACTCCTGCACACCCTTTTTGCCCTCGAACACAACGCGATCTGCGACCACCTGCGCGGCCATTTTCCTGACTGGACCAGCGACCAGATCTTCGATACCGCCCGCCTGGTAAACTGCGCGCTCATGGCCAAGATCCATACCATAGAATGGACGCCCGCCATCCTGCCGCATCCCACCCTCCAAATCGCTATGAACGCCAACTGGTGGGGCCTGCTCGGCGAAAAACGACTCAAAAACAAGGGCAGGGCCTCCAAAAGCGAAGCTTTGAGCGGCATCCCGGGTTCGGAAACAGACCACCACGGGGCGCCTTTTTCACTGACCGAGGAGTTTACCGCCGTGTACCGCTTACATCCTTTGTTGCCGGATAATATCCGGTTTTACGACGTGCAGAGCGGGCAACACCGTTCGACCCTGGACATGAAAGAACTGATCTTTGAACACGCCCGCAAACCTATGGAAGACGGACTGACCCTCACGGATCTTTTTTATTCTTTCGGCATCGCTTACCCAGGCGCCATCACCATCCATAATTTCCCCAATTTCCTGCGCGACCTCCACACCCCTGATGGCAAACACCTGGACATGGGCGCAGTCGATATCCTGCGCGACCGCGAACGCGGCGTGCCCCGCTACAACCAGTTCCGCCGGCTGCTGCACCTTCGGCCCGCCCGGAATTTTGTGAAACTGACCGGCGGAAATGTGGAACTGGCCCGTGAACTGGAAGAAATTTACGGCGGCGATATCGAAAAAGTTGACCTGCTTGTGGGCTGCCTTTGCGAACCGCTGCCCAAAGGATTCGGTTTCAGCGACACCGCTTTCCGGGTGTTCATCCTCATGGCGTCCCGGCGGCTGAAAAGCGACCGGTTCCTGTCTTCCGACTTTAAACCCGAAATTTATACCCGCCCGGGTTTGGACTGGGTGCAGAACCATACCATGAAAGACGTATTGATCCGCCATTTCCCGGAACTCCGGGCGCCGTTGCGGAATGTGAAAAATGCGTTTACGCCCTGGGGAAAATTGTAAACGTATCAATTTCAATAATTAAAATCTGGAAAACATGCTTAAATGGTTGGAAAATTTATTGAAGGGTAAAAACTCGAATGCTACAGTCGGAAAATATCCTGTCCCGCCTGGCACGAAATGCAGTGTCTGTGATAAACCTGCTAACGGATCAATAGGGGGAAAAGAGGGTGTGAGATTTTATTTGTGTTTGGAACATCTTCAGTACTATGATGAATATGCAAAAAGCATTGGCAAGGATAAATAATGCGAAGGTTCTTATATTTTATTGCCAGGTTATTGATTTTTAATTATAAATATGAACGAATCAGTTGAAGAATTAACCCGAAGGATAATGGCAGAACGGATGCAAAATGCCATTGAAGAATCTGTCAAACTAGGAGCCAGGAGAATATTATTCAGTACAGAAGAATTTGGCAAAACTGTGAGAATCATGCTCGAACCGGAAAAAGAGCATATCGCTGAATTGAAAATATTTATTTCACACGCCACCCCGGATTTAAACTGGGCCCTTAAAATAAAAGAAATCCTAAGTGAAATAGGGTTTCAGGTCATCCTTGTCGAACCTGCTACGCCCTCGGACGTAAAAAACAATGCTGAAATTTCCAATTTCCTGGCTTCTCTTATTGAAGAGTCTGATTATTTATGCCTGCTTTTTTCTAAAAACTCTGTGCCCCGGGACTGGGTACGTTTTGAATTTAACCTGGCTGCATTAAAAATAGGCAGGGTAATTTTGATAAAGGATCAGACCGTAGGCACAATAGATGACTTTAAAATGAGACAAAGCATTTATGATGAAATCAATCCATATCCGTTGTCTAAAATTATTGTCAAGCATACCATAGTGGACTTTCAAAGCGATCATCAAGAAACAGGATTGGAAATTGCAAGACAGATTATTAACGACCCGGAGGAAGGAGTAACAGATGGAACCTATCGCCCGTTTGTAATCAGGGAAAGGAACCTTAAAAAGGAAAATAAATTGAAAAGGATAGTTCGGGAAGCTATTTATCAAAACCCTCTATACAAATATAAAAACATTGTTGATATACTTCCATTTTTCTGGGATGAAATTGGTGTAAATAAAGGCGATTTTGAAAAAGCTTTTGATTGGTTTGTTGAAAAGTACGGAAGATATAATATGAGAATTCAGGCAAGAAAATATAAAAAAATTGAAATTGTTCCTTTTGAATTGACGATATCTGAAAAAGGGTTTGACAAATATGATTTATCCGCTTTAATTATTTGTCAACCTGATTGGAATGAAGCGTACGAAAAAAATAAAAACAATGTATTTTATTAATGAAACATCCTGCATGTTTATATGAAGCAAGAACTCATCCTCTCCGATCAGCCCTTTCAACGCGACCTGCGTCTCCAATCCTTCGACGCCGTCATGGCCGAACTGGAGCGATTGCGCAAGGCGCCGCAGATCCGCAGTTCCCCGGGCTGGGACCTGCCGCATACCTTTGATCATTGTGCCCGGAGCATTGAGCACGCCATGACGGGGTTCCCGGTGATGAAAAGCCCCATTTTCAGGGCGGTAGTGGGCAAAACCGCTTTTCACCTGTTTGACCTGCGCGGGCATATGGATCACAACCTGACGGAGGAGATCCCGGGCGACCCCGAACCGCCTGCCGACCTCAGCCTGGACGCAGCACTGGCCCGGTTACAAAACAGCATCCGTGCGTTTGAGGTCTGGACGGGGCCGATGCAGCCGCATTTTGCTTACGGCGCCTTATCCAAGAGCCAGTATGAACGCGCCAATGCCATGCATGTGGCCAACCATCTGGCAGTGGTGGAGTACTGATTGTTGGAAAGTTCGTCTCTGAAGTGGGATAGTCTGCAGTATTATCCAGGCGAGGGTTTTCGACCGTGTCAAGGTATTGGGAAGTTATTTTCGACAAGGTCCTGAAAAAAATTTTCCAATCGGGTCCAATCCCAGGAGTGTCATTTGTTATAGATGTATCAATCAAACATTTCATCACCATTCATCTTTAGCAAAATGAACGAATACATGTTGATCTTCAGACACCAGGACGGCGGAAAACAGGCTTCGCCGGAACAAATCCAGATGTGGATGAAATTGACCATGGACTGGTTGGGCGGTATCGCCGCTCAGAACAAACTGGTCAACCAGGGAAACGGGTTATCGTTCGATGACAGCCGGGTGGTGCGGCACAACAACGTGGTGACCAACGGACCTTTCGGCGAGATCAAGGAAACGATCGGCGGATACGTGATCGTCAGGGCGGATACGGTGGAGGAGGCCGTTGAATTTGCCAAGGGAAGTCCTGTTTTGATAGGAGACGGCAATAGTGTGGAAGTGCGAAAAATTGCCAAAAAAGAAGGTGTTCACTGAAATCTTAAACATGAGCAGTTCTAAAATAAATGGAGCGGCTCATGTTTTTAAATTATGGAACAACAAGAATTAATACCGCATTTATTCCGGACAGAATTCAGTAAAATTACTTCCGTACTCTGTAAGTTTTTAGGAATTGAACATATTGAAGCAGCTGAAGACATTGCAAGCGAGACCTTTTTATCGGCATTTGAAACCTGGCCGTATAAAGGGATCCCCGCTAATCCGACGGCATGGCTGTATGCAGTCGCTAAAAACAAAGCCAAAAATTATATTCACCGAAACCGGATCTTTTCGGAAAAAATTGCCGGGCAGATTAATTTTTCCTCCTCCGGAATCCGGGAAGACGAAGTTGACCTGTCCGATAAAAATATTACAGATAGTCAGTTGCAAATGTTATTTGCCGTTTGCCACCCGTCCATTTCACCGGAGGCGCAAATCGGTTTGTCACTCCGTATCCTTTGCGGATTTGGGATTGACGAGATCGCCAACGCCTTTTTGACCAATAAAGAAACCATTAATAAACGGCTGTTCAGGGCCAGGGAAAAATTGCAGCTTGAAAAGGTCAATATTGGATTTCCGGGCGAAACGGAGATCCGTAAAAGGCTGGAAACCGTTCTGACCACTTTGTATCTGCTCTTCAATGAAGGCTATTATTCTGAAAGCCGGGATACGGTATTGAGGGAAGACCTTTGCCTGGAGGCTATGCGATTAACCTGCCTGCTCATTGAAAATGAAACAACCAATCAGCCCATTGTCAATGCCTTGCTTTCTCTGATGTGTTTTCATGCTTCGAGATTTGAAGCCAGAAAAGACGAAAACGGCGAAATCATTTTGTACGGGGACCAGGACGAAACCCTTTGGAACGCCGGATTGATCGCAAAAGGCGTCTATTTTCTGCATCAGGCATCACAAGGGGATAAAATTTCAAAATACCATCTGGAGGCCAATATTGCTTATTGGCATACAATCAAACAGGATACCAAAGAAAAGTGGGAAAATGTTTTACAACTATATAATCAACTGCTGATTCTCGAATATTCGCCTGTTGCCGCCCTCAACCGGACCTACGCGCTTTCGAAAGTAAAAGGAAAGACAGCCGCCATTGCCGAGGCGGAAAAATTGAATTTGACGGATAATCATTTTTATTTTACCTTGCTGGGCGAACTGTATAAAGATCTGGACAACAACCAGGCAAAAATGAATTTTGAAAAGGCTTTTTTGCTGGCCAAAACGAATACGGATAAACGGACTATCCAGGCTAAAATGGACAAAATTTGATCTCAATAACCCATGAATCATTCCATCATACCCAACACCTTTATTTCTCTGCTTCTGGAAAAAGAACTCAGTTACGAGCTTTACATTTCATCCCACCTGGATAAAAATCAGGCAAATGAAACACTGTTGGAATACCTTGAGCATATCATAAAAACATACGGATCAAAAGGATTATCCCAGCTTAACCAGAAGGAACAAAAAGAATACCAAAAATGTGCCGATGCTTTTGAACAATACGAATCGGAAATATTTAAAATAATAGATGGAGATAAAAAATTATTGCCCGTTTTCATTTTTATCAAAAAAGCGATTTATGCCGGCCGGGCAGATGTTTTGCTTCGTTCGGTACAAAGTAATTTTGTTGCTCTGGCGAAGGCTGAAGAATTTGAAAAAATTGATGAACTATTGAAGGATTTACAGAAGGTGAACGTCAAGTTTCAATGATTGCTCCCGGATGCAAATAGCAATTTTCTTATATTCGCCAGCGAAAACTTTCACCGGGCTGGTGTCTTGCATCCGCAACCTGCCTGTTCACAATCGTAAAACCTTAACAATGAACAAACGATCCATACACCTTTTATTGGTCGTGTTCCTGGCCGCAACTTCCATGACAGCCCAGGAAAACACACCGCGATTCACCCGCCAGGATACCCTCCGCGGCAGCATCACCCCTGAAAGAGCCTGGTGGGACCTGCAATATTACCACCTCGATATCGAAGTGAAACCGGCCGATAAATCGATCGCAGGTACCACCACCGTCCGGTACAAAGTGACCGGATCCCAACATAGAATGCAGATCGACCTGCAGCCGCCGCTGCAACTGACCAAAGCGGTGCAGGGCGGTAAAGAACTGGCAATCGAACACGACGGCAACGCCCATTTTATCACCCTGGCCGAACCGCAACCGGAAGGCGCCGTCAGGGAAATCACCCTCCACTACGAGGGGCAACCCAAGGAAGCTGTTAACCCACCCTGGGACGGCGGCATCACCTGGTCGAAAGACGGGAACGGGCTGCCGTTTATCGCTTCTTCCTGCCAGGGCCTGGGCGCCAGCGTCTGGTGGCCCTGCAAGGACCATATGTACGACGAACCCGACCAGGGTATGCTCATCAGCGTGGAAGCGCCCGACAACCTGATGGACGTATCCAACGGCCGCCTGGTGAAAACGGAGGCCGATCAAAAGAAAAAAACCAAAACCTGGCACTGGGAAGTGAAAAACCCCATTAACAATTACGGCGTGAACATCAATATCGGCGATTATGTCCATTTTGGCGAAAAATACGCCGGAGAAAAAGGGGTATTGGATATGGACTATTACGTCTTGCGGGAGGACCTGGAAAAGGCCAAAGAACAGTTCAAAGACGCCAGACGAACCCTTCAGGCCCTGGAACATTGGTTCGGCCCGTACCCGTTTTATGAAGACAGCTACAAACTGGTGCAAACCCCTTACCTGGGCATGGAACACCAGAGTTCGGTCACCTATGGCAACAAATTTCAGCAAGGCTATCTGGGCTACGACCTGAGCGGCTCCGGCTGGGGGCTTAAGTTCGACTTCATCATCATCCACGAATCGGCCCACGAGTGGTTCGCCAATAACGTTACGTACAAGGATATGGCCGACATGTGGATCCACGAAAGCTTTGCCAACTACTCGGAAAGTCTTTTCCTGGAATACCATTACGGCAAGGAAGCGGGGAACGCTTATGTTCGCGGTACCCGGCAGGGGATCCGGAACGACCGGCCGGTCATCGGCCCGTACTACGTCAATGAAAGCGGCTCAGGCGATATGTACCCCAAAGGCGGCAATATGCTGCACACCATCCGTCAGATCGTGAACGACGATGAAAAATGGCGCGCCGTCATCCGGGGACTGGGCGAAAAATTTTACCACCAGACCGTCACAACCGAACAGGTCGAACGATACATCAGCGAAAAATCAGGCATCAATCTGGACAAGATATTCGACCAGTATTTACGCGACACCCGCATTCCCATGTTGGAATACCAGGTTAAGGGCAAAACGCTTCACTTCAGGTGGGGCAACGCCGTGAGGGGGTTTGATATGCCGGTCAGGGTTTGGGTTGCAGGCAAAGAATTGTGGATCCGGCCGATGGCGGGAGCATGGAACGAAACGGACCTGGAAACCGAAAACGCCGTTATCACGGTGGACCCGGATTTTTATGTGGGGAGTTTGAATATTACGGGATAATTTCCCCCATTGTACCGCCGACGTCTCGTCGGCGGGCCCGGTTTCCCCATTGTACCGCCGACGTCTCGTCGGCGGGCCCGGTTTCCCC
>CAZLEF010000035.1:0-9939 GCA_964558465.1 uncultured Lewinella sp. | reverse complement strand
CGACGTCTCGTCGGCGGGCCCGGTTTCCCCTTTGTACCGCCGACGTCTCGTCGGCAGGGCCCGGTTTCCCCTTTGTACCGCCGACGTCTCGTCGGCAGGGCCCGGTTTCCCCATTGCCCCGCCGACGTCTCGTCGGCGGGGCCGTACCGCCAACGTCACGTCGGCGGGGCCGTACCGCCAACGTCACGTCGGCAGGGCCCAGTTTCCCCATTGCCCCGCCGACGTCTCGTCGGCGGGGCCGAAGCAAAAGTTGATGGTTAAAAGTACGATATGCATATAGCGTATTTCGGATTAGCGCTTGCAGGCTATTGCACCCTGCACAGCATTCTGGCGAGCGGAAGCATAAAAACCTTTTTGATCCGGCGATTCATCCGGCCGCGGATTACCGGTTTTTCTTTAACCTATTCAACGATCTTCCGAACCTTCTTCCCGCTGGGTTTCATGCGGTACAATTCCCAGTTTCCGGCTGGCGTCCGTTTGGATTGGAAGTAGATGAACCGTCCGTCGGCTGACCAGCGCGGCATTTCGTCGTCGAACTCGCCGCTGGAAAGTTGGGTCAGGTTTTTGCCGTCGGCATCCACGGTGGAAATGGAGAATTTTTCTCCGTCGGGGGCATGAAACGCCAGTTTTTTCCCGTTGGGCGCCCAGGAGACGTATTCGCCCTTTTCGGTCAGCCGCGATTTTTCACCCGATGCCGGGTCAAGCAGGAAAATGCCCCGTTCGTCACGGTTCCTCGACATTTGGGTGTAGGCGATCTTTTTCCCGTCGGGTGAAAAAACAGCCGCGTACTTCGGGTCATCTCCTTGGGTGATCTGCGTTTTTACAAAAGTCTCCAGGGAAACCTGCCATACATTGACTTTTGGGAACTGGCCCATCGAAAGGAGGATGCTTTTGCTGCCGGGGGCCCAGGATGGGGTCTGCAAATTTTCGCCTTCGATCCTTTGCGACAAATTAAAACGCTGTTTGCCGTCGGCAGAAATGTAGCGCAGGGAGTCGCCGGGATAATCCTGGTACAAAATCCATCGGCCGTCCGGGGAAAATTCAGGGGAGAGGCCGGCAGCGATTTTCACGCGGTCCGAACCGTCCTTTTTTGCTGTAAAAATGAGTCGCTGGTTATTTTCCTCTCCGGTCATAAAAGCGATCCTGCGGCCGTCAGGGGAGGGGCTTGCCGATTCATAGTTTTTTTTGCCGATGGGGATGAGCTTCATTTGGCAGGAAGGGCAGTTGCCGGGTTCGTCGAACAAGTGGTTGTCGTGATCGCAACTACAGGGGGCGCAGTAATATTGGGTTTTACGATCCGGCGCCCATTCTGCATTCTGAACGTTGGATTTCACAGGTTTTTCGGAGGATTGACCAAAACCCCGGCATATGCCCAAAAAACAAAGTACAGCAAATAAAAAACGAATATTTTTTTTCATTGTCGGAAGATTTTTTGATCCGTGCGGCGTCCGGCCCGACCGACGAGACGTCGGCGGTACAAAGGGGGCCTATCCGTCACCAGCTGCCACCTTCCTTCGCTAAGGCTCCGGCGCGCGAAGACTGCCAACTGAAGACTGCCAACTGCCAACTTTATTTGATATTCACCACCCCATCCTCCGGCCTCCACTTGTCGTACTCCATATACCTGGCGGTTGCGACGGCGGCTTCCTTGCCGAGTATGCGTTCCACCAGATGCAGGGCGCCGTCGATACCTGCGGAGACGCCGGCGGTGGTCACGATATTGCCGTTGTCCACCCAGCGCACATTTTCGAGCACCTCGGTTTTTGTGGCGACTTTGCGGAGCCTGTCAATGGCGCCGTGCCAGGTGGTCGCCTTTTTTCCTTCGAGCAGGCCGGCTTTTTCCAGGATAAATGCGCCGGTGCAGACGGATAAGGCAGCCTCGAGATCCGGAGCATGTTTTTGCACCCAGGCAATAACCGCCGGATTGTTGACCGATGGCCCGGTGTTCCCGCCCGGCAGAACGATGATATCCGGCGTCGGGCAATCGGCGATGGAAAATTCGGGCTGTATCCTGACAAAACCCTGGCTCAGGATGGGGTCTTTGGTTGCGGCAACGGTATAGACTTTGAAACGGCCTTTGTCGCTGCCGGCGGCGGCAAATACTTCGCCCGGGCCGCTGAAATCCAGGATCTCGACACCTTCGTAAAGGAAGATGGCCACGTTTTTGATGTTACTTTTCGGAACAAGGGGCATTTGACATTCCGGGCATTGGCCGGGTTTGGTGAAATGAAGGTTGTCGCAACTCCTGCCGCAAGGCGGGCAGATATAGCTTTCTTCGATGCCGGCCACGGCGGCCGATTGCGGATGGAAAGCAAGGAATAAGCAGGCGCAAACCGCCGTCAAAAGGATTCTGATCAGATTTTGCATAGTCGGGTGATTTGATTACAAAGTTAACCGCCTTTCGGGCAAGATGGTAAATATGTCTTTTAAAGACATTTTTTTGGCTTAAATTGTCGCTCAAATCAAATGGTTATGAGGCCCGTCAAAATCGTTTTCTTGTTGTTTCCCAAGATCCATCTGCTCGATCTGGCCGGCGCAGCGCAGGTATTTTACGAAGCCAATGCCCTGGGCCGGCAAAAGTTCAGTCTGTATTATGCCTCGACGGACCCGCAAGTGGACAGTTCGCAGGGGCTTCCGCTTTTGCCGGCTTGTCGACTGAAGGACCTCACGCTGAGCAAGGGCGATTTTGTTTGTGTGCCGGGCATGGATTTCAAAAGTTTTGAGGCGGGTGAGTTGGACTTGCACATCGCACGCGCCAAAAAATGGATGTGGGAACAAAAAAGAAAAGGGGTTTACCTGGGGTCGATCTGTTCGGGCGCACTGGCCCTTGGGAAAATGGGATTGCTCGATGGGGTGGACTGCACCTGTCATTGGAAATGTTCGGCATTTATCCGGAAACAATACCCGAACGCGCGCCTGTTGGAAAACCGCATGTATGTGTTTGACAAAGGCATATTCACCAGCGCGGGCATGACAGCCGGCATCGATATGGCGCTTTCCCTGCTGGAAAAATGGCGCAGCCCCTTGTTGGCGGCAAAGGTGGCGCAGGAAATGGTGATCAATGTGCGCAGGGCCAACACCAAAGAACAGAAAAACATTTTTCTGGATTTTGAAAACCACTTCCACGCCGACGTTTATCGCGCTCAGGAGATCCTGGCCAACCACCTGGAAGCCCGTTTCACCATCGAAGACCTCGCCCGGCAGATGAACCGGAGCACCCGGCAATTGTCGAGGCTTTTTAAGGATTACACCGGTCAAAGCATGCAGGCTTATCGGGATAACCTGCGAATTGCGCACGGCGAACAATTGTTGCTGCACACGGAGATGTCGGTCAAGGAAATCGCCCTGGAATGCGGGTTTGAAGCCAGCCGCCAGTTTTTAAGACTCTGGAAACAAAAAAAGGGGGCCACGCCGGGGGCTTTCCGGAAGGAACATCAAACCTCCGAGGTTTCGAAAACCTCGGAGGTTTCAGGCATTTTTAAGGTTTGACCGTCTGTTTCTGGTTTCTGCCCAAATAATGGTCAAACCATTCGGTGACCCTTTCACCCACATCCTGGATGAATTTCGGCTCCACAAAACCATGCGGCTGCCGGGGATAGGCCACCATTTTGGTGGGTACCCCCAGGCGCTGCAGGGCGCGGTGCAATTGGTATCCCTGTTCGGGCGGCACCCGGTCGTCGGACAGGCCGTGGACGACCAGCGTCGGCGTTTTGGCGTTTTTGATCTGAAACATGGCTGAGTGATCTTCATACACCTTCTGGTCGTCCCAGAATTCGGCGCCGAAATAACTGGGCAGGAAGCTGGGGATGTCTGCCGTGCCATTAAAGCTCATCAGGTTGGTGACCGGCGCCCCGGCCATCACGGCCTTGAAGCGGTCGGTTTTGGTGATGATCATGGAAGTCATATAACCGCCGTAACTCCACCCCGTTTCGCAGAGGCTGTCGGGGTGGGCCAGGCCGTCGGCAATGACCTTGTCGACACCCGCCATCAGGTCTTCGTAATCGTTGTTGCCCCAGTCGCGGTAATTGGCGCGCCGGAATTCCGTACCGTACCCGCTGCTGCCGCGCGGGTTGGGCCGGAGTACAAAATACCCCTGTTGCGCGAAGGCCTGGATGGGATATACCGAACTGGCGCCGGTGAAATTCTGGGCAAAAACCCCGGCGGGACCGCCGTGCACATTGAGAATCATCGGGTATTTTTTGCCTTTTTCATACCCCATCGGGTAAGTCAGCAATCCTTCAATGGTATATTTCCCGTCTTTGGATTTCCAGGAGATTACTTCGGTTTTGGCGACCGTTTTGCCTTTCAGGTAGCCGGCATGTATATCCGTGAGTTTCCGGCCGGCCATGTTGGCAAGGCTGGCGGTATAAATGTCAGGCGGCAATTCCGGGCTTTGGTACAAATAAGCCAGCTCCCCTTTTTTATTCATGCTGAAACCTCCGGAAATACCGGTGTTCTGATGGACGCCGAGTTTCTTCAACGCCGCTCCATCGGCCGGCAAAAGGCCCAGGATGGAGGTCGTGTGAAAGGATTCGCTGACCAGGAGGCCCTTGTCGTCGGCGGTCCATCCGATAAGATTAGGTTGTTCATCCGGCGTGGGGGCCAGTTGTCTGGGCGTTCCGCCTTGGGCCGGGATGATGTAGACGTGCTGTTTACGGGCCCAGTTGACATCCCCATTGTCGGAAATATAGGCGATCCACCTGCCGTCGTTGGAATAAACAGGGTTTGCGTCCAGGCCAGGAGAAGCGACCAAAGGTTTCAGCGATCCGCTGTCGGCAGGGACCGTCGAAATATCCGAGGTGACCCAGGTATCTACCCAGGGCGCCGCCTGATGGGAGAATACAATGGTTTTGTTATCCGGCGACCAGTTGAACCCTGAGACATGAAAATCACCTTTGGTGAGGCGTTTTACCGGGTATTGGCCTTTGTCGTTTTTGGCCAGGGTAACCGTGAAAAGCTGGGCTTTCTGGAATTCATCCACCACGGTCCAGTCCTTTTTCTCTTTGCGTGCTTTCTCTTCAGACGCCGGCAGCGTATCGATCATGGTAAAGGCGATCCGGGCGCCGTCCGGCGACCACTTGTAATTGCCGACCCCGTTGGGAACCGAGGTAATGAGTTCTGCCTCCCCGCCGGCCAGCCGGAGGGCGTAGATCTGGTTTTTACCGTCCTTGCCCCTGGACGACGTAAAGGCCAGGAACTGACCGTCCGGAGAAAACTGGGGGTTCGAGCAGGATTTATCCCCGAAAGTAAACGGGTAATTCGTTTTGCCGTCGGTGGAAGTCACCCAGACATGGGTTAAAAAATCAGAATTTTCGCCATCCATTCTCGCTGTCCCGATGGTGTAGGCGATCAATTTTCCATCGGGTGAAATAGTTGGATTTCCGACTCTTTTGAAATTCATCATTTCGGCGGGCGTCCATTTGGTGGATTGAGCAGACAGTAAAGCAAGGCCCAGGAGTAAGGCCGCAAACAGGCAAGTCAGGTTTTTCATACGGGTGCTATTTGGTTTGATGTCCAAATTTAAAAAAAAATCGGGGGTTTTTATTATTGGTCGATCATTTCTCAAGGTTTGCAGCGTATTTGTGTAATGGATAGTACCTTGTGTTGCATAGTACATTATATTTCTATTATCTTTGCCCGGTCAAACCTCGCAGGGTTCATTTTTTCATTCTTAATCAAGGAACATGAAATCTGTTTTTTACCCGGTCATCATAGCCGCAATCGGTTTGGTGATTTCGCCATTACAAGGGCAAACCCAGCAGCCCTCTACCCTGGAAACGGAAATGGTCATCCTCCACCACGACAGTCTTTTCTGGCAGGCATACAACGCCTGCGACATAGACCAGATGGGCGATTTTTTTACGGAGGACGTAGAGTTTTATCATGACAAAGCAGGCTTAACGACGACTCGTGCCCGTTTTATGGAAACGGTCAAAAACGGGTTGTGCGGCAATGAAAATTTCAGGCTTCGCCGGGAGGCAGTGGAAGGCAGCGTGGCGGTTTACCCGTTGGAGGGCTACGGCGCGATCCTTACGGGGGAACATGTGTTTTATGTCCTGGAGAAGGGCAAGCCGGAGCGGCTCGACGGGTTGGCCAAATTCACCCACGTTTGGTTGTACAAGGATGGCGTGTGGAAAATGGCGCGGATATTAAGTTACGACCATGGTCCGGCCACCCGCAAATAAAAGCAAGGTGTTGAAGATGATCGTGTGGGAAAACGGGGAGGCCGGTGAGGAATTGGAAAGATTAGAATAATAATTCACTATTTTTACCCGAAAGAAAAAATATGAATAGCCGCATCGCCATGGTATCTTTGTCTGCTTTGATTTACGCCTGTTCACCAAAACCGGAACCAATGCCGCAACCCCGGCAACCGTTTTTCTCCGCCGAAGGCAAAACCGCAACCGTGTACACCACTGCCGACAGCACTGAATTGCGGTTGACGCTCACAGACAGTCCGGTGTTTAAACCGACGGGTCAACCCATTGAATCGGAGATCTCCGTATTTGTCAATCCCGCCAACATCTTTCAGACCTTCCTGGGGGTCGGCGGCGCGATCACCGACGCTTCCGCCGAAGTTTTTGCCCGCCTGCCGGAGGCGAAGCAGCAGGAATTCCTGAAGGCTTATTACGACCCGGAGGCCGGGATCGGTTATTCCCTACTGCGCACCACCATCCACAGCTGCGACTTCAGCAGCGGCAGTTATACCTATGTTTCGGATGAAGACAAGGAATTAAAGACCTTCGACATCGGCCATGACCGCCAATTCCGGATACCGATGATCAAAAAGGCCATCGGGGCGGCCGGCGGAACGCTGTTGTTGTACGCCAGCCCGTGGAGCCCGCCCGCTTTTATGAAAGACAGCAGGAACATGTTGCAGGGCGGAAAACTGCTGCCGGAGTATTTTCAATCCTGGGCGGATTATTTCGTCCGGTTCATCAAAGCTTACGAAGCGGAAGGCATGCCCATCTGGGGGGTCACCGTTCAAAACGAGCCCATGGCTACCCAACGCTGGGAATCGTGCATCTACTCCGCGGAGGAGGAAAGGGATTTTCTGAAAAATTACCTCGGCCCAACCCTGGAAAAAGCGGGTCTGGGTGATAAAAGGATCGTAGTTTGGGACCATAACCGCGACCTGATCAATCACCGGGCCAATACCATCTTCAGCGACCCGGAAGCCTCCAAATACGCCTGGGGGATCGGGTTCCACTGGTACGAAACCTGGGCCGGCGGGCAACCCATGTTTGAAAATGTAGGTGAGGTTTACAAAGCTTATCCCGACAAACATCTCCTGTTCACGGAAGGCTGCGTGGAAAGGTTCAGCGCCGACCGTTACCAATACTGGCCCAACGCCGAACGTTACGGCCTCTCCATGATCAACGACTTCAACAACGGCACGGTGGGCTGGACGGACTGGAACATCCTCCTGGATCAAACCGGCGGGCCCAACCACGTCGGGAATTTCTGTTTTGCGCCCATTCACGCAGATACGGGTACGGGAGAACTGATTTACACCCCTTCGTATTATTATATCGGGCATTTCTCCAAATTTATTCGCCCCGGCGCCAAAAGGGTCGGCGCTACCGCCAGCCGGAGCCACTTGCTGGCGACCTCTTTTTTGAATACAGACGGCAAGATGGCTACCGTGGTCATGAACCAGAGCGACCAATCTGTAACCTATCATTTGTATGCCGGCGGCCAGGCGGCTGATATCGCTATCCCTCCGCATGCCATACAGACGGTGGTGTATTGATGGGAATAAGGCAGATGTCCAACCAACTTATTATTTGAATTGCTTATGCACAAAATCCTCACGATTACCTTTAGCCCCTGCATCGATAAAAGCACCACCGTGCCCGAACTGGTACCCGAGAAAAAGCTGAAATGCGGCCCGCCCAAACTGGAACCGGGCGGCGGCGGTATCAACGTGGCCAGGGCTATCCGCAAACTCGGAGGCGAAGCCACGGCAGTTTACCCTGCAGGCGGGTATACGGGACAATTTTTTAATGCGCTCCTGGAAAAAGAAAAGGTCCCGGCCATGGTCATCGAGTCCGAAAATGAAACACGGGAAAATATCATTGTGCTCGAAACCTCCACCAACCGGCAGTACCGCTTCGGCATGCCCGGAACGGAATTAAAAGAGGCGGAATGGCGCCGGCTCCTGGAGCGGATTGAAACAGCCGGGGGGGTTGAATTTATCGTCGCCAGCGGCAGTTTGCCGCCCGGAGTTCCGCCGGATATTTTTGGCAAAATCGCCGTGATCGCCCGGCAGAAGAACGCCAGATTGGTGGTGGATACGTCGGGCGAAGCCCTGAAGCACGCGGCGGAACAAGGGGCTTACCTTTTGAAACCCAACCTGGGCGAACTGAGCGCGCTGGCCGGCCGGGAAAGGATTGAAATCGCTGAAATTGAGGCCATTGCCCGGGAGGTCATCAACCAAGGGCGTTGCGAAGTGATCGTGGTCTCTATGGGCGAGGCAGGCGCCATGCTGATCACCAGGAATGAAACCCACCGGGCCGCTCCTCCTGTCGTGGAAAAACAAAGCACCGTCGGCGCCGGCGATAGCATGGTTGCGGGAATGGTGCTGGCGTTGTCCCAAAAACAGAGCCTTCAGGACGCGCTTCGATACGGGGTTGCCTGCGGCACGGCGGCTACCATGAACCCCGGTACGGAGTTGTGCAACAGGGAAGACGTAGCCCGCCTGATTGAGGAGATGAAATGATGGCTCCACTCCGGCTTAGCTGCAATGGAAACAATAGTCCTCCTTTTCGAAACATAAGTGGAGGCAAAACCCCTGGAAAACACCCCATTTTTGTGGTATAAAAAAATACCCGAAAATGAACTGCCTGAAACCATTGCAAGTAAAAACAGAACATCACGAAGGCTCGCCGAAGAAAGGCGTCATCTCTGAAAATGCGGATCATACGCTGCAATTCAGCGTGCTTTACAGCCAGTATTCCGGCCAGGTATTCCAGAAATGCCTGTCTATGTTGACCGAAACTGCGCTTGCAGAAGATGCCGTTCAGGATATTTTTATGAAAATCTACCTGAACCAGGACAGATTCAGGAAGGATTCCAAATTTTCAACCTGGGTCTATGCGATTACGTATAATCATTGCATTGATTTCCTCAGGAAACAGAAAAGGAAATCCATCCAGATAGCCGGCGCCCTGGAAATGGCGGCTATTTTGGCCGAAGAGAGCCATTATGAACAGCACCTGGCGGCCAAGGTTTCCCAAATGAATATCGTAATGAAAAATATTCCGGCAGATGACAAAGTTCTGCTGGAAATGAAGTATAAGGACGAATTGCCGATCAAAACGATCGCTTCCTACCTGGAAAAATCGGAAAGCGCGGTCAAAATGCAACTCAAAAGGGCGAGAACCCGGGCCCAGAAGGTGCGGACGGAAATGGCGGGGATATAGCGCTCTTGTGCATAAAACGGGGGAATCGGGGACGGGGGAGACTGGGAAAGGGGGAGACTGGGGGACTTGGGGACTTGGTGATTGGGAGAGGGGGTGAAAAACAACGTGCATTCTCCCCCTCTCCAAGTCACCCGCTCACCAAGTCACCAAGTCCCCGCTCACCAAGTCACCAAGTCCCCCGCTCACCAAGTCACCAAGTCCCCCGCTCACCAAGTCCCAAAATCATTCCTTCATCCAAAAAGGTGCAACCGCGAACCAGATCAGAAATCCGGCCAGCATGAGGTTTTTGTGGGCGCCGAGGTCGATCTTTCCAAAAAAAACCAGAATGGAAGGAATAAGCGTAAGGCCCAGACCTGCGACGGCCAATAAGGTGAGTAGTATTTTCATATCATCCAAAGTTTAAAAATCAAACCTACCACGCCGGTGGTGTGTCCCGCCAAATAAACGAATAAACGAATAAACGAATAAACGAATAAACGAATAAACGAATAAACGAATAAACGAATAAACGAAT
>CAZLEF010000034.1:0-67305 GCA_964558465.1 uncultured Lewinella sp. | reverse complement strand
GCTCTATCCAATTAAGCTACGGAGCCTTGAATCAAGGCGTTTATTCAAATGCGGATGCAAAGGTACAGCTTTTCTATAAATGGAGAAACAATTTTTGAAAAAAATAGTTCCGGGGCAAGGTTACCGTCCTTCCAGAAAGTCTTCCATGCGGACCTCGGCGTCGACGATCTCGGAGGCAAAGGCGTTGGGTGCGACGCCGTGGTTGGTGATGAAGGTCAGGAACACTTGTTTTGGAGTGCCGGTCAAATCAATGAATCGTTGTTTTTTCCGGATGAGGGCCTGGTATTCTTGTTGGGTGATGGTGAAGGGGCCGTTGTAAAATTTGATTTCGCATAGGTTAATACAGTCATCCTTCCGGTCGATTAAAAGGTCAATTTGCAATCCTTCCTCCTGGGAAGACCCCGGAACGTGGAAACTATAAATTTCGGTGTAAACGGCAGCGATTCCCAAGGCGCGTTTAATAGAATCAATGTGTTTGTGGCAAAGCATTTCAAAAGCGTAACCCGACCAAATTTTGAAGGACTGGCTTTCTGATAATTGTTGCCATATACCCGGCACGTATTTTGGAACAGTTTTGATGAAACGATGATAAAAAACGGAATACTCATCATTCAACCGGTAGGTCAAACCTCTCTTTTTTTTTCCGAAAGGCATATTTTCAACCACAAAATCAGAAATGATTAATTCCTCGATGGCTCTTTGGTAAGAGCCCGTCGGCTGTTTGAGCCCTAAATGTTTCCATATTTCCGCATGAGGGACTCCATGGTGGCGGGCAGCAAGTAAGGATACTATTTCCTGATGGACTTCGGCATTGTTGAACAATGCCTGGAAAAGATTTTTATATTCATTATGGAGGATGCCGTTAGGGGAAAAGCAAATCCGCTCAATTCCGGCGGCAAAACTTTCGCCCTTTCTCAGATTGTCTAAATAAAATGGAATCCCGCCTAAAACCATATAGATTTTGGCCGTCTCCTGGAGGGTAAATTGAAGCCCTTTATGCCTCAAAAAGGCAAACGTTTCAGATAAAGTGAATGGATAGAGGTGGATGTTTTCAGTCACCCGGTTATGTAAACCGCCAGGATCGTTGATAATTTTGTGGCTAATCCAGGAGGTGGCCGATCCGCAGATAACCAATATAAAATGAGGCTCCTTTGACAGATAATCATTCCAGAAATGCGCCAACATCTGAATAAAGCCAGACCTCGGCGTACTGACCCACGGCAGTTCATCGATAAATATAACACGCTTTTTTTCTTTACTCAAGGTTTTGAGATGCGTTTTCAACTGTATAAAAGCGACCTGCCAGTTTTTAGGAATTGTTGGGGTATTTGTCCCGTCGTACTCGGATAACTTTACCCCAAAATTGACCAATTGGGTTGTCAGGTTGCCATTTTGGATGCCGGTCATGCTAAAGCAATAATAACCTCCGAGGAGGGTATCGATCAGGAAAGTCTTGCCGACCCGCCTCCGGCCGGTAATCGCCAAAAATTCGGACCTTCCGGAAGCGAGAATACGTTTTATTTTTTCGATCTCTGTTTTGCGTCCGATCATTTGAATTTCAGTTAGGTATAATAAGATGAATCGCTCGGGCAAGAAGTTATTTCCAAATATACGACTAAATTTGGAAATAAGTGTTTCTATTAGACATTTATTTCCAAATATATGTTTTAATCTGGAAATAAATATATCTTTGGAGCCCATATTTCCAGGTATGAAACCGGGACAGTGATTGATTTTTTCCAAAATGCCGCTAACTTTACCTCATTAACTGACAAAAAGTGCATATAAAAAGCATCCGTTTCCAAAATTTCAGAATGTTCGGTCATTTGGACCTGGAGTTTCCATTCGACGAACAAGGTAAACCCGGATTCATAAGGCGGATCAGAGCATGCAATTAAAATCATCGTTTCGGTTCCAATTGCCGGTGGTCATCGTTACAGCTTGGCTTGTGTCGTTGGGCTTAACCGGTTGTTCAGACAAAGAAGACCCGCCAGCTCGCCCTGCCAATTTCCAGCCCATTTTCCCAGCAGGAGACACTTCCGCATTCAACGTGCTGATTGTCCGGTTTGAAGATCCGGGCTCCGGCGAGGCTGCAGATGGCGGAGGCCGGTTAATCCGGGCGCTGCTTGATCGGATAAGCTGGAATACAGATCTGCCGCTCGCCCTGCGCGTTCATTACGCACTGGACAGCATACCCGTTCCGGTCAACCTGGAGGACGCCCTGAAAATACAAAACCGGCATCACGCAGATCTGATCATTTACGGACCTCCTCCGGCATGGCATAAGCCCCTCGCCGACGGGACCGTTGACTTCAGGTACCATATCGCAGATGGGGTTGTGGCCCGGCTAACTCCTTTTGTGAATTACGACGAAATGAACATGGACCCGGCGCATTCCCGGCGTATTCCCGGGGGAATTCAACCGGGAGCCTTGCAACTGGATACATCGTCCCTGCAACAATGGATCACAGCACTGGTCCATGTCAAAACAAACCAGGCCGAAAGGGCTTTTTTTGAATTGGACAAAATCGGGAACCACCCGACAGCCGGTGGGGATGCGGAAAAGGCGATGAAGTACGTTGTCATCGGCAATACTTATTGCGATTTCAAACAATATTCTGAAGGAATAGAAGCCTATGATACCGCCATCGACCTCGCCCCCGGTAATGCCTTGGGTTGGTATAACCGGGGAAATGCCCTTTCAATGATTGGATCTTACCAGCGGGCTATCGATGATTTCGGCAATGCCGTCGGGTTGGCGCCGGGGTATGCAGATGCTTTTTACAAGCGGGGAAGCGTTTTTAGTATTCTGCAAAACTACCGGCTCGCAGTTGCCAGTTTCGATACCGTTATCGGTTTGGACCCGGACTATGCCGCGGCCTATTTCAGCAGAGGCAATGCCTATAACGATCTTCAGGAATTCACCCTGGCAATGGCCGATTACAATAAAACCATCGAGCTGGACCCGGGTTTTGCATCGGCTTATAGTAACCGCGGGATCGTTTTCAGCATACTCAAGGAACCAGGAAACGCTATTGCCGATTTTGATAAAGCCATCGTGCTGGATCCGGAAAACCCCGCTGCCTATAACAACCGGGGCGCTGAATACTATCACCTCAAGGAGTACCGGCAAGCTGTGGCCGATTTTACCAAGGCGGTCGAACTGGCGCCGCAGGATATAAGCGCCTATCATAACAGGGCGCGTACCCATATGGAATTGCAGGAATACCGGTCGGCAATTGCGGATTTTGATAAAGTCCTGGAACTGGATCCGGCCATGATATCGGCTTATTACAACCGCGGGCTCAGCCACGACCATCTGGAAGCGTATCCGTTTGCCATCACCGATTACAGTAAAACCATCGAACTGGCGCCGGATCATGTGGCTGCCCTTAACAACCGGGGAGTCGCGTACAAAAACCTGAAGGAATTCAAGCGGGCTATTGCCGATTTTGACAGGGTGATACAATTGGATCCCGGAAATGAGAAGGCCCGCAAAAACCGGAAGGCCGCCATGAGGGCCCTGTATAATCAATGACCGGTCTATACGGAAATGATTGCTGCAGTTGGTGTATTCAACAAACACCTTCGAAAATAATCTGCCAGGATTGGTCGACTTTTTTGGACATCCGGGCAAGTCCAACCTTAATTTTGCTGTTCAAAACCACCTGACCCATGATCGTAGGCATTCACCTGATCGTACCCGTACTGTTTGTTGTAGCCCTGTTAGCTACGCTGGTTTTCTTTCATCTGGCTGTGCAACGAAGCTGGAAAACAACCTCCATTCTTATCGGCTGGGCGATTTTGCAGGTGCTTATCGCCGGCACGGGGTTTTACCTCAACACGGATACCGTTCCGCCGCGATTTTTATTATTGGCCGGCCCGCCCATGTTGGTCATCCTGTTGCTGTTCCTTACCCGGAGCGGACGATCTTTTATCGACGGATTGAACCTCAAATGGCTGACCTGGTTGCATATCGTCCGCGTTCCGGTGGAAATCGTCTTGTACCGGCTGTTCCTGTTCGGGTACGTCCCGGAACTGATGACCTTCGAGGGCCGGAATTTTGATATCCTTTCCGGGTTGACGGCGCCTTTGATCGCCCTGCTTTGTTTCCAAAAAGGAACGGTCCGGTTTCCCCGCCTTCTGCTGATCTGGAATTTCCTGACCTTGGGTTTGCTGGTGAACATTGTTGTAAACGCTGTTTTAGCTGCACCATCGCCATTCCAGCAATTTGCCTTTGAGCAACCCAACCGGGGTATCTTGTACATGCCGTTCAATTTGTTGCCGGCGGTGATCGTGCCCGTTGTTTTATTGAGTCATTTGGCGGGTATCCGGAGATTAATCAATCGCAAACCTTCACCCGAAATCATTTTTAAATAAAGAAGTCATGAAAACGGAAGTAACAAACGGCGCCATTATTTTATGCCTGGCGCTTTCATTACTTATCTCTACCTTGTTTTTTAGTTTTTGCCTCAATGTTTCAAAGGAAAATACGCCTGTCAAGCCGGAGGAGGATGTTCACCAGGCCTGGCTGCCCGATGCAGAGGAGTCCACGGCCGGTGTTTTGTGGCAAATTTAATTCATCCAATAAAGCTGATTTTTACGGTTCGCTGATCAGGCTTGGGGCCGTTTACCGGGGGGATTTGTGCTTTTGCGCCACCCAGGGGCAAAATTCAGTCCAAAATTGAAAGAATCAATCGCCGTGCGCAGGTAACCCGGAAGGAGAAAAGGCCGGATATTTTGAAAAGATTCGCGAAACGGGCCGTAAAGAAGCGTTTCGGAAATTTTGATCTGATCAGCAGTAGGTAAACCGAAGCCCGGGGTACCGCCATCCATCCGGACGGCAGTACCCCGTCCTCGTAAACTGACTTCCTCCTGCTGCCTGGCAGCCGGCGCCTGGCTGATATGGGCCGCCAGGAGGAGGAAAAAAATAAAAGGTTTCATTTGGTTTTTGGTTTAAGGGGGTTTTTAAATGCCCCGCAAAGATGAAAGGAAAACATGCCGGGTACAACAGGATTCGAGCAATTGGCAGCCCTGAATGAGTAAATGCCTGTTTCCAATCAAGACAAATAATTGAGGAATTGAGGATGCGAAGATTTGAGGATGCGACGGCTTACGTTTTCAATCCTCCAAAGGTTCATGGAACTCCTATGGAGAGTCCTATGGACAAACAATCCAATCAATTGTTTATTCGTTGATTCGTTGATTCGGCCACGCCGCGGCGTGGCGTTCCAATCGAATCAATCGAATCAATCGAACCATTCCAAACAATTCCTACCTTTGCGCCTTCATTTTTAAAAATGTTATGAGCCTGATCGAGGAAATCAACAAACGCCGCACCTTTGCCATCATCAGCCACCCGGACGCCGGGAAGACGACGCTGACCGAAAAACTGCTGTTGTTCGGCGGCGCTATCCAGATCGCGGGGGCCGTCAAGTCTAACAAGATCAAGAAACACGCCACCTCCGACTTTATGGAAATTGAACGGCAGCGGGGCATCTCCGTCGCCACTTCCGTCATGGCCTTCGAATACCGCGACCTCAAGATCAATATCCTGGATACCCCCGGCCACAAGGATTTTGCTGAAGACACCTACCGCACCCTGACGGCAGTGGACTCCGTCATCGTAGTGATCGACGTGGCCAAAGGCGTGGAAGAACAAACGGAAAAACTGGTGGAGGTCTGCCGCATGCGCAACACCCCCATCATCGTGTTCATCAACAAACTGGACCGCGAAGGAAAGGAAGCCTTCGACCTGCTGGACGAGGTGGAACTCAAACTCGGCCTCAAGGTGACGCCCCTGAGCTGGCCAATCGGCATGGGACAAACCTTTAAGGGGGTGTACAACATGTACGAACGCAAGCTGGTGTTGTTCCGCCCCCACGGTAAACAAACCGAGGAGGAGATTATCGAGATCCGGGACCTTTCAGACAGCCGCCTGGAGAAGGAAGTCGGCGCCGGCCCGGCCCGGGAAGTCCGGGAAGAGATCAACACCATACAAGAGGTTTACCCGGTTTTTGACCGCGAAACCTACCTGAAAGGGGAAATATCGCCCGTGTTCTTCGGCAGCGCCGTCAATAACTTCGGCGTCAAGGAATTGCTGGATTGTTTTGTGGAAGTTGCGCCGCCGCCCCTTGCCCGGCCAACCGAAGAACGCCCGGTCAGACCGGATGAAGGCAAGTTCTCGGGTTTTGTCTTCAAGATCCACGCCAATATGGACCCCAAACACCGCGACCGGATCGCGTTCCTGCGGGTTTGCTCCGGCATATTTCAGCGCAACACCAACTATTTCCATGTCCGGCAGAACAGGTCGCTGAAGTTCTCCAACCCCACTTCCTTCATGGCCGACAAAAAAACGGTGATCGACGAGGCCTTTCCCGGTGACGTGGTGGGCCTGTACGACAGCGGCAACTTCAAGATCGGCGACGCGCTCACCGAGGGAGAAACCCTTCATTTCAAAGGTATACCCAGCTTCAGCCCCGAACAATTCCGCTACGTCAACAACGCCGACCCGCTGAAGACCAAACAACTGAACAAGGGCCTGGATGAGTTGATGGAAGAAGGCGTGGCCCAGATGTTCACCCGCGAGAGCGACGGGCGCAAGATCATCGGCACGGTGGGCGCCCTGCAGTTCGACGTCATCCAGTACCGCCTCGAAAACGAATACGGCGCCAAATGCACCTACGAGCCGGTGAACCTGTACAAGGCCTGTTGGGTGAGCGGCAAAAACCAGACGGCTTTTAAAGAGTTCCTGCAGCGCCGCAAACGGGATATCGCCAAAGATACGGAAGGCAACCTCGTTTTCCTGGCCGAGTCCGCCTGGACGCTCAAAATGGCCCAGGAAAACCACCCGGAGGTGGAATTTCATTTTACGAGCGAGTTTTGACCCTAAACCCCTTCAACCAAAACGCAAATGCCCCTCAAAATTCGCATTCCCAAACCGGCCTGGCAATGGGCCCTCGCCATCGGCCTGTACGTCCTTGCCCTGTTCCTGTACCGGTACCGCGAGGTATGGGGCACGCCGTACTGGGGCAACGACGACGTGGTGCAGCACCTGACCTGGGCCTGGACCTTCGGTGAGCACCGTTTTGTGGAAGGCGACCCCTGGGTAGCCGCCTCGGGCCTGCTCCAGCCCTGGGGGTATTACGCCCTGATCCGGGTGTTGACCCTGTTTTTTGACCCGCTGACCGTATCCCGGATTTTCCCTGTATTTACGCTGTACATCGCTTGTTTGTCGGTTTTTTTCCTGGTGAAACGGCGGTTCGGCTGGGCGCTGGGGTTGTGCGCGGTGCTGATGTTCAGCAATATTCCCATGGAGCGGATGGCGGGGTTTATGGCCAGGGCTTTTGCCATTCCGTTCATGCTGTTGTTTTTGTTCTATTGGGATGCAGGCCGGAAAAAAGCCGCTGCGTGGACGGCTGCGGCAAGCGCCCTGTTTTACCCCACGGCCTTCCTCGTCCTGGGCGCGTTTACGGGGTTGGCTGCCCTCTGGGATCTTATTTCCGGCCGTTTTTGGAAAGAATGGAAACGGAAAGAAATCGGCTGGCTGACCGGTTGTTTTGTCGCGGCGTTGTTGATCCTGTTTCTGAAATCCAGGATGCTGGAGGCCCACCCGCTGATCGGTCCGTTTTTTCCCAGGGAAGCGCTGCTGAGCATGCCCGAATTTGCGCCTGGCGGCCGGGTTGATTTTCAGTCGCAAATGGACCCCGGGCTGCCCTGGAAATTTCCCGTCCGCCACTACCTTCGGCTGCCCTGGCCGGATTATACGCTGGTTCTGATGGCCGTCAGTTTTGTTTTGAGCTGGATTTTTCTGAAAGCGGAAAGGGGGTATTACCGGCTGGTCGTGCTGTTTGCCGCCTCTGGGGTAATCTGTTTTTACCTCGCCCAATGGCTGCTGCCCCGCCTCTTTCAACCCGACCGGTACCTGTATTACTGCCTGCTGAGCGCGTATTTTCTTTTTGTCATCGGTGTTATCCCCCGCTGGCGGAGGCCGGGGGGTGGATCACCAAGCCGAAATCATCCAAGCGAGCCGGTATCCCCCGCCGGCGAGGGTCAGGCCCATAGGGCTGCAGGGGTGGATTCGATACCGCGAATGTTCACCCGCCGGCAGGGGCCAATGGGTGGATTAACGATTATACCCGCCATCCTTTTCCTTTTGCTCACCGCCTGGTCTGTCTTTGACATCCGCTCCCCCAAGGAATCCGGCATTTACCGCTACGGCGACTTTGCGGCCCTGTACGACAAGATCAAATCCTTCGATCACCCCGTGAAAATAGCGGGCCCCACCGAAGTGACCAGCGAGATCCCCTGGTTTTCCCAAGCCTCCGTTTTGTTCAGCGATGAAGCCTGTCATGCCCTGTATTTCACCCGGTACCACAGATTGATCCAGGCGCCGGTATGGGATTTTATCCGGGCCTATACCGCCGGTTCGCCCGAACCCGTCGTCCGTTTATTCAAAGACCACCAGGTAGATTATCTCATCCTCGACCGCTTCTTTTTTGAACACAACCGGATGTTTCTTTTTGAACCTTTTCAGGCCGAAGTGAAGCGGCTGACCGAAGGTAAAAAAGGGGAAGATTACTGGCTCTCTCACGCGCCGGATTCGCTGGTTTTACCGGTGGACTGGCGGTTTGGGTTGTTGGATGGGAAGCGGTTTTTGGAGGTTTATGGGGGAGTGGAGTGAAACCAGTTCAAACGAGATGAATTTTGCAGATATAGCAAAAGAAGGTGGCGCAGGCGAAGAAATGATGAAATATATATTATTGAATCTGGAAAACCAAACAACCCCAAACAACCCCAAACAACCCCAAACATTATTCCAACACCCGTCCAAACCGCCTTTCCTCCAACCGCCCGTTTTCCAGCGCAACTTTGCCGTTCACGATCACCACATCAAACTCCTCGCTCAGCAGGTGCGGGCTGACAAAATCGGCCCGGGCTTTCACCTTTTCAGGGTTAAATACCAGCAAATCGGCTTTGAATCCGGGTTTTACCGCCCCTCTGTCTGCCAACCCGAGGGTTTCAGCGGGCAAGGAGGTCATCTTCCGGATTGCTTCATGCAACGGGAACAACCTCTGTTTCAGGGTATATTCTTCGATGATTTTGGCGAAACTCCCGTACCCCCGCGGGTGGTGCATAGTGGGGCTGCCGTCGGAACACACCATAATGCGCGGGTCGGCAAGCAGGGCAGCCTGCAAGGTTTCGTCCATCACAAAATAAGCGCCGGAAGCGCCGCCGGGACCAATGTCTTCCAGCAAAACCTGTTCGAAGGGTTTGTTCATTTCTTCGCTTACCTGCCGTAGCGTTTTGCCCCGGTAGGGTGGGGTGCCCAGCAGGGTAGCTTCCGGGCCGTTGCGCGAATTGACCTTATCGCGCAGGAACGCCAGTAATTCCACCCTTCGGTTTTTGGCGACTTTGGCGTAGTCGTTCGGCGGTTTGGCCCATTGCGGGAAAACGATGCCGATGCCCGTATAACTTGCGGTATAGGGGTAAATATCGGCCGAAACGCGGTAGGGCCCGGCCGGCCGGTCAAACAGCAACCGGAGAATTTCACCTGCCCGCTCCCGGCCTTTTCCATACACTACTTTCAGGTGGGAAACATGAACGTTGCAATATTCGCCCTGTTGCAGCAATTCCAGCAGGGAGGAGTCGATCTGATCGTTGTCTTCGTTGCGCACATGGCTCATGATCAGACCGTTGTTCCTGCCGACTACCCTGGCCAGTTCCGCCATTTCCTCCGCCCGCGCGTACACCCCCGGCGTATATTCCAGACCGGTGGACATACCGAGACACCCTGCCTCCATCCCTTTTTGCAGCAGTTGTTTCATTTTATCGAGTTCGTGCGCTTCCGGCACAGGTTTGTACCCGGCCCCGGATAGGCGCCGGATCGTGCCGTGACCGATGAACAGGGCGATATTGACCCCGGGAATGGTATCGTTCACCCGTTGCATCCAGGCGGCGATGTCTTCAGTTTCGGGACTGTCGCCGTCCTGCCCCAGGCAGATCGTCGTCACGCCCATGGCCAGGAAATTGCGGAAATCCGGGGTTTGCAGCGGGTCGCCGTGGGCATGGGTATCGATGAAACCCGGGCTGACCGCTTTGCCGGTTGCGTCGATGGTTCTGGTCGCGTTGATCCGGGAGGTGTCCACTGGACCGACGTACAGGATTTTGTCGTCCTTCACCAGAATATCCGCTGCAAGGCCGGCGGTATCGACCCCGGTGAAGACCGTACCGTTTTGGATCAGCAGGTCGAATTGGTTGCCGTGATCCCGCATGAGGGCGTCAAATTCCGGGTTGCCCGGGTTGCAGGCCCAGAACAGGAGGAGGAATAAACTGGCTGAAATAGATTTCATAATGGTTGAAAATAAGCGTTTATATTTGTTGGCGGTCGTTCACCAAAACGAACTAAAACGAAGAACAGATGCTCAAAAATCACACCATTTTATTAAAATCGCAAATCCTCATTTTTTGCCTTTTCACCCTTGGCCGCCTCAACGCCCAGGCCCCCAGCGACCCGTTAAACCACCTCCTTGGGCGCTGGGAAGTCGTTGAATACGCTGAACAGGGCGTGCAGGTGGACAAAAAGGGAGACGCCCTGGCCCAGTCCCTGGCGGTGTACAACCACGTCAGAGAACAACGGGCCCGGCAATGGTACGGCTACGACGCAGATTACGAGCCGGACCTCAACAACCGGCAACGCCGCGACCTGGAACGGTGGGCCCAGCGCGACAGCGCCGTCGAGGTGGAACGGGTACGCCAGGCGATTGCCATGCCCTATTTTGCCGTCTTTTTTCCCGACAGCACATTAGCCCTGTACAACAAGGATTCTGCAACCAACCGGGTTTATTTCCCGGAGTCCCGTCATTACGTGTTTTCGCCTGAAACCATGAGCATCGATATTTACGGCCTGTATTACTCGCCGCGGCCCGAATGGCAGGCGCAGATTCTGTCGCTTACGGCAGAAGAAATGCTCCTCTTTTTGCCGGAAGACGGGGAGGTGGTGAAGCTGGTGAAACGGGAAGGCAGTTTTCCTCCTTGACCGGGTTGATTTGAAGTGTGGTCAAAATTGCCTGAAGCATGTGGGGTTATTGTTTAGTTCATGATGGTTTATGATGGTTTATGATGGTTCATGATGGTTTATGATGGTTTATGATGGTTCATGATCGTTATGCTGCCGTTACCCCAACAACAATGAACCACAATGAACTATAATAAACTACAATGAACCCTCCTCCGTCGCGCTATTTCGTAAAATGTTTCAGCATCACCACCTCCTGGTCGGTCAGAGGCCGCCACCAGCCGCGTTTGAGGTCTTTTTTGGTGAGGCCGCCGAGGTACACCCGGTCCAGTTTGGTGACCTCATAGCCCAGGTGTTCAAATATCCGGCGGACAATGCGGTTGCGGCCGACTGAGATCTCGAGTCCGACCTCATCCTTTTTATCCTGGTCCAGGTATTCGATCCAGTTGACCTTCACGGGGCCGTCTTCCAGTTCCAGTCCGGCGCTGATCTTTTGCAGATCGGCTTTGGTGAGCGGTTTATCCAGGGTGGCGTTGTACACCTTTTTCATTTTGTACCGGGGGTGGGTCATTTTTTCCGCCAGATCGCCGTCGTTGGTGAGCAGGATCAGGCCGGTGGTATCGCGGTCGAGGCGGCCGACGGGAAACACCCGCTCGGGCACCTTGCCGGCCAGCAGGTCGATCACGGTGCGCCGCCCTTTTTCGTCTTTTACGGTGGAGAGCACGTCTTTAGGCTTGTTCATCAGCAGGTAAACAAGACGGGTGGCGGGTTTGAGCACTTTGCCGTCATAGGCCACTTCGTCGCCTGCCTGGATCTGGTAGCCCGGTTCCGTCAGCACTTTGCCATTGACCGAGATCCGGCCTTCCTTGATCAGGTCGGCGGCCTGCCGGCGCGAAGCGATGCCGCAATGCGCCACGTATTTGTTGAGCCGCATATCCAGTTCGGACGGGGGAGTGGGCTTGAACTTCGGCTTGCTGTCCCGGGCCTGCGGTTTGCCGAAAGGCTCTCTTTTTGGTTTAAATGACTTTGCCATTTCCTGGTTTAATGCCGCAAAGGTAGGATTTTGGTTTATCTTCGCGGCTTATAATGATGAGGAACTGAGGAAGTGCGTGCCACGCCACAGGCGTGGAGGAATCGATATCAGTTCCTCGAATTATTGCATGAAAGACCAAATAACATACAAAGGCCGGAATATCGCCTTCAGTGTCAGGGGCAAGGGGGTACCCGTCCTTTTTCTGCACGGGTTTTGCGAAGACAGCTCCATCTGGGACGATTTCACTCCGGGGATCACGGAGGCGGGCAACCGGGTCATTTGCGTCAATTTGCCGGGATTTGGCGCCTCCGAACCCTTGGCCGGGGAAACTTCCATTGAAGAGATGGCCCGGGCGGTCCTTGCCGTCGCCGACCATCTGGAGTTAAAGAAATTCATCCTGATCGGCCATTCCATGGGCGGGTATGTCGGCCTTGCCATTTCCGAACTGGCCGGCGGGCGACTGGCCGGACTCGGTTTGTTCCATTCGCATCCTTATGCCGACAGCGAGGAGAAAAAGGCCGGCCGGGAAAAAGGCGTAGCGTTCATCCTGAAGTTCGGACCATCGCTTTTTGTCAAACAACTCATGCCGACCTTGTTTGCCCCTGAATTTGCCGCCGGAAATATTTTCCTGGTGGATAAACTGATCCTGCGGGCGTCTCAATACCCCCAGGCCGGGATCCTCAACGCGCTGGAAGCCATGAAAAACCGGCCCGACCGTTCGGATGTCCTTGCAGCCGCTGCATTTCCGGTCCTGTTCATTCTTGGCGAAAAAGACCAGGCCATTCCACGCGAACTGGATCACCGCCAGACGACCCTGCCTCAAGTGGCAGTGGTACATGTACTGGACAAGTCCGGGCATATGGGCATGCTGGAAGCGCCGGCAGCCACCCGCAAGATTTGTGAGGAGTTTATCCGGTTTTGCCGGGAGAAAATGAATTAAGGAGAGTTTTGGATAGGTTTATATGTCCTCTCGGATTCTAAAATTCAACTTGGCTAATTGTAAGGTTAACCACAAAGACACCAAGATTCCACAAAGTACGCGAAGGAAATTGTGCTCTTTGTGATTCCCGCATCAAATCAACAAATCAACAAATATTATCATCCTCAACTTAAAATGGCGTATCATCCAGCATTATACGAAATCAACACCCGGGTCTGGGTCCGAAGGTTCGGCGCCGGAGCGGGTTTGCCGGATATTCCACCGGCTTTCTGGGATTTTTTGGCCGGCAGAGGCATGGACTATGTATGGTTGATGGGTGTCTGGCAGACTCCCGACGAAGCCGTGCCCCGTTATGCTTTTGTACCCGACCTGAAACAAGCCTACACGGAGACCCTGCCGGGTTGGCAACCGGAAGACGTGATCGGCTCCCCTTACGCCATCGACCGGTACGAGGTCCACGCCAAACTGGGTAACCGCGACGAATTGCTCCGGTTAAAAAAAGCGCTCAACGAAAAAGGCCTGAAACTGATCCTGGATTTTATTCCCAATCATTTTCATGCAGAAAGCAGTTTGCACCGGGAGCAGCCCGATCTGTTCCTCCATCCTTCGGAGGAATGGCTGAAGGCCGACCCCTACACCTATTACCGCAATCCGGCAGGGCAGGTCACCGCGCACGGCAAAGACCCTTATTTCGGGGCCTGGCAGGATACCGCCCAGGTCAATTATTTCCACCCGGCAGCCAGGGCGTTCATGCAAAAACAATTGCTTCAACTGGCGGAGGTCTGCGACGGTGTCCGTTGCGATATGGCTATGCTGGCGCTGACCGACGTTTTCAACCGCACCTGGGATCAGGCCCTGGAGGATAATACGCCCTCGCCGGAAACCGAATTCTGGGAACAGGCCATCCAGGCGGTCAAGGCCAAAGCGCCTGATTTTGTTTTTATTGCCGAGGCGTACTGGAACCTGGAAAGCAGGCTGCAATACCTCGGTTTTGACTATACTTATGATAAAACCCTGACCGATCGCCTGAAAAGCAGGAATGTGGACCCCATCCGGTGGCACCTCATGGCGGAACAGGATTACCAGGAGCGCTCGGTACGGTTTCTCGAAAACCACGATGAAGAACGCATAGCCGGCATTTTTTCCAGGCAAAGAGCCGAAGCCGCAGCCATCATTGCAGCAACAGTGCCGGGCATGCGCTTCTATTACGACGGTCAGTGGGAAGGCAGAAGGGTCAAAATCCCGGTTCAACTGGGCCGTGAGCCTGAAGAAGCCGGATGCGGCTGTTTTACCGCAAAAACCAAAGCCCTGCCGACCCATCCCTGGGTGAAAGTCGTTTGCCCCTGTACCTGGTATTTTTATGATGAACTTTGCCGGCTGACCAAAGATGAAGTATTCCGGAAGGGATCCTGGAAACAACTGGCAGTGGAAGCCCTGACCAATGCCGGGTCGGTGCTGGCCTGGATCTGGGAACTCGGCGCGGTGCGAAGCGTGGTGGTGGTCAATTATAGCGAACATATGGCGCAAGGCGTCCGGTTGGCTGCCCTTGAACGGGATAAGACCCTGACCTGGCGGGATAGCCAGAATGGAATAGCCATAACCAATGGCGAGCTGGGGATCATCGGGCCGTTTGAATACCGGATTGTGGAGGGGAGTTAACACCAATCCGATCGTTACTTCCGGCAAGCTCATCTAAGAATATCAATCGGAAGAAAGTGGCGCCGAATGCCTGTTCGGCGAACCAGGAATTCTTTACCTGAAACTTATTCTGGCCCCGGTTGAAACCGGCCTGGTCTCAAATGGCTAATATGAGACGTCTCAACTTTCTTTGAGTCGATTTTGCCCTTCCTCCCCTGGTAATTTTACCCTCGAATTTATTCAAAACGCAGATTTATGAAAAAATTGATCTTTTTCGTTGTTGCCTTTTTGCCCGCGATTTTCCTCCAGGCCCAGACCAGCGGCCTGGTAAGAGGAAACGGGGATATACAGACCTCAAAACGCGCCATGGGAATTTTTACCTCGGTGGCGGTGGAATTTCCGGCCGAAGTCGAAATCGTCTGTAAAAGTTACCCTTTCCTGGAAATTACATCCGATAAAAATATCCTGGACCATATCCAGGTTTCCGAATCCGGAAGCGAACTCCGGATCAGCCAGAAGGGATGGATCGAGGCCTCCAAGGGCGTTGTTATCAAGATCGGGGCAGCCTTTATCGATAACCTCGAAACCAACGGTTATGGAGATTACAAAGTAACCGGTATCGATGTGCCGACCTTCAACCTCGTCAATCCGGTGGGTTCGGTGAGCCTTGAAGGTAAAGCCCGGGAACTGAAGGTTAACCTTGGGACCGGCAGCGTTGACGCCTCCAGACTCACGGCTGAATCCGTCCTCGTACACATCACCAGTTGGGGTACCGCCCACATCTTTGCGACGGATAAGGTGGAGGGTTATGTAGCCGGGCGGGGAAAGGTCGTTTATTCGGGCAACCCCGCCAGGGTCAATGTCAATATGGCCGGAGGACCCGGAAACCTGTTGTCCAGCGAACAGGACCGGCAGGTCGAAAAAACGGAGGTCGTGTACATTGACCTGAAAGTGTACAACAACAGGATATCCACCGTTAGCGTGGTCATTCAGGGACCACCCGAACGGCAGTTCAGTTATGGTACGAACTTTATGCCGCTTCAATCCCGAAAGGAACGTTTCCCGGTTGGGACCGAAATTTACAAGGTGGATTCGTCCGGGGAAAGAGGGGAATTATTATTAAAAGTCGAAGCCACCTTTGCGGGAAAAAGCATACATTTGTTCAAGTAACAAACTGGTTGAATTTTTAATCGGACAAGGGAGATTGACAGATTGTTGATCCGGCGGAGGTAGTCCATTTATTTGGTTGGTCGTGAATTTCAATATCTATTCCGTTACACTTTTGATCGGGTCTTTTCAGGGCGTTTTGTTCGGGGTCCTCTCCCTTGTTCGCGGCTTCCGGCAGGGTCGCTTGTCTGATTACCTGTTCAGTCTCCTGTTGTTCCTCACCTGTTTGCTGATCCTGCCGTACACCCTCGGGTTTATGGGGATCAATGTAATGTGGGACGAACTGCTCTTTTTTCCCTATGACCCCGGATTGCTGGCGGGCCCTGTTCTTTATTTTTATCTGGTCAGCAAAACGAACGAAGATTTCCGGTTCGGTAAAAGGCATGGCTGGCATCTGGCTCCTTTTTTGATCTATTTCCTGTACCACTTGGCGGTGTTTTTACAGGGCCGGTCCTTTGTGCAATACTGGATGTCCAACATTGATCTTCCGTATGTTTATCCGGTGTTACAGGTGGCTACCCTGATCTCCAATTATTATTACCTGTATAAAGCGATCCGGCATTACCATCGCTACCGGGGCTGGATCGAAACGGCTTACTCCAATACCCATGAAATAAGCCTGAACTGGTACCGCAATTACCTCTACCTGCTTTCCCTGGGGATTACCCTGGTATGGATCTTTAACGCCCTGAACAGCTTTGGCGTAGGGCTCAGTTTCACCCAAAACTGGTGGGAGTACTTCTTCCTGGCGGTTTTACTCTATATCATCAGCCTGAAGGGTTTTTTCCAGGCGCCGACCATTTACCTCCACTATGAGCCCCGGGAAAAAATTCCGGTCAACTCCGAATTGAATCCAAAAGAACTGGGGACCTGGAAAGAAAAAGTGCAGTCGCTGATGGAAAAGGAAGCCGTCTACCTGAACCCGGAGCTTACGATCCGGGAAATGGCCTCCAAACTCGATACCTCCGTCAGCCTGATATCTCAGGTGATCAATACCGGCTTTGGAAAAAATTTTAACCAGTTTGTAAACGATTTCCGCATAGAAGCTTTCAAAAAAGCAGCCAGGGATCCGGCCAACAACCGGTACAACCTGCTGTCCATCGCACTGGATTGCGGGTTTAACTCAAAAGCGACCTTCAACAGGGTATTTAAAAACAGCACAGGCCTGTCGCCAAAAGATTTTCTCGAAAATCATCCGGAACCTTAAACCATTCTCATGGGCCCTCCGGGTCTTCCGGTTACATTACATCTGTTTGGCGACCGGCCGGAATATGCCGGTGCAATCCCCGGGCGATCAGTGATTGCTTTTTATGCTGATTTTTTATTTTTGGATGAATGCCATTCCAGGCGGCAAAAACCACCGTATCTTCGTTTCTACAAAAAAACCTCCTTTTAAAGCACCGACTGTACATGGAGCATAAATTACTTTCCAGGATAAAACCCATGTTGCCTGGCCTGGTCGCCGAGTTCATGACCGTTCTGTTGAGCGTCCTGATCGCATTTGCCCTCAATAATTGGGCGGCAAAACAAAAGGACCTGAAACTGGAAAAATTTTATTTGTCGGAGTTCCGCAAAAACCTGACTTCCGACCTGGATAACCTAAATGCCACGATCGAAGACCAAACCAACCGGATCGCAATGTTGCAGGAAATTATCCGGATTTTGCCCCGGTCAGGCCCCGCCGATAAACCTCATATCGACTCCCTTTTCAGGGCAAAAGTGGGCAATACCACCTTCTTTCCCATCGAAGGCGCCTACAAATCGATGGTCTCCGAAGGCTCCCTCGACCTGATCTCCGACAAGGCGCTGTTGACCGCTATCGTCGAACTCTATGAAAATTATTACCAGCGCATCATCTACCTGGGCAAGGTCCTGGACGAACAAACCGAAAAAAGCGCCTGGGAGGAACAAAAATTCTTCTCCTTTTTCCACATGAAACTGCAGGATTGGACGGATACCCGGGATAAGGAATTGCTCACCCTCCAGGAGCACCGCTTTATCTTTATCCAGCTTTATCTCGATTTTGCCCACAAAACCCTGTCCAAGATCAAGGACCTGGAAACTGCCCTCGACAAGTCGCAGACTTGATGGGGAGCCTTGGAGGCGAGGTGACTTGGTGATAGGGAGACTTGGTGACTTGGATATGGGGAGACTTGGTGATGGGAGATTTTTCCGACCGTATGCGGACGGACTTGAGGAGGAGACTTCGTCACCCCTCTCACCCCTCTCACCACTCTCACTCTCTCACCACTCTCACCCTCTCACCACTCTCACCCTCTCACCTCTCATCCGCCGTAGCTTCGGAGTAGGCGGGCTCACACCCTCAAAGGCATCTCCCGAAGCCGTTTGCCTGTAGCCGCAAAATACGCATTGGCCAAAGCCGGCGCAACCGGGGGTACAGGCGGCTCCCCGACCCCAGTCGGTTTTTCATTGCTTTCAACGAAATGAACAAATACCTGATCCGGCGCATCGCTCATGCGTGCAATTTCAAAACCGTCGAAATTGGATTGGACCGTCCGGCCGTTCTCAAAGGTGACCTGGCTTTTCAGGGCAGCGCTCAACGCAAACACGGCGCCGCCTTCAAACTGTGATTTCACGCGGTCCACATTGACTGCCAGCCCACAATCCACGCCGTAGTGGATCTCCGGAATCTTCACCAGTTTGCCATTGTCATCTACTTCTACCGTTACCACGCAGGCGACATAGGTGAGGAAACTCCGGTGCGCGCAGATCCCCCTGGCCTGGTTTTTGGGCAAGGGTTTACCCCAGCCGGATTTTTCCGCCACCAACTCGATCGTCTTCCGGAAGCGGCCCGTATCCCAGGGATAATCGGCGAGTTCGGTACCGTAGTTGCCAAATTCTTCGGACAGCGCTTTCATGTCGATTTGCCGGTCGGACCCCAGCAGGTCCAGAAGATTCTGTACAGGATCCAACTTGCGGGCATGCGCCACCTCGTCGAGCATGCTGCCGATGGCGAAAGCGTGCTGGATATTAGCCACCGACCGAAGCCATCCGATGCGGGTCATGGCCTTGGCTTCGTGGGTTTCCAGGCTGATATTCGGCACATCCCACGGAAAGTCGATCAGACCGAGGCTGACCTCCCCGCCGTCCGGATGCAGTTTTGTGGCATCGTCCGTGCCGCCGATGGGCGGAAAGGCCGACCGCTGCTGCCAGCCGGTCACCTTGTTGTCGTTCAGGGTCACCTTGATGCGCTGTACGCTGCAGGCGTGCAACAAGTCGTGCTGGATGTCATCCTCGCGGGTCCAGACGAGTTTGACTGCCCCGCCTTGCATTTTGGCAATTTTGGCTGCTTCTACCATGAAATCGGGTTTGGATTTTCTGCCGAAACCGCCGCCCAGCAGCGTAACGTTGACGGTTACCTCCTCTTCCTTCAGTTCGAGGGCCTTGGCGATCTCGTTGCGCGCCCATTGGGGGCTTTGCGCCGGGATCCACACTTCGCATTTGCCGTTCTCAAACCGGGCCGTCCCGCAGGGGGGCTCCATGGTCGCATGCGCGATATGCGGGATTTTATACACCGCTTCGAGGGTCAGGTCCGCTTCCTTTTGCGCCTGTTTCACATTGCCGCCCGCCCTTCTGACCTTGCCGTCCTTTGCGGTTTTGGTTTCCAGTTCGGCCATATACGCCGCCGTATTATAGCTTGCATTCGGGCCAAAATCCCATTCTACTTCCAGCGCGTCGCGGCCTTTTAAGGCAGCCCAGGTATGGTCGGCTACCACCACCACTCCGCCCAGCGGATTGGCAAATCCGGTGGGAAATCCAGGTGAATCCAGCGTAAACACATTGATCACACCGGGCACTTGCCGCGTTTTTTCATCATTGAATCCGACCACTTTGCCGCCGGCCACCGGACACCTCCGGATCACCGCCACTTTGGCGCCGGGGATATCCGCATCCAGCCCAAAAACGGCTTTGCCCTGCACCAGATCCGGCAGGTCGACGATGGCGGTATTTTTTCCGATATGTTGGTATTGCGATTTGTTTTTGAAGACCAGGGCGCTTTCTTCCGGAACCGGGAGTTTGGACGCCGCTTCCACCAGTTCGCCGAACCCCAGCGATTTACCGGAAGGTTCGTGTACCACGGTATGGTTTTGGGCTTTGCATTCCTCTGCTTTCACTTTCCACTGGTCGGCGGCAGCCTTTTCCAGCATCATGCGCGCGGTGGCGCCTACTTTTTTCATCGGCTCGAAGAACATGCGCATGGAGTAGGAGCCGTCGGTGTTCTGGTCGCCGTATTTGTCTTCGTCACCCTCGGCTTGTTGAACGGTTACCCGGGCCCAGTCGGCGCCCAGTTCGTCGGCTACCACGGCAGGGAGGGAGGTGCGGATGCCCTGGCCCATTTCCGAGCGGTGGGCGATGATGGTCACCTTGCCGGTCCCGTCGAGGGTCAGGAATACATTGGGACTGAATTTCGCCCCGGAATAGGCGTCCGAGGGTTTGGCGCACCCCGGGAGGTAGGCCGCCAGGATCAATCCTGCCCCGGCGACGGAAGATTGTTTCAGAAAATTCCGCCGGTCAATTTTTGTGATGTGTGCGTTCATGATTCGATGTTTTGGGCGGCCAGTTGAATAGCGTTTTTGATCCGGTTATACGTGCCGCAACGGCATAGATTCCCTTCCATGGCTGCAAGGATCTCCGCGTCCGAGGGATTTCGGTTTTCGTTCAGCAAGGCAGCCGCATTCATGATCTGGCCGGCCTGGCAATAACCGCATTGAGGGACGTTGGCTTCGATCCAGGCTTTTTGCAGCGGATGATCGCCGTTTTCGGAAAGCCCCTCGATGGTGGTGACGGTGGCGCCCTCCAGCGCGGTGATGGGGGTGCTGCAGGAGCGGATGGCTTTCCCGTCGAGGTGAACGGTACAGGCGCCGCACAAACCTTTGCCGCATCCGAATTTGGCGCCGGTCAGACCGGAAATATCCCGGAGGTACCAAAGGACAGGCATATCCTCCGGAAAATCCTCGATGGTTGTCGGTTTTCCATTGAGGGTGAAATTAATCTTGGCCATAGTGGGTGTTTTTTGCGTTGGTAATTTCCTGAAAATTTCCGGAACGCCGAAATTTATTATTCAAATGACTTTCAATTTGCCAACTCCAGACTATTTATATGGGCATCCGGCCCGACCGACGAGACGTCGGCGGTACAAAGTGGGAACGGCAGAAAAGACTGCCAACTGCCAACTCAATCCCGGTAGCTATACGCCCAAAAACAATAAGCGTTCACCATTCCGGCATCCTCCGGGTGTAAAACAGCCTTTGAGCCTTTGGCGACCAGCCGGACCCGGATGGCGCTTTTTCCGGCCGTCAAATGCGGTGGAACTTCAAATTCGGTATCCCTGAACCGGTTGGGAATCCCGTTCCAGTCGGGATGATAACCCGGGTGTTTTTCCGGGAATTGTTCTTTCAGCAACTGGTAATTAGAGCCCCGTTCAAACCAGGTTCCGGCCGGCTGTTCATCGATAAAAACCCCGGTCTCCTGGTGAAAAGCCAGTTGGTTGATCCGCCGCCGGAGCCGGACGCCGGTATTGCCCGGGTCGATTTTCAGGCGGAAAACGAATTCGCCGTCTGTCCAGCGACCCTCATCCGTAAACGGTTGAATAAAATTGCCTTCGTAGGCGGCCGTATCCTTTTGCAGTCGTTTTCTGTTGCCGGAAACAGCAAAGGCGTGCGTTTTTTCGTCGGCAGCATGGCCGATATCCAGACTATCGGTCAACACCAGGCGTTCGGAAGGGTGGTGGTAATAAAACACGGCGCTGCGGTAAACGCCGTCCGTATCGTGGGAATAGCTGTGACCGTGGTCCTGCCCCAGGATGATGCTGCGCTGGAACGGGATATAATCGATGATATGGAACCGGTAGCCGACCTTGTCGTCGAGTCCGCCGTGGAAGGGGCTGACCAGCCCGACGTCGATGCCGAACGCATGGCAGAAATAATCTTCGCCGCCGGTGGTTTCGATAGCGGGCGTCCTGGCGTCGTCGATATAGACCCTGAAATTGCCTTCGATGCTGCCGGCCAGGTTGGCAGAAACCCCGACGATATGCCCGCTGCCCCGGAGGGATACATGCGGGAAATCGGGTTCGCCTGCTTTTCTGAACACCCCGTTGTTATACCGGATCCGGAAATGACCGGCTTCGGTCTGGGGCAGGTCGGCTTTGTCCGACCAACGGATGCGGTAGGGCAAGGCGGCGACTGTTCCTGACCGGTTTTCCAACTCGATATTACACCCCGTCCAATACGGAATGGGAAAAAAGAAATAGAGCTGTTCGCCGTCAAACCCGCAAGGCAAACCTTTGGCGTTGTTCAGCGGGGCTTTTTCGTAGCCGCCAAAAAAGACAGACAATGGCACATATGCCGAAGGGGCGGTTTCCCCGTCGACCGTCAGCTTCAGGTAAATGCTGTCGACCACCGAGTTGGAAACCGAGGGCGGTTGGAAATAAATTGCCCGGACCACCCCTTCGCCAGGCTGGGTGAACAGCGGGAGGGTTTTACCCGGCAATAAAGATGCCTTGCCTGCCTGAAGCTGATTGCCCGGGTTTTCGCCCGGAAATTTCCCCGCATAATCCTTCAGTTTTTCATTGATACCTCGCAGGGATGAAGTTGGAATGGCTTCCGACGACATTGCATCCCGGTACAGGTGGGTGGTGAACTGGTACCAGTGGGGCGTCTCTGTGCCGGCTGCCCGGAAGGACCGGTCGAACGGCAGGCAGGGAAACGCCCATTGCGCCCCGCCGGCCGTACCCCAGAGCGGTTGCAGGTTGGGAAACCCCGGCCAGGAAAACAGGATATCCCGCTGCTGGGTGTAGGTCGGGTAAACCGGGTCGTCTATCCAAAGGCGGATATCTCCGAAGCGCCCGGGACCGAACCGCACATCCCCGTCCGGCAGAGCCGTAAACCAGATGCCGACGAGCATGCCCTGTTCCCCCCGGAGGTTGGCCATTTCAAATCCGTCGCCGTCTTCGAGGGTGTAATTCCGGAAGTCCCGGTAGGTGCGCCCCGTCGGGTTGTAAGAGGAGGCCGCCCGGATCTTCACCCCGTCGCGGATGTGTGGAAGCGATTCCCAGGATAAAATCGGGTTCTGGCTGTGCAAAAAGTGGGCGATAAATGTGAAAAGGAAGAATACCGGGTATTTCATTCGTCAGGATTTTTGAAAACCGGAAATGGATTGACGGAACTTCGACTCCGCTCAGTTCTCTGGCTGCCAACTGACCACTGTCACCTTTTCTTCCTCAAGGTTGTCCATACCCCAAACACCCCGAAATAAGCCGCTCCCGCTATGGTTATCCACTTGAAAACGGGCGCCGGTTCAGGGTACAGATAGAGCAGAATGACGACGGCGCCTCCGGTTACGCCCGTTACGATCCAGGTCAGGGTCCTGTGATGGCGGGCCCGACTGGGGTAGGCAAACTGGATAGGTACAAAATGCAGGACGGCAAAAAACAGGATCAATGCGATATTAAGGCCGGCCGGGAATTGAAACACAAAGAACAGGTAATACACCACCCAGTTCCACAAAACCGGAAAACCGACGAAATATTGTTCGTCCGCCACCATTCCCTCCTTTCCGTAATAGATCGCCGAGGAAAGCAGAATGGCAAAAGCGCCGATCCACACCCCTACACCTTCCGCCAGTCCTGCCCAATAAAAAAAATAGGCCGGAACAATAGCGTAGTTGACAAAATCGACGACATAATCCAGATTTTTTCCATTAAAAAAGGGGAGTACTTCGCGTACTTTGACCAAACGGGCCAGGGTGCCGTCAATGCCGTCGATGAATTGGGCAACCAGGAGCCACCACATGGCCGACTGCCAATCCTGATTGTTGATGGCCAGCAAAGCCATAAACCCGGCGAGCAGGCCGCTCGCGGTGAACAAATGGACCCCCCAGGCGGCAGCGGTGCGAAGCGGGCTGAATGCGATCGTGCTTTCGTGATTCATAAATCATTATTTGGCAGACAGTAGAAGGCAGACGGCCTGAAAATTGGTAAAAGGTGTGGTCGGGGCTGAAATTCCCGTAAGAGGTCGTTACCGTCTCCTTCGACTCCGCTCAGGAGCCTGGCCGTCAGCCTTCTACCGGATCCGCATACATTTCATCAATTAAGGGCTAAATATAACCGGATTTTGGTATTTTGCCGGGGTTCGGCAAACATTTACCGTAATTGATACAATTGATTTACTGATGATGAGACGTCCTTGGGTAACCACTCTGTTTTTATTTGTGTTGCTTCTGCTGCTTGGCGGTTATTTGCGCTTTTTCACGGAATTGGACGTCAATTGGCCCGCATATTGGGTGATGCTGGTGTTTTACGGATTGATCTATTATGCCGGGGCCTGGGCCGCCGGATTGGGCAAACTCGATTCCCTGGACGACATGATGCTGGCCGGGCGTTCCCTGCCCTTATACGTTGCCATTTTTACCATGAGCGCCACCTGGATCGACGGCGGCTATATCAACGGCACAGCCGAGTATACGGCGAGCCAGGGGCTGGTATGGGTGCAGGCGCCCTGGGGTTACGCGTTCAGCCTGATTGTGGGCGGCCTGCTTTTTGCCCGCCGGATGCGCCGGCAACGCTTCCGCACCATGCTCGACCCTCTTGAAATGCGGTTCGGCAAGCGGGCGGCGGCGCTTTTTTTTCTGCCCGCCCTCACCGGAGAGATCTTCTGGACCGGCGCCATACTGACGGCGCTGGGTACGACCTTCGGGGTGGTTTTTGACCTGGAGACGACCACCGCCATTGTCATTTCGGCGTTGATCGCCATTGCATACACAGCGATCGGCGGGTTGTGGTCGGTAGCCTTTACAGATGTCATTCAGTTGGTTTTTCTGCTGGGCGGTTTGTTTCTGGTGACGCCATTTGCGCTCGAACAAGTTGGCGGCTGGGCGGTTGCCTGGCCGGCCTACCAGGAAAAATTTGGAGCGGCTGCGAGCCTGTTTCCTTCGCGGGAAGCGCTGGGGACGTCCTATTGGTTCTGGTGGGATTACGCTTTTTTGTTGATTTTTGGCGGTACGGCCTGGCAGGTGTATTTCCAGCGGGTGTTGTCGGCCCGGAGCGAAAACGCGGCAGTGACGCTTTCCATCATAGCCGGCGTGGTTTGCCTGATCGCTGCGACACCGGCGGTAATCATCGGGATCGTTGGGTCGGTGGCGGATTGGGAGGGTATGGGTTTGCCCCCGGTTCCGGAGCCGGCTTCGACCCTTCCCTGGGTGCTGCATTACCTGACCAATCCCTGGGTGGCGGCGCTGGGCCTTGGCGCCGTGGCGGCGGCTGTGATGTCCTCGGTGGATTCTTCGGTTCTTTCAGCATCCTCCATGGCCGCCTGGAACGTTTGGCGGCCCCTGCTCCAACCTAATATAACGGGTGAGCGCCTGGTAAGGGTCATCAAACGATGCATCTGGATCGTCGGGGTAGCGGCAACCCTGATGGCCCTGAATATCAGGAGTGTGTACGAACTCTGGTTCCTTTGCAGCGATTTTGTGTATTGCCTGCTTTTTCCGGCGTTGACCTGTGCGATGTTTGACAAAAAAGCCAATGCAGCCGGCGCCCTGGCGGGTTTTGCGGCCGCATTTATCCTGCGTTTCGGCGGCGGCGACGCTACCCTGGGCCTGCCTGTTCTGTTGCCTTACCCCATGGTGGAAGACGGAGTGGTGCTGTTCCCCTTCCGGACGCTGGCGATGGTCGTGAATTTTCTGATTATCCTGGTTGTCTCGAGACTGACGCAGCAGCGTTTTCCGCCCCGGGGGTTTGAGCCGGTGGCCGGCTGACGGTGGACGGCCTACGGTGGACGGTGGCCGGCTGACGGTAGACGGCCTATGGTAGATGGCCTACGACAAATGGCTGACGATGGACGGCCCACGGTAGATGGTAGACGGCCCACGGAAGACGGCCCACGGTAGACGGTAGACGATAGACGGCCTACGGAAGACGATAGACGGCCTAAGGTGGATGGCTGATGGATTTTTCAATTTAAATCGGATAAAATGGGAAATTTTAAAAATTTAAGGGTTTGGCAAGAGGGATTGGAATTAGCTGGAGATATTTATTCAATAACCAAAACAAAACCATTTTCCAAGGATTTTGGGCTATGTAATCAAATCCAAAGAGCCGTTGTTTCAATCCCTTCTAACATCGCAGAAGGAGATGAACGCGGTACAATCAAGGAATCTGTATATTACTTTAATGTTGAGAAAGGGTCCTGTGCAGAAGTCATCACACAGTTGAACCTCGCTCACCGGATTCATTATATCGATCAGATAACGTTGGAAAAACTGGAAAATCAAGCAGAAAAGATCCAGGCTTCTATAAAAAAGTTGATCAAAACCCGGGATGCAAAGTAAACCATTTTTCAATCGAGATATAAAGACAGCCTGTTCCGGAACAAGGCAGCCGTCCACCGTCAGCCGTCTCCTTCGACTCCGCTCAGGAGCCTAACCGTCCACCGTAGGCCGTCTCCTTCGACTCCGCTCAGGGGCCTAACCGTCCACCGTCAGCCGTCTCCTTCGACTCCGCTCAGGAGCCTAACCATCCACCGTAGGCCGTCTCCTTCGACTCCGCTCAGGAGCCTAACCGTCCACCGTAGGCCGTTCACCGTCTACCGTGGGCCGTCCACCGTCAGCCGTCTACCGTCCACCAAGCCTCCCCCATCTTCCGCCGGATCTCCTCCAGACAAAGGTTCCCCAAACTACCCTCGTGGGTATGGTTCAAGTGGCCGCTGAATTCAAACGTCCCGTTTTCCACCTGTTCGCCGATCTTTTTGTAGGCTTCCCGGAAGGGCAGGCCGTCGAGCACTTCCCGGTTGACGGCCTCAACGGTGTACAGCAGTTTGTATTTTTCATCATTCAGGATATTTTCCCGGAGTTGGATTTCCGGCAGGCAATAGATGGCCAGAGCCAGGCAGTCTTTGAGGTCGGCGATAGCAGGGAAGATCTGTTCCTTGAGCAGTTGAAAATCCCGGTGGTAACCGCTGATGAGGTTGGCGGTGACGGCAAAAACCCTTTGCGGAACGTTCTGCAGCAAGTTGCATTTGGCCCGGATCAGTTCGAACACGTCCGGGTTCTTTTTATGCGGCATGATGCTGGAACCCGTAGTGAAGGCGTCCGGCAGTTTCAGGAAATCGAAGTTCTGGCTGGAGAACAGGCAGATATCCGCCGCCAGTTTGCCCAGGGTGGCGCCCAGGGCGGCGAGTGCGAAGGAGAGGTATTGTTCGGTTTTGCCGCGGCCCATCTGCGCGTGGACGGCGTTGTAGTTCAGGTCGTGGAAACCCAGCAATTCTGTGGTCATGCGCCGGTTGAGGGGAAGTGAACTGCCGTAGCCTGCCGCCGAACCCAACGGATTCTGGTTGATGATATCGTAAACTGCCCGCAGCAAGCGCAGGTCGTCGGTCAGCGTTTCGGCGTAGGCCCCGAACCAAAGGCCGAACGACGATACCATGGCCACCTGGGTATGGGTATAACCCGGTAGGAGGATCTCTTTGGACGCCTCGCTGCGGGTCATCAACACTTCAAAAAGCTGTTGGACCAGTTCCGCGATTTCCCGGATTTCGGCCCGGAAGAACAGGCGCAGGTCCACCAGCACCTGGTCGTTGCGCGACCGCCCGCTGTGGATCTTTTTGCCGGTGTCGCCGAGGGCGCGGGTGAGTTCCAGTTCCACCTGGGAATGAACGTCTTCCACGCCCGGCTCGATGACAAATTCGCCGGCTTCCACTTTGGCGGCCAGTTTGCCGAGTTCGGATTGCAGGGCCGCCAGTTCGGCCGGTTCGAGCAGTCCGATGACCGCCAGCATCTGTGCGTGCGCCACCGAGCCCTGGATATCGTACCGGGCGAGGAGCAGGTCAAATTCGGGGTCCCGCCCGATGGTGAACCGCTCGACGAGTTGATTGACGGATTGGTTTTTTTGCCAGAGTTTCATGGGAATGCAAAATGTAAAAATCAAAATTTAAAATTCAAAGGTAGGGGGAAATTTTTTTAAAGTAAGTAAGCAAAAGTGATTTGAAAAATTCAACGGGTATGGGGTAATTAATAACCCATAAGGTAAAAAGCGCCCCAGTTTTTAGGTTCATAATAGGCATTTTCGAACGGAGTAGCTTTAAGCCAGTTTAAATATTCAACAGGCTGTATTTTAAGATTTGGGTCGTACGTCAATTGATTAAAGTCGATCAGCTTTTCCAAAAATGCTGCTTTTTCGTGGTGTAGCGAATTCCTGACCCATATTTGTGCTTGTTGTAAAGCACTGTCTACTTCTAGTCCTATTTTTCTCCAAAGCCAGTAAAACCGGATCATCAAAAGAGCTGTCGCAAAATCAGGTACACTCCAGATGGAAGCAATCACCCCGGAGAAACCAGCCTGGATCAAACCTGTGGGCAAACCGATGACCTCGTCGGGAATTTCCAATCCGGGCAAACCTGTTTCACAGGCTGAAAGGGTTGCCAGGCGCGAAACGGAATAAGGCAAATTCAGGATATCTTTCAGGTGAAGGGATTCATCAAAAGAGACCAATAATTGGCTTAACAGCGGATTATCCCACCGGTTGTGGCCATGGCAGGAGAAATGGCTGCAGGTGGCGTGGCGCATTTGATCTAAAATATTGCTTTGGGTACATTCGCCATGACGAAGTATGGTATGGCCAGGGATCATGCCGGTTATTGCGGCAACTTCCAATGCGGCCCCGGTCAGTTGTGGGGCTTTGGTGGGACGGGGGTCTTCAATGGCAAGCAGGTGTTCTTCGTTTTCTGGCAGAGAGGCATTTTTTTTGCAGTGCATCCAAATCCTGATGGAAGGCGCATATGAAAAGATATAATCATCCATGAAATATTTCCTCTTTCCGCCTTCAATGCGGTAGGCGAGGTGCAACGGCAAATAACTGTATTCCTGAAAGGTGATCAGGACGCATTTGGTTGTGCTATTGTTTCTGAAAAGTGGAGTCAGGTGATAAAAAATTTGTTGTCCCAATTGTAAACCGACTTCATCCAGAAAATATTCCCATTCGGTTTGTCGGATCGATAAGTCCAGGTTGATTACTTTTTCCCATTTCTTCCTCATAACTGTCAATTCCGTAGAAGTGAGGCTATCCAGTTCGATGTATTCTGCGTTTATTTTTCCGGAATTATTCTTCATCAGAAAGATCAAAGTGCCGTGGTTGGTTGTGATAGGACAAACGATGCAGGTTTTTTCTTCAAGAAATTTACCGAGTTCGCTCAATTGATGGGATATGGTTCTTTCAGATTCCCCAATGATCTCATTTATTTGGTTTGTTATCGCTTGCAAGCTGGAATCGTTGTCCAGAATTTGACGTCTGAGGTCTTCGGCTTCCTCTGGTTGATGGGATTTAAATTGAAGGTCTCTTTCCCAGGATTCTAATTGGGACCTTTGCCGGATCAGGATTTTATACTGGTCCATCAATTCCGGCGCCTCCATTTCAAGGATGGAAAGATCTTTTCCTTCACGTTGCAGGACCTGGTTGAGGTATTGCGATTTTCCTTTTTCGAGCGCCCAAATGGCTTCCTCAGTTTTTCCGGATTTGGCTTTAGCGTATGCAAGGCGGATGAACGCTCCCTGGCTTGCTGAAAGCTGACGGGTTTTAGAAGAGAGGAAAAGCGACTGGGCATAAAGAAATTCGTGAGATTGAACCAGCATATCGAACAGTTCTCCAGCTTTTTGCCAGTTGCCGGCTTCAAAATGGAGATGGGCCGGCGTCCATGCAATTTGAAAACACTTTTCCGGAAAGAGGTGCGGAGAGAAAATGGCAAGGGTTTTGTCATAATAATCAAGGGCCTGGCTGATATTTTCTTCATGCCGGCCCGAAGGCATTTTGGAATACACATAACCAAGGGTACCGTAAAGGCTACCCAATTCCGACGGAAACAAATCGGAAAGAAATTCTTTGGATTCTAATTCGATCAGGATGTTTTTTGCGCACTCCAAATCGTCTGGGGTTTCTATTCCGTCCTCATTTAAATAGGTAATTGATAGGTTGAGTTTAGCCTGGAACCATAAATGAAAGTCTGTGGATTTATCTATTTTTGAAAGTACCTCCGCCAATACGAATCCGGCCTCTTTTTTATTTTCATCAGGGTTATGATCTTTCCTTCTCAGGTATAAGGAAGCCAGGCTGATCATTTTAAGCCCCCAGCTTCGGGTCATTTCGAGCGCTTTGGTATATGCCGCTGCTGTTTTGAAGTATTGAATAGCCTTATTGAGATTCTCTGAAGGATTACCTTTTTTCCTATTGCTGTAAGCTAAACCAATTTCATGCAAAAAAACACGCATGGTTTTAGGGCTTGTTTGCGCAGTGGTTATTTTTTCCGCCTTTGATAAATAGCGGATGGCTTGTTCCAGATTTTCTTCAGGGTCGCCCAGTATTCTTTTCTGGTAGATAGTGCCTAGTTTGGTATAGGCAAAGATGAGTCGATCATTCCCTGGTTCTTCTGTTATCTCAAAGGCCTTTTCGCAACATTTAATGGCTTTCTCCATGTTTTCTGCGGGAATCCCGGATATACGCAACGAATACAACTGGCCGAGTTCGATATAGAGATCAAACAAGTCAACTTTATCCGGTTGACCTTGACTGGCCTCAATACTTTTTTCTAACCATTCAATTCCTTTATCAATATTATATGCCTTACCCATTTCATCTTCCAGATACAAATAGACCGTTGCTAAGATTTTCGACGCTTCAGCCCAATCAGAGAGATAATCCTGTGGGGCGTATATATCGACGGCTTTTTGTGCAAATCGAAGGGCAGCCTGCAAATTGTCCTGGATATTTCCGTACTGAAGATCCCGGTAAAGTGTTGCGATCTCCGTGCAAATTCCGGCCCAAAGAATGGGTTCAACTTTCTGTTCGTTCACGCTGGCGGCTTCATCCAGACTAGCTTTTTCCAGTTGACCGTAATATTTATAGTCAAAAACTTTCAATTTTTTGTAAGTATTGGTAAGGCCCAAATGGGCCCTTGCCCACATTTCTGCCTGGTCTTCTTTGGAAAAAAAGGAAATGACTTTGTGGAAGCACATCAATGATTTTTCCAGGTTTGCCCGGTTATCACCCTTTAACCGCAAACGGTAGGCTACGCCAAGGTTGATCAGGGACATATTGGAAAAGGATTGATAACCTGGGTTTTCTTCAATTTCAGCGAGCAAAAGCTCATTGTGCTCTATGGCTTTTTCCAGGTTTTCTGCGGGTACGCCGGCTTTACGGCGGCGGTAAGCAAGGGCGAGATTTTGCCTAATCTCCAGCCAGAAAAGGAAGGCTTTTTCTTTCGGAAAAAAAATTAACGCTTCTTCAAATATTTGGATGGCCTTTTCCAATGATTGCGAATCATTTAGATGAAACTGGCAGAGGCCGTAAAAATACCTATATTTGTAATACGTATATGGGGTTCTGTCTATTTCTGTTATGGTCAGCAGTTGCTCCAATATCTCGATATCCTCCTTTACCTTTGTGAGAGCATTTGAATTGTGCAATTTTTTGACTAACGTATAATGTCGGTTGTCCAGTAATTTTTGTTCTTCTTTTTCCTTTTCCATCCAGATACCAGCGTTTTCAAACGAAATGGTTACCCGACCCCCATACAGATGCATCGCGTCCGCTATCGGTTTCGTTTGGGCTGATTTTCCGGTCCGAAAATAGAGATCAACCAGATTATTTCCTACTTCGTTTAAAAGACCGGAGTAGCGATCCTGGTTATTACTATTGATATGTTTAATCAATAAGTTAAAAGATTCAAGATACTGGTCTTCTGCAATATCGTAAGCTTTATAAGCAGCCAGACATTGCCCGGTTTTTGTGCAAATTTCAGCGTGAACGATAATTATTTCATCATTTTCCGGATTCCCGACCAACCATTTATTACTGATGGTTTTTGCCTTGATCAGCAATTCTTTTGCTTCCTCAATTTTATGGTTGGCCAGTAAGGTAGTGGCTAATACCAACAGCGTTTGCCCCAAAGCGATATCTCGTTCAGGGAAATCGTTGGTAAAGGCGGTTTGGAAGGCCAGGGTTTCACGGTGATATTTTTCTGCAAGGTCTGGTGATTGTTCCCGGAAATAGAGATCTCCAAGCGTAATATGAGCGCTAATCTGGAGAATGCGAAGCCGTTCATTTAGCGGCTTTGGCGGATCAAATAACCGGAAAGCCAATTCTTGTGCCAGGTCAATTCCTTTTTTATATTCATTTCTTTCCTGCAGGATTACCATATGTTCAAAAAGCACTTCCGCCAGTTGAGAAAAAACATCAGGTCTAAATTCCAATACTTTTCGAAAGTGAGTGGCCGCCTCTGTGTAATATTTGTCAACTTTTTCAAGGTCTCCTTTGGAGGCTGTCGATTTGGCAATATTCCACATTGCCCTGGCCAGATTAGGTAGAACCAGTTTTGGCTCCCGATCTGCCGCATGCCGGTATTGATTTATGGCAGATTCAAGGTAAGGCAACCCCTCATCAATTTTGCCGTTTTGCGCCAATTCGATGAAAATTGCGTCATTCAAAGCAGCGGACAGCATATCGTATCCCGGTATGTGGTCAATTACCGGTTCATAATATTCCAGCGCGTTTCGAAAGTGAGGCAGGGCGGCTTCGAGTCCTTGCAATTTATGCAGAATATTGCCTTTCCAGAAAGCATATTTGGCTGCACACCCCGAAGCATTGATGTTCCTTGCAAAGATAATTCCGCTGTCCAGGACTGGAAGCAGGAAGTCAGCGCCTGAAGCCAATTCGTCCTGGGGTATGATTTCAATCTCCCGACTAAAGTGTTCATAGATTTCTAAACCAATTAACTTAAGCGCTATCCGTTCAACGAACTTATCCTCCAGTACATATTGCCGTCGGAGTTGTTTGCAGGAAAGGAATAATTTGTCATACTGATTTTCTTTGAGTGCTTCAAGAATGGGTTTTATGTCCGGCGGAGCGGCTGTCATCGCCTCTTGTATCCATTGATCATAATGATGCGGTAGTAGGGATAATCCTAAAGCCCTTAATGCTGGAAAAATCCAGGAAGCAGATGCGGAGGGTTCGTTTTCACTGAGGCATTTTTTAACTTCAAATTGTTGAAGAATTTCCGCCAGAAATTCAACATTTTCGGCGTTCCCAACCCGTTTGAGTTGAACAAAGATATCGGCAAACTCATACAATTCCAGAAAAAAAGTTTTTGTCAGGGATTCTGGATGGCGTTCGATAAAATCATTCAAAATATTTGGATCTGCGCCAATTATATTGTTGAGTTCTCCAACAAAAATCGCTAACTCCCGGATCCTTTTTTCTTCCATAATATTATAATATGCCTATTAGAATAATTGCCAAAATAAAAGGTAAAGGATGAAAGATGTATATTAATTTTTTGAGAAAAAAGTTAAATTACTTTAAAGAAATACGTCGCTCCTCATAATTGCCCCCCTCTTCCCCCCACCAACCCCAAATACCCCCCAACCCCCTCCCAAATCTCCTCCAGATAAATAAACTCATCCGCCCCATGCGAACGTGCGCTGTCCCCGCATCCGATCTTCAGCGTCGGAAACGGCATGAGCGCCTGGTCGGAAAGGGTAGGGGAGCCGAAAGTCTTGAACCCCAGTTTCAGCCCGCGTTGCACAAGCGGATGGTCCATCGGAATACCGGAGGGGTTCAGACGGAAGGAACGGGCCGTCAGCCGGGATTTCAGCCGGGATTGCAGGATGTCAAACACCTCCCGGTTGGTGTATTGGTCGGTGGTGCGGATGTCGATCACAAAACGGCAGACGTCGGGCACCACGTTGTGCTGGCTGCCCGCCTGGATCTGGGTGACGGTCATTTTCACAGGCCCCAGCATCTCCGATTCTTTTTCAAACCGGAAATTTTGGATCGTCCGGATATCTTCCATCGCGATATAAATGGCGTTGAGGCCTTCTTCCCGGGCGGCATGGCCCGCAATGCCCACGGCCTCCGCATCCACCACCAGCAGGCCTTTTTCGGCCACGGCCATCTGCATGTTGGTGGGCTCGCCGACAATGCCGGCGTCCACCCGCCCCAGTTCGGCCAACAGGGCGGCAATGCCGTTTGGGCCCGAGATCTCTTCCTCGGCGGTCGCGGCGAAGATCAGGTTCCAGGCCAGGTCTTCCCGCGCATACAAATGCCGGAAGGCAGCCAGCAGGGCTACCAGCGAACCGCCCGCGTCGTTGCTGCCCAGACCGTAGAGTTTGCCGTCTTCTATGGTCGGCGCAAACGGGTCTCTTTGCCAGCCTGGCACGGGCTTTACGGTATCGTGGTGGGAGTTGAGCAGCAACACGGGTTTTTCGTCCGACCAATGCAGGTTCCGGGCCCAAACATTGTTGCCCAGGCGCTGCGCCGGTATGCCTTTTTCCTGCAAAAAAGCCGCGATGAGATCGGCCGTGCCCTGTTCTGCTTTCGAAAAGGAGGGGGTGGCGATCAGTAGTTGAAGCAAGTCGATGGATTCCTGAACCAGGAGGTCGTTGATTGGCATGTTTTTTATTGAGGAATTTTTAACCGCCAGTAGGGCGGTGAGGAATTGAAGGCGATTGCTACAAGGGCAAAAGTAGGGTTTACAGCATGCTTCCGGATATTTTTGTTTTAAAGCGGGAGTCCTGGTGACGGTCACCCCATCACCAAGTCTTTAGCCAAAAAGGCAAATTGTCCGGTAGTTTGGGTTCACAGGCATATCTCCGTCCCTGTTTGTGCGGCATCCGGAGCAATGGAGCCCACACCGCAGATCCTTACCTCGGCCACACCGGCTTTTTTGGCGTCGAGGGCGTTTTCGATTTTGGGCACCATTCCGGCGTTGATGACGCCATTTTGGCGGTACCGGGCGTAATCCGCCTGGTCCAACCGCGGGATCACCGACGTTTCGTCGACCGGATTAGCGAGGACGCCCTTCTTCTCAAAACAAAATTTCAGGGTCGCGTGGTAACGGGGCGCCATGGCTGCTGCCGCCACCGTCGCGATCGTATCGGCGTTGGTGTTGAGCAATTGCCCCTTGCCGTCGTGGGTGATGCTGCACAACACCGGCGTCAGTCCCGTTTCCAACAGGTTTTCCAGCAGGGGGGCGTTTACCGCGTCGATATCGCCGGCAAACCCGTAGTCGATCGGCCCTTTGGTTCTTTTGTGCGCTAGGATGGCATTCCCGTCGGCGCCGGACAGTCCGATCGCGTTGCACCCGAACGACTGCAACAGCCCTGTCACTTTTTTATTCAGCAAACCGGCGTACACCATCGTCACGATTTCCAGGGTTGCAGCGTCGGTGATGCGCCGGCCCTCCACCATTTTGGGTTCGATGCCGAGCTGCAGGCAGAGTTCGTCGCTTCGTTTGCCGCCGCCGTGGACCAGCATTTTAGGACCCCCTATGCGGGCAAAATCGCTGAGCGCCCTGGCCAGTTGCCGATCGTCTTCCAGGACTTTGCCGCCGATTTTGATGATGGTTAGGTTGTTCATTGAAAATGTAAAATGTAAAAGTTCAAATGCAAAATGTAAAAGTTTGTACCACTTTTACATTCTGCATTTTACATTTTGAATTTTAAATTGATCAACCGTTCCAGCACCGCCTGCGCCGCAAACTCCCGGTTGCCGGCCTGCGGAATGACGATTGAATCCGGGTGGTCCAGCACTTCGTCTTCCACCACGACATTGCGCCTGACCGGCAGGCAGTGCATAAATTTTGCGTGGTTGGTCAGACTCATTTGGCGGGAAGAAATGGTCCATGCCGGGTCCTGGGATAAAATCTGACCGTAATGAGTGTAAGAGGACCAGTTTTTGGCGTACACAAAATCGGCGCCTTCAAAGGCTTTTTCCTGGTTGTATTCCACCCGGACGCCCTCCATGAAACCCGGCGCCAGTTCGTAGCCTTCCGGGTGCGTGACCACCAGGTCGACGTTCCCGGCTTTCATCCATTCCACAAAAGAGTTGGGTACGGCTTGCGGCAAAGCCCTGGGGTGGGGCGCCCAACTCAGCACCACTTTGGGCCGGGCTGTTTTTTTGTATTCTTCGATGGTGACGAGGTCGGTCAGGGATTGCAGCGGATGCAAGGTCGCCGATTCCAGGTTGACGATCGGAACCGAAGCGTACCGGGCAAACTGGTTCAGCACCTTTTCGGCATAGTCCTCTTCCCGGTTTTTGAGGGACGGAAAACTGCGTATGCCGATGATGTCGGCGTACTGACTGATGACGGCTGCCGCTTCCTTTACGTGTTCGGCTGCATCGCCGATCATCACTGCTCCGTCCTCGTATTCGAGTTTCCATCCTTCGGCGGCGTTCATCGTGATCACCTGCATACCCAGGTTCCGGCCCGCTTTTTCGGTGCTCAGGCGGGTGCGCAGGCTGGGGTTGAAAAAAAGCAGGACCAAGGTCTTTCCGTTTCCGGGCCGATCCCCGTTCTGTTGCATCGGATGGTTTTTAATCTCCAGCGCCCTTTTGACCAACGCCGGCACATCCGGTACATCTTTTACGGAAATAAATTGCTTCATCCGGTTGTATATTTTTTTTATTGAAAGTGTAAAATTTTGAATGATAGTGATTTGTTAGTTGGTTTTTATTCGAATGGATCCTGCCAAATAAATTTGGCGGATACGGGTCGTCCTGCTCAAAACGCCGAAGCCTTCAACTTCAACCCTGACGTTTCCGGCAGACCGAACATCAGGTTCATATTTTGAATGGCTTGCCCGGAGGCGCCTTTCACCAGGTTATCGATCATACTGACGATCAGTACTTTGTCACCGTGTTTTTCCAGGTGCAATATACACTTATTGGTGTTGACGACCTGTTTCAAAGAAGGGTTTTCGGGTGTGATCTTTACGAAGGGTTCATCCCGGTAATACCCGGCGTATAATTCGTTCAATTGTTCTTGATTCCAATCGCAGCGTGTGTATAAGGCGGCAAAAATGCCCCTTGTAAAATTACCCCTGACCGGAATAAAATTCAGGTTTTGATCCCATCCGGGCTGCAATTGGCGCAGACTCTGGCCGATCTCGCCCAGGTGCTGGTGCTGGAAGGGTTTATAGATGGAAATATTGTTCTGCCGCCAGCTGAAATGGGAGGTCAGGGTCTGTTCCTGCCCTGCGCCGGTCGAGCCGGTAATTGCGTTGATATGGACCTCATCTGTCAACAGGCCGCCTTTGGCCAGGGGCAGCAGCGCCAGTTGGATAGCCGTCGCAAAACACCCCGGATTGGCTACTTTTCCGGCTTGTTTTATGGCCGGTTTGTTCAATTCCGGCAGACCGTAAATAAAGTCGTTGCCCCCGGCTTTAATCCGAAAATCAGCGCTGAGGTCAATGATTTTTACCCGGGCGGAAAGCCCTGCTTTTTCCAGAAAAGCTTTCGATTTTCCGTGCCCGGAACAGAGGAACAGCACATCCGCCTCCTCCGGAATATTTTCGGAAAAACAGAGGTCGGTATCCCCCTCCAGGTCGGCGTGCACCCGGCTCACCGGTGCGCCCGCATTGCTGGAACTTTGAGCAAAAACGACCTCCGCCTCCGGGTGGTTGATCAGGATGCGAAGCAGTTCGCCTGCCGTGTAACCCGCTGCGCCGATGATGCCTGCTTTTATTTTGACCATATATATTTGGTGTTTTTTTTGTTGATCTGTTGATTTGTTGATTTGTTGATCTGAGGAACGGCGTTTCAAATCAACGCATCAACAAATCAACGCATCAACAAATCACTCCCCAGCCCCATGAACCGCCTGAAAGATCTTCAACTGATTCCCCAGGATCCTGGTGAACCCCTTCACGTCCTCCCCGCTCCAGGCGTTGTTCATTTCCCCGTATTGGCCGGCTTTGGTCTGCATCAGGTCGTAAGGCGACTGAATGCCCTGTAATTCAAAACGGTAGGGCAGCAGTTTGAGGTACACTTCGCCGGTGACAAATTCCTGCGTATCGGTCAGGAAGGTTTCGATATTGCGCATCACGGGGTCGAGGAACAGGCCCTCGTGCAGCATCATGCCGTACCAGTTGGCGAGTTGTTCCTTCCAGTACTGCTGCCATTTCACCAGTACGTGTTTTTCCAGCAGGTGGTGCGCTTTGAGGATGATCAGGGGCGCTGCGGCTTCAAACCCCACGCGGCCTTTGATGCCGATGATGGTATCGCCCACGTGGGTATCCCTGCCGATGGCGTAAGGGGCTGCCAGTTCGTTCAGTCGGCGAATGGCGTAAATCGGGTGGTCGGCTTCGGTTCCATCGATCGATTTCAGCTCACCTTTTTCAAAACCCAGGGTAATGTCCATTGGTTCGGTCCGTTCCAGTTGGGTCGGATAGGCGCTTTCCGGCAGGGCCTTGTGCGAAGTGAGGGTTTCCGCCCCGCCGACGCTCGTGCCCCAGATTCCCTGGTTGATGGAGTATTTCGCTTTTTGGGCCGTCCATTCAAAACCGTGTTGGCGAAGGTAAGCCACCTCCGCTTCCCGTGCCAGTCGTTGGTCGCGGATGGGGGTAATGATCTCCATTTCAGGGCAAAGCACCTGAAAAGCCAGGTCAAACCGCACCTGATCGTTACCGGCGCCTGTGCTGCCGTGCGCAATGGCATCGGCGCCGATGGAGCGGGCGAATTTTGCCACTTCGATGGCCTGGAACATGCGTTCGGCGCTCACGCTCAGCGGGTAGGTATTATTCCGCAGCACATTGCCGTAGATCAGGTAACGCAGGCATTTGTCGTAATAGGCATGAACCGCGTCGACGCAGTGAAACGACCGGGCGCCCAATTGGTACGCCTTATCCTCCATAGATTTGAGGGTTGCCGGAGTAAAACCGCCTGTGTTCACCGAAATGGCGTGTACCTCGCCCCCCTGTTCTGCGGTCAGGTATTTGATGCAAAAGGAAGTATCCAGGCCGCCACTGTAGGCGAGTGCAATTTTTTTATGATTCATTTCAATAATGTTTTGAGACGGAAGTATGCTGACAGTGGATGGAGCGTTTGGGGTTTGGAGTTTGGGGTGGTTTGTCCGTAGGACTCCTTTGGAGGGGTTGTTTTGGGGTTGTTTGGAGTGGTTTGGGGTTGTTTGGGGTTGTTTGGGGTTGTTTGGGGTTGTTCGGTTCCTCCTCAAAGATTCATGGAACTCCTATGGAGAGTCCTATGGACAAACCTCCTCTACAAGCGTCTTTCTGACCAACCATGAAGTTGCCCACCATTATAGCAAAAATTCCGTCAAAGCATGAATAATGCAATACGGCATCCACCACGCCAAAAGCGCGGCCGGAGCCCAAAATTAAGGTTTTATAGCAGGTTAGGGAAAAAAGCGGGCGGTTCAGACGGCGACCTCTTCCACCTGACCGGTTTTATTGTCGTTCAGGATCATATGCGTGAGGTCGTACTTCATCTGTTCCTCTTCCAGTTTGGAGGGCGCCAGCATGCCGGTGCAGAGGCACATTTTTCGCTGGCATCGCTGCAGGATATCAAAGTTGGGGCAGCTTTGGCAACCGTTCCAGAACGTTTCGTCCTGTGTCAGTTCGGAAAAAGTAACGGGTTTATAACCCAGTTGGGAGTTGATCTTCATGACCGCGAGGCTGGTGGTGATGCCGAATACGCGGGCTGCCGGGTACTTGTCGCGAGCCAGGTTGAAGGCTTTTTCCTTGATGGATTTGGCCAGGCCCTGCTGCCGGAATTCCGGATCGACGACGAGGCCTGAATTGGCCACGTATTGCCCATGGCTCCAGACCTCGACGTAACAGAAACCCGCCAGGCGGTCGCCGGCGAGGGCGATCACCGCGTTGCCGTTTTCCATTTTGGACCGGATGTATTCCGGCGAACGGCGCGCGATACCCGTGCCGCGTTGTTTGGCGGAGACTTCGATGAGGTCGCAGATCTGTTCGGCGTAATGGGCGAATTGCGCACTGGCAATATGAATTTCTACATTCATTTTGCTTGAGATTGATTGTTTTGGTGCAAAGAGCAAGTTGCCGGTTGAAAAGACACTATTTCTGTGCTGTTGGTGAAAAAACTGATTTTTTGAAAACACGGAGGTCGGGAAACCCACCTCCCGTGGAGGAAAAAAGTGTTGCGCCCCTAAGGGCGACGGCGGAATGAGCGGCGGGGCCGTGGAAGACCTGCCGTGTAGGAGATGAATGGATGATATGTGACTACCGTCGTCATTTGTGGGGCAAAGATACGCGGGTTTTTAATACCATGTGTGGGTTTATCAAATAATTAACTAAAAAAGGGAATCAGGTATTGGATTTGGTTGGAAATTATTTTACGCCTGGCTATCCCCTGTTTTGACGATTCATTCAACTTATTTAACCTCCACAAAACGGATTTCCACCCTTCGGTTTTTCTCCCTTCCGGTTTCGGTTGTATTGCTTGCAACCGGAACTTCAGCTCCAAATCCTTTGACCGCAATATTCCGGGCGGGTATTCCTTTGCACCCCGGCCCTGAATATCGGCCCGCCCTATAATACCCCAAAAGACGAGTACAACTTTGTGGTCAATATGTCCAGGTTGTGACTACCCGGGACGGAATTGTTGTAGAAGAACCCTTTGAAATCACCCGTTCGACCGGCAACGTCCTGAATTTTACGATCGTCATCAAACGGCCCGGAAAAAATACGGCTGATGTCGTGCAGGAGCTCAGTAAAAAAGACCTGCGCGAAGGCGAAATCTTCCGGATCGACAAACTGTATTTCGAGGCGGATGAATTTTCCATTAAACCGGAATCGTTTCCCGTGCTGGACCAAATTGCCGGCTTACTTGCCACTCGCCCGGACATCATCTTCGAGATCGGCGGGCATACCAACGGAATCCCCTCCCACGAATACAGCGATCAGTTATCCGACAAAAGAGCACGTCAGGTATTTGATTACCTGATTAAAAAGGGGCTGACGGTTGAAAGGCTCAAATTCAGGGGTTACGGCAAACGATACCCCATCGCCGGCAACGATACCTTGCAGGGGCGGATGATCAATCAGCGGGTGGAGATTAAGGTTTTGAGGTTGGTGAGAAAATAGTCAACTTCATGAACTCATCATTTAATCATACAAATATAAATATTTTACCCCAAAAACTCCCCATCCACAATCAGCAATTTGGCGCCATACTCGGATACGGACCTATGCGAACTCATTTCGTTTGAAACAATATAGGTTACCCCGGGGGTAAGTAGGAAAGACTCCCCGGTTTCCAGTTCGCTCAGAAATTTGCCTTCCAGGCAATGCACAATATGGCCTTTATGGCACCAGTGGTCGGCCATATAGCCGGGGGAATACTCCACCAGGCGGATGCGGATACCCGGGAAATGCATGATCTGCCAGGTTGCGGTACCGGTTTCGCCGGGGTGTTCCGATTTGGGTACTTTCGACCAGTCGATGGTCGTGAACGGGATCTTGGTCATGGTTCTGAATTTAGGAGATGATTCCGAAACCATCTCCTGAATTGGGTTAATTCACGGTTGTCAATATTTCCGATAAAACCCGGTTAAACCCGTCCACGTCTTCTATCATCGGGTAGTGGCCTGTCCCGGGAATGGTCCAGACTCTGAACCCGGCGCCGCAGTATTTTTTCAGGGATTCTTCGTTGTACAACGGCTGGGCCCCGTTATCGCTGAGGATCAAATACAGGGGCGCCTTCAGTTTGGGGGCCAGGGTTTGTTCAGCAATGTATTCATTTTGCAGGGATTCCAGCGTGGATATGGCCAATTCGGGATCGGCAGATTGAAAATCGCGGACCACCCGGGTTTTGATACTATCCGGGGTTTGACCGGTAAATAAATTGACGAGGGCGAACTCGCCTGCCAAATTAGAAAAATCCTGCCGCATGGCGGTGAAGAACCCGGCAACCTGGGTCTTTTCTTCCTCAGTCGGTACCCGGCCTAACTGATGCAGGTTATCGACGCCGATCATTCCCACCACCCTGGAGGGTATTTTGTCATAAATATGCAGAATAATATTTCCGCTCATGGAATGCCCGACCAGAATGAGGTTTTCCAATTCCAACTCGTTGATCAAATTGACAACATCACCGGCGTGTTCGGGGATGGAATATTGTTTTTTGCCGGTTACAGACTGGCCGTGGCCGGCAAGATCAAGCGTCAAAACCTGATATTTGTCTTGAAGAAACCGGACCTGATTGTCCCAATACGTTCCATCGATGCACCAACCGTGGATGAAGACGACGGTTTGATCGCCTTTTCCGGACAATTGGTAGTGGAGCGGGCTGTCGATTTTTTGCACTTGCGCTCCGGGAGGTTGGTTTTGGCAGGCGAGAAAGAGAAGGGCTGGAAGAAGAAGGAAGAAGCTGTTTTTCATGCCATTGATCGTTATTTAACCAACAAAATACAGGCTGGGTATTTGCGTCAGGATGTTATACCGCGCGCCGCCACACGCCAACGGCGGGAGCTTGTGAAATGTTTTATAAAAATATACCACTTCAGTTAAAGTAAAAAATATTTATTATCTTTTTTTGAAATCCACGGGTTCCGGCATATATTTGTTTTACCTAAAACTCTCTGAAAATGTACGCGCATCACTCTGCCGGGGTCAATGACTCCGGGGTCTGCCGTTCATATCCGTCTTGCGGATATGTTCGGACTGTAAAAAATAAGGCGCCCGGTTTTAAAACGGGCACTGTCCACCAACTGCAAAAACTGCGGTCTTTCCTCATTTTCCTTTTATTTTTTATTGGTTTCCGTCATTTTTTACCAGCTCAACCGTTTCCGGTTACTTCAATCGTTCAGGTAACCCGGTTCAGCCCGTACCTCGAAGATTATACGGATCCAGGCAGGGTCGTCGTCACGTTAATCTCCACGGATACCCGTGAGGCCTACCCGGCTTTAATCCGGCTCAGGTTTTCCGGCAGCGGGTTCCTGATCCGGACCAGGCCGGATTTTTTGCCGCCGCCCATTGAACTTCGCCGCAATCAACCGCTCGTATTGACGGGGTCCGGACTTTGGGAATATTTCCTCCCTGATAACCTGGATTTTGGCGGATTGTCCCTCGACCAGATCATGGCCGGAGGTGGGCAATTGCCCGACGGCCCCCTCTCGTTTTGTGTTGAAGTTTTCGATTACAACCGGTTTTTCGACCCGCCCGTTTCCAACACCGGTTGCGCGCAGGGGATGATCACTCTGCACCGGCCGCCGGTATTGCTGGAACCCTCCGGCGAAGTGGAGGCTGTCTTCCCCCAACAATTGCGATTTGCCTGGCAGCCGCAACACGCAGGCCTGGCGGCAGAATATACCCTGGAACTTTATGAAAACCATTTGCCGGGTTTCGGTTACGACGTGGCCCTGACCAGTTCGGCGCCCTTGTTCTCCGGCCAGACTTTCGCGGCCTTTTACCTGTACGGCCCTGCGGACCCGCTCCTGCGGGAAGGAACGGCGTACCTGGTTCGGGTGCGCGCCCGGGACCCTGCCGGGCAGGCTGCCTTTGTGAATGACGGCTGGAGCGAGGTCCGCTCTTTTATCTATCGAAACACCTGTTTGCCGCCTGTGAATCCGGATTGGCGGCCTGTTTCCGACTCCTCGGTCCTGCTCACCTGGTTGCCCGCTGCAGGTGGCCGGAAACAGTGGTTGAGTCTTGGTCCGGCCCCCCCTCAGTCAACAGCGCAGGGCGGCCGCAACCAGCAGTCCGGCAACGTGGAACTCCCGGCAGATACAAACGCCCATACCTTAAACGGCTTGATCAAAGACCTGGCCTATCAGGTGAATATTTGTACGGAATGCGCCGGGGGGACGACCGCCTGCACAAGCTTTTCGCTCAGGTTCAACGGCCTCGATGCCGGCGATTGCCCGGGAGCGTTGCCGCCGGACCTGCAGCCGGTTGAGATCCGGTCCAGGGAGGTCACGCTGGCCTGGACCATGCAGCCGGGCGTCACAACGGATACCTTTTATTTGGCCTGGAAACCGGATGAAACGCAGGATTACGGGCCGGAAGCGGTGGTGGCCGGGGCTGGTTTTGAAGTCAGAGGGCTTGATCCGTTGACACCTTATTCTGCAAGGTTGTGCTACCAGTGTCCGGATGGAGCGCTGCTATGCGATACCATCCGGTTTTCGACCCGGAAGGCAGGTTGTGAGATCGGCCCTCTGGCCTATACCTACGCCTGCGGCGACTCCACTGTGTTTGACACGCTCGACGACGCCCCTATGCTGACGGATATCAGTCCGGGGGATTCGGTCTGGGCCGGAGATTACCTGGTGATCCTGGACCAAATAACCGGTCGCGGCCCCTATTTCGGCCGGGGTCATCTGCAGGCCCCTTATCTGAATATGGCGCACCTCAGTGTAAAACTGGTTGGCATCGAGGTGAACGAAAATTGCCGGATGGCCCGCGGGTACATGGAAGTCGCCGGCGCCGGAGTTGAGCTGATCGGCGGGCAATGGGCGGATGTGCTGGGGGATATCCTGGACGGGGTTGGCGCCCTGGAGGAGATCCTTGCAGCTTCGGAAGAGATCCTGACCGCGATCAATGAGATCCTGGTGGAGATGGGGCCGCACCTGCCGGATTCCATTTCCCTGAACCTTCAGGCCGCCCAGGCAGCACTGGCTGCTGCACAGCAACAATACGATGCGGCGTTAGCCAGCGGCGACCCGGTTGCTGTGGCACAAGCGGAGGCGGCCCTGCAGCAGGCCATGGCACAGGTACAGGCGGCCAATGCCGCGTTTCAGGAAGCTTTGAACGAATTGATGGAGGACCTGTTGGGGTTGGTCGGGCAGGCAATTGATGGGATTATGAGTGAATGCCCGGACCTGGAAACGTTGGAGCAGGACTTTAACAGCAAGGGACAAGCGTTAGAGGAAACGATTCAGGAAGAATTGCAACAATTGGAAGTGACCGGAGGGTCAGGGGTGGAGGATTTTATTATTCTGGAAGAAACAGTGGAAGAACTGGAAGCGGATAGTCTTGAATTTTCGCCTGATTTGGTCGCCCGGTCGGATACCTTTTACCAACAAGAGATGCAGTTCATGACCTGCACGGCCTTCAGCAAACTGAAAACAGAAATTGTTTCGCCTGCTGCCTTGACGGAACTGGCGACGGTATTACTGGAAACTGGTTTTAATCTGGTGGATTTTGTGGCGCCGATGTTGCAGAACGGGCAGCCGGCGGCGGCGATCGTGGCGGCGTTGCAGGGGGAATTGAGGGGGAGGGTGGGGGAGATGCTGGTGAAAAGGGGGTATGGGGGGTGACCTTCCCCCACTTTTACATTTTGCATTTTACATTTTGCATTTTACATTTTACATTTTACATTTAATCAATTGATTTTCAATGTAAAATTCAAAAAATTAAATGTAAAATTTAAAAGGAACCATCCAAATTAAGGATATCCCGTGATCCCGGTGTTTTGTAACCTGAAACCTTAAAATAATGAGCGCTCTTAAACAAACTGTCCGGACGGTTTTAAAGGAATTTCCATGGATTCAAATTCCATTGATTTTCCTTTTTACGGTATGCCTGTGCCATTCCATTTTTTCCGCCTCCGATCCCGTCCTCGGGGATATCCTCCAGACCATCCGGGCCAACGAACAAAAGCGTTGGTCGGGCCAATCCGGCGGAACGTACGTGCTGGATTATTCCATCGGCCGGATGCAGATGGAGGAGGGCGAATGGGTGGTCGAAAAGAACAATGACTACAACACCCCCAACTCAACGCTTGCACTGCCCAACCGCAGCGACCTGAACGGTCTGCTGGTTCCCTTCAATGAACAATTCGAAGGCAACCTGAAAAAAGTTCAGATCTATGCCGTTTATATCCGGTTTCCCGATCTGGCCATCCGGTCTGATATTCCACAGGCTGTGAAGGGTTCGGACAAAATCCTTAATTTTCTTAAACATTCATCGCCCGGCGATTATTCGGCCTACCAGGATTATCTGAACGACCTTTCCCGCCAAATCTACGAAAACCTCAACAGCCCGGCTTTTACCCAACTGGAACGGATCATCGTTCTGGTGGGCGAATACCGATATCGGAACCGGGATCAATGGAAAAAACGCATCACCTGGTCGTTCCGGACCAAGGGCGTTTTTATCCACACCGTTGAAGCTGACCTGGATGCATTTATCCAGTCCAAACTGGACTCCCGGGATGATTACCCGGCTGGAATGAATGCCGGCGCCCGATATATCCACGATTTTATTTATGCCGCGCTGGAATTTTTTGGCGATCCGGATCACCTTTCCGGTGATGAAACCTGTGCCGAACTGAACGCCGGGTTGAGCCGGCAGGTTGCCCGGGATTATGTGGATCTCTGGTGCGAAGCCATTCAGGTGGACCCCGAGATCAAAAAATATGTTTTCGCCGTCGCCCTGTACCTGGATCAGCTCGGCCCCTGGATCGATGATATGGAAGTATCCAATCTGGATAACCTGACCAACCTCACCGTACAAAATTACCTCAACCTCTACCAGGACAATATCGGGACATTCCTGGGGTGGAAGGAATACCTGGCCGGGCGCATCGACGAGAGCGCCAGTATTGCGGAACTGAGTATTTGGGTGCGCTGGGCTTCGGAAGACGACTACCGCAACCTGAGCCTTGCCCGGAAGAAAAAACTCCTGGGCCTGTACCATGCCTATTGGTCGGCAGGTTTTCCGGTGTATCTGCCGGGGCTGAACACCGTACAGGTTCTGGGCCCCGAGTGGATGCCCTATACCCATCTTTTTGTACCGCAACGGACCCTTCAGGGCGCCTTGGACGGCAATACGCCTGGCGAAATCCGGGAGTTGCTCGGTTTCCTGGCCGAAACGCCCGGCATGGTCAGACGATTGTACGAAGTTGGAGACAATCTGTTTACGGCCAACAACCGGGAAGAAGGGTTGGTGAATATCATGACCAAACTGGCGCTAAAAGCTAAAGGACTTGAGCCGGGTCCGGTTGAAATATCCAGGTTCGCCTCCGGTTTTCAGGGCAGGGCCTTTATATGGAAAGTCCCGCCCTGGTACCGTCCCCTGACCAACGGATACAACCATTTTCAACAGCAGATCGGGCAAAATGGTCGTGTTGGGATCGTTCAAAATTTGTGCATCCGGACGTTTTGTTATCCCGAAGGCTGGATGCAGGAGCCGCGGGAAGTGGAACGATGCGATTGTGCGGAATACGAAACCGAACCTTTTGATTTTGCCCCTTTCGAACTGGTAGCGCTCACCTTTGCAGAAAATGCTTCCTTTTTAAATGAATGCGCCGTCGATCCGGTAAACGGATGCAAAAACCGGACGCTTTTGTTTCCGGCTTTTACATTGGCCTGGATCATTGAAAAAAAGGCGGACGAAGACCTGTTCGACAGCGGTATGGCGGCCCTCGACGCGGCAGGTTTTGCCATCGGAGTCGGCGAGTTGAACCTCGCGATCCGCGGGGGCAGTGCGGCCAGGAAATTGCTGGCCGGCTGGACGTTGTTCTCCGAATCGGCCAGCCTGACCCTGACCAGCGATGTTTTTCGCGACCACCTGATTGAAACCTACGGTGAAAAAGGGTTGACCTATTACAACAACCTTCAGATTGCCAACCTGGTCAATATGGCTGGAACGAGTTTTATGGGGGTGGTGGATCTGAAGGAGGCCCTCCAGTATTCAGGTACCGTAAGCGCTTTGCGGCAGGCGGGAGAAGATGTTTCAGGTTTTCATCTGGTTTTGAACGAAGATTTTAAAAATCCAATAGTGCAAGACCTTCTGTATCTGAAGGCTGCCGAGGGGATTATTCCGGATGTAATAAAAACGAGGGTTCAACAATATTTCAATGATGAAGAAGGGATCGAGTTTCTGGCGCAGCTCGGGCTGACGCCCTCCATTATCCACGATTTCACCATTTCACCGAATCTGATTGAGGTATGGCAGAAGTTAAGACATCCGGCAGTTTATAAATTTTATCTGGAAATGGATAATGCCGCTTTGAAAAAGTTCTGGGGAGATCTTGGCAGCCACCCGGAAATCGCGAGCATTATCAAAACAAAACCTGTTTTGCTGGCTGCCTGGCAATTATTGGAACACGGGCCATACCGGGTTAATTCCGGCGCCGTGCAATTGTTCGACCAGCAAAATATGTTGCTGGCCCTTCAAAGGGTGCAGGCTTATGACATCGATCAGCTCTACCCGGACATTTTTATTGAAGAACTGGCTGCTGTCCGCCATTACACCTTATTTTCCTATGAAGAGTTGAACACCGGCCTGAGAAACGGGACCACCAACGTAATCGCCAGAGCGCAGGAATTGTTGATCAACAATTGTTTATCCCGGCTCCCGGATTACGCGGGGCAAAGTTACAGAGGGACGACCCTGCCCATTCTTGATGTATTGGAAAAATACAAAGCCGCCTTCGACAATGGCGGTACGGTACTGGAAAAACAGTTTACTTCTACCAGCAAGAGCATGGCAATTGCCGAGGGGTTCATGAATGGCAGCGCGTCTAATCTCTCTGCAACTCTTGACCCGAACCTGCCGGATAAAAAAGTGAGAGGTTTTTTTTACATTAACGGGCGAAAGGGCAAGGAAGTGGAAACCATCTCCCATTTCGGAGAAAATGGACCGGGTAACAACGAATACGAGGTGTTGTTTAAAAGTAACACGGAATTTCGGGTGACCAACTTTGATGCGAGTACCGTGGACAATCAAGGTTACGTGGTGGTGAAAATTTATTTGGAAGAAATATAATTCAAACTGAAAATGACCAAAGAAGCTAAAGCAGTTTATGAACATTGGGCGGCGCTGGCCATCACTAATGCCGGCGCAGAATGGGCGACCATGAGCGAAGAAGATCGCAAACTTAATGTCATTTACTTCCAAAATAGCGCTTATAAACAATATCGGATAAGCAGGGCCGAGTCCTTTGTTCCGCCGGAAAATGTGATGTTGGAAGACCCCCAGATTGCCTGTCACGAACCGGAGCGATTTCTGGATTGGGTTTTTTATTACAGGGATGCCCTGATTCATGAAGAAACCCTCCAAAAATACCAGCCAGGCCAATTCCTCCGGCACGAACCGCCCCTGGATGTATCCACAGTCGCCGGCGGAATTGAAGCGCCGGTCCGTTTTCTGATTGCTTCCAAAAACGCCATTCCCTTATTCCCCCGGGATCCGGAGGCGATCAAATGGCGGGCGCATGAGATACCGGCCAATGCCCGTTTCAAAGTCCTGGACGTGATCAGGTCAAAACTTTTCAACCAGGTTTTCCTGCTCCATATTCCGGGAAAATACCCTGAAACTGCTTCGGAAGAAGACCTGAAACGCGAAGCCGGGTTGATCGAAAAAGCAAAGGAGAACTTTCGCTGGCGGCGCAGGTTACCATTCATTAGGACGATGTACGAAAATGAATGGCTGGAACGGACAAAAGCGCCCGTCGGCATCGACGATCTTGGAGAATTTTACCGTTTTGATATGCCTCCATCCTCCTCCTGACCCTGGAAGGGTGATGGTTTACAACGCCCCATCCTTAATCTCCTCCACCACTTCCGGGTTGAGCAGGGTCGAAATATCCCCCATGCTGTCGGTTTCTCCGCAGGCCACTTTTCGCAGGATGCGGCGCATGATCTTTCCGGACCGGGTTTTGGGCAAACCGGAAACGATCTGGATCTTATCCGGTTTGGCGATGGGGCCGATCTGGCGGGTGACGACATCGAGCAGTTCTTTGCGGAAGGCGCCCAGGTCGTCGACCGGTTCGAGGGTGATCACGTAAGCGTAGATCCCCTGGCCTTTGATCTCATGCGGAAAGCCTACCACGGCTGATTCGACCACATTCGGGTGTTCGTTGATGGCGTTTTCCACTTCGGCGGTACCCATCCGGTGGCCGCTCACGTTGATTACGTCGTCGATCCGGCCGATGATCCGGTACATGCCGTCCTCGTCGCGCCGGGCGCCGTCGCCGGTGAAATACATATTGTCGTAGGTGGAAAAATAGGTTTGCCGGCAGCGTTCATGGTCGCCGTAGGTGGTGCGGATCATGGCAGGCCACGGGAATTTGATGCAAAGAACGCCTTCCACATTATTACCGTTGATCTCGTTACCGGCGCCGTCCATCAGGCAAAGCTGGATGCCCGGCAGCGGATACCCCGCAAAGGAAGGTTTCATCGGGCTTAAACCGCCCAATCCGGAGATCATGATCCCGCCGGTTTCGGTCTGCCACCAGGTATCCACGATCGGGCAGCGACCTTTACCGACCACCTTGTGGTACCATTCCCATGCTTCTTCGTTGATGGGTTCACCGACGGATCCGAGCAATTTGATGCTGCTCAGGTCGTGACGCGAGACATATTCGTCGCCGAAAGCCATCAAGGCGCGAATGGCCGTCGGGGCCGTATAGAACTGGGTGACTTTGAGTTTCGCTGCGGTTTGCCAGAACCTGCCCGGGTCGGGGTAAGTGGGAATCCCTTCAAAGATGACCGTAGTTGCGCCGGACAACAATGGCCCGTAAACGATGTACGAGTGGCCGGTGACCCAGCCCACGTCGGCAGTACACCAGAATATATCGCCATCCTGGTATTGAAATACATTGCGGAAAGTATAACTCGTGTACACCATATAACCGCCGCAGGTATGTACAACGCCTTTGGGTTTGCCGGTAGACCCTGAGGTATACAGGATAAACAGCATGTCTTCACTGTTCATGACCTCAGCCGGGCAATCCGTTTTTTGCGGCTCGGTCTGTTCGTGCCACCAATGGTCGCGTCCGGCATTCCAGTGGAGGGCTTCGCCGGTGTTCCGGTGGACAAGGACGGATTCGACGGTATCGCAGCCCATAGCCAGCGCTTCGTCGACCACCGCCTTGACCGGGATATTTTTGTTGCCCCGGCTGTTGTAATCCGAGCAGATGACCATTTTACAACCGGCATCTTTGATGCGGTCGGCAAGTGAACTGGCTGAAAATCCGGCAAATACTACGGAATGGATGGCGCCGACCCGTGCACAGGCCAGCACTGCTATGGCCAGTTCCGGTACCATGGGCATATAAAAACAGATCCGGTCGCCTTTGCGGATGCCCATTGCTTTCAAAGCATTGGCTGCTTTGCAGACTTCGGAATAGAGTTGGCGATAAGTATACGTTTTGTTGGGAGCGTCGGGGTTGTTGGGCTCGAAGATGATGGCCACCTGGTCGCCGCGGTCCTTCAGGTGCCGGTCCAGGCAGTTCTCCGTGATGTTGAGCCGGCCACCCGGAAACCATTTCACATCGAGGTTCCTGAAGTCCCATTCCAGGACTTTATCCCAGGGTTTGTGCCAGGAAAACGCGGAGGCTTGTTCGGCCCAAAAACCATCCGGGTCTTTAATGCTGCGCCGGTATTCGTTCTGGTATTCCTCAAAAGATTTTATCTGTGTTGACATGTTCTTCGTTTTTGGCAAAAATAAAGGGACTTGCCAGGATTAGAAAATTAAAAAGGATGATTTTCTGCAACCAGAATTATGATTTTAATTTCCTGGGTAGGAACTGTGAGCCAGGAGTTTTGAGCCATGAGCATTTAGTTGCGAGTTGTGAGCTGCGAGTTTTGAGCTGCGAGCCATGAGCATTTAGTTGTGAGCCATGGGCAATCAACTGAGCGTAGTCGAAGCATTACCCATGCCCGTGTGCTTCGCCGGCGCCTCTGGGAATGCGAATATCCTCCACAATCGCCTGCACCTGAGCCGGCGGCGGGGTTGTAACCCGGGAAATGACCAGGGCTATCATCAGATTGACAAACATGGCCACCGTTCCGAATCCTTCCGGTGAGATCCCGAACCACCAATCCTGGGGTGTGGTCATGCCAAAGAGGTTGAATTTAAATTTGAGCATGTAAAAGATCATCAGGGAAATACCTGTCACCATGCCGGTAACAGCGCCTTCGCGGTTCATTCGTTTGTCAAATATCCCCAGCAAAATGGCCGGGAAAAAGGAAGCGGCCGCCAACCCGAAGGCCAGCGCTACAACTGCGGCGACAAAACCTGGCGGGTTGATACCGAAATAACCGGCAACCAGAACGGCAACTGCGGCGCCGATGCGAGCCCAGCGCAATTCCCATTTTTCGCTGATATCAGGTTTGATCTGCATTTTGATCAGGTCGCGGGAAATAGCGGTGGAAATAACCAACAATAACCCGGCAGCAGTAGAAAGCGCGGCTGCCAGGCCGCCCGCTGCAACGAGGGCAATGACCCAGGGCGGCAGATTGGCGATCTCCGGATTGGCCAGCACCATGATATCGTTGTTGATCCTGAGTTCGTTTTTTTCAGCATCCGCCACGTATTGCACCTTCCCATCCTTGTTTTTATCCTCAAACGTGAGCAATCCGGTGGCCTCCCATTTTTTGAACCAGGTGGGCATAGCCGCATATTCCTGGTTGGAAACCGTATGGATCAGGTTGGTCCGGGCAAAGGCGGCAATGGCCGGCGCGGTGGTATACAGAATGGCGATAAAAATCAATGCCCAACCGGCTGACAACCGGGCGTCCTTTACCCTGGGCACCGTAAAAAACCGGATGATCACATGGGGCAGTCCGGCGGTACCGACCATGAGGGCAAAGGTGATGGCAAATACGTCGATGGTCGATTTGGTCCCGTCCGTATATTCCGCAAAACCCAGGTCCCGGTTCAACTGGTCCAGTTTATCCAGGAAATACATGCCACTTCCGTCACTGATATTCCCGATGAGACCCAATTGCGGGATTGGAGTGCCGGTAATTTTAAAGGAGATGAAAAAAGCGGGCACCATGTACGCGAATATCAGTACGCAGTATTGCGCCACCTGGGTATAAGTGATGCCTTTCATGCCGCCCAGAACTGCATAAAAAAAGACAATGGCCATGCCGATATATACGCCCGTTTCAATCCTGACCTCCAGGAACCGGCTGAATACCAGGCCTACACCCTGCATCTGCCCGGCGACATAGGTGAATGAAACGATAATGGCGCAAATAACGGCAACCGTCCGCGCGACGTTGGAATAATACCGGTCGCCGATGAAATCCGGAACTGTGAACTTGCCAAACTTCCTCAGATAGGGCGCCAGCAACAGGGCCAGCAGCACGTAACCGCCCGTCCAGCCCATGAGATAAACCCCGCCGTCGCGGCCCATAAAACTGATCAGGCCGGCCATGGAGATGAAGGAGGCGGCGGACATCCAGTCGGCAGCAGTAGCCATGCCGTTGGCCAGGGGTGAAACGCCGCCGCCTGCCACATAAAACTGGGCGGTTGATCTGGCTCTCGACCAGACGGCGATCCCTATATAAAGTGCAAAGGTCAGACAAACGATCCCTAAAGTCCACCAGATTTGAGTATCCATTTTCTCAGGTTATAGGTATTGGGTGAAAAGGCGGCTATTCCTCGTCGACGTTGAATTTTCGGTCCAGCCGGTTCATCAGGTAAACATAAACAAAGATCAGAACAATGAAAATATAGATGGCGCCTTGCTGGGCAAACCAGAAACCCAGGGGGGCTCCGCCGATGCGGAACCGGTTGAGGTAATCGGCCAGAAAAATGCCAAAAACGTAAGATACCAGAAACCAGATCAGAAGTAAAATGGCGACAAAAAGCAGGTTGGTCCGCCAGTATTTTTTTCGATCGAGGTGCGACATGGGCCTTTGGTTTTAGCGATCCGATCGCTCGAGCGATCGGATCGCTACGGAAGGAAAAGGAAGGAAAAAAATGGGGTGAACGGACGCACCAACCGCTCAACCACCTACCCTTGCTGCGTTTCCGCCCTGGGGGGGTTCAGCGGGAGCAGGCTGTACGCCGTCCACCGGGTGGCAAAGGTAAAAACATTTGGCAGTTTACAAAAAAATTACCCTTTTGATTTTGGGATGATCGCGGTTTGTTCACCAAAATAGTGGACAAATCGCTGCATATCGCCGGCGAGTTGTGCGTTCTGGGTGGCCCGGAAATAGGTGTCTGCCAGGGCGCGCAGGGTCTGGAACATGAAACGGTCCATTTCCTCCACCTGCATCTCTTTGGTCCAGAGGTCGATCTTGAGGGTTTCGAGGGCGTCGCCGTCAAAAAAGGAGAGCAGCATGGCTTTGGCGTTGTTGGCGGTATTGCCGTTTGGACTGTCCTCTGATTGCCATTCGATGGATTCGGGGATATTGGCCTCGTCGAGGCCGACTTTTATGGTGATGTTGGAAACTTTTTTAGATGGATTCATACGGCGCCTTTGTTGATCGGATTTTCTGATTGAAGGGGCGAAGGTAGGGAAAATTCTGTCGGTTTTTCAGGCATTAGGTTAGCCGTTTGCGGTCTTCGGCCTCCGCCATTTCCTGCAGGTAATGCGACGGGTACACCCGCAGCCCGCTCTTCAGTCCTTGTGCCGCAGCAATCATGGCCTGCGCCACCACTTCCGCTTCAACGGGCCGGTATTTGCTCAGCAGGCCGCCGGTGATACTGTCGATGACCCGGCCGATCCTGCCGGCGATTTCTTCGCCCCAGCGGTTTTCGTTGCGCTCACCCAGCAGCACAGACGGCTGGAAAATATGGATGGCCCAGAAAGGGAGTTTTTTGACAGCGTCTTCCAGTTCGCCCTTGACCCGGCTGTAATAAAACAGGGAATCCCTGCCGGCCCCTACGGAAGATACGAGCAAAAGCTGGTTGACTTTATTCAGGGAGGCCATTTTAGCCACCTGGAAGCTGTAGGTGAAATCCACCCGGTAGAAACCTGCCCGGCTGCCTGCCCGGTCCATGGTGGTACCCAGGCAAAGATAAAGGTCGTCGCCTTTGACCAGGTCGGAAAAAGAATCCGGTTTGTCGAAATCCACGATCTGTTCCACCAGTTTGGGATGGGTCAGCTTGAGCGGCCGGCGGGTAAAGGCGACCACTTTGGTATAAACCGGATGTTCGAGCAACTGCCGGAGGCAGAAGCCGCCCACGAGGCCGGTGGCGCCGAAGACAAGGGCCGTTTTGTTACCTTTGGCGATTTCGATCATGGTACAAAAGTAACGAAAGTTGACGGATCTCCTGCCGGAAGTCGACAGTCGGCCAGTTTCCGTCGTCAGCCGGTTGTTTTTCTTTTATTAACTTCTCTTCGTCCGGATATAAAAACGGTCTGTTGCTACGTCAAAATCCTTGATCTGCAGGCCTTTAATCGTGGTTTCCTGCCATTCGACCGTGGGTTGCAGCCGCGTCAGGTTGTCCGGATCGCCCAAAAGAACGGGCATATTGAACCCGGGAACATCAGCTGCCCAGCGGTAACGCACGATCAGGTCCTTGCCTTTTTCTTTCAATACATATTCCAGGGTGGGAATACCGGGGTAACGCAAATACTGATCGAAGAAGGGGGTCCAATCCTGACCGGTCTTTTGATTGACGTACCCGAAGAAGTCTTCGCTGTTGATATTGGACCGGGCATGGGCCTGATAAAACCCTTTGAAAATATCCCACCAGAGGTCATCATTGCCGATGGCGTGGCGCAGGGTATTCAGCATCCAGGCGCCTTTGTTGTAGTGGTCGCCGCCCTCCCAGTCTTCCCAGTTTACACCCTTGGGCCCGATAATGGGCTCCCGGTTCAGGATGCCGAACCGTTGCATGCGCAGGTATTGGAGTGCGTCTTCGTAACTGTACCGGCATTCCACATAGACCGATTCGAGGTAAGTGGTGAAGGATTCGTGAATCCACATTTCGGCCAGGTCGTTGCAACTGATGCTGTTGCCATAGTATTCGTGCCCCGTTTCGTGGATGATGATATAGTCCCAGTCCATGCCTTTTGGGATCATGCCGCCCAGGTAACCCCGCATGTACTGGTTGCCGTAGGCGATGGCCCCCTGGTGTTCCATACCCAGGTAGGGCGTTTCGACCATGGCGAATCCGTCGTTCCAGAACGGGTATTTGCCCATATATTGTTCGTAACAGGCCAGCATGGGTTTGACCTGTTCAAAATGTTTGCGGGCCTTGTCGATGTTGTAATCGAGCACGTAATAATCCAGCGCAAGCCGGTCTCCGTCGGCGGCGGTATAAGCGTCAGAAAAATGGCCGTAATGGGCGATATTGACCGATACATTGTAATTGTTGATCGGGTAGGATACAAACCAGTCGTACCGGGTAAAATCGCCCTGGTCAACCGTATTGCGCAGGTTGCCGTTGGCCACGCATATCAGATCGGAAGGAACGGAAACCCGGATCGACATGCTGTCCGGCTCGTCGGAGAGGTGATCCTTGTTGGGCCACCAAAGGCTGGCGCCGTCGCCCTCGCAGGCTACGCCGATCCAGGGGCGGTCTTTTTCGTCGTGCGCCCAGACGAACCCGCCGTCCCAGGGCGGATTTTGAGCTGCCTGGGGAATACCTTCGTAATAGACCCGGAAACGATTGACAGAGCCCTTTTTCAGGGGCGGGAAGTCGACAAAAACCGCATTGAACCGGCGTTCGTACGTCAACGCCTTGCCCTCCTGTTCGATTTTCAGGATTTTCATATTGTCGTACAGGTCGATCTGGAGGCGGGTAAAATCTTCGAGGGCATTAAACCGGATCTCCACATATCCGCCGATGAACTGGCGTTCGGGTTCAACTTTGATGTTGAGGTCGTAGAAGGTGACGTCGTAGCAGGTGCGTTCCGGGCGCAACATGCCGCGCAAACTATCGGCTTCGGAAAAAGTATACGTTTCGTTTTGGTAAAAATCAGGTTGTGCGCTTGCTGTGGCGGTCAGGAACAGGGCAAAAAAGAACAGGGTGGATCGGGTCATGTTTTTTTTTAGTTAAGATGCGAATTTCGGGGTTTTTATTGTGGGGGATGGAGGAAAATGCCCGCGCTGCCCCTGCCCCTGGAGGGGGCCGGCGCTTCTGAGCCGTTCAAAAGTGAGCGGATGGTTATATACTTCGCTGTAGTAGGTTTTGTGCATTTATGGGAAGGCGCCGCCTTTAGAGCCTGCCGCGCAGAAGACGCGGGGACGGGGTGAGCGTGGGCACAACCAGTATGGGCTGGCACAAAACCTACTGCCGTTGAGTATAGCACCATATTTCTGATAAATCTGCATAAAATTTCTCAAAAATATTTTTTAATTTTACATTTTAAAACCTAAAACCACAAAAATGGAAGAAGAAAAGCCCAGAATGCACTTTGGTGCAAGAAAACCTATTTTTAGATTTGCGGAGGACTTGCGGAACAGAATGACTCCGGCCGAAGAAACCTTATGGAATAATGTCCGACTAAATCAAATAGGTGGGATAAAAGTCAGACGACAACATCCGGTTGACAGGTATATCCTTGATTTTTATTGTCATAAAGCCAGGTTGGCAATAGAATTAGATGGTAAATATCACGACGATCCCTTTCAAATATCTGCAGACGAGGAAAGAACCGCCAGGCTGGAAAGCCTTGGCATTAAAGTAATCCGGTTTTCAAACGAAGAAATAATACAAAATTTACCTGAAGTACTAGTGCCCCTGGCATTAAGTAACTTAACAGATTAAATGAGACCATTTTGTCGTCAGACAAGGCGCGAGGCGGGAGCATAGCGGGACTATATGACCAACGAGCAACGCAGTATGGCGGCAAAAGGGGCCATTTAATGTTAAGGAATTTAGTGTCAGGGGCACTAGAGGCTATCAAGACTCAAATTGCAGCCAGGATCTGAATTTTGTTGAGCCATTCAATTGCAATATTACCTTCCCCCTTCAGGGGCAAGGGTTGGGTTGTCGGGGTAAAATCGGAATCGGCTGGTTTGAATACGGCCCAGAAGCGCAGGCCCCCTTCAGGGGCAGGTGCCGCGCGGGCCCCTCCTCACCCCAAAATCTCAAACCCATCCCGGTCCTTCAAAAATCCCAGTTTCAGCCGGTAAGCTTGCTGGCTTTCCAGGTCCAAGGTAGCGGTCAGGGTTTCTTCCAGGCGGGAAACGCGGAGGAGGGTATGGCCTGAATAATCGGTGATGGCGGAGTCCCCGGCGTATTCCAATCCGTTGCCGTCTGTCCCGGTGATATTGAGGCCGAGGGTGTACACCTGATTTTCAATGGCCCGGGCCGTGAGGAGCGAGCGCCAGTGGAATCCGCGGCGGTCAGGCCAGTTGGCGACATAGAGAAGCAGGTCATAATCGTCGGTATTGCGGCTCCAGACCGGGAAACGCAGGTCATAACAGATCTGGGGCAGGAGCTTCCAGCCTTTCCATTCGATGACCGTGCGGGTAGCGCCAGGGGTAAAATGTTCGTGTTCGCCGGCCAGGGTAAAGAGGTGGCGTTTGTCGTAGGTATGGTATTGGCCGTCCGGCTGCATAAACACGAAACGGTTGAAATACCGGCCGTTTTCTGTGGCGATAAAGCTGCCTGCGACTGCGGCGCCGGTGGATTCGGCCTGGCGGGTCATCCAGAGGAGGGTGGGGCCGGTCATGGTTTCGGCCAGGTTGGCGGCGTTCATGGTGAAACCGGTTGAAAACATTTCCGGCAAAAGGATCAGGTCGGTTTGGCCTGCCAGGAGGTTGATGCGCCTGGAAAAGTTGTCAAGGTTTGCCTGTATTTGTTCCCAGTGAAGGGCGGATTGAAGGAGGCTTACGCGGAGGAGGTTTTTCATGGTTGTATGGTTACATGGTTAACGCTGAAACACTATAAACACAAAAGGCGCACCTTGCCAGGGTACGCCTTTTGTACGGATGAAAGTATGCTGCGGCGTATTAAGCCTTCTCAGCTGCGGTGGTTGCGCTGCGCAATGCACGCGGGATCTCGATGGTCGCCAGGGGAATACCCGGCGAATTCATGATCTCCACGCCTTTGATCGGAGCGATATCGCGGACCCGGATGGATTGGCCCAATTCCAGGTGGGATACATCTACGGTGACTTCCTCAACCAGGAATTCCGGTGTGGTTTTGATTTTGACGGTGCGCAGATTTTGCTGCAATTTGCCGCCGATTTTCACGCCTTTGGCCTGGCCGCTGAATCGTACGGGGACTTCCACATTGATCTTCTGGCCATCTGAAAGCGCCAGGAAATCCAGGTGGAGGATCTTTTCATCCACCGGGTGGAATTGTTTGTCTTTCAGGTAACACTTGTATTTTTTACCGGCTACTTCTACTTCGGCCAGTTTAAAATCGGAAGTATATACGATGCTTTTTACATCAGGCGGAGTAACGGAGAAATGTACGACTCCATCTTTGCCATATAAAACACAGGGTATTTTACCATTATGCCGCACGCTTTTGGCGCCTTTTTTGCCAAGGTCAGCGCGTGGTTCGCCTTTAATAGCAACAAGTTCCTTCATGATTGATTTAATTTTTCCGCTTCCCAAAAAGTTCCAATCCCTGAATGGGCGCGCAAAGATAGGAGATTGTTGGAATATTCTTTAGTGTGGGGAATATTTTTTTATTGATTGGATCGAATCAATCGAATCAATCGAATCAATCGAATCAATCGAATCAATCGAATCAATCGAACTATCCTCCCACAAACAAAGCCGAAATGGATTTATGCTCATGAGTATTGCGGATAGCGCGCGCAAAAAGCTTTCCGGTGGACATGACCTTGATCTTGGGAGATTTTTTTTGAAACGGGATGGTGTCGCAGACCAGCAGCTCGGTGAGGTGTGAATTTTCGATGTTTTCGAAGGCTTTTCCTGAAAGAACAGGGTGGGTGCACAAAGCCCGGACACTTTTTGCGCCTTTTTCCATCAGGGCTTCTGCGGCCCGGCAAAGGGTGCCTGCGGTATCGGCGAGGTCGTCGACAAGGATGACATCTGCGCCGTCTACGTCACCGATGACGGTCATTCCGGCAATTTCATTGGCTTTTTTCCGGTATTTATCGCAGATGACCAGGTTGCGGTTGAATTGTTTGGCGTAAATGCGGGCCCGTTTGACGCCACCCACGTCGGGAGAGGCAAAAATGACGTTGCTCAGGTCTTGTTCCTGCAAATAAGGAAAATAAATGGCTTCGCTTTGCAGGTGGTCAACGGGGATATTGAAAAAACCCTGGATCTGGTCGGCGTGCAGGTCCATGGTCATGATCCGGTTGGCGCCGGCGGCTTCCAGGAGGTCTGCCACCAGTTTGGCGGAAATGGGAACCCGGGGTTTGTCCTTTCGGTCCTGACGCGCGTACCCGAAATAAGGGATCACTGCGGTGATGTAGCCGGCGGAGGCTCGTTTGGCGGCATCGATCAGCAGCAGGAGTTCCATCAGGTTTTCGGCAGGCGCGAAAGTGGATTGGATAAAAAACACAAAAGCGCCCCGGACGGATTCTTTGATGACCGGCTGCATTTCACCGTCGCTGAACCGCAGGATTTCCAGGTCGCCGAGGGGTTGTTGGTAGAAATCCGCAATTTGCTCGGATAAATAGCGGGATTTTGATCCAGAAAACAGTTTTACTTCAACCATGTCAGTCGCAGGAATGATGGGAATCATAACACAAAAGTACGGGAATTCTTTGGGCGGGCCAAGAAAAGAGGGGAAACAGTTTTTTTAGTTGGCAGGTGGCCGTCTGCCCCAAAGAGGTCCCAGTGGCACAGTTGGCAGTCCTTGCTGCGTTTCCCTTACAAAATCCGCTGCAAAGACCGCTGGTTTTTATCCGCCAGAGCCACACAGATCGGCGACGGAGGCAACTGCAGGACTGCCCGCCGGATCATCCGTTTGCCGAGAAAGACCGGGCTTTCGTCTATTGAATCGGGTTCTTTCCCGAAGCCGGCCTAATTTTGCCGGATGAAGCAATCATGAAAGATGCAGTTACTGTTTATTGCAGGATGGTGGAGCAGCCTTGACGCGTTGAAGCAGGCTTTCTGGAGCATAGCAATCATTTGCACGCTGTTGCTGGGTATCTTTTTTGTGCTTCGCCAGTTTGAAATGTACCAGGACCGGAAGGAAGTCCCGGATTCAAAACGGTGGTTAAACGCGCAGCAGGTCTTTTTGTTTTTTGCTGTTCTGGGTTGGTCCAATGCGCTTTTCCTTACGCCGGCCAACTGGTACTGGATGCCGGCTGTTGCCGCTATTGCCGGTTTTTCTGTTATCTTCCTTCACCAGAAGGTTGCATCCCGCAAAACAAAGTCCGGAAAAAAGACCGGAGATTACCGCACCAGCGTTGGTGAGGTTTTGCAACCCATCCCTTCTCACCGGAACGGATTCGGAAAAGTACACCTCAATCTTCGGGAGGCGCCCCGTGAACTGGAGGCCATCACCGCCGGCCAGGAGATCCCGCGCGGTACGCCGGTCAGGGTGGTCGATGTGATCGATAACCGCGTGCTGCTCGTTGAACCCATTCCGAGGCACGACAAGTATCCCGGGCAGAGGGAATAGTTTAACGGAAACCTGACCGCCTCAAATCCTCAAACTGAGGAATCGAGGAATCGAGGATTCGAGGATTCGAGGAACTGAGGATTCGAGGATTCGAGGAACTGAGGATTCGAAACCCCCTCCAAAGGAGGACCTATGGACAAACAACCCCAAACAACCCCAAACAACCCCAAACAACCTCAAACCACTCCAAACCACTCCAAACAACCCCCAACCACTCCAAACAACCCCCAACCTTTACCCGCCGCAGCCACGCCTTAAAGCGTGGCGTAGGCGGGCCAACCCCCCCACTGATTATTATCAACATTCTCCCTGTCTGAAATCATTGATGCCTTCTCTTTTTTTGTCAAAATTGCAGATAAAAAAGGACCATGAAAGAGGTATCAAAAATATTGTTCCCGACCGATTTTTCCCTAACGGCTGAGAATGCCTGGCGGTATTGCCTGATGCTGGCCGACCGTTACGGGGCCAGGATCCTGATCACCCACGTCGTTTATCCTGAATATGAAATGATGGATCTGCCAACGGTGGCAGCGCGTGCGACCAATGACAAAATCGAGGCGGTCCGTTCCACCTTGCTGCCTGGGTTTGTGGAAAAAGGGTTGGCTCAGGTGCAGGCTGCCGGTCTGTTAAAATCCATCCCGGAAATTTACCAGGAAGTGGAAGTCGGCGCCCCGGTGGAATCCATCAACCGCCTGGCCAAAAATGAAGAGGTGGATCTGATCGTAATGGGGACCAATGGCGAACACAATGTGCTGGAAAAAGTGTTCGGCAGCGTCGCAGCCGGCGTGATCAGCCACGCGCATTGCCCGGTTTGGGTCGTACCCGAAAAGGCAGCAGTCCAGGATATCCATACCGTAGTCTATGGCTCCAACCTCCGGGAGGCCGACCCCCTCCAGATCTGGCGTGCCGGCAAAATGCTGGAACCATTCGGGGTTACCCTGCATTGTGTGCATGTGCAAACCGGTGAATCGATTGAGGAGGCAATGGATTTTGCTTTCCTGGGCGGTTTTTTTGAAAACAAGTCGCCTGCCCTTCAAATACAGTTTCACAGCCTGAGCGGGAAGGATATACCTGCGGAACTGGAAGCTTTTTCCAATGATCGCAAGGCAGACCTCGTCATCATGTACGGGCCGCATTATCCTTTCCTGGAACGTTTGTTCCACAAGAGCCAGACCAAAAAAATGGCCATGATGACCACACACCCTTTGCTGGTGTTGAAATAAATCTTATTATTGAGGAATCGAGGAACTGATTTCGATTCCTCAGTTCCTCAGTTCCTCAGTTCCTCAAAATACATCAATGGCCACCAACGCAGATATTATCTGGCAGGGGATCAAGTTAGGGCTGGTTCTGGCCGTCATGACGGGGCCGATCTTTTTTGCCCTGGTGCAGGCGGGGGTAGAATCGGGTTTCCGGGCGGGAGCAGCCATTGGTCTGGGGGTCTGGGTCAGCGATCTGATGTTTATCATTGGCGTATACAGCGGGCTTGAAGCCCTTCAGCGTTGGGTGAGTTGGCAAACTTATGCCGCCCACCTCGGCATTGCAGGAGGGATTGTTTTATCGCTTTTTGGGTTGTATACGGTTTTTACCCGGCCCAGGGCGCCCAGGCCAACCGGCGGCCACTTGCCCTCCACCTATGCGGCTTTATGGGTGAAGGGGTTTCTCATCAATACGGTCAATCCTTTTACTGTTTTTTTCTGGATTACGGTCATGACGGCCTACGTGCTGGCTGAAAACTGGGGCAGGCGCCAGGCAGGCTTTTTTTTCGGCAGCATTCTGGGCGTAATCATCCTCACGGATCTTGCCAAGGTATTGCTGGCAAAAAAGATCAGGCCCTGGTTAAAAGAAAATCATATTGTTTTATTGCGCCGCATATCGGGCGCAGTATTGATTTTATTTGGTCTTGTTTTGTTTTGGCGCTCGGTCTTTTGGGTTTAGATTTTGTAAAAAACGCAACTTTTGGATGACCGAAACCGGCTCAATTCTTCCTGCCGCGCCACCCCAAATTAAATTTATTGTATCTTTGCCGGGAGTCTTGTTTTACAAACCAGCTGCCAGCCAAAATTGGAAAAAACCATCGCCAATTACCCTGCAAAAGCCATTGGGGCGGAAGAAGTGCTGCACGATTACTATATCTGCTGCCTGAGCAGGGAATTCAGCCTTTATATCCGGAAAGAAGTTTTGACGGGCAAAGCCAAATTCGGAGTTTCCGACGACGGCAAAGAGCTCTTCCAGATTGCCATGGCCAAGGCTTTTAAACGGGGAGACTTCCGGGCGGATTATTACCGGGGGCATACGCTGCTGCTGGCGCTGGGCATAGCCAGCCTGGAGGATATGTTCGCCCAGTTGTACGCAGACGGCGACAACGACCCCTTTTCCGGCGGCAGGCAAATGAACAACCACCATGCCACGCCTTTTGTAGACCAGGAAGGAAACTGGCTGCCACTTCGTGAACAATACAACCTGTCTTCCGACATCTCCACTACCGCCGGACAGATGGCCCGCGGGCTTGGTCTGGCATTTGCTTCAAAGGTCTACCGGGAAGCCACCCACCTTGGAGATAACGCCTTCACCAACAACGGGAACGAGGTTTGTTTTTGCATTATCGGCGACGCCAGCACAACGGAAGGCGTATTTTGGGAAACAGTGAATGCTGCCGGTGTGCTGCAAGTTCCTTTGGCGGTCGTTGTAGCGGATGACGGCTACGGGATCTCCGTCCCCACCAAATACCAGACCACCAAAGAGAGCATATCCGCCGTTCTTTCCGGATTCCAGGAAGAAAAACCGGGCGACGGACTGGATATTTATAAGGTCAAAGGCTGGGATTATCCGGCGTTATGCGCTTTGTTCCGGCGGGGTACCGAAAAAATGCGCCGTACACACACCCCGTCCGTTTACCATATTGAAGAGCTGACACAGCCGCAGGGCCATTCCACTTCCGGTTCCCATGAGCGGTACAAATCGGAGGAAAGACTGGCCTGGGAACAAAAATATGATTGCAACCGGCAGTTCCGGCTTTGGATCCAGGCCAATGGATACGCCGGAGAAGCACAACTGAAGGCACTGGAGGCCCGTGCGGTCAAAGAAGTGCGGGAGGCGCGCAACCGGGCCTGGAAACGGTATTTTGAACCTACGGACGCCATCCGCCGCCAGTTGGACGGCCTGATCCGGAACATACTCGATGAAACCTCGCAGAAAGAACGGGTTGGCCCCTGTTATGAAGAATTCAAAAATCTGATTACCCCCTTCCGGGCTGAAATGGTCAGGATTGCCAGGCGGGTGCTTTTTGCCGTCAGAAACGAAGACAGCCGGGCTATTCAACAATTAAAAGCCGGATTTGAGGAAACAGACCAGGCGATGCGCCGGCGCTATTCCTCCCATCTTTACAGCGAAACCAAACGCTCAGCGCTCAAGGCGCCGGTGGTAAAACCCCAATACGCGGACAATGCGCCTTCGATCAATGGTTTTGAAATACTGAACACTTTTTTTGACCGGACCCTGGCCAAATATCCCAATTTTTATGCCTTTGGCGAGGACGTGGGAAAGATCGGAGGGGTCAACCAGGGGCTGGCAGGCCTGCAGGAGAAATACGGAGAAAAACGCGTCTTTGATACCGGCATTCGCGAATGGACCATCATCGGCCAGGCCATCGGCATGGCGATGCGCGGCCTTCGCCCTTTGGCGGAAATTCAATACCTGGATTATCTGATCTATGCTTTTTCTCCCCTTTCCGACGATCTGGCAACGTTGCGCTACCGAAGCAACTCCACCCAATGCGCGCCCTTGCTCATCCGGACCAGGGGGCACCGACTGGAGGGGATCTGGCATACCGGCTCTCCAATGAGCGTCCTGTTGGGCGGCCTGAGGGGAATTTATATTCTTACACCCCGCAACATGGTGCAGGCAGCGGGCATGTACAACACCATGATGCAGTCGGACGACCCGGCCCTGCTGATCGAATGCCTGAACGGCTACCGGCTCAAGGAAAAAATGCCGGAAAATATAGGAGAATATACCGTAGCCATCGGGCAGCCGGAAATTATGCGGGAAGGCCGGGATATCACCATTGTAACCTATGGGGCCTGCGTCAGGATCGCTGAGGCAGCCTGTGATTTGTTGGCCCATGACGGCATATCGGTGGAATTGATCGATGTGCAAACCCTTTTGCCGTTTGATCTGGACGGCACGATACTGGGCTCCCTGAAAAAAACCAACCGCATCCTCTTTCTCGATGAAGATGTACCGGGCGGCGCTTCCGCTTTTATGATGCAACAGGTGCTGGAGGGCCACGGCGGTTACCGGTACCTCGATTCTTCACCTGTTTGCGTCACCGCGCAGGCGCATCGCACGCCCTACGGTACGGACGGGGATTATTGGTCCAAACCCAATGTGGAAGATGTTTATGAGGCCGTTTTCCGGTTGATGCAGGAGGCCGAGCCGGGGCGGTTTTAAAACTTTGTTGTTTATTGTTGTTGTTGGGGTAACGGCAGCATAACAATAATAAACCACCCCAAACCACCCCAAACCACCCCAAACCCCATCAGCCATTGTCGCAAAATTTCCATTTCTAAACCATGAAAATCCTAGGCATCTCCGCTTTTTACCACGATTCGGCGGCTTCTGTAACGGTGGACGGCAAGATTGTTGCAGCTGCCCAGGAAGAATGGTTCACCCGCCTCAAGCACGACCCCGGTTTTCCGGGCCATTCCATCCGTTTTTGCCTGGAATACAGCGGATTATCGCTGGATGAACTGGATGCGGTCGCTTTTTACGACAAACCTTACCTCAAATTTGAAAGGTTGCTGGAAACGTATTACAACTTTTCGCCCAGGGGCCTTGCTTCTTTTATCAAAGCCATGCCGGTATGGGTGAAAGAAAAACTGTTTCTGAAGGACATGATCCGCAGGGAACTGAAGGCATTGGACCCGGATGTTCGCCGGATGCCGGCGCTGTTGTTTCCGGAACACCACCTGAGCCATGCGGCCAGCGCCTTTTACCCTTCACCTTTTGAGGAATCCGCTATCCTGACCCTTGATGGGGTAGGCGAATGGGCCACGGCGTCCATCTGTATGGGGAATGGCAATGAGATCACCATCCTGAAAGAGCTTCATTTTCCGCATTCCATTGGTTTGCTTTATTCCGCATTCACTTATTTCCTTGGGTTTAAGGTCAATTCCGGCGAATACAAACTGATGGGATTGGCGCCTTACGGAGACCCGGATGCTGAGGAAGTCAGCCATTTTGAGCGACTGATCGAAACCGAATTGGTGAACATCAAGGCAGACGGCTCCATCTGGCTCAACCAGGCCTATTTCAATTATGCAGTGGGTTTGCGAATGATCCGGGAACAAAAATGGCGGAATTTATTTGGTTTCGGGACCCGTTCGCCGGAAGCTGAAATGGAGCAAAAACATTGCAATCTGGCGCTGGCTATCCAGCGGGTGACGGAAAAGATCGTGCTGGCCATGGCTGCGGAGGCCAGGCGGCTCACCGGTTCGAAGAACCTTTGCCTTGCCGGGGGGGTGGCGCTGAACTGCGTAGCCAACGGGAAACTCCTGGAATCGGGTTTGTTTTCGAATTTGTTTATCCAGCCGGCTGCGGGCGATGCGGGAGGCGCGGTAGGAGCGGCTCTGGCTGCAGAACATATCTATTTTGAGCAAACAAGAGCCCTGCCGGCCGGTTTGGACGGGATGAATGGCGCCTATCTGGGGCCTGTGTTTTCGGACCTTGAAATTGAGCGGATCGCCAGGAAATACAAAATGCCCTTCAGAAAACCGGAGGACGAAAAGCAATTGGTAAATGAAGTGGCAGGCCTGATCGGCGAAGGCAAAGTAGTGGGTTGGTTTCAGGGCCGGCAGGAATTTGGCCCGAGGGCATTGGGCAGCCGAAGCATTCTGGGGGATGCCCGCAACCCGGATATGCAACTCAAACTGAACCTCAAGATCAAGGAACGCGAGAGTTTCCGGCCGTTTGCGCCGTCGGTGCTGGCGGAAGACGCCCGCGATTATTTTGAAATGGGAAGCGTTTCACCGTACATGTTGCTGGTACAGGGCCTGCGGAAAGACCGGCGGAAATCCCTGCCGGGCGGGTATCATGCCTTACCCCTGAAAGAAAAATTGTACCATCTCAGGTCGGACATTCCGGCAGTTACGCATATCGATTTCAGCGCGCGGGTGCAGACGGTCCATGAACAAACCAACCCGAGATTTCATGCGTTGCTGGAAGCGTTCAGAGAACAAACAGGTTACAGCCTGGTGGTCAATACCAGTTTTAACGTCCGGGGAGAACCCGTGGTATGTTCCCCGGAAGACGCCATGCGCTGTTTTTTGCGCACGGAAATGGATTTTCTGGTGATGGAAAACTACTTGTTTGATAAAAGCGCGTTTAAAAATCCGGAAATCCTGGAAAAGATCAGGGAGATGGAGTTTTTGAAAGATTGATACGATTGATACGATTGATACGATTGATACGATTGATACGATTGATACG
>CAZLEF010000033.1:0-69463 GCA_964558465.1 uncultured Lewinella sp. | reverse complement strand
AAAGTACACAACTTTATGTCGCATTTAAGGGTCACAACTTTATGTCGCACGACACCCCGCCAGCGGGGGATACCGTCTCACCTGCATGATCCCGTTAAAAGGCAGCATGGATCGGCTCTGAACAAATGGAGAAAACCGGTCGCTAAGAAACGGAGCCTGAATGTGCATCCAGCATCAAACATCCCGCAACTTCTTCATCCGTTCCACCGCCTTCTCCGCGAACACGGCCCCCAGGGTCGGCTCCAGGTCCAGGGTTTCATCGCGGCCGAGGGTGTAATAGACCTTGTCGACGCCTTTGCCGGAGAGGGCCAGCACCAGGTCGGCCAGGAAGTTGTAGGCGCCGCGGGTCTTGGTGGTCAGTTCGCTGTAACTCGAGGCGGCAAAGGCGGAACAGTCGACGAGTTCGCCTTTGTGGTTGATATAACTTTTGCCGGCGATGACCTGGCACCCCGCCGAAAAATTGCTGTCGCCGGAACCTGACCAGTGGATATTGATGCTTTGGTTGGTTTCGGCGTCGATGCCTTTGGCGATGTTTTCGTCCGTCAGGGCATTGACATTGTCCCGGTCGCGGAACACCAGCACACCGTGTTGAAAAGGCTTCAGGGCGCGATACACCCTGCCGCCGTCGCTGATCTTGTGCCAGCCGAAGCGGTACCGGTGTTGCCCTTCCATGAGGAACGCTTCGTCCCCCTTTTTGCGATCGGCGGCCATATGCGGATCGGGGTCGGTGGAACCCCAGAACTTGAACACCATGCCGTTGAACAGCAGGACAAACAAGTCGTCGTTTTCCCGCCTGGCGGTTACTTTTTTATCCTGGCCGCGGCGGATGCCCAGCAAATGGATCTCATGGGGGTCCGTGTTCCAATCCGACAATTTGAGGGTATCGGTGGGTTTGGAAAAAACCTCGCTCAATTGCAACACCGGGCTGGTATTGGCCAGAAAATGGGCTTTGGATCGCTGCAGCAGGTTCATCCACACCTGGTATTCCATGCCGGGCTGATCGGCGGAAAAGGCGGTGTATTCGCTTTTAAGCCCAGCCGCTTTCCAGCGCGCTACATGCGACATGGTATTGGGGCCCGCAACGCCGTCGGGCGTACCGATGGCCGCAATTTTTTCGACGGAACGGATGTATTCCTGGAACAGGCGCACGGCGGCATGGGTGACGTAACCGTAAATACCCGGCTCGGTGATCACGGATAAAAATCCGGCAGCCACCAGAAATTCCTGCAATTCGCTCACGCTTGTACCTGGAATTTCTACAAAATCCCGCCAGACGTCCGTCGCTTCGTCTCTGAATTTGCGTTTGAGTTTCAGGTCCGCTGCGAAGGCGGCATGGTACAGATCAAAAAATCCCTTGCGATCGGCAGGTACAGCCCCCTTGTCGGTGGAACCCAGTTTTAGTGAAGCCATGGTTTTAGTGTTGATATGAATGAGGCCGAAAAGATAGGCAAATTACAGAAAATAAAAAAGTCGTGCCGGGCGGCACGACCTTGTAAATTGAACTAGTATGAAAAAACTCTGATATAAAGAACTCCGAAAAAACCGAAATGTTGCATCGCCAAATAAAATTTTTTAAAAAATCCGATGAAGGGTAGTATTTGGCCGTTTAGCGACTGATTTCCGTCGATGGATGGGAAATGACGGTCTTTACCCGGGATGGTTGGGAAATTTGGTTCGTTGTGGTTCGCGATCGTTCATTGTGGTTCATTGTGGTTGGCTGCCGTTACCCCAACAACATAAACAACCCCAAACAACTCCAAACAACCCCAAACAACCCCAAACAACTCCAAACTAAATCACCCCTCCGTTTCCAGTTCGGAAGCCGCAATCCAGGCCATCAACCCCATGCCGGTCTCCAGGGCCGATTCGTCGATGTCAAAGGTGTTGGAGTGCACGGGTGAAGTGATGCCCAGGGTGGGATTTCCCGTACCCAGGCGGTAAAAACAAGCGGGTATTTCGTGGGAATACCAGGCAAAATCCTCGGAGGTCATTCGGATGGGCAGTTCTGCGACGTTGGCGGGCCCCAGGTAATTTTTTGCGTATTCAATCGCCCGGCCGGTGAGCGGTTCGTCGTTTTGCAGGGAAGGATACCCGGCGTCGATATGCAGGTCGGCCTGCGCGCCCATCGCTGTTGCCATCCCTTCTACCAATTGCCGCATTTTCTGATGAGCTTCCCGGCGCCATTTTTCGTCCATGGCGCGGAAGGTGCCTTTCAGTTTGACGGACTCCGGGATAACGTTAGTGGAACCGCCGTCGGAGGCGATATAACCGAAGGTGAGCACCACCGGCGTGATGGGGTCGGAAAACCGGCTGACCAGTTGCTGCAACGCGGTGATGATCTGGGCGCTGACCACGATCGGGTCGATACAATCCTGGGGTGTGGCGCCGTGTCCGCCTTTTCCCCGGATGGTCAGGTAGATTTCGTCGGAAGAGGCCATGTACTGACCGGGGCGGAATCCCACTTTCCCGGCTTCGAGTTGCGGGTAAACGTGCTGGCCAAAAATAACGCCTGGGCGCGGATTTTCCAGCACCCCTTCCCGGATCAGGATGGAGGCCCCGCCGGGGTTTTTCTCTTCACCCGGTTGAAAGATGAGTTTGACGTCGCCGTGCAGGCCTGCCTTCAGATCGTTCAGGATCCGGGCGGCGCCCAGCAGGCAGGCGGTATGCGCATCGTGGCCGCAGGCGTGCATAATACCCGGCCGCGCAGAAACGTACGGTTTGTCGTTTGCCTCCCGGATGGGCAGCGCGTCCATATCCGCCCGCAGGGCCAGGGTTTTTCCGCCCGGCCGGCCGCCTTTGATCAGGCCCACGACGCCTGTACCGCCTACCCCTGCCTGGTAGGGGATGCCCCAGGCCGCCAGTTTTTCGCAGACAAACCGGCTGGTTTCTTCTTCCTGGAAAGAAAGCTCCGGGAACTGGTGCAAATGCCGGCGAACCCCCTGTATATCGCTGAAATAGCGTTTGGCGAGGTCCTTTACAACGGAGCTATCCGGCAACATTTTCTCTTTTTTTGCGGGGATTTTTGGGAACCGGGTCGTACCCCCAGGGGCCCCAGGGATGGCATTTCCAAATCCGTTTCAGGCCCAGCCAGCCCCCCTTCAGTACCCCCCATTCCTCGATGGATTCCACCATATAATGCGAACAAGTGGGCTGAAACCGGCATTTCTGACCCAACATCGGCGATATGGCGGCCTGGTAAAACCGGATGGGCAGGATGAATATTTTCCGGATGATCTTTTTCATGACCTGTACATTTGGGCGAAAGCCCTGGCAAAATACGTGATGATTACGTCAGCCCCGGCCCTCCGGATACTCAGCAAGGTTTCCGGCATGGCCCGGTCAAAATCGAGCCACCCGTTGCGGGCGGCGGCCAGCAGCATGGCGCATTCTCCGCTGACGTGGTACGCAGCAATCGGGAGGTCGAAGTGCTGTTTTAATAACGCGATCACATCGAGATAGTTCAATGCCGGTTTGACCATCAGGAAGTCGGCGCCTTCGGCGGCGTCCAGCGCCGCTTCTATGAGGGCTTCCCGCTGGTTGGCGGGGTCCATCTGGTAGGTTTTTTTGTCCCTGGGGATCTCTTCCCCTTCCCTGGGGGCGCTGTCGAGGGCGTCGCGGAACGGACCATAGAAGGCGCTGGCGTATTTGGCGGTATAGGCCATGATTCCGGTTTCGGCAAAACCCGCTGCGTCAAGGGCGTGCCGGATATAGCCCACCCGACCGTCCATCATATCGCTGGGGCCGAGGATGTCAAAACCCGCCTCTGCCTGGGCGACCCCCATTTTAGCCAGCAGGGGAAGGGTTTCGTCGTTGAGCACCCGGCCTTTGGACACCAGGCCGTCGTGGCCGTCGATATTATACGGGTCGAGGGCCACGTCGCTGATCAGGCAGGATTCCGGAAAGCGGGATTTGATTTCCCGGGCGGCCCGGAGGTAAAAATTGGCGGGATCAGCCCCGTAAGTCCCGGTTTTATCCTTGCGCTCTTCGGGCACGGCGGGAAAAACAATAAAGCTGCTTATTCCAAGCTTCATGCAGGCTTCCACTTCCTTCAGCGTCTCATCGATCGAAAGCCGGAAGGTACCTGGCAAAGAAGGAACTTCGCTGCGGATGCCGCGGCCGTCGACGAGGAACAAGGGTTGAACGAGCGCTTCGGACGTCAGTCGGGTTTCCCGGACCAAACCGCGGATGGCTGCGCTGCGCCGGTTTCGGCGGGGGCGTTTTAACATTTGGTGTAAGTTGGATTTTTCCATATTGGGAACAAAAATAGGGGAAAATTGCGGAAATGGATACTGGCCACGCCTGTGGCGTGGTGGATGCCGGACATTGGATCCACGCCTCTTGCGTGTCCGCCTTTTAGGTTTACCTGCCCAAGGCATGGGCGGGATGGAGGTTTTTCCGCCCAAATTTGGAGGTCTGGGGGCCGCGCCGTGGCCTGGGTGGACGGTTTACACCGCATTGGTATGGGCAGGTGAAGCGGGTATAGAAAACGAAAAATCACACCGTCTCATCGTCTTCAGCCAAAAATGAAATGTCCGGCAGAAACCCAAATTAGTAACCTTGACAGCTTTGGTTTTCTTTTTTGCCGGAGTGGAAATTCCGGACGAAGCCCAACCCTGACAAGCTTTACACCCCGTTTACATTAATTTACACTTATTAACACCTGGTCGAATCATGCTTGTTTACCTTTGGGCAAAAATAAACAGATGCTCAAGGTTAACGTGAATACAATTTGTTGGCTCGTTTTGAGTTGTTGTTGGTTCGTCGCTTGCGGACTTAACAAGCCCCCCCATGCTTCCGCGGATGCTCCAAATGGGAGCGTTGTCAATCCTGGAAAATTATCCATTGTGCAAAAGCTTAAGGAATTTGACCATTTGCCGGTGGAGGAAAGAATTGCCCTGTACTACAAATTAAAAAAAGAAAGTCCTGATCTTTATAATTTTGAGAACGAGGATGAACTCACGATGTATGGTTACTCATTCCTGTGGGAAAACAACGTGGCCGAGGCCATAGAAATATTTAAGCTAATCGTAGCAGAATTCCCGAATTCTTCAAATCCCTATGATAGCCTGGGTGAGGCCTACCTGAAAAACGGTGATAAGGAACGATCCCTGGCCAACTACGAAAAATCATTGGCGCTTAATCCCGAAAATTTTAATGCCGAAGACCAGATTGAGCGCATCAAACACCCAGAAAAAGCACTTGAAAAACCTGCTGACAAGTTTGCAAAGGTTTTTACAGCCCACGAATATAAATCCGATTTGGATCAATTGGGCAACACCTTAATCAAAGTGCACCCTAACGCGCTCAAATTCATTTCCAAAAAAGCATTCCGAAAGATCATTGAAGAGAAAAAAGCCCTGATCACAGACCAGACAACTTACAGCGAATTCGCCTGGCATTGCAGTGAAATAATTGCCAGTGTTCATTGTTCGCATACCAGTATGGGAAGTTTTTATCCCGAAAATGAAATGTTGCCGGTTGACTTAAGATTCCCGCTGCAAACCCGTTGGGTAAACCATCAATTATTTGTTGTTGATCCATTAAATAATTCAGAAAGAGTGAAGATAAAAGACGAAATATTTAGTATAAATGGAATTGCCGTTTCTCAACTTATCAATGATATTTACAAACATATTCCATCTCAAGGCTATATAGAAACGACCAAAAAACATTTTTTCAATACGTGGTCTGCCGGCATGATACCTTACGCGCTCAGATTTCCGGAGGCCTATAAAATTGTCGTCAGGGGAATAAAAGATACTATTGTATTAAACAAAGCCGAAACGGTTAAAAACCTGTTTCAAGATCCATCCATAAAACCGTGTGATGCCAATTTATGTCTTGAAATGTTGGATGATAAAACGGCCATTCTGACCATTTCGTCCTTCAACTATTACCCATGGAATAATCTCAATGTTTTTAAAGAATTCATCGATAACAGTTTTATGGAAATCAATCAAAAGGGTATTAAAAACCTGATCGTGGACGTCCGTTTTAACGGCGGGGGTTCCCAGCAATCCAGTATTCATTTGCTCAGGTATTTGGTGGATAAACCTTTTATTTACTACGCTAATGCTCAATTTGAAGGGAAAACAGGAAAAATAGATGGAGAAGAAGTTATAACTCCCTTTGAAAAACGCTTTGAAGGAAAATGTTATTTTATGATCGATGGAAACGGCAATTCTACAACGGGTCATTTCATGTCACTGGTAAAAGTATTCAACCTGGGAACCATCGTCGGCGAAGAACTTGGGTCAAATCAATTTTGTTCGGCAGGACAAACGATATGCAGGCTTTCACACACCAGGCTGGAATATTATGTGGCGAACAATACCCATGAATCTACGGCCACATCGCTGCCGGATGAAACCGGGATCTTACCCGATCATTATGTTACCCAAAACATCGATGACTATTTAAACAAGGTTGATGCTGTGAAGCTGTTCACGATTAAACTCATTGAGAAATAAAGCAGCGTGGGGAAGTTATTCTTTGCAGGTTCCGCAGCGTTCAAAAAAAACGGTTATATTTGTCAACCAACTTTCATACATGGAACGACGGACATTTTTACAAAATGCTGCCCTGGCAACCGCGGTCACCTCGGTTTGGCCGCTTTCCGGTTGCGAAAATCCATCTCCCGGCCGGTCAGAGAACCCTGCCGGTCCGGCTGCCGGCCCAACCGAATTTGCCCTCAACGAGGCCACCATCGACGACCTTCAGGCCCAGATGCAGCGCGGCGAGCGCAACGCCCGGCAGATTGCCGAATTGTACCTGGCCCGCATCGAAGCGGTCGATAAAAACGGACCGGCCGTCAACTCCGTTATCGAAATCAATCCGGACGCCCTCACCATCGCCGATGAAATGGACCGCGAGCGGAAGGCCGGGCGCATCCGCGGACCGCTGCACGGCATTCCTGTTTTGCTAAAGGACAATATCGACACCGGCGATCAAATGATGACCACAGCGGGGTCCCTCGCGCTGGAAGGCCATCGTGCCGCAAATGATGCATTTATCGTCAAACGCCTGCGCGAGGCCGGGGCCGTCATTTTGGGAAAAACCAACCTGAGCGAATGGGCCAACTTCCGGTCCACACACTCGACGAGCGGCTGGAGCAGCCGCGGCGGGCAGACCAAAAACCCGGTCGTGCTTGCCCGAAACCCTTGTGGGTCGAGTTCCGGTTCCGGTGCGGCGGTGGCGGCCAATTTTTGCGCAGTGGCGGTCGGCACAGAGACGGACGGTTCGATTATCGCACCTTCGTCCTATTGCGGGGTCGTCGGCCTGAAACCTACGGTCGGCCTGCTCAGCCGAAGCGGCATCATCCCGATTTCGGCCACCCAAGACACAGCCGGCCCGATGACGCGGACGGTCCGCGATACCGCAATCCTGCTCTCGGCTCTGACGGGAATCGACCCTGCCGACAGCAGCACCGCATCCAGCGAGGGCAAGGTCGCAGCGGATTATGTCCCTTTTCTGGACCCCGGCGCCCTGTCCGGCAAACGGATCGGCGTTGAAAAATCGCACCTGGAAGGCAATGAAGCGGTGGTCGCCCTTTTTAAAAATGCGCTCGATACCCTCCGGAAAGCCGGGGCAACGCTGGTTGAAATTGACCTTTTAAAAGAAACTTCTTCTCCGGGAGAGGCGGAATTTGAAATGATGCAATACGAATTCAAAGACGGCCTCAACCGCTACCTGGCGTCGGCAGCGGATGCCAAAGTCAGGTCCCTGGCCGAGGTCATTGCGTTCAACCAGGCAAACGCCGAGCGGGCCATGCCCTTTTTCAAACAGGAAATCCTCGAAATGAGCGAGAAAAAAGGCCCCTTGACCGACCAGGCCTACCTCGATCTGGTCAAAAAAACACGATCTTCGCGGGCCATTATCGATCGTTTTTTGGGAGAAAACGGGCTTTCAGCCATCGTTGGCATCAGCATCGGGCCGGCGCACCTCACCGATCACGTGGCCGGCGATTATTATCCCACCGGGTTTTATTTTTGTCCGCCGGCGGCGATGGCCGGTTACCCCAACCTGACCGTGCCGATGGGCCGCGTGCAGGAGTTGCCGGTCGGGTTGTCGTTCATCGGCGGGGCCTGGCAGGAAGGGGTCATCCTGGGCCTCGGCTATGCTTACGAACAGGCTTCCAAATGGCGCATTGCGCCAGGTTTTTTTTAAGGAACCTGGGAGGCGCGGTGGTCGTTGTGGCAACGGGGCAAACATCAACAATCATCAATCAAAAAATGGGATTGATGAATGATGATTGATGATTGATGATTGATGATGTCAGAAGCAACTCATAATAAACCACTTATGAAAAACCGCATCCTTCCGATTTTTTTGCTGTTCTTTTCCACCCTTCTTTTCGGACAGAACGACCCTTCAATTGACGGGTTTGACTTGCCGGTCATCGAGAAAATCCCGGTCATGCTGCTGGGTACCTACCATTTTTCCAATCCCGGCGCCGACGCTTTCAACCTGAAAGCGGACGATGTCCTGGCGCCCAAACGGCAGGTTGAAATCGAAGAGGTCGTAAAAAAACTCGCTGCCTTCCAGCCCACCAAAATCTGTATCGAACAACCTTTCGGCGACAGCGTCACGCTCGCCCGCTACCAGCAGTACCGACTGGGCAACCTGGAACTCCGCCGCAATGAGTCTGAGCAAATCGGGTTTCGGTTGGCCAAAATGCTCGGCCACGAAAACATCTATCCCATTGACGTACGCATGGGGCTGGATTTCGACGCCCTCGGCACAGTCGTACAGGCGAATCCGGCCAAACACGCGCCCCGGATGGCAGAACTGGAAAAACTGGGTACTCAGGCAGTCGCCATCATGGACAAATGGCTGAAGGAAGGGACCGTCAGCCAGATGTTGTACAAGATGAACGATCGAACCTATCTCGATTTAAGCTACCAGCTTTATCTGCAGGTTTTCCTGCCGATGGCAGAAGGCAATAATTTCGCCGGGCCGGATCTGGTCGCCGATTGGAACCACCGCAACCTGCGTATTTTCAGCAATTTACACCAGATTAACTGCCAACCGGGCGACCGGATGCTCGTTATCTTCGGGCAAGGTCACGTACCCCTGCTGGAACGTATCGCCAAAGACTCGCCGTATTTCGAGTGGGTGGATGTGCTGCCGTATTTGAAGTAAACCCGGAATCTTCAAACGGAGTTTTTTCAAGTAGAATTCAACCAAATACCTGTTTTTTTACGTATTATTACAGATCACATTCAATCTGTAACCACCCATGCGGAATTTCATTACCTGGTTTCGTCAAACGGCTGTTTCAGTCATCGGGCTAACAACAGTCCTTTTATTCCTCTCTTCCTGTGCTACCTATAAGCCCCAATACAGTAAAAACGCCGGAGCCTGGGCCGATCAAAAGCCGCCGCAGGATAAAACCCCCGTTTATACGCTTTATCTCATCGGCGACGCCGGCGGATCGCTCGAAGACGCTCCTTCAGACGGCATTAATCTGCTGCGGGAAACCCTGAAAAACGCCACCAAAGAAAGCGCCGTCCTTTTTCTGGGGGACAACCTCTACCCCGACGGCATGGCTTCCAAAAACGAACTGGAAGAGCGGCCCCTGGATGAAAGCAAGCTCAAAGCCCAATTGAACGCGGTAAAAGATTTCCCGGGGCGCGTTTTTTTTATCCCCGGCAACCACGACTGGTACAATTACGGCGTCGACGGGCTGAAACGGCAGCGCAAATTCATTGAAAATTACCTCGGCCGGGACAAAGTGTGGTTTCCTGCGCCAGGCTGCGGCGACCCGCATGAGATCGAACTGCGGGACGACCTTGTGCTCGTTTTACTCGATTCCCAATGGTACCTCACCGACTGGGAAGGCGAAACCGAGATCAACGCCGATTGTTCGGTGAAAGACCGCACCGCCTTCCGGATTGATTTTGAATCGGTTTTGAAAAGCAATCGCAACAAGAACGTGGTGGTCGCCCTGCATCACCCCTTGTACAGCAACGGGCCCCATGGCGGCCAATACACCGTAAACGACCACCTTTTCCCGCTTTCGGCCCTGAACAAGAACCTTTATATCCCGCTGCCGGTCATCGGCACGATCGGCGCCTTTTTGAGGGCCAATGTAGGCAGCCGGCAGGACCTCGCCCATCCCAGGTACAAAGCTCTGAAACAAAGCCTGTTGGGCGCCGCCCAGAAAAACGGACAGTTTATTTTTGTCTCGGGTCACGAACACAGCCTTCAATATTTTGAAGCCGATAACCAGGCCTTTATCGTCAGCGGTTCGGGTTCAAAAACCACGGCTACCCGGGCAGTCAATAACGTCCGGTTTACCTATGGTCATCAAGGCATTTCCCAACTGGATTTTTATGCCGACGGCTCCTCCTGGGCGACTTTTATCACGCCGGAAGACGGCGTCGTTTTCCGCAAACAGGTCAAACAAGCCCTGCCCACGGCCCAGGCGCCTTCTCCCGATTCCTTTAAACCCATTCCGCCGGATGCCACGATCAGCAAGCAGATCTCCACCAAACTGGATTTCAGAAAAAAAAGCATCGGCCGCTTCTTTTGGGGCGATCACTACCGCGATGCGTATCATACCCCGGTTGATGTCCCCGTGCTGGATCTTGCCCGTTTCAAAGGCGGAGTCGAAGCGATTGAACAGGGAGGTGGTTTCCAGACCAATTCCCTCCGGCTTGTCGACCAAAAAACCGGCAGGCAGTATGCCATGCGCTCTATGGACAAGGACGCCGCGAGGACGGTTCCCTACCCTTTCAACTCTTCCTTTGCCTTGGATATCGTGGAAGACAATTTCAGCGCGAGCCATCCCTTTTCCGCCACCATCGTACCCCCGCTTGCCGAAGCAGCCAGGGTTTACCATGCCAACCCGCAACTGGTTTACGTCCCCAGACAGCCCGGGCTCAATATTTTCAACGACCAGTTCGGCGACGCCCTTTACCTGATCGAAGAAAGGCCCGATGACGATCTTTGGGAAAATGAGGCCCACTTCGGGAATCCGGAAAAAGTGGTCGGAACGCCCGATGTGCTGGAGGCGATACAAGAGGACCAGGACCACCGGGTCGACCAGATCTGGGCCGTTCGCACCCGGCTTTTTGACATGCTCATCGGCGACTGGGACCGCCACGACGACCAGTGGCGCTGGAGCAAGACGGAGGAAAACGATTTCAAATTCTACCGGCCCATACCCAGGGACCGCGACCAGGCCTTTAGCAATTACGACGGTTTTTTTACCGGTCTGGCCCGCCAGACGCTGCCTTTTGCCAAACAACTCAGGCCTTTCGGCAAAGGGTTGGGCAAAGTAAAATGGGGCAATTTCAACGGCAGGCAGTTTGACCAATCCTTCCTTACCGGTCTGGAATGGCGCCATTGGGAAACTGAAGCCCGGTTCATTCAGGAACAGGTTACCGATGCCGTGATCGATTCGGCCCTGATCAAGGGATTACCGCCGGCCATTTACGCCATCGATGGCCCGGGGATCGCGGAAGGCATCCGGCTCCGGCGGGAAAAACTTCTGGATTATGCAAAAGAACATTACCGGAACCTGGCCAGAAAAGTGGATGTTGTCGGGACGGACAAACGGGAATTGTTCGAAATTGAGCGGCTGGAAGGCGGCCAGACGCGGGTCAGCATATTCGACATCACCAGGAATGACCAGCGCAAAGACATCTTCTATCAACGCCTTTTTTTGCCCGGAGAAACCCGCGAGATCCGGCTGTATGGCCTGGACGGCGACGACCAGTTCCGGATCTCAGGCGCCTCGCCCGGCGGCAGCAAGGTAAGAGCCGTTGGCGGCCTGGGCAAGGATGAATTCCGGGATGAATCACAGACAGGCGCCGGCAAAAAGACATTCATCTACGACCACGAAAGTGAAAAAACCCAGATAGCGGCCGGCCCCGCCACCCGCAACAAAATATCCGGAAACCCGGTATTGAATACTTACAACCGGCGCAGCAGCGACCACGAATACAATTACAGCATCCTGCTGCCTTCCATCAGCGGCAACCCGGACGACGGCCTGGCGCTTGCCGGGATCGGACAATTCATCTTTTACGGTTTCAACAAGGCGCCTTTCGCTTCCAGCCACCGCTTGTCGGCCCAGTTTGCCCTTGAAACCGGGGGCGGAAAAATAGATTACCAGGGCGAGTTCATCGATGCATTCGGATCGTGGGAGTTTTTCCTGGGCGCCGGCCTGCAAACCGCCTTATACGCCTCCAATTTTTACGGGATCGGCAATACCACCGGCAACCTGGAATCCGATCTGGATGAAGAATTTTACCGCCTGCGGCAAAGGGTGATCCGGATTTACCCCGCTTTGATGAAAAAGTATTCGAATTCGATTTTCCTGACCATTGGGCCCACCCTGGAAGCCATCCGGGTAGAACGGACCGAAGGCCGGTTGATCGACCAGATCGGCGACGATATCGACCCGAAAATTTTCGAGGGGGTTGAATACGCCGGCGCGCACCTTCAAATTTCCTTCCGCAACCAGGACAGCCCGTCTTTCCCAACCCGGGGCATCGCGTTGAATGTAGAAGGCGGCTGGAAACAACGACTGAAAAAAAGCGATGTTCAATTTCCGTACCTCGATGGCAGCCTGACCATCTACCAGCGCCTGATCCCCAACGGAAAACTGGTTTTTGCCGGCAGGGCCGGCTTTGAACACCGGTTCAACAACCGGTTCGACTTTTTCCAGGCCGCCAATCTGGGCGGCACCGGCCCCAACAGCAATTTCCGGGGCTTCCGGCGCGAACGGTTCAGCGGTCAGACGGCATTTTACAACAACCTTGACCTGCGCTGGAAACTGCTGAACTCCACCAACCGTTCACTCCCGTTCAGCCTGGGTTTATATGCGGGGTTTGACCACGGCCGGGTCTGGTCGGACATTGAGGAACCGGACCAATGGCATTACAGCTACGGCGGCGGCATTTATGCGAGCCCGTTTGATATCCTGACGATCCAGTTCGGCCTGTTCCAGTCGGATGAGAACTTGTTATGGTTCAATTTCGGCGGCGCCTTCTTTTTTTAAGTTGACAAAAATCACCCGGCGAAAACAGACGGGTTAAACCTTTTTTTGTTAATTTGTAACCGGTTAGATTACCTTTGGCGCAAACGCCGGGTAAAACCGGATTCAAACCATAAAATATAAACCGATGACCGAAGGATGGATCAAAGTTTTCAGCGCGCCGGATTTGCTGCAGGCCAAACTGGCCGAGGACGTGCTCAAACAGAACGGCATTGAAAGTCATATTGCCAACAAACCCGATTCCGTTATGCCTTTCCTGGGCAGCGCCGACCTGTACACGACGGAAGAAGATGCGGAATCCGCGCGCAAAGTCCTGGCTGAACACGATTTGCTGGATGAAGGAACCGATGAATAAACCCGGAACTGCGGCCTGGATGAAAATGCTGGTTGCCGCGTTGGTCATTTTGAACAGCGCCGGTTTTCTGTCCTGCCGGCAAACAACCGGATCCAACGATCAGGTGGAAGCGCCGTTGACCCTCTTCGTGGTCCGCCATGCCGAAAAAGGGCCCGAAGGGTCGGATCCCGGTCTGACGGATGCGGGCATGCTGCGGGCCGAAAATATCGCCCGCATGCTGGGTCATACCCAATTGGATGCCGTGTACAGCTCCAATTATAAAAGGACGATCCAGACCGGTACGCCCGCAGCCATGGCATTCGGACTGGAGATCCAGTTGTACGACCCCCACCAACAGGATTCGCTGGCCCTTGAGATCGCCGAAAAATACCCCGGCGGGAATGTGCTGATCGTTGGGCATTCCAATACGGCGCCGGCCCTGCTGCAGTTGTTGGATCCCGCTCATACGTACCCGCAAATGGCCGATGATGAATACGATAATTTTTATGTCGTCACGATATTGCGGAAGACGGTCAAAGTGCTGCAGTTGAAGATGCCGGAATGACGACCAATACCTGTTTGTAAAAAATGGCGCCAACAAGGTTTGCATTTAAAATGACCCTCAAACCGGGCTGCGCCGGCGAATACAAAAAACGCCACGACGCTATTTGGCCTGAACTGAAGCGGTTGCTGAAAAACGCAGGCATTTCGGAATACAGCATCTTTCTGGACGAGGAAACGAATACCCTTTTTGCATTTCAAAAGGTGCGCGGCGATATGGATTCACAAAATCTGGGCAGTGAAAAAATGGTACAGAAATGGTGGATCTATATGGCCGACCTGATGGAGACGCACCCGGATCAATCTCCTGTATCCGTCCCGTTACCGGAGGTGTTTTATCTTGATTAGCAGAAAGGTTTCGTCCACCTTGCGATGGGAATTAGTCGGCGTGCACGCCCTCTCACCCCTCTCACCCCTCTCACCCCTCTCACCTCTCTCACCCTCTCACCTCTCTCACCTCTCACCCTTAAAGAATCCCCAGTCCAGCAATCCGATGTCCGCCGCATGTTTGGCAGCCTCTTCAAAACTGCCCACCAACAGCATTTCCATACCCCAGGTTTCGGAGATCAGTTTTCGGATGCGTTTGGCCCGGCTCCGTTCGCGCACATCCCGGATATAGATGGCTTTGATCCGGTCGGGGTATTGCCGCGCCACTTTCAGATAGATATCCGCGTCGTTTTCGCCACTGTCACCGATCAGAATGAAATTCAGGCCGGGATAGGTTTCAATGATCCGGAGGATGGCCTGGGTTTTATGGCCCGGGTAGTTGTGCGGACGGCGTTTGTAAGGGAACCCAAAATCGCGCAGCAGGATCGGGCCCTTTGGCAACCGGTTCAGGCGAAGAAAATCATCCAGGAGGTCGTACAGATTCCAGGGGCTGTTCGAAACATAAAAAAACGGATTTTTGGCATAGGCATCCCGTTCCAATGCCCGGTAAAACGCGCTGACTTCCCGAAAAGCCTTCCGGGTATTCGCATTTTTCATAAAAGTGAGGTACAACATCCGGAATTTCAGGCGTGAAGTCACCGCCGAATGCAGTACAGTGTCGTCAATATCGCTGATAACGCCAAAACGGGCCGGGCCCGGAATACAGATCTCCACCTTCGTCCACCCGGCCTCCGGCTCATTTTTTAACCGGACAAAGACGTCATAAACGGGGTCTTGCCTGCGGACAGACAACGGAGGCGACAAGAGGGTCTCAAAGTAAAAATAACCTTCCTGGTCGCTTTCAATATTAAATAACCGGTCTCCCACCTTTACCTCCAGTGGGAAATGAGCCACCTCATCGCTGATGAAACGCTTCAGATTGTTGAGAAAATTTTGGCGGAAAGAATCACCTTCCTGCGTCCGGATCCCCTTGTCGCGTAATACCCGGCCTTGAATAAATACCCAATCCTGCCTGCCATAACTCCGGTAGGGGTGAATGGTGATGGCTGGTTTTCCGGAAGGCCCCGGGGTGATTCGATTCCGGATACCTTCCCAAAATTGCTGTATGCTGTAAAGGCTTCTTAGGAAAAAAGACATGTACAAGGTCTTTTTTCCGGGGAAAGATACAAAATTTAGAATCGGCGTGGTAATACGTTTATGGAGTCCTGCAGTCCTCAGTCCTACAGTCCTAAGTTGGCAGCCGTTGCGTCGTAAAAAATTGACGAGCCGTTTTTACCAGGCGCGAAGACTGAAGCCTGCCAACTGTCGAACTGCCAACTGACCACTGTTCCCCATTGTACCGCCGACGTCTCGTCGGTCGGGCCGGATTCCCCAACTTCCAACTGCAAACTGAAAACTGACAACTGACAACTACCGCTTCGCAACTTCCTCCGCCTTTGCACGGTCAAACTTAATGATCAGGTTGATCCAGATGGACCTTGCGAATCTGAAAATAAAAACAAACAGGATTGCGCCGATAGCGATAAGCAGCCCGAATGAGGCGCCGGTACTCCAGCCCAGTCCCCAGTGAAAGAACAAAACAAATCCCAGGCAGAAAAACCCGGTAAAAATATAGGAGATGAACATGGACCCGTAATAAAAACCTGGCTCCGGCATGTAGTTTTGTCCACATTTATCGCACCTTTCCGGCATATCAAAGGATTTCCTGAAGGAAAAGGTCGGCGTCGAAAACAGGTCGCCCTGGTGGCACCGCGGGCATTTCATGTTGAAGATGGCGTAAAGGGTGCTTGAGCTGATTTTATTGGACATTCGAATAATTTTTTACCTTCAGATCGTTGGCCCGGATTAAACGTCTTTTTTAAATCCGTGCATATTTTGCCCGATAAAAGTATCCGGAAATTTTTCTATTCCGGGAAAACCCAGGCGGATATCCCTGCCGTCCCGCGGGATGTATGCAGTGCCAAAAAGATAATCCCAAACCGCCAGGGTAAGGCCGAAGTTGACCCCGTAAGGCTTGTCTTCCGGCAACTCATAGGCATGGTGCCAAATATGCATTTCAGGGCTGTTGAACAACTTGCGCATGAACGGCCCGAGGATGAGCGCGCCGCCCGCCGTGGAGGCCGCCCAGACGCCCCATTTTCCAATTTCGGAAACATTTTCAAACAAATGAACGTCCAGCAAGCTGTTGGCCAGCACAATCCCGATCAATCCGCCTACCACGCCACCGCTGACATACCCGGGCGTCGTGATATTCGCATGGTTGAAATGCCCCCAGGCCAGTGCAAATATATGGATAATAAAGAAATCATATAAACCGTATCCCAACAGGGCCAGCGGCAGGTATTCAAGCGTCCGGTAGACGATGTTCTCCATCCAGTGGTAACGCAGTTGAGCGGCAAACCCCATTTGTTCAACCGAATGGTGCACTTTATGGAATTCCCACAACCGCGGAACCCTGTGCAATAACCGGTGTACCCACCATTGCACAAAATCCCGGATCAGCATGCCGATCAGCAATACCGACCAATAAGGCATCTGTTTCAGCGGATTGATCGCCCCCAGGTCGATGCCTGAAACAGCCGCAATCCCGTCATTGAACAGGTTGGATACCACATTGGACAACGCATTATAGATGATCAGGGAGAAGAGAAAAAAGTTAAAAAACATGTAGAAAGCATCCATCCAGAAACCCTTCCGGGGAAAAGGCTGTTTTTTACGCCAGGGAATCACCACTTCGAGGATCAGAAAAAAAACCGACACCAGGATCAGCCAGTAAAAATAATTGTGCCATCCCGGTTGGGTGATCTCTTTCCACAAGTAATTGGCGTATCCTTTGTAACTATTGATAAACAGGTCCCAGTAGCTCATGGGGCAAAAATAGTTCAAATCCTGATGAAATCTTTGTGACGTCCGTCACTAAACCTAAAACCTTTGTTATTTCAAACGCCTTTTCTACATTTACATCCCTATGAGCTTCGCCATTACCATACCTTTCCATGCCTTCAAGTTGCGGCTGTATCCGGGTGTTCATTTTTATATGCCGATGAACGACCCCAACGCCATCCGTCTGGAAAACACGATCCTGAAACTGGCTTCGAAATATGCAGAAAAGTTACAAAGCGAAGTCCTGAACAAAGGGGACTTCCAGCAATTACTGGAAGAATACAGAACCGGCGAACTGACAGCGCGCAATATCCAGGTGACGTTCCCGGCTTCCAAAGACGGGTTCACCTACCCTGAATTTGATTTCCAAACCCAGGTATTCATCCATTTAAAAAATGATTCGGGATGGTGGGGCATCGTCCCCACCCTCGGCATAACGGCATTCGGGGAGGACGAACCCGCTCTGATGGAAAATCTGGAAAGCGCCATCCGCCTGGATTTTGTCCGGAAGAACCGCCTGAACGCGGTCCAGGAAATTGTTGCCGCAATCTGGTTTGAATCCGCAAGGCTGAAAAAGACGGAACTGAATCTGGAGATTCATTCCCTGGGTGAACTGGAAAACCTGTCGAGAAAGGAAAACGAAAACTGGCTTTCCAGGGTTGCAAAACCACTCAAAAGATTTTCCGGGCGACAGGCCTACGGTTATGAAAAGGAACTGCGACAATTGGAAGAGGTTTTGCACAACAAATTCAGCAGGAACGCCCTGATCATCGGCCCAAATGGCTCGGGCAAGACCACCCTGGTCTGGGAAGCGGCCAGAAGCCTGAAAAAACACAGCATACCCGGAGAGATCTGGGAGACCACTGCAAGTTCCCTCATCAAGGAACTGACCAGGGAAACCGGCTGGCAGCACAATCTCGGATTTCTTTGCCGCGAATTGGCCCAAAGGGAAGATATTCTTTTCGTAAAAAACCTTCTGACCTTGTTTGAAGTGGGTAAATACGAGGGAAATAACGTGAGCATGGCTGAATTCCTGTATCCTTACCTGGGAAGGGGCGAGATCAACCTGATCTCGGAATGTACGGAGGAAGAACTGGCACAGATAGAATTGCGGGCGCCGATGTTCACCGCCTGTTTCCGGATCATCCGGCTGGAAGAACCCGGCAAAAAAGTATTGGAGCATATTATTCTGAATAAAGTCCGGGATATTGCCGGCGGTCATCAAATTGACCTGGAAGAAGAGGCCGTGCAGGAAACCATCCGCCTCACCCGCCGGTTCAATCCCTACGCAGGCATGCCCGGCCAGCCGATCCGGTTTCTGGAAAGCATTATCCTGAACGGCCCCGGCGGCCCGGAGAACCGGATCGACTCCCCGGTTGTGATCCGGCATTTTTGCGAATCAACCGGGATTCCTGAGCTGATGATCAACCCGGTCTTGCCTTTCCGGATCGACCAGGTTGAAAAAGATTTTGAAAACCAGGTATTCGGCCAGGCAGCAGCGGTAAAAAGTGTGGTGGAAGCTGTTGCCGCTGTAAAAACAGCCCTGTCCCGGACCGGTAAACCCATCGCTTCGTTTCTGTTCCTGGGGCCCACAGGCGTCGGCAAAACGGAACTGGCCAAAGAACTGGCACGGTTCATGTTCGGTGACCGCAAGCGGCTGGTGCGGTTCGACATGAGTGAGTTCGGGAATTATCACAACGTGTTGCGGCTGGCAGGGGCCCATGCTTCGTCGGAAGGTCTGCTGACCTCAGCGGTGCGCAAACAGCCTTTCTGCGTATTGTTGTTTGATGAAGTAGAAAAAGCCCATCCGGCCTTTTTTGATCTCCTGCTCCAGATCCTGGGCGAAGGACGCCTCACGGACAGTAGCGGCAAAACCGCCAACTTTTGTTCCTCCATTATCATTATGACCTCCAATATCGGGGCGGATAAACAAAACCAGAACCCGATTTCCTGGGACCGGTCTGTTACCCCCGATCAGGTCGCCGCAATTTTTACCCGGTCAGCCGAACAGTTCTTCAAACCCGAGTTGTTCAACCGAATAGACAAGATCATCCCTTTCCTTCCCATCGGAAAACAGGTTTGCCGGCAAATCGCAGAACGCGAGATCCGGCTGTTTTATCAACGGGAAGGGATCCGGTTTCGCAGGTTGGAACTGTCCATCCAGCCTGAAGCCCTGGACTGGCTTGCCGACCAGGGTTTTGACCCCAAATTCGGCGCCCGAAGGCTTCAACGAGTGATCCGGTCCAACCTGATCCTTCCCCTCGCCGGCCAGTTGAACCTTTATGACGCAGAAGAATTGTTGAGCGTATCGGTTTTTATGGATGAGTCCGGCCGGCTTCAATTTGACCTGTCGTCCGATTCCGACAATCTGGAAACCTGGATCGAAGAACTGGAGAAACAGAACTTTGCCGAATATGCCAGCAACCTCCGGCGCAAAATGGCTGCCCTTAAAGCCGCGCCGCTTTACATCCAGTTCAAACGGGACCTGGACGAACTCGAAATGCAAAAAAGCAAGGACCCCTTGCGGTTCTGGCAAGATCCGCGGCGGACCGCCTGGTACAATACCTTGCTGAGAATCGAACAGGAGGCCGACAGCCTCCAACAGGAAATTTTTGAAAAAGAAGAAATTCAGGGTTTGGCCTGCCTCGGCCTCGGCGACTATCTGCCGGATGCAGAAGGTGTTCTGGGGGATTGGAAAAAACGTTTTTTTGCCTTTCAGCAAAAGTTGTTCTCCACCATTTACGTCGAAGAGAACTATTGTTACCTCGGTGTTTTTGGAAAAGATCCGGAACCGATCTTTAATTTTTACAAACAATTGTTCAGGACCAAAAAATTTGATTTCAACTGCCAGTCCGTCTGGTTTGATCCACGGTATTTCGAACAGCAGGCAAAGATCAATGATGAAAATGCCGTTGCGGGCGGGGAAAGAAAAAGTGAGTACCTGCTTTCCGATCTGACAGAAGATGAGAAAGTTTTGTTTCAGCCGCCTACGCCGCTCAGCCAATTATTCGGGTTTGTGTTCTTTCTCAAGTCGCCCTGCGTCTGGGTTTATTGCCGGACCGAGGGGGGAATCCAGGAATGGCCCCTGCCGGACCTGCAGCCTGCGCGTTTCCTCGTCGTTACAAGCCTGACGGGGGTCAAACCGCCCTCCAATATCCATCGAAAGGATTTTTACCAAAAAGATAACCCCCGTCGGGTCATCTCCGCCTCCGGCATGGCCGACAAACTGCTCCCGATCTCAGGCCAATGCAAATCGGAAGAACGCCTGGAAAAACTGGTATACGAACTCGATATCCTCTTTGAAAAAACGTTGGAGACGGAAATATTTAAGGCCGATTAAATAATTGATTCGCCAACAAATCAACCACGCGTACCGCGTGGCACGCACATCAACAAATCAACAAATCAACAAATCAACAAATCAACAAATCACTGCCTGGGTTGCAGCGTCTTATTCAATTCCGCGCTGTGCACATCGGGGTCCTGGCGCACCCATTTCAACATCTCCATCGGCGGAATAATATCCTGGTTGAATCCAATCAGCCAAAAATTTCCCGGAGTTTGCAGTTTTTTCAATACCCGCATTTCCTGTTTGGCGTACTGCCTGACCCAGTTTTGACAGTCAATATTTGCGTCCAGATCGACGATGATCTCGTTGCCGATGGTTCCTTCCGGAAGACCGGAATCCGGTTTTTCTTTCAGCGTCCATTCGCCTGTATTGGCGATCTCATCGAGCAATTCTTCCAGCTTCATCACCGGTTCCGGCCTGCCGTCCTTGCCCAGGATCGTCTTGACCCTTTCCCCTTCGTAGTAGGTGATGGTAACGGTGGACAGATCGGGTACCTGGGATTTGAATGCGTCGGGATACTTCCAGAGGTCGGCATCGACAAATGCTTTTTTCACTTTGTCAAGCGTGGTTTTTCCTAAATTCCGGGTAAAGAGTCCCTTTTTATCGGTGAACCGATCGCCAAGGTAAGCAGCCATACCATTGTCATAAATCGTGATGGTAAAGACCGGGCAGGAGCCGAAACAGGGCCCTTTGTGCATCTCGGCCAGCTTCTTCAGGTTATCCAAATTGGTTTCTTTCATCATCAGGCAGCCGGCCTGGACGACTGCCACCACCAGGAGCGGCAGCAGGAAGAAAAGTTTTCTCATAAATAAGTATTAAAGCGCAATGATAGGTTTAATCGTTGATAATATTATACAATTCGTCCAGTTTTGGAGATAATACGATCTCGGTACGCCGGTTCTGCGCTTTGCCCAACGGGGTATTGTTGGAAGCCACGGGAGCATAAAACCCCCGGCCGGATGCGATGACCCTGGAGGGGTTCACACCATACTGTACCAGGGATTTGACCACGGACGTGGCGCGCAGCACGCTCAGGTCCCAATTGCGGGCAGCCGTACCATCGGAATCTGTATGACCTTCCACGGTGATGTCGATATCCGGGTTTTTATTGAGGGCGTCGGCGACCTGCTGAAGGGCCTTTTTACCCTGCCAGTTGATCTCGTCGCTGCCGCTGCTGAAGAGCAGGTTCTGGCTCAGGGACAAATAGAGTTTGCCGTTCTTTTCGGAAACCGAGAGGTCTTCGTTGGTGAAGCCGGTCAGCGCCTGGTTGATGCTTTGGCGCAGGTCCTGCATCTTTCGCTCCTTCAGGGCGAGCATGGCCTCCAGTTCGGCAATTTTCTGTTCTTTGCTGGTGAGACTGCCTTTGGCCTCAGAATAATTGTATTCCATGACGTTCAGGGCCCGTTCTTTTTCTTTGAGTTCGTACTCCATCAGGGCGATGTCGCGCTCCCTTTGATCCAGTTGCGTTTGCTGGCTGGAAAGTTGTTCCTGAAGACTCAGGTTTTCGTAGGAAGTATTGGTAATGATCTCTTTGTTTTGGGCAACCAGACCGTTGTACTGGCTCAATATTTCCTGGTAACTCCGGTTGAGCCCCATGTTTGTTGCCTGCAATTGTTCCAGATCCTGCATCAGGCGCCGGACTTCGGCCCCTTGCTGCGATAATTCGTCCTGAACCTGGCGGTTCGCATTCCGAAGCGAATCAGCTGCCATGGATTCACGCTTGTAGTATGCCAGGTTTTCTTCCAGTTCTACCGTGTTTTTCTGGGGTAAACACCCAAAGGCCAATAGGGAAAGTAAACTGAATTTGATGATGTGTTTCATGCTTCTTTGGTTTTGAAGTGCAATTTATAAAAAATTCTTTAACCCTTCTTTTGCCATAATGGTTTTCAATCTCTCTCACCCCTCTCACCCCTCCCACCCATCTCACCCCTCTCACCCCTCTCACCTCTCTCACCTCTCTCACCCCTCTCACCCCTCTCACCCCTCTCACCCCTCGCCCCTTTTTCCCTATATTTGACGCCAAGAAAATCCAATCCACATGAAAAAGCTCCTCACCTTCTTTCTCCCGTTGGTCTTGTTGAGTGATCACCCTGCCATAAAAGAAGCCGGCGCCCCGAATATTGTCCTGATCTTTATGGACGACCTTGGGTATGGCGACCTGAGTTGTTATGGCGCCCTCGATTATCGGACGCCGGTCCTGGATCAGATGGCCGGCGAAGGGATGCGTTTTACCAATTTCCTGACGGCGCAGGCGGTGTGCAGCGCGTCCCGGGCAGCCATCCTCACGGGTTGTTACCCCAACCGGATCGGGTTTTCGGGCGCCTTGTTCCCGAATGCCAAAGTGGGCATCAACGCCGGTGAAACCACCATTGCCGAAATGCTCAAGGCTAAGGGGTATGCCACCGCCATTTACGGGAAATGGCACCTTGGCGATCAAAAAAAGTTTTTACCGCTGCAACACGGCTTCGACGAATATTTTGGCATTCCTTATTCCAACGATATGTGGCCGAAGGATTATGACGGCAATCCCGCCACCGACTGGAGAAAAACTTCCTTCCCCACCCTTCCGCTGATGGAAGGAAACGAACCAAAACGATACATCGAATCCCTCGAAGACCAGGGAATGCTCACCACCTGGTACACCGAAAAAGCGGTGGATTTTATCAACCGGCATAAAAAAGCGCCATTTTTCCTGTATTTGCCCCATTCCATGCCCCATGTGCCGATCAATGTTTCAGCAAAATTCAAGGATAAAAGCGGCGCCGGCCTTTGGGGAGACCTGATGATGGAAATCGACTGGTCGGTGGGCGAAATCCTGAAAACGCTGAAGGAAAACGACCTCGATGACAATACCCTGGTCATCTTTACCAGCGACAACGGGCCCTGGCTCAATTTTGGCAACCATGCCGGCAACAGCGGCGGCTTCCGGGAGGGTAAAGGGGTCACCTTCGAGGGCGGGCACCGGACGCCTTGCATCATGCGCTGGCCGGGTCATATTCCAGCTGGAGTCGTCTGCAATCAACTGAGTTCCACCATCGATCTTTTGCCTACCCTGGCCAGGATCTGCAAGGCCGACCTGCCGGCCAATAAAATTGACGGTGTGGATTTATCCCTTTTGCTGGAAGGCCGTCTGGAAGAAAGCCCCCGAACTACGTTCTACTATTATTACAGACAAAATTCACTCGAAGCCGTCCGCCGGGGCAACTGGAAGCTGGTGCTGCCCCACCGCGGCCGTTCCTATGAGGGACAACTGCCCGGCAATGACGGCCATGCGGGACTAACTCCCGAAAACACCCCCGTCAACCTGGGTTTGTACGACCTGCGCCGCGACCCGGGTGAGGAATACGACGTACAAACATTGTACCCGGAAAAGGTGAACGAATTGCTCCAATTGGCAGAAGCTGCCCGACAGGAACTGGGGGATGACCTCGTAAAGACAGAGGGCGCTGGAAGGCGGGAGATTGGGAAGGGGGAGTGAGGGGAATAATGGAGGCTGGCTACGCTGCAGACTACAGATTGTATCCTGGATCAGGAAAAAACCTCCTGCAAATCTATGGTAAGATCCGGAAAGATAGCAGACCGAAGCGGGTCTTCGTCTGTCACGGGGGCGAGGCCGGTAAAAATGCCTTTTTTGTTCAAAACGTATACCAAAACCAGCCTTTCATTGGGGTTGACAAGCCAGTACTCCCGAACCCCTGCTTTTTCATAAACCTGAAATTTATCCCGCATTTCCCTTTTGCTATTGCCAGGAGAAAGGATTTCAATGATCAGGTCGGGAGCGCCGTTACAGCCCTGTTCGTCCAGTTTTTTTTCGTCGCAAATAATACAGAGGTCTGGTTGAACTACTGTGGTGTCCTGATCTTTTTTCCGGCCTACCGGCAAACGCACATCAAAAGGCGCTGCAAAGGCCTGACATTTTTTTTTGTTAAAATGCGTAAACAAGATCCGGCTCAATTCCCTGGAAACCAGTTGGTGCGCCAGGTTAGTGGCCGGACTCATCTTAAACAGTTTACCACGGATCAACTCCACACGTTCACTGAACTGCCAAAGCAAATAATCTGCATAAGTGTACGAGCCCTCCGGGTTGAGTTGTGAGAGATCCGTTATTAATCGAGGGACATTGGTTGCGGACATAACTTTGGTTTACGCAAAGATACAGCATTTAACATTTTACTGCAACCCCGTAAAACGGCCCAAACCTGCTCAACGCCTATGGATGCAAGCACATTTTAATCCTTGGCAAACGTAATATCCACTTCCTTGTCTTCCACCATCAGGCACAACAACCCGGCAATCATCATCGAAACACCGCCAATGATGAGTGCGTAAATGGAAACATTGCCAAAAAACGAGCGCAGCAGAAAGCCTAAAATACCGGCTGCCACGATCTGCGGAATGACGATGAAAAAATTGAATACCCCCATATAATACCCCATCTTATCCGCCGGCAATATACTGGACAACATAGCATAAGGCATGGAGAGAATACTCGCCCAGGCTATACCCACGCCGATCATGGAAACCAGCAGGAGGTTGGGGTCTTTAATGAAATAAACGGAAAGCAGGCCGAGCCCCCCGCAGAACAAAGCCATCAGGTGGGTCATTCTCCGGCTGGTCCGTTTGGCAAGGATGGGCAATAAAAAGGCAGCCACCGCTGCAATTCCGCTGTAAATGGCAAAACAAACGCCAACCCAGTTTGCGCCTTCGTTATAAATAGCCGAGGTAGAATCGGAAGTTTTGTAAACATGGCTGGTGACAGCCGAAGTGGTATAGATCCACATGGCAAACAAAGCAAACCAGGAAAAAAACTGTACAAAGGCGAGTTGAACCATCGTTTTCGGCATTTTAAAAATCCCGATGAACGATTCCGCCAAACCGCCCCATATACCCACTTCTGCGTTTTCTTTTTTCAGCGCTTCGATATCGTCGGGCGGATATTCCTGGGTGTTCATCACCGTCCACATCACGGCGGCGAAATAAGCAAGACCACCTACATAAAAGGACCATTTGACCGTATCCGGTATAACGCCTTCCGGCGCAGTGTTGCTCATCCCGAACCAATTGGTAAAAATGTAAGGCAATGCCGAAGCCACAACAGCCCCAATGCCAATAAAAAAACTTTGCATGGCAAACCCGCTGGTCCGCTGTTCATTGGGCAGCATATCGCCGACAAAAGCACGGAAAGGCTCCATGCTGATATTGATGGAAGCGTCCATCAGCCAAAGCATAATGACGGCCATCCATAATGCAGTTGAATTGGGCATCAGGAACAGGGCTATGGTGGCCAGGATGGCGCCGACCGCAAAAAACGGCCGCCTGCGTCCCCATTTATGGTGCCAGGTCCGGTCGCTGTAATAACCGATAATCGGCTGCACCAACAAGCCGGTCACGGGCGCCGCCAACCATAAAACAGGCAGTTCATCCTGCGATGCGCCCAGTTTCTCGAATATCCGGCTGACATTGGCATTCTGCAGGGCAAACCCGAATTGAATGCCCAAAAACCCGAAGCTCATATTCCAGATCTGTTGAAGCGTGAGCTGCGGTTTCTTCGAACTGATTGATATTTTTTCCATGATCACATATGTGATCCCAAATGTAGCAGAAAGTCCGGAGATAACAAATTTCAGTTCGTCTCTCTTTGTTCCGGGTATGCTCCGCCATACTACAGGACATTTTACCTTTTTGGCTGAGGACGGAGAGACTGAGTGATGGGGAGAGGGGGGGAAACGCAATGCCTTCAACCCTTTCGTGCTGAGCCTGGCCGACTTCGTCGTCCGGAGACCGAAGCATTTCCGCATTTCCGTCACCGGCTGCGGACTGAACTTCGACTTCGCTCAGTTCCCGGAGACTGGCAAACTAACCTCATGCAGTAGCCACCCCTCTGCCGTCTTTAAACGCCGACTGCTTTTGTTTTGCCCGGTAAGCCATTCTGAACCCCAGGATCAACAGCATCCCGGCGCCTGCCCAAACCAGCCACGAAACCGGCTGAAAGACAGCTTCCATGTCGCCTACTGGCGCAAAAGCGGCCCAATACACCGGATGAGCGTTGAGGGGGTCGTTGCCGGCTTCCAATTGCGCGAGTTTGGCGTTGCGCAGGGCCCCGCTTTTGGTTTGACCGGTTTTGAGTTCTTTATAAAAATCGGACATGATGCGGCGGTTGGCGTCGTCATTGATCTGCCAGAGGGTGGTGATCACGCTGCGGGCGCCGGCAAAAAAGAAACCGCGCGCCAGGCTGATCATGCCTTCGCCTTCGTAAAGTTTGCCCAGGCCCGTTTCACAGGCACTGAGGATCACCAGCTCGGCTGCGAGGTCCATCCCATAAAGATCTTTTACAAAGAGGGAATCATATCCGCCGTTTGCATTGCTGAAGACAATAAAGGAGAACTCCCCCTCGGCGCTGTTGGCTTGGGCATGGGTGGATAAATGCAGGAAACCCGCTTCCGGTGCGTAATGTTTCCAGTTCTCCAGGGTCGCATCCTCCTTGCGGAACACTTTTCCTCCCATGATCTTCCGGGCCCCGGCCACCACTTCCAGGTTATTCGACAACGGACTAAATCCGCCGTAGCCCGCAAATTCCGGGGCAAAACCCACAAATTGCCGGCTACCTGCGCGGCGTTGGGCCAGCATATGCTGTACCGTACCGGAATAGGCATAACTGATATTGTATTGTTTCATCAGGTACGGATATTCCATAAACCGGGCGTCGTTCCGGGGGGCCGTCAGCAAGGCGTCGAAAGGCACAAAGCCCAGGGCGCCGCTGGGCACGATCAGAAGATTTTCCGGCAAACCGGCCTGTTTCAGGGGCGCCAAAAGTTTTTCGTACAGCTTATATCCCAGTTCACTATAGGTATCGCTCAGCAATTTCCGGTCGGCGCCCGGCATCTGGAAGCCTTCAATGGCGTTCCGGAAACCCGCCACCCAATCGTTGAGCGGGAAATCCCGCAGGACGGAATAACATTCAAATTTGGCCGGTGTGATCACAAAGATGTAAATATTTTCCTCGCCGGTGAAGTAATTCACAAAGGCCTGATCTGCTGTCAGGTTGGCGCGGATATCCGCCAGGGTGGCAACCTGGTAACCGGATTTAAGGTCGTAATACCGGCGGTTGTCCTGATCCAACTGGCTGACCCAGGCAGTGTACGCCTGCCGGCGGGCCAATACTTTGTTTTCAAGTTCCCGGATGGTTTCCGGGGTTTCGTCGGCGGACCGAGAATCAAAAAGGCGTTTTTCCGCTACTGCAATTGCGGCCTGAAGTTCACGTTCTTTCCCCAAAACATTTGCCGGAAGGTTCGACAGGTTATTGGCCATTGCCCGGTGAAAGGCCTCTAATAAAAGGATGCTTTTGCTGCGTTCGGCAATAGCCAGGGCGCGTTCCTGGTATTCGGACCGCCGGGTCTTTTCCCACAACTCAAAAGCGATGGAAATGGCTTCTTCGCTCCTGCGCCGGCTTTCCTCTGCTTTTTCCAGTTGCGAGCTTTCAAACGGGAACGTCTGCCGGAGCAGTTTTTCCACTTCAAAAATCAATTCGTGGCATTCAAGCGCTGATTCCAGGTCAGCCGGTTGTTTAGATGTACGGTACCTGGCCTGCAAAGCTTCGGCTTTTGCCAGCAGGGTTTCCTGGATGGTCTTCTCTGCATGGAAGGTATTTGGTTCCGGGTTTTCGGTCAGTTGAGAGGGGTTGAAGCCGGCCACCACCGCCTGGAGCGCTTTCTGGTGCAAAACCAGGGCTTCGTCGTGCCGGTTCCGGAGGGTTTCCATCGCCGCCCAGGAATTATAGATCCGGCTCAGGTCGCGGGCCTGGCCGCCGGCCCCCAGGTCGAACAGATACTGCCTGGATGTTTTAAAAGCGGTTTCAGCTTCGGAATACGCTCCGGTCCGGGCATAGATATCCCCTTTGAGCCACTCGATGATGGATAAACGCCGTTTGATGGGTTCAAAACCGGCTTTCAGAATGGTTTTAAAGGCTTTTTCGGCTTCCCGCGCATTGGCCAGGGCCTGGGAATATTTCCCGAGGTTGGTGTGGGCCTTGATGAGGTTGCCGTTCAATAATCCGATAGAAAAAGGGGCAAGATTTTTCAACTTTAACCCCTCCTTGCAAATGGAAACCGCTTTTTCATTTTCGCCCCGGGCGATATTCATAACAGAAAGATCGCTGAAGGCCTGCGCAGCGAGTTCAAACCGGCTTTCCCTGACAGCGATATCTTTGAATTTTTCCAACAGCAATTCCGCCGCCCGGTAATCCCCCAGTTTGGTATAAAGGTTACCCAATTCCTGGTAAATGTATACGGCCACATCGAGGTTCTCCTGCCCCAGGCGGTCCACGAGTATCTGGCGGGCGCGTTCGTAATAATTGGCGGCTTCGCGATATTGTTCGAAGGAATAATTAAAAGTATAGGCCACATTGACATAGAGCCATGCGGTTTCGTCCCATTCTTTTTCCGTGGAGGGTTGTTTCCAGTTTTGATCCGGCATACAGCGGCGGAAGAGGGCCATTGCCTGCTCCGGGTCGTCCATTTGATCCCGGTAAAATTTGGCTGCTTTTTTACAACCGGAGATCCATCCGGCCAGATCGCCGCTTTTTTCAAAAGATTGTTTTGCTTTCTGCAGGGCCAGGGCGACACTGTCGGTTTTTTCATTTTTGGCAGACTGAATGGCCAGGTCGATCCATTCTTGCCCTGAATGACCCAGTGCCGGCGACCGGAGGATGATCAAAAAAACGGATGCCAATGCAATGCCAAGGGAGGTTGGGATACGCATATGTTTTGGTTTTGAGGGAGTTATATTTCAGTTCGACAGTCTTGCAGTTCGTCAGTCTGTCGAACTGTCGAACTGCAAGGCTGTCGAACTGCAAACTGTCGAACTGTCGAACTGCAAACTACGATCTCAGGCGCCGGATCAACCAGATAATCAAAATCAAAAGGCCCAGGGCCAGAAGATACGCCCACCACGGCAGGCTTCGCAGCCAGTCCATAAAATTGAACGGCGGACAATCGCAATCTTCGCAGGTCAAAATCTGAGCGCTGGCGCCGTCGCCCGATTCCAGCAGCAGCGCCGCCACTTTTTCGGTACAGACCTCAGGCGCATTTTCCTGGTTAAAACGTATGCAGGCGAACATTGGTTCCAGGGACGCAATATCCGTTCCGTTTTCCGTCAATAGGGTAAAAACGATCTGGCCGTATGTGGCAGGGTTATCCGGGCCGTATATTTGTGTGGGTTGAATGGCAAAATTGAGTAGTTTCCAGGTGACAGTCCGGGAGCCCGGCGCGGTGCTTTTGATCACCTGGACCATCCCGGAAGTACCCGAACCGATTTCCGGATGCAGGTAAAGCAGGGAATCAAAAAGGCTGTTCATCTGAATGCCTTCGGGGATGTCGATGGTGATGTACACATTGCTGGTGGGTTGCAGGCCGTCGTTCTGAAAATTGACGGTGCAGATCAGTTTTTGAGCGCCATCGCCGTCCGGCGGGCAGGAACAAGCCTCGAGCAGGAGATAATTGGGGTCGTAGGAGTCGGAAACCCTGCCTTTGGCCTCATATACATCCGCAATAACATTGGAGGGAAACCCGCTTAAAGGCTGTTGCACCGAAGAAATGACCTGGCTGATCGCATCGGCAAACCAGTTTTCTTCGCCGGTTCGACCTGCTTCCAGGAAACCATCAAGGTCATAGGCATTAACAAGGGTCTGGTCAGCCTCCGAGAGGGTCACCGGTACGGGAACCGGCACATCGTTGACAAAAACCGGATCGATGGCAAGAACTGCCATCATGGGCTGACGGGCTTCTTTCAGCGGGTTGTATTTCTGGAGCAATTGTGTATCATTGGTCATCTGGATAAAAAGATGCCGTTCTTCGCCGGGGAACAAGCCGCGAAAGGTCCAGAAATAAGCCTTGGTGTATTTGGCCGCCAGTTCGGGGGATGGCATGGATGAAAGCTGGTATGGAACCTGGTCTACCCTGTCGGATGCATGATCGTTAAAAATAGCGTCAACGGCAGAATTCATAAACTGGTTGACGTTGTTGACTTTGGCGGGCACGTAAGTTGTATCCCGTCCGCCTCCGCGGCTATAAGTCACTAGCATTTCCTCGAGCAAACCATTGTAAAACAGGTATACCTGGCCGCTTAGGGTAAGGTCTTTACTGGGGTTTTTGACCGACAGGATCCAGACATTGGTATCTCCCTGCACGCCTGGAGTGATATGCGGCTGGACCTTCAGGTAGGCGTTGCCTTCCACGGCGGGAGTGGTCTGAATGGGCTCCAGTTCGCCTGCCGTATTGGTGATGGACATGTCGCCCATTACGCGTTTGGGCGGCGGGTTGCCTCCTCCATACAGGCCGCTGGCGTAAGCCTTGCCTTTAAAGGTTTTGCTGGCGGATTGGGGGGCGCCGGAAGGGCTTTGCCCCATCGGGACGTAATACTTATGGTAAGAACGGGGATCCCAGGAGTTGGATGCAGCGGATTTTGTCCAGCCGAAATTTCCGTCGCCGTACAACCAGAACATCCAGTATTGAGGAGGAGGCGGCGTTACGCCAGGGTCGGAAGCGAGGGGCGCCAGTGGATTTAACCCGTCAAAATACCAGACGGAGGTGTCGCCCAGGGTCAATTTTTTAGCTTCCGGTATCTGATTGGTTTTGGCGGGCGCCAGGGTTTGTGAAAAGGAAAACGGCAAGAATAAACACAGGGAAATGACGGTAAGTACCTGCCGGACAGAAAAAATGCCCGCAACACGCAGGCGGCGTGTCAGGTCGATCGGGGTTGCCATAGTTGCTTTGGTTTGATGAAAAAATAGGTTCCAGGATGAATTCGCGGAAAGATAATCAAAAAGAGGGGTATGCAAAAAGGTTTTCACTGGTTTTTGGGGTGCTAGCTCCAAATGTGGCTGGAGTGAATAAAAAAATTTATGCTGGCGAATAGATGGTCGCGATTTTGCCCTGTTTCTTTTTTTTCGGCGCCGGCTTCAGCCTCCGGACGACGAAGTCGCCCTATGACGGACGAAGTCGGCGGGCGGGTCCCTCCTTCGCCCTTGTGGGGCTTCGGCGGGCGGGGAAAGAAAACTGGGCAGCAGCGCTTTTGCCGCTACCCAGCCCGGAATAATAGCAACTATCTACTTATCTCCAATTGCCCTTCTGAAAATAAAACACCCTATACTCTTAAAATGGTCTGAAATCTGATGACTCCATCTACCTTGCTCCGCCAGGCCATTTCAAGGGGCGTTTCACTTGTGCTATATTCCGGTATATCAAAGAACCGCACCTTATGCGCGGCAGTTTGGATCAAATGGCCACGCAAAACACGTGGCGTCTTATGGACATTGATTCGGTTAACTCATAGTACAAAGTGTTGTTGCCGGTCTGCTTCCCTTTTTTGGTTTTTTGGAGCCCTTCCTGTTGTAAGCCTTAGCCCCGTTTTTCAGGGGCTCCGGCTCACCAGTGTGACATAGCGATTTCGGCAACTGCTGGGTTTAAATCCGGAAAAAAGTTGGACAGAAACTTTTTGGTTTCTGCCCAACATCCTGTAAGTGAGTCTTGCATTAGGACAGATAAACTGAGCAATAAAACCAGATTTTATAAACGATTGGATCAGTATGCGACCGAAATTTGGTTCGTTGGGGTCTGAGGTTTTGATGCGCATTCCTGATCTTCAGGATATTTTTCCGGATCTGTTGTTTCAAGGTTTGTTGTATTCCATTGAATACCTTACAAATATACGCTTGAAAACGGGCCAGGTAAAACCACTTTTTTGTTAAATTTGGGTTTCTAAATTGGACTTTTTAAATCATTTCTGGCAACCAACACAACCTATCAAAAATATAAATATCTGAATATCAAATATTTAAACGAATTAAAAATATCAAAACACAACCCCGTTTAAATCCAGATTTTTACTAACTTTGGGTTTCTAAAACTCCAATTTTAGTTTAAAATCCTGATTTTTTAAGGAATTTATACCAAATCCGGCCTTTATGAAAAGTAAAAACGACCTGCCCGACCTCATCCGGGCCATGTCCAAATCCGAAAAAAGGTACTTCACGCTGGATGCTCATAAGAGCGGCCGGCAGGACAGCCGGTACCTCGAATTGTTCCAGGCCATTAATGATATGCCCGAATACGATGAAAGCCCGTTAAAAGAAAAGTTCGGCCCTAATCTGCCCAGCGACAAGACCTACCTGTACGACGCTATTTTGCGCAGTATGCGGGATTACCGCAGTTCGCGTTCCTATTCCGCCAGGATCAAGGAAATGATCCTGGACGCCAAATACTTGTATGAAAGGGGATTATATGACCAATGTGAAGAGCGGCTTGCCGACGCCAGAAAGCTGGCGCTGGAACTGGACGACCAGTTGGCCTTGCTGGAGATCAACAAGGAGAACCGCACCCTGGCTTTCGGCGCCCGGAAGGATTACACCGAAATGATCCGGCAATTGATCGAAGAAAAAAACAACCATATCAAAGCCCTTGCAGAAGAATTCAAACTCCTTGACCTGGGTTATGAATTGCTGCTGGAATGGAAAAAAAACCTGGACCCCCGCCACCCCGAGCGGCAAAAATTGTTATCCAGGCTGGCATCCGAGGGGTTTCAGGACGACCGGAATGCCCCGGGTTCGGAGTACGCCAAACGTTTGTATTACCAATGTGCAGCCATGTATGCCCAGCTTCTGGGTAACCGGGAACTGACAACCGACTACTACCTGAAGGCCTTCAACTGGTGGGAGATCAACCCCAAATACAAAAGCGAAGAATTCACCAAATACATTGCCGACGTTTCCAACCTGCTGACCGCCTATTCTATCGCCGGAAAATATGAATACCTGCCTGAGATCCTGGACAAACTGGACAAGGAAGACATTCAGAACTACCACGAAAAAGCTGCAATTTTTCAGCGTTCTTCTATTTACAGGTTGATGTATTTTATCAACCAGGCCCCCAACCAGGGTATCGACCTGTTCATCCGAAAAACGGAGAAAGGCATGAACCAATTCCAGATCAGCACACCTTCCAAAATGGTGATCTTGTTTAACGTAGCGGTTTTATTGTTCATCAATGAACGGTACGGAGAAGTAAGGTTATGGGTAAAAAAAATTAAAGATTTGAAAACCACTCTTCGACAGGACATTCAAAAAGGGGCTCAGATCCTCAACCTCGCCGCCGGTTATGAATTCCTTGAACCGGAAGAATTCGACAAGACCACCCGTTCTATCCGGCGGTTTTTCCAAAAAATGAAACTTGAAAAAACCAGTTTTGAAATGAATATTCTGGACAAGTTCCGGAAACTGGCCGGAGCTGCCTTGTACGACCAGAAAAACGCCCTGGTTGAGATAAAAAATCTCGTTTTTGAATTCCAGCGCCAGAAGGGGTCTGCGATCGGCCTTGGGTTGGACGAACTTTTGTTGTACTACGTAGAAGCCCGGCTCTCCAAAAAAACCATTATCGAGGTGGTAAAAAACCAACGTTCAACCACAAAGGCAAATGGTTAACAACACCCGGAATTCCGCTAAAATTTGCCGATCGAAGGCCAGTGAGGGAATTCCCCCGAAGGGGTCTCCATAGGAGTCCTTTGGACCTTCGGACAAACAAGCTCTAAATACCGACGCCGCCTTTACCCGGAGCAAGCCGCAAGATAAACTCAATGAAGTTGCCGGCCTTTTTGATATTCAGCGTATTGACCCCAACATTAAAGAGTTCAAATTTGCATTCGGTCGCAGGGGCTGCCCCCGTAACGCCAAAATCGATATCAACCGCCCCGATGACGCCCAGAGTGGTTTTATCCCGGATAAAAAACAGGGTCCACTGTCCTTTGGAGACATCAACCTTGAAGGACTTTACCGCCCGGGATGCTGCGGGATTATTGGCGCCGCTTTCTTCCGTTCCGGCCGCGGGAGGCAGAGCGGTAGCGGCAGTGATCTGGCCGTCGAGCGTACCAAGGATGACGCCATTTTTAGCTTCCAGGTCAAAAACAATTGCTCTGCCGTTGTCGATGACGTAAAGCTTGGTCATATCGGAAGATAGGGTAACAGAGTTGACCATAGTTGTAACGATTTTAAAGGATTTCGTTGCTTCAGTTACAGGCGTCTGCTTGCCAAAATCTGCCAGAACAGGTTTTTCGCTTTTGGCGCGAAACAGGTTGGACAGGAATTCGCGGATACCAGGCATTGAAGACGATGGATTTTTATAATGGTAAAAGTAGGAAAATTTGTTTTAAAACAAACTGCACTGAAGCGTTTTAAACAAAACAATTTAATACCCCAAAATCTTCAGCATCGCTTCAGAGGATTGTTCCGGCTGGTACAACCTGTCCACGAGGTTCCCCTGTGCGTCTTTGTCGATCAGGATATGTTTCGGAGAAGGGATCAGACAATGTTTGATACCGCCGTAACCGGAGATTGAATCCTGGTAAGCGCCGGTATGGAAAAACCCGAGATAAAGCGGTTCTTTATCGTTGACGTCGTAGGACGGCAGATATACCTGGCCCTGGTGAACTTCCGCGTTGTAATAATCTGAGTTGTCGCAACTCAGGCCGCCGATATTGACCCGCCTGTATTCGTTTTGCCATTTATTAATGGGCAGCAGGATAAACCGCTCGCTGATGCCCCAGGTGTCCGGCAGGGTGGTCATGAGCGAATTGTCGATCATATACCACATTTCCGAGTCGTTTTGTTGTTTTTGCGCCAGGACGGAGAAAATGGTCGCCCCGGATTCGCCGACGGTATATTTGCCAAATTCTGTAAAAATATCGGGTTCGGGAACGTCCGCATCCTCACATTCGGCCAGAATATTGGCCACGATCTCCCGGACCATATATTTGTAATCGAACTCAAACCCCAGGGAATTCCGGATGGGCATCCCGCCGCCGATGTTGATGGCGTGCAGGTCTTCCGCTTCTTTTTTCAGTTCGCAATAAAGCTTGATCGCTTTTTTGAGTTCGCCCCAGTAGTATAAGGTATCCCTGATGCCGGTGTCCACAAAAAAGTGGAGCATCCGCAGTTTGAATTTGGCGTTTCCGGCAATTCGTTCCCGGTAAAAACGTACAACATCCGATGACCGGATGCCCAGACGGGAGGTATAAAACTCAAAATTGGGTTCTTCCTCGGTGGCGACCCGGATACCGAGGTTGCAACTGCCTTTCACGTTTTTTTCGTAATAATCAAGCTCCTCCATGTTATCGCAAACGGGAATGACATTGTGGAACCCGTCGTTGATCAACGCCACGATCCGTTCAAGGTATCCTTTGGTTTTAAACCCGTTGCAGACAACAATGATGTCTTTGTCAATCTTTTTCTGGGCGTACAGGCGCAGGATCAGGTCGATATCAAAGGCAGAGGACGTCTCCAGTTCTACATCATGATCCACGACTTCCTGCAGGACATAACTGAAATGGCAACTTTTGGTGCAGTAACAGTAATGGTACTTTCCGGAATACCCCAAAGACCGCATGGCCCGGGTAAAAAGATTTCTGGCTTTTTTCACCTGCGACCCGATCTTGGGCAGATAGGTCAGCTTGAGCGGTGTTCCGTATTTGCGGATCAGATGAATCAGGGGGATATCGTTGAACACGAGGTACCCATCTTCCAGATCAAAGCCTTCCTGTGGGAAATAAAACGTTTGATCGATGAGGTCAAAATACTTGTTGGTCACTCCAGGTTCCTGGTTTAAAGGTCAAAAAAAAGATGAAGTTTACCCCAAGAAAAAAAGCCCTGCAAAAGTAGATTAAAAATTGAACTTGCAGCCTGTTGACCGGTAAATTTTGCATCCGTCCCGGATTGCCCAAACCTTTTACATACCCTGCCGTTTCATTTCCTGATTATCTTTATCTTTCAAAAGATACCTGCGGAATGGAACATGAATGGACCGATCAACCCGGTTTGATCAGACCGGGCGAGGAATTGAACCCTGATGGTTTGAAACGATTCCTCAACCATTACCTGCCGGAATGGCAGGGAGAGCCGGAGATCCGCCAGTTCCCCAGCGGGTTTTCCAATCTGACCTACCAACTCACCGTGGGGGATAAAAAAGCGGTTTTGCGCAGGCCGCCCTTCGGGGCCAACATCAAATCGGCGCACGACATGGGGCGGGAGTTCAGGATCTTGTCTTTGCTGCGTCCCTATTATACCAAAGTCCCGAAAGTGATCGCCTTTACGGAGGATGAAAGCTATATCGGCGCGCCGTTTTACCTGATGGAAAAAGTGGACGGGATCATTCTGCGGGGTAAAATGCCGCGGGAAAGGATCCCTGCGCCGGACACCCTGAGCGCCATCGCAAAATCCCTGGTGGAAAACCTGGCCGAACTCCACCACATTCCCTGGCAAAATACGGAACTGGCGGGTTTTGGAAAACCGGAAGGATACGTCGAACGCCAGGTGGAAGGCTGGGGCAAACGCTATTTTCATGCCAAAACAGACGAGATCCCCGCCCTTGAAAAAGCCGTCCGCTGGCTGTCGGAACATATCCCCGCGCAATACAGCGCCGCATTGATCCACAACGACTACAAATACGACAACCTGGTGTTGGACCCCGGCAACCCGACGGAAATCCGGGCGGTACTCGACTGGGAAATGGCTACGATCGGCGATCCGCTCATGGATCTGGGCACGACCCTGGGATACTGGGTAACTCCATCCGACCCGCCGGCGTTACTGGCCTTGCAATTCAACCCCTCTACCCTGCCGGGCAACCCCGACCGGAGCGAAGTCCTGGCCTTGTACGAGCGCGCCTGCGGAAAAACCGTGGAGGATCCGGTTTTTTACTACGTATTCGGCTTGTTCAAAATAGCGGTGATCGCCCAGCAGATCTACTTCCGGTTCAGGCAGGGATTTTCAAAAGACCCCCGGTTCGGCGGATTGATCCATGCCGTAAAGGCCTGTGGCGAGATGGCAGACAGGGCAGTTGTTACGGGGAGGCTCGATCCCGGAGGCTAGCCAGACCGCAGCTTAAGATTGATCATCCCGAATTTTTTGCTCCTGACATCATCAATCATCATCCTTATTTTTTTATTGATGATTGACGATTACATGATTGTTGATTGTTGATATTTTCCCCCGTTGCCACAACGACCGCCATTCCTCAATTCCTCGATTCCTCAATTCCTCGATTCCTCAGCTTTGGGACAGGTAGCCCCTTAAAGTTCATCCCGAACCCTGGACTATGCCAAAATTCGGAATGACTCATGTTAATTAATACTTGTCATCTTGTCGATGATCTTCTGGTATTTTTCCAATAAACGTTTCCGGACTTTTTTCTGGGCGATGTTATACAACCCGTTTTCAACCGACCATTCATCGGCGGCAAGTTCAAATTTTTTGATCCTTTTGTAGTTGGGCAATTGCTGGTTGATCTCCTCCACCGCTTTTCCGATCCTTTCCACCACCCGGATATTGTGGATCATGTATTCTGGCGCGGTATAGTGTATCCCTTTTTCCTTGCACCACCGCTCGAGGAAAACAAAATCGGGCAGGATCACGGCAGCAAGGAACGGCTTTTGGAAGCCGGCTACCAGGGCGTCGGCGATAAAAGGAGAATCCACCAGGATCTGTTCCACTTCTTCCGGAGAGACAAATTTTCCGGAGGAGGTTTTAAAAATGTCCACCCTCCTTCCGGTGATCTTCAGGAACCGTTTATTCACCAGGGTTCCCGTATCGCCGGTTTTCAGCCATCCGTCGGGCGTAAAAGCGGCCTGGGTTTGTTCCGGTTTTTTGTAATACCCTTTCATGACATTTGGCCCCTGCACCTGGATCTCGCCGATGCCCTCTTCATCCGGTTCAAAAATCCGGATCCGCACCCCCGGAGCGGGCAGGCCCACCGTGCCAAAAAGGTTCATGCCGGGTTCGAACCGGTTGAGGGAAACCACCGGGGAGGTTTCCGTGAGGCCGTAACCTTCCCGGACTTTGATGCCGGCGGCGCTGAAGACCCGGGCAATTTCGGGTTTGAGGGCGGAGGCCCCGACCAGTATGCCGATCAGTTGCCCGCCGAACCGGTTTTTGAGCCGGGAAAAGACCAGCCACCGGGCGATGTACAACAATACGGTATAGCGGAAATCCAGTCTGGGCTGTTCACCATAATTTTTGCCGATCGCCAGCGCCCACCTGATGAGCCTTTTGCGCAACCACTTGCTTTTTCGCAATTCGGCCTGGAGCGATTCGTAGAATTTTTCGAGTATCCTGGGCACGGCCGTCACAAAATGGGGTTTCACCTCCTGGAATTCTTCGGGCAGGCTTTCGCGGTCGCGGCTGAAATAAACAGCCACCCCCGCAGCGAAATAGGTATAAACCGCCATGCGTTCAAAAATATGGCTCAGGGGCAGGTAACTGAGGGCGGCATGACGGTAACTGATGGGCAACAGCGCCAGTACGGCTTTGATATTGGACACCATATTGTTGTGGGTGAGCATCACCCCTTTGGGCGGCCCGGTGGTGCCCGAAGTATACATGATGCAAAACACATCGTCGGGCGCGACCTCGGGCAAAACAGCGGCAGGGTGGTTTCCAATCAGGACCTCCAGGCCCAGGTATCCGTTGATATCCGGTTCCAGGTGTCCGAATACCTCCAGGGCCGGCGCCTCCTTTTTCAGGTCCAGGATTTTTTGATAAAGTTCCCGGTCCTGCACCCAGCAAAAACGGGCGCCGGTTTCCTGCAGGATATACCGGAGGTCATCGAAGGAGGACGTGGAATGGACCGGCGTCAGAACGGCGCCCAGGAACTGGGCGGCAAAATCCAGGGTGATCCAGTCGATATGACCTGTCTTGGGGATGATAACAAGGCAGTCGCCTTTCACCAGGCCCTTTGCGGCCAGGTAGGCAGCCGCCTGAAGCGCGCGTTCCCGGATCGCCTGTACCGACCAGCTTCGCCAATGAGCGCCCGCATGTACGTTAATGGCATGGGCTTCAGGGTATTTTGCCGCCTGATAATCCAATAAATCAAAAACGCGGGTAAAATCTTTGCTCATACGCAGATCAGGCTATTTTAACGGCTTGTTTTTCCAGCACCCGGTTATCCAGCAGGTCATAGATGATTTCATAGAATTCGGCGAAACCGGGAAGATTATTATGTCCGCCTCCGTCGATCCTGAAAAGTTGTATTTTTTCCGGATTGATGGACTGGAGCCGCTCGCTGTGACTGATGGGGAAAATCCGGTCACGTGCGCCGTGGATAATAAATACCGGGCATTTGATCACCTTCAGGAACTGGTCGGTGCGGATTTTATACCGCAAGATCCACTGCACCGGGAAGAGAAACAGGTAACGTCTGATATTGTGGTAGAAACTGTAAAAGGGGCTGTCGAGGATGAGCATGCGGGGCCGGTTCCACGAAGCGATGCGGGCTGCAATTCCGCTGCCGAGCGAACGGCCGAACACGACGATCTGGTCTTCGGGGTAGCGTTCGGTAATCCAGTTGTACACAAACTGGGCATCGTTGAAAAGGGTTTGTTCGGAGCGTTTGCCGCGGCTTTTGCCAAAACCCCGGTAATCCATCATAAAAAAATCGTAGCCGTTGCTGACAAAGTCCTTGGCAAATTTCCCCCAGCCCTTGATGCTTTTGGAATTGCCTTTGAGGTAATAAACGATGCCGCGGCTGTTGGGCACCTTAAAATAGATGCAATTGATGGCCCCGCCGTCCTCCATTTCAAAGTTCAGTTCTTCAAATGGGAAGGGATACCGGTATTGGAAAGCCTTGCTGAGGAGTTCCGGCCGGAAAAAGAAATAATGCTGGAAGAAATAAAAGAACAGGCAAAAGCCGATATAGAAAAAGGCAACCGTGGCAACAATTCCGTAGAGCATGGGTGGTGATTAATTGACGCGGGTTATCATCCGACGAAAGTAGGAAAAGTTTTTCGATCGGCAAAAAACTGCTCCCCAAACGCGGACTCAACACAGCGCAGTCGTTCTCTTTCAAAGGCGGCAGATTCCGCGCGTCGATGCATTCCGCCCGGACAAAAGTGGGGAAACTTGCCGGCGCGTGGCTTAAAGGCCAGCATTTCGGATGCGTTTCAGGCAATCGGTTTTTTAAAGATTATTCATCAAATCCGGGTATAATTTTATCAAGGTCAGCGTAAATGATCTTATCTTTCTGCGGTCGGATGCGAATTTTATACAAATTTTCGGTAATCCGGAGATCCCAAAGAACCCATTCCGTTTTCATTGATAGCCTTATAAAAAACCTGGAGTATGAAAAAAATCAAATTATCCCAAGAGGTTTTCGACCTGTACGATCAGTACGCGCACAACAGAATTGATCGCCGGGAATTCGTGGACAAGATCAAACTGTATGCCGTTGGCGGTCTTACCGTACCGGCCATCCTTGAATACCTCTTGCCCAGGTATGAGGAAAAACAGCAAGTCAGGGCCGATGATGACCGCCTTAAAACGGAGACCATTGAATTCGATTCACCCAAGGGCGGCGGCAAGATCAAAGGACAACTCGCCCGACCAACGAACAACCAGCAAAAACTGCCCGGCGTCATTGTGGTCCATGAAAACCGGGGGCTCAACCCGCATATCGCCGACGTAGCCCGCCGGGCAGCCCTTGCAGGTTTTATTTCCCTGGCGCCGGACGCCCTGTCGCCGCTGGGCGGATATCCCGGCAACGACGACGACGGCAGAGCCTTGCAAGCAAAAAGAGACCGCAACGAAATGCTGGAGGATTTTATCGCTGCCTTTTATCACCTCCAAAACCACCCTGAATGCACCGGAAAGGTGGGTGTCGTGGGCTTTTGTTTCGGCGGATGGATTTCCAATATGATGGCGGCGAGAGTCCCGGAACTATCCGCGGCCGTTCCTTTTTACGGCGGCCAGGCGCCGGTGGAGGAGGTCCCGAATATCAAGGCGCCGCTTTTGCTCCATTTTGCCGGCCTCGACGAAAGGGTAAACGCCGGCTGGCCTGATTATGCAGCGGCTCTTCAGAAAAACAACAAGGAATACAGCGCTCATCTGTACCCTAATGTCAATCATGGCTTTCACAACGATTCCACCCCGCGCTATGATTGGGGTGCGGCCAATCTCGCCTGGAAACGGACGATTGAGTTTTTTAATGAAAAACTGAAATAGCTTAATTTCAGGGGTTTGCCCCCCAAAAAAAAAATCCGGCCCTTTTGAGACCGGATTCCTGTGTGCCGAAGATGGGACTTCCCGCTTTTGAGCGGGATAAACTTCTCGCCCCATCTTGCTTTATTTCAGGGTATTACTAAAAAAAAGGTTCGATCAAATTTTGACCGAACCCCCGATTGTGCCGAAGATGGGACTTCCCGCCTGTGGCGGGATAAACTTCTCGTCCCATCTCCCTTTTTCTTCAGATATCCACTCAAAACAAAAAATCCGGCCCTTTTGAGACCGGATTCCTGTGTGCCGAAGATGGGACTCGAACCCATACGCCCGAAGACACACGCCCCTGAAACGTGCGCGTCTACCAATTCCGCCACTTCGGCTGGCTGTTATTTAAATTTTGAAGACCTGAGGAATCGATTCTTCACAAGTCAATTCCTCAGTTCCTCAATATTATGTACCGAAGGCGGGAATCGAACCCGCACGATGTTGCCATCACTGGATTTTGAGTCCAGCGCGTCTACCAATTCCGCCACTTCGGCTGGTTATTTTATATTGAGGAATCAATTCCTCAATTCCTCAATATTATGTACCAAAGGCGGGAATCGAACCCGCATCCCGCTCTTGAGCGGGACTATCACTGGATTTTGAGTCCAGCGCGTCCCGTTTTTTAAACGGGATTCCGCCACTTCGGCCGGCTGCTTTTTTTTGAGGAACTGATTCCTCAACATTCGATTCCTCGATTCCTCATTTTTTGCGCGGATGCAAAAGTAGGAGGAAAATTGGTTTTACGCAATAGTGTGCGCAGCTTTTTTCTCGCCGGACGCAATTTATTCAGGCCTATTTATTAAACCACCTGAAAAAATCAAGCCCGTTGGCGTACAGTACCAGGCCGATCACCAGGATAAACCCGATCATGGTAGCGGTTTCCATAAATTTATCGCTCAGTTTCCGGCCGGTGACCACCTCGTACAGCAAGAACATCACGTGGCCGCCGTCGAGAGCGGGAATCGGCAATAAATTCATAAAGGCCAGGATCAGCGACAAAATGGCCGTCATTCGCCAGAAATGGCCCCATTCCCATTCGGCGCCAAAAAGGCTTCCGATGGTGGCGAAACCGCCGAGGCTTTCGGAGGCTTTGATCTTGCCCTGGAACATCTTCTGGAAGGCTTTGACCTGATCCCCAAGGAACCCCCAACCTTTGGCAAAACCCGCTGGTATGGCCTGTGCAAAAGAATATTTCTCGTAGGCCGGCTCGTAAAATTTGAAAATCGAATAGCGTTGAACCCCGATCGTGCCCGTTTTGGAAAGGGTCAGGGAAACGCTGGAAGTATCCGGTCCGCGCAGATAACCGATCTCGATGGTTTTCCCTTTGAATTGGGATGCCAACCGCTGAAATTCATGAACGTACTCCGTAGGCCGGCCATTCAGGGAAATGATCCGGTCTCCGGCTTTGAGGCCTGCTTTGTCTGCCGGTTCGCCCGCTGTCACTTTTTCCACAACAAAAGGGTACCTGGGGCCGAAAAGCGCCTTGTCCTTATTGTCGTAACTGGATAAAATGCCGACAAATTTTTCATCGATGGGAATCGTTACCCGTTGGCCGTCCCGCTCCACCTCAAGTTGATCGGCGCTGTTGATGACAACGGCCCGGATGATCTCCCGGTCGTTAAATTTTTCAAACGGCCGGCCGTCCACCGACAGGATCTTGTCACCGTCGCGAAGCCCCATGTCCATACCCAGCGAATCGGCATAAATACCGTATTTTACGTTTTGGGCAGGCAGGTATTCTTCGCCCCAGATCCAGAGAAACATGGCGTATAACAGAAAACCCAGCAGAAAATTGACGGTCACGCCACCCAGCATGATGATCAGTCTTTGCCAGGCAGGTTTCGAACGGAATTCCCAGGGTTGGGGTTCCTGTTTCAATTGTTCCGTATCAAAGCTCTCATCCACCATCCCGCTGATCTTGACATAACCGCCGAGCGGAAGCCAGCCGATCCCGTATTCGGTGTCGCCGATTTTTTTCTTGAAAAGGGAAAACCAGGGGTCAAAAAACAAATAGAACTTCTCCACCCTTGTTTTGAACCAGCGCGCGGGCAGAAAGTGCCCCATCTCGTGTAAAACGATCAGAATGGATAAGCTCAGCATTAACTGGCCCACCATTACTACATATTCCATATGCTAATTTTATTAAAACAGAAACAGCATTTTGCCCCCCAATGTTGCATAAGGGCCCGCAAAGGTAAGGAGTTTATTTTTAATCCTTAATTTTACGCCGTTATGCAATTATTTTTTGTTCCGGATATCGAAGGCGACCTGGCAGACCTTCCGGAGGACGAAGCGCGCCATTGCGTGCAGGTCCTGCGCAAACGCCCTGGCGACGCCATCCAACTGGTGGACGGGGCCGGCTTTTTTTATGAAGCAGTCCTCCTGGAGGCGGACCGTAAACGGTGCCGGGTGCAGATTCTTTCGCGTCAGGCGCAGGATCCCCGGCCGTATTACCTCCACCTGGCCGTAGCCCCTCCCAAACAAACCGAGCGCTTTGAATGGCTCCTGGAAAAAGCCACGGAGATCGGCGTGGACGAGATCACGCCCCTGGCCTGCGAACGGTCGGAACGCGATAAACTCCGGACCGGCCGCCTGGAAAAAATCCTCGTCTCTGCCATGAAACAATCCCTCCAGGCCCGGTTGCCGAAACTGAACCCGCTTACCCCGTTTAAATCGTTTGTCCATTCAGCACAGGAAACCCAGCGGTTCATTGCGTACGTCGATCACCAACAAAAAAATTATTTGCCCGGCAACTGTACGCCGGGCGCAAGCGTTTGTATCCTGATAGGTCCGGAAGGGGATTTTCACCCCCGGGAGATCCGAATGGCTCTGGAGGCCGGATTTCAACCCGTCAGTTTGGGGCCGACCCGCCTGCGCACCGAAACCGCCGGCATTGCGGCCGTCCACACGATCAGTCTGATCCATCTCAATAACCAGGAAAAAACCGTTTTATGATCCGCATTTTTTTGATTGTTGCCTTTGGAATGAGCTTATTGTCGTTCAGATCCGGTCAGGCGCCCACCCTGAAGCTGGGTTTGCTCAAATATGCTGCAGGCGACTGGTACGCCAACCCCACTGCCCTGCCCAATTTGTCCAGGTTTGCCAACCAGAACCTGGGCGCCAATATCGACCCTGATTTTTCGATTGTGGAGGTGGGCAGCGCCGAATTGTTCAACTATCCTTTTGTGCACATGACCGGCCACGGCAACGTCCTTTTTTCAGACGCGGATGCCGAAAACCTGCGCAATTACCTGATGGCGGGCGGTTTTCTCCATATCGACGACAACTACGGCATGGACCCCTATATCCGGGTGGCCATGAAAAAAGTATTCCCGGATCAGGAATTTGTTGAACTGCCCTTCCAGCATCCGATCTACCACCAGAAATTTGAGTTTAAGAACGGCTTGCCCAAAATTCATCAACACGACGATAAACCTCCGCAAGGATTCGGCCTTTTTATAGAAGACCGGCTGGTTTGCTTTTACTCTTACGAATGCGACCTGGGAGACGGATGGGAAGACCAGGAAGTACACAAGGATCCGGAAGAACTGCGGCAGCTTGCTTTGCGCATGGGCGCCAATATTTTGCAGTTTGTTTTTGGTCAATAGCGGTATTTTGACATTCTTCTGACCACATCTAACCTGTAAACAGGTAGGTTTGCATTCAAAAAATGCCGGACAAATCCACCATCATCCCCTGGTTCAGGGAGCTTCAGCAGGATATTTGCCTTCAGCTGGAAAATGCGGACGGACAAGGGCTTTTCAGGGAAGATTATTGGGAGCGCCCCGCCGGCGGTTATGGTTATACCCGGGTGATCCATGGCCGCCATATTGAGAAAGGCGGCGTCAATTTTTCGGCCGTACACGGCCCCATGCCGGAAAAGATCACTTCGGCGCTTAAGGTTTCACCGGGCCGGTTCCTTGCCACAGGCGTTTCCATCGTGCTGCATCCTTCCAATCCCAATACGCCCATCATCCATATGAATGTGCGGTATTTTGAAATGGACAACGGGACCTGGTGGTTTGGCGGCGGGATCGACCTGACGCCGCATTACGCCGACCCCGAAGACGCAAGGGTTTTCCACCGGACCCTTAAACAGGTTTGCGACCGTCACCACGCCGGTTATTATCCCGCCTTTAAAAAATGGGCCGACGATTATTTTTTTATCCGTCACCGGAATGAAACCCGCGGAATCGGCGGAATCTTTTTCGACCGCCTGTCCGGAGAACCCGGTTTCACAAAAGAACAACGTTTTGCCTTCGTACAGGATGTCGGCCGGGCTTTTGCTCCGCTATACGTTTCCTTCCTCAACAAACACAAGGAAAAACCATTCGGCGAGCGGGAAAAACAGTGGCAATACCTGCGCCGGGGGCGTTATGTCGAATTCAATCTGGTGTATGACAAAGGCACCAAATTCGGGCTGGACACCGAAGGCCGCACGGAATCCATATTGATGAGCCTGCCTCCGATGGCAGCCTGGGAATATGATTTTGTGACCCAAGCCGGATCCAGGGAAGAAGAAACCCGGAATTTGTTGAGAAAGGATATTGATTGGGCGCCCCACTCTTGATATTGAGTTGGCAGTTGGCAGCGCCACAGGCGTGGGCAGTTGGTGATGGATGACCGAAGCATACCTGGAATGAAGGAAGTAAATTTCCTCAATTCCTCGATTCCTCAATTCCTCGGTTCCTCCCCAGCCGGCGCCTTAGTGTTCCCAAGTGTTCTGAGTGGTCAATCAGGAACCAGGTTTCAACTCCAATCTCCCCGCTTCCACACTTTCCACTTTTTCCCGGCTAAAAAACAACGGGAAATACTGGTCTTTCGCCCAAATATCAAAAAGATTCCGGTAAAACGGGCTGTCCGGGTCGCCGGATTGGCCGGGTGTGTTGGTTGAGAGGCAGCGATCCCAGTCGCTCAGGTCGGAAATCATGCGAAAGGAGGCGCCGTGGGTCTGGTTATCCCCGTCGCCGGTCATGTTGACGGTATTGCCGTTGCCGCCCCGGGGAGCAGGTCCGACCTCCAGTTTCCTGCGCACCTCTTCTTTCACCGCATTGCTCAGCGGATGGCGCAATAAAACATGCCGGTAAGCAGCCTGGCCCAACATCCACCGGGTCATATCCGGACCCAATTTTTGTTTCAGGCCGGCTACGGCTTCTTCCAGTGCGGAAGCGACAAATTGATTGCGGCCTTGCACAGGGTCCGGACCGAATTTCCCGTCAGGAAGGGCCAGGATTTCCAGGACGGTCCACGTTTGCAGGCCGACGTTTGCCCGGTATTCAGCCGGGACGAGCAACGTTTCCACTTTAGCGGTCAGGGCCATTTCCCAGGCGTGGAAGATGCCGGCAGGAACGGAATGCGGGGCCAATACCTGGTCCCATTCCAGCAACAGGCGCCTGGCTTTTTCCACCATGGGGTCGGTAAAATCCAGGGCTTTCAGCAAAGGGACCAACGATCTTGCCGGCAGGCTCTGGTAATCCGTTTGCAATTGGGCCATATCCGTCAGACTATGTTTTCTGCCCGAACCCAGAACTTCCCGAATGCGGTTCCCGCGATAGGGGTCCGACCAATTGAAGCCCAGCGCATCGGGGAACGGATAATCCCCGGGGGTCACGTTTTCGTTGGCGGTGGCGATATATCCGCAATCCGGGTCTTCCAGGTACGGCCGCGCTTTGACGGGCAGGTAACCGGCCCATTCGCGCCCCCCGTCCCCCCAAACCGGGACCAACCCGCTGAACCCTGGCCGGACCGGGGTGATGCCCACGGCCTGCCAGCCAATATGACCCTCGCGGTCGGCCCAGACCATGTTTTCGGCCGGGATATAACTGTAGCGGCAGGCTTCACGGAATTCTTCCCAATTCCGGGCTTGTCCCATCCGCAGGCTGGCCAGGTACGGCGAAGACCCCACTTCGAGCCAGCCGCAGCGCACGGCAAATGCCTGGTTTTTGGCAGCATCCTGGTAGGTCACAGGCCCGTGGCGGGTGTATTTCAGCTCCACGATCTCCGGGTTTTGGCCCTTGACCGGGATGGTATCGCGGAGGATGACCATATTTTCCCAATGGCCTTTATATTCGTATTGGTTGGGGTTATCGGGATGGGTGCGGTACACGTACAGATCTTCCGCGTCGGTGGAAAAGATGGTCAGGCCCCAGGCCCCGTATTCGTTATGGCCGATGGAGATGCCGGGGATTTCCGGTTCGCCGCCGCCGATCACGTTCCAGCCCGGTCCGACGAGGTGGGCGATGTACCGCAGGGACGGGACGGCCTGCGCCCGGTGGGGGTCGTTGGCCATGATGGGAAAACCCGTTTCCGTCCGGTCGCCGCTGACCACCCAGTTGTTCGATCCGATCCGGCCGTAACGGTTCTTTTGCGCGGTTTCAAAATCCTGTTCGTCCCGGGCGGCCATGTCGCGGTAAGCCGCTTCATCCGGGTTTCTTACGTCGGCAACCAGGTCTTCCGGTTTGAAGGCCACCGGCCGGCGGAAGGCTTTATACAGCCCCAGAACGTCCTGAAAAAGCAGGTCGCGGTCGATCCGGGGGTCGATGGTCAGGTTCGGGTCATTGGGGTGAAACCAGATCCATTTTTTGACGTTTTCCGCACCGGCTTTAACGGTCAGGCGGGCGATGTCCAGTTCTTGTTCAACATTGCCCAGAAGGCCCTGGTGGCGGGAGATGACTACCTCGGGCGTCCATTTGCCGGGTTTGATATTCAGCAAACGAAATTCCAACGGGAGCAGGGACGGATCCTTTTCGGTCCGTTCGATATAGGCGTTTACCCCGCGGACGTAGGCAGTAATAATCAGTTCGCCGTGCGGGTGGTAATGCGCCATTTCCTTTTTCATATCGCCCCGGAATTGAAAGAGCCGGGCGCCGATATCCCGTTTCAGTTCGCGGGGGCCAAGGATTTCCGCCACGGTACCGGTAGCCTGCCGCCGCCAGACCTCAAACTGGAAGAGCCGGTCGCGAGCGGCGCAAAAACCCTGGGCAAAAAACAGGTCGGCCTCGGTCCGGGCGTAGATATGGGGCACGCCCCAGGCGTCGGTGATGATCTCAACGGGTTGTTCGAGGCCGGGGAGGTGGAGGGTTTGGGCCGGCAGTTGGATGCCGGCAAATAAGCAGCATAAGGAAATAAAGAGGCGGAGGAGTTGGTTCATAGCGGTTTCTGGTTTTGAATTTAAGGTGCAACTTCAAGATACGCCCTAAGTGCCGTATAACTTAGGGTGCAACTTCGAGTTGCGCCCTAAGTATTGGTCCCTCTGTAAAGGTATATAATTGTATCTGGAAAACAAGAACAACAAGGTAAAAACCAACCCTTCGAGCCAAATTGGATTTATCCACCTTTCTGACCAGAACAAACGGTTAAATTCAGGCATTAAAATCAACGTCGTACAATTTTTCCAGTTGCATTTCATTGATCCTGCGCGGCAACAAACGAAAAACAGCGTTCCGGACGCCCGCCAAAAACGGGTTTTCCAATTGTGCGATCCTGCCCAGTCGCCAGGATTGCCGGACGATATAATGCGTTCTTTTCAGGCGCATTTTTTCGAAAACCTGGAACGCATGGGAAACGATCGAATTTTTGCGCAGGCATTCGGCCAGAAAAACCGCGTCCTCGATGGCCTGGCAGGCGCCCTGACCCATATTCGGGGTGGTGGCATGTGCGGCGTCGCCGATCAGGACGAGGTTGCCAAATGCATATTGCCGCAGGGGTTCCAGGTCACAGATGTCGTTCCAGATGATATTTTCGTCCTTTGTCGCACGGATAATGTCTCCGACCGGGCGGTGGAATTTACGGAAGATCGCGTAAATGTCTTCGGATTTGTACTGTTTCAGCGCCAGATCATTAGGAGGGGCGTTTTTGCAGGCGAACCAGTAGATCCGGTTGCCGGGCAGCGGAACGATTCCGAAACGCCCGTTGCGGCCCCAGGTCTCTGATGTTTCGGAAATCTGAAGCTCCGTATTGTCCACGATCCCACGCCAGCAGGTATACCCGGCATAACGCAGGCGGCTATCGGGTGCTACCTGACTGCGGACTGGCGAATGGATACCATCCGCTGCAATCACGTATTGGGTATCCCAGGTCGTGTTGTCGTCAAAAGTGATCCGGTAACCGTCGGCGGTGGTTTCAATCCCGGTCGACCGTTTGCCCGTCATAATCTGGTCTGCGTCCAGTTTTGACCATAAAACCCGATGTAAATCAGCCCTGTGGATGGCAAAATTACTGATGCCGTGTTTTTGACTCAAGGCATCCGCATCGGTTAGGGTAATGGGGTTGCCGGATTCGTCGTAGATGGTAAATTGTTTCAATTGTCGTCCGGCCCGGATGACTTCGTCCGCAATCCCCAGATGGTGGAACGCCTTCATCGCATTGGCGGCCAGTGCCAGCCCCGCGCCAACGGGTTTGATTTCAGGCGACGCTTCAAAGATGGCAGCTTTGATGCCCAGGTTGCGGAGGGCAATGCCCGCGCATAAGCCGGCAATGCCCCCGCCCAGGATGGTGAATTGAGCGTCCATATAACAATCCTGTTCACCGTTTCGAAATCCATTCTGCTTTTGCCGCGTTCACATTCCTGAGGAGCTGGTTGTAATAGAAGGTTTCGTCCTTGTTGGTATGGCTGGCGGTTTCCATTTTTGGAAGTGCGGCAAGCGCTTCGGCATACTTTTTATTCCATGCAAGGACCCTGGCGTGAATCCAGTACCCCCATACATTGGGCATAAGTTTTACCGCCTCTGAGGAGTGTTTCAGGGCTGCCGCCGGATCGCCCTGGTTCATCAGATGGTATTCGGCAGCATAACCGTGTACCAGCCATTTTTCGTCCTGTCGTATGGTATCGAGGCTTACTGCAATATTGGCCAACGCCATTTTTTTGGTGTCGATGGAAAAGGGCACGGTCAGTTTCTTTTTTTCCCATACCATTGAAAAGGCTCCTTTTTCAACCGAATAATTTTCAATGGCGTACCGCAAATATTCAACGGGTTCTTTGGTGTTTTCGGCTTCCACCTCCACCCGGACCATATCCTTCCCTTCATCATAGCGGTAGGCGCCCCATTGTTGATGGTCCGTATTAAAGATGACCGTCCAGGGGCCTTTGGCCTTCGGGATGATGAAAAAAGCGTAACTGCCTTTCGGGAGGGTCTTTCCGCCGATCCGGACGTCGTTATCGATCATAATGACGGTCGGCATGTTGGCCCCTGCCCGCCAGACCTGGTCCCAGGGTACCAGGTTACCCCAGATTTCTCTGCCCCGGACGGCCGGGCTGGAATAATCAATTTCAATTTTGGTCAGACCGACCGTCGCTGAAACCCCCGCTTTCGGGCTCAAATGCGGCAGCCCGAACTGGGCGAAGGATGGGTGTCCCAACCATAATAACAGGATGGTGAGGATGATGTTTTTCATCGGTATTGCAATTGGTTTGTCATTTTGAAGATGCGTATGCGTATTAAAAGAATCCGTCCAGGCTTTAATTATATTTCTCCAGAACAGGATGGCTTCGCATCCTGGCGACACATGGATATTTTCACCACATAAGATACATAGAAAACATAAGAAGTAATTGGCCAATGCCGATGGCATTGGCCAATTACGAACATTCTATGTGTTCTTATGTGACTTATGTGGTGAAAAAAAATCACTTTATTTGTTAATCAATTTTATTTGGAATTTATCCTATGATTTTAAATAAAGTTGACGTCTATCTGTCTTCAATATGGTTTATTCGAGGATTCGAAACGAGCGGCTTTGCATCTTCGCATCCTCCTCCAAAGGGTCCTCAAATCCTCTCCCCTCAAACCGCAAAACTCTCCCCGCAGGCGCAGGTTCTGGAAGCGTTGGGGTTGTTGAAATAAAACCCTTTGCCATCGAGGGTCCCTTCAAATTCCAGGGTGGTATTGAACAAGTAGAGCAGGCTTTTGAAATCGGTGACGATCTTGATGCCTTTGTCCTCGAATACCTGGTCGTCGGGTTTTTCTTCCTGATCAAAATCCATATTGTAGGTCAGCCCGGAACAACCGCCGCTGGTGACAGACACCCGCACAAAATGTTGCTCCGTCAGGTTGGACGACTGCCGGAGTTCTTCGATCTTGGATTTTGCGCTATCGCCTACAAACAACATGTGCTGAAATTTTTCGCTAAATTAAACCTTCTTTGAACAATTCCCAAACGGGACTATTGGCGCGCAGGCGGTTTACACCCTCAATGAGCAACCGGGCGGCCCGTTCCATTTCTTCCTCCGTGGTGAAACGCCCAAGGCTGAAGCGGACGGCGCTGCGGGCCTGTTCCTCGGTTTGGCCCATAGCTAACAACACCGGAGAGGGCTCCAAAGTTGCCGACGAACAGGCCGACCCCGTGGCTGCGGCAATTTCACGGTTGACGGCCCCAAGCAGGGCCTCGCTGTCCAGATACCGGAAAGCCAGGTTGCTCACATGCGGCAAACGGCTATCCTTCACCCCGTTTACGCGCACTTCTTCCAGATTTTGCAGCAATACGGATTCAAAGTTGTCGCGCAAGGCTGCCAGTCGGCGGGCCTCCTCTTCAAGGCGAGCGCCGGCCAGTTCCGCCGCTTTTCCAAAACCCGCGATGCCGGGTACATTGAGGGTGCCCGACCGGAGTCCGTCCTCGTGGCCGCCACCGTGTTGCTGTGCCGCAAGCCGCACCCGGGGCGCTTTCCTGGAAATATACAGCGCGCCCACCCCTTTGGGTCCGTACATTTTATGCGCCGAAAAGGCCAGGAGATGCACGCCAGCTTCTCGCGGGTCGACCCGTATTTTGCCCGCTGCCTGGGTAGCGTCGCTCATCAGCAATACACCGTGCCGGGCGCAAACGGCGCCGATTTCGGGCATGGGTTGAAGGACGCCGGTTTCGTTGTTGGCCCACATCACGGACACCAGGACGGTATCCGGGCGAATGGCGGCTTCGAGTTCTGACAGGTCGATCAATCCCCCGGCATCCACTTCCAGCCAGGTCACTTCACAACCGGATTTTTCCAGGTAAAAACAGGTATCGACGACCGCTTTGTGTTCGGTTTTTACACTGATCAGGTGTTTGCCCTTCCGGGCGTAAAGGGCCATGACCCCTTTGAGCGCCAGATTATCGGATTCGGTAGCGCCGGATGTAAAAATGATCTCCTTTTCTTCCGCCCCGATCAGGCCTGCCACTTGTTTTCGCGCCTTGTTCACTGCCTCTTCCGCCGCCCAGCCGAAGGCGTGGTTCCGGCTGGCTGCGTTGCCAAAATGCCGGGTAAAAAACGGCAGCATCACCTCCACTACTGCAGGGTCGCAGGGTGTGGTGGCGTTGTAATCGAGGTATACCGGTTGTTTGTTCATGTTGTATTCCGGACTTTACCCGCTGAAGCTTGCGAAATGGCGGATATTCGTTTATGATGGTTTATTATTGTTTATTATTGTTGGGGCTGTTCAATAATATAGAAGAAACGATGAAACCAGGAAAAAAGTTGGTACCTTGTTCGCTGTACCTTTTTGAATTTTTTGTTTGTTATTGTTTATGATTGTTCATGCAAATCAATCGTTCAAGATGGTTTATTATCGTTGGCGGCCGTTAACCAAAATGAACCATATTGAACTACATTGAACCCTTGATTTGCATTATTCGTTGTAGTTTAACGTGAGTTAAGGATAAGATGATGGATGCATCGATCAAATGCGCCGATTTGAAATCAACTTTTATGCGGGCCAGCGGTCCGCTATCTTGGTAACACCGCCCTGTCGACAGGGCTTCGGGCCGTAGGTCCGGCATCTTTTGCCGGAAGCCGTGCAGCCCCTGCCCCAACCTGGCGGGTAACTGGTTTTCATCATCCGGCTTAACCTGCTTCGGGTGGTTAGATACCGGTCCTCTGGACCGGGCGCCGTTCTCATCCGGGGAGAGTTACAAAGAGGTCGGTCCGCTGGACCGCTTCCTGGTAGACCGCTATCCATATTTCACGTTAGGCCCAACAACAATAAACAACAATAAACCAATTTCAACCGCCGGCGCCCCGCAATAACAAGAATAATGTTTACCGAATTCACCAAACCCGATAAAACCGACTGGATCCGGCAAGCGCTCAAAGAACTGGGCGGTCAGCCTTTGGAATCCATTTATTGGCAATTCACCGAAGATTTGTCGATCGCTCCACTTTTTACCGTGGAAGATCTGCCTGAAAACACCCAACCGATCACGGGAAAAGAACCCGGAAACCATTGGGAGATCGGCGAAGTCTTTTTGTTCCGAAATCCGGAAATAGCCAACCAGGAATCATTGGAGGGCCTTGCCGGCGGCACGGAAGCGCTCCTCATCCAGTTCCGGCATCAACCCAGCCTGGAAGAACTGGAAAAATTATTCAAGGGCATTGAACTCAGTTACATCTCCACCCATTTTGATCTGGCCTTTCCAGGCAAAGACCTGACTGCCTGTTACGATACCTTTACCGCTTTGCTGGCCCAACGCGGGCAATCCGGTCAGGGCATCCGCGCTTCCATCGATTTTGACCCGCTGCTCGACTGGAGCGACCCGCCCCTGGATAAAGCCGCCGCACTCCTCCAAAGAGCGCATGAGGAAGAACCCGGCATCCGGGTATTGCAAGTGAACGGTCGCGTTTTTCATACCGGCCCTGCGGGCATTCCCCGCGAGCTGGCGCTGATTGTCGCAAAGGGCGTGGAATATCTGTCGCAACTGACCGACCGCGGCCTGGAACCTGCGGTCGTCAACGCGCAGATGCAGTTTTCGGTCGCCGTCAGCCCGAGTTATTTTGCGGAGATCGCCAAACTGAGGGCCCTGCGGCTGATCTGGGAAAATATCCTGTCGGCATACGGGCTAGAAGACGCCCCCATGCCGCCGGTCATCGTCCACTTTTCGCTGGAAAGCCTTTCTGAGGACCCGCTCCGCAACATGATCAAGGCGGCTACCCAGGCTATGTCGGCCGTTATTGGCAGGGCCGACCGCCTGTTCATCGCCCCCGCCAACGCAGGCGTTCCCGAACCGCCCACCCCCTTCACCCGCCGCATCGCGCGGAACGTACACCATATCCTGAAAATGGAAAGCTTCCTGGACCGGGTCGCCGACCCCGCCGCAGGAAGCTATTATATCGAAAAACTCACCCAGATCCTCGCAGAATCCGCCTGGCAACAATTGCAGGAGATTGAACGCAAGGGTGGGTTTATGGATTTTGATGAAGTGGTTTGAGCTGTATTCAGTCCTCAGTCTACAGTTGGCAGTTGGCAGTCCTGGAACCGTGTTGATGTTGAGATGCGTTTAAAAGACGGACAAACTGCCAACTGAGGACTGCGGACTGCCAACTGCGGACTGCCAACTAACTCACCGGGCATACTTAGCTGCAATCTCCGCCAATCTCCCTGCAATAAACTCCCGGGTCAGCCATTGGCCGCGCACCATGACGCCGGACTGTTTCCAGAGGTTATCCAGGTTTTCCATCGGGTTGCCGTCGGCCAGGATCAGGTCGGCGGAAGCGCCCACTACGACGGCGCCGAACTGGCCCGATTGGCCGAAATACCGGGCCGGATTGGCCGTACCGCTTTCCAGGATGACATCGACCGGGAGGCCGGCTTCCTGCAGCGACTTCACCTCATGGCGCAGTGAAAAACCCGGCACGTTGAACACCTGGGGCGCGTCGGAGCCGAGCAGGAGGCCGACACCTGTGCGGTTCAGCGCGCGCAGCATTTTCTGGCGCACGGCGATGAACGTCTTCCATTGCGCCTCATTGTATTCCGGGTTATTGATCAGGCCGGCCTTGCTCTGGCGCCACTGGAAGATCGTTTTGGGCGGCATGTACTTCATTTCCGGTTCGGCGCCCAGCGCATTGGGGTCTTCGGGCGAGAACCAGCGGGTGAACAAACTTTGGGTCGGCACCACCCAAACCCCTTTGCCTTTGGTAAGGCCGGAGAGTTCGGGGATGGCCTGTTCGTCGATTTTGTTGGCCAGGTTATACCCAAAAAAGCCCCAGTTTTCGGTGCTGTTGCGGACGGCTTCCGGCACGAGCCCTTCGACGTACCCGTCGATATGATCTACTGAAGCGTAACCCGATTCCAGGGCATGGCGGATGCCCACCTGTGCCGGCACGTGGCCGGCAAACGGGATGCCCACGCTATTGGCAGTGCGGACCACTTCGTCGAACACTTCCAGTTTGACGCCCGGGTGGATTTTCAGGAAGTCGTAGCCGTCTTTTTTGTACTGCGTCACCTTTTGCCGGGCCTCTTCCGGGGTGGTGACCGAGTTGCCGTTAATGGAAGGGCTGGAGGTGAAGATGCGTGGACTAAGTACCTGCCCGGTTTCGGCCATTTTTCTCAGTTCCAGGTGGTAGGGCGCCCCGAGCATGCCCCGGATGGTGGTCACGCCGTTGGACAGATAGAGGAACAGGGTTTCTTTCACCAGCGCATCGTCGGCGCCTTCGGGAGTCGGGATATGGGCGTGCATTTCCGCCAGTCCGGGCAGGAGGTATTTGCCCTTACCGTCGATAATGACGGCTTTTTTGCCCGGTTTCACCTTATCGGCCGGTCCGATTTTGGCGATCTTGCCTTTTTTGACGATCACCGTCTGGTTTTCGAGCAAGGTCTGACCGCCATTCATCGGCAGAACATTGACATGGGTGAACGCCGTTTCAGTATCCGTTTCCCGGGAGGATTGGGCTTGTACGCCGTTCAGCGCCATCGCGAGGGATAGACTGAGTAACCATTTTTGCATCATTGGGTAGATTTTTTATGCGTTAAAAATACGGAAAAGGGAACATATGAACGGAGAATTAACGGAAAAGGAGGGTGTGGAAGTATTTGGATCGCCAGGCGCCGGGCGCCTCAGGAAAGCCCTGCCGCAAAAGCAGCCGTTTCCACGGCCAGGCGTTCTATGGCTTCTTCATGGGTGATCCCCGATCGTTTCAGGGTTTTGAACGAGTGGTCGGCGCCCTCGACTATTACCAGGCGCGCTCCGTCCAATTGATTACAGACGGCTTCGATCAGGTCGATTTGAGCCAGGGTATCGCGGGTCCCTTGCAGGAACAATTGGGGGATTTTCACCGCCGCCAGATGGGCGGCCCTGTCCGTACCCGGTTGGCCGGCCGGGTGCAAAGGAAAGCCGTAATAGACGATCCCACGGACCTGTTCCAGACCGCCGGCGGCGGCGAGTTGGGAAGTCATGCGGCCGCCGAATGATTTTCCGCCGGCCAGCAGTGGCAGGCCTTTGGCGTAATCTGCGGCTTTTTGTACCGCAGCCTGGATAGCTGCATGAGCGACCGGGGGCCGGTCGGGGGCGCCGCCTCCTTTTTCCATGTAGGGGAAGTTGAACCTCAGGGTGGCTATCCGGTGCGCGGCCAGGCGCTGCGCCAGCGATTCCATAAAAGGGTGTTCCATTCCGGCGCCGGCGCCGTGGCTCAGCGCCATCAGGGCAAAGGCGTCATCCGGCAGCAGCAACAGGCCGGAAACGCTGCCGGCCGCTTCAGAAATGCTGATTTGTAAAGATTGTCTGTTTGTCATCCTGATGGAATAAGGCATGTACCCCCTGGTTCGATGTCTGCATTTGCCCAGGTTCTTTGTTAAACGTTCGGGGGGGTATGGTTGTTGCCGCCCACCGATCCGATCGCTTGGAGCGATCGGATCGGTGGGCTTACTTTACCTGGATAATACCTTCTGAACTTTAGGCATAGTTATTTATTTTTGGGATTTCCAAAAACTGTTTTCTCATAATTCGGTATTTTGAAATATACGAACACACCAGTCAAAGGTTTTTCTTACCGATCCGATCGCTTTGAGCGATCGGATCGGTAAGAGAAAAATCCACCCAATCCATGAAAATCCACCAGACGCACCACCGCAGCATCACTACCCTCCCACATGAACCGGGCGTTTGCCGCGTATTCGACCAGCGAAAACTCCCTTTTGTAGTGGAAACGGTGGACCTGTACACCGTCCGCGACTACGAAACTGCGATCCGCGACATGGTCGTCCGCGGGGCGCCGCTCATCGGGGCGACGGGCGCTTACGGCGTCTGCGCCGCCATCCGGGAAGCGCTGGATACCCGGGACTATGACGGGGTGCTGGCTTTTTATGTGGAACGGCTCAGGGCGACGCGGCCGACGGCGGTCGACTTGTTCAAAGCCATCGACCTGGTTTTGGACGGCATTAAATCCCTGTCGTTGCAAAACCGGTTGCCTGCCGCCCTCCGCATTGCGGACGAACTGGTGGAGGAAAGCGCCGCCCAATGCCTGGCCATCGGCGAACACGGCCTGCCCCTGATCCGGCGGATCAGTGAAAAAAAGGGCGGCGCACCGGTCCATATCCTGACCCATTGCAACGCCGGCTGGCTGGCCTGCATCGACTACGGTACGGCAACGGCCCCCGTGTACCTGGCGCACGACGCCGGCATACCGGTGCATGTCTGGGTGGATGAAACCCGGCCCCGCAACCAGGGTGCAAGCCTCACCGCCTTCGAACTCGGGCAACACGGCGTGCCGCATACCGTCATCGCCGACAATACGGGTGGACTGCTCATGCAAAAGGGCATGGTCGATCTGGTGATCGTAGGTACCGACCGCACCACGCGACAAGGGGATGTGGCCAACAAGATCGGCACCTACCTCAAGGCGCTGGCCGCCTATGACAACGGGGTCCCTTTTTACGTCGCCGCGCCTTCCACTTCGATCGACTGGAACCTGCGGGACGGCCTGGCGGAAATCCCGATCGAGGAACGCAGTCTGGATGAAGTGCGCTATATCCAGGGCCTCGACGGAGATACCTTGCGCCGGGTATTGCTGACCCCGCCCGACAGCCCCGCCCTCAATTACGGCTTCGACGTGACGCCGGCGCGGCTGATCACGGGGATCATTACGGAACGGGGGATCTGCAGGGCGTCGGAGGCGGGGTTGGTTTTGTTGTTTCCGGAAAGGAAATGATGAATATTGGTTCGATTGATACGATTGGTTCGATTGGTTCGATTTTTACCCGACCGGGCCAGACCGGGCGGGGGTTCGATTGGTTCGATTGATTGGATTAAAAACCTTTTTAAAGCTTGATTGTTTGAAGTATAAATTTCCACCCCATGAACAACCCCAAACCTTTACCCGCCGCAGCTTCGGCGTAGGCGGGCCAAACTCCAAACTCCAAACTCCAAACCCCAAACTCCAAACTATTAAAACCGCATTATGAACATACTTTTCTATACCTTCGTCACCCTGGCCTCCGTCGCTGCGATGGAGTTTGTGGCCTGGTTTGCCCACAAGTACATCATGCATGGGGTCCTTTGGATCTGGCATGAGGACCATCACAAGCCGCACCACGAGAAACACGGCTTTTTTGAGAAGAACGACCTGTTTTTCCTCGTTTTTGCCATTCCAAGCATGGCCTGTTACATTGCAGGAGCGGTCACGCCGCATTTCTGGTTGTTTTTTGTAGGGGTCGGCATCTCCATTTACGGCCTGATCTATTTCCTCATCCATGATGTGTACATCCACCGCCGGTTCAAGTGGTTCAGGCAACTGGACAGCAAATATTCCCGGGGTATCCTGCGGGCGCATGGGGCGCACCACGCCAAACAAACCAAGGAAGACTGCGAGTCGTTTGGGTTGCTGATCGTGGCTAAAAAGTACTTCGGCAAGCGGGTGCAGCAGAATTCCTAGGATTTATTCCGATTTTTGGTTTAAATTTGGCTCCATTAACCAAATGCATCCACGGATTTGGAAGGCAAATTTCTTGACCGCATAGCCGAAAACTTCAACCCGGCGGCGCCGGACGGGCAAACGCTCGATCAGGTGATGGATCAGGTTATCAAAGTGGTGAAACCCCATAGCGAAGACCTGCGCGAAGAGAATTTTTATGTTAAAAAACAATGGATCGAACTTCGCGACGACCCGAATTTCCATGAGTTGGTCATGCATATTTTTAATCCGGAGGGCGAATACATCCGTTCATCTGACGGGGAATTTTTTATGGGTCAGTGGCGGTATGCCGGCAATAAATTCATGCTGGGCAGGAAAGTGAACGAAGAGGATGATACTCCGGAAGCCAAGGTATACGAACTGGCTTACCTGGATGACGAGTTTTTTATCCTCAAGCTGCTGGCTAACCCCAAGAAACTGGCCCAACTCAAGGAAAGCCAGTATTTTTTTCTGATCAAGGAAGCGCATGCCAAAAAACTCGACTGGTATGAGGCTACCCAACTGCTTTTCCGGAAACACCAGAACAACAACCAGTTTTTTATCCTGGTTTCCTTTATTGTTCTGCTGCTGATTGCGCTGGTGCTGATGCTTTCTTAATTGTTGTTGATTTGTTGATTTGTTGATTTGTTGATTTGAATCAATCGAACCAATCGTATCAATCGTATCAATTTCCGTTACCTCCTACCGGCAATTCCCGCCTTCCAACAAAAAAGATCTGGGGTTTAGTTTTTTTACTTTAGCCCCGAAAACGGCGGCGATGGCGTCGACCGCTTCTTCAGGTTGTTTTTGATCGATGTTCAGAGAGAGCGTGCAGTTTGGGTAAGCAATAGCGTCGATATTGATTTGTACGCCAAAATGACGTTGGATCAACAGGGTGGTTTCCAGAAGGGAATGTTCCCGCAATCTCAATACCTGGTGGCGCCAGTAAGCGCCGTTGAGCGCTTTGGGGTTATAAGAGGCGAGGCGGGCGGCGTCGGGATCAAAAACTCCTTGTTCGCCCGCTGCGAGCTCAAGTTTTTGGCTGCTCCCCGCCGGCGTCAATGCCACTTTCCCTTCTTCCACCTCCACCACTGCATTTTTTTCCGGGGAAACAGACCTGAAATTGAATTTTGTACCTAAAACAACCACGTTTGCAAGTTGAGAATGCACTTCAAAGGGTCGCAGGGCATCCGGTTCCACCTCAAAAAATGCCTCTCCTTCCAAGCGGACGATCCGGTTGCGGGCCTTTCCGAAGTCGGAGGGGTAGGAAAAAGTCGAATTTTCGTTCAGAACGACCAGAGACCCATCCGGCAAACCCAGGCGCAGGGTGTCGCCGGGGTTTGTGGAAACCGTTACCATTTCCTGCCCGTTGAAAGGCCGCCACCACAAAAAGGTCAGGCCGATACTTAACAGAATGGCAACACTGGCCGCTGCAACCAACCAGGATCGCCTGGTTTTGGGGGGCATAGGGATGACTTTTGGCGAGGCTGTTTCTCTTTTGTGGGTCTCGATCCGCTGCCGGAGTTTATCGAGCCCCTTTTCGATATCAGGCTGAAAATCCGTTCGATAACCTTCGGATGATGCGAATAGCCGGTCCAGCTCGGCAGCAACACGGCGCCCCTCTCCTGCCGACATCCATTGATCCAGCAGGGATTGCTCTTCGGGGTTCAACTGCCCGTTTCGCCTTTTATGCCACAATTCTATGCCTTTCTCTAGTTCCATTTAACCGTTTATTCGCTTTTTTGACACCGGCCCCCCCTATTCCCCCTACCCTGCCCCGATCATTTTATAAGATCTGTTCCGATTTGACTTGGCCCCGACAAAACGCATCCTCTTCAGTCTGGCAGTCTGGCAGTCTGGCAGTTGGCAGTTGGCAGTCTGCAGTTGGCAGTCTCCGGGAACTGAGCGAAGTCGAAGTTCAGCCCGGCAGTCCGCCCACCATTTGCGCCTCAGGCCGGATGATAAATCCCACATCTCTCACCCCTCTCACATCTCTCACCCTCTCACATCTCTCACCCTCTCACATCTCTCACCCTCTCACCCCAAATAAGGCCCCAAATCCTCCCTGAGCGCCCTGAGCGCCTTGGTCATCTGGTTTTCTACGGTTTTGACCGATATCCCCATTTTGTCGGCAATTTCCTGGTAGGAGAACTCCTCATACCGGCTCAGGGTAAACACCAGCCGGCAGCGTTCGGGCAGGCGATCAATGGATTGCCGGATGAGTTCTCCCAGTTCCCGGGTTTCCAGGGCGGTATGATCCATGTCGGTCCTCAACCCGGGGGCGTTGATCATCTGGTCTTCCTCAACCGGAATCAAACGATTGTCTCTCAGGTAGTTGAGTGCTTTATTCACCACGGCCCGCCGCAGGTACGCCTGAATGGATGTATTGATATTCAGGACCTGTTTTCGTTTCCACAGCTCAAAAAACACTTCCTGGGCCAGGTCTTCGGCCGTATTTTCGTCGGGGATTATCCGCAGGGCGGCCTGGCAAACCATGGGATAACAAGTCCGGAAAAGCTGCCCGATCGCTTCATCGGGGTCTTTTTCAAACAGGTCATTCCATGAGATTTCAGGTTGATGCGGATCCAAAATGATGCAATTTGATCTGAATATCCAGCCACCGGGGCAATGGAGCGGCCAAATTTAGTATTTTAAAGCCTGGTAATTTGCCAGAATGATAATAAAAAAATACCTTACAGCCCGATTTTAGTTCACCTAACATTTGAAAACCTTAATTGACTATGAAGAAACCGCTACTGTCATTTTTATTCCTATCCATTCTACCCTATCTAAGTTGGGCGCAGGAAGCCGCCCGGGACAGCACGGCGGTCCCTCCTCCCATGGGATTGGATGAAAAGATCAACGCCGCTTTCGAGCCGGTGGCCAGTGCATGGGAAAGCATTGTTTTGTGGGGGTTTCAGTTGAATGAACATGTCAGCATACCCCTGGTACTTATCCTCCTGATCGGAGGCGCCACTTTATTCACCATAGCCTTTTCCTTTGTAAACATCCGCAGGTTCGGATTAGCCCTGAAAGTGGTTCAGGGCAAATACGATGCTATTGAAGGTGTGGTCAAAAAAAACCCCCATGCGCACGATCTGGTTCATGACCTGGAGGGTGACATCATCGGTACTGCAAAAGGCGAAAACCATATCGGCGAAGTAAGCCATTTCCAGGCTCTGGCAACGGCCGTTTCCGGCACAGTGGGTATGGGCAATATCGGCGGGGTAGCGGTTGCTATGGTCGTGGGTGGCCCGGGCGCAACCTTCTGGATGATCCTGGCCGGCCTGCTCGGCATGTCCTCCAAATTTGTAGAATGTACGCTGGGCGTCAAATACCGCGATATCGGCCCCGACGGCACGGTGTACGGCGGCCCCATGTATTACCTTTCCAAAGGTTTAAAAGAAATCGGCATGCCCGGGTTCGGCAAAATTCTGGCCGGACTTTTTGCAGTACTTTGTGTCGGGGCGTCTTTCGGCGGCGGCAATATGTTCCAGGCCAACCAGGCCACCGCGCAGGTCATCACCCAGTTCGGCATCCAATCCGGCGCCGCCGGAACGGTTCTGGGGCTTATCCTGGCCTTTTTAACCGGCCTTGTGATCATCGGCGGCATCAAAAGAATTGCCAATGTAACGGACAAGATGGTGCCATTTATGGCAGTTCTGTATATAGCAGCGTCTTTGGTCATCATATTCATGAATTTCGGATCTGTCGGCCATGCATTCAGTCTGATCTTCACCGAGGCGTTCAGTCCAACTGCGGTGGCAGGCGGGTTTGTCGGCGTGTTGCTGACCGGTTTTCGCAGGGCGGCATTCTCCAACGAGGCCGGCGCGGGTTCGGCAGCCATTGCCCACTCTGCCGTAGAAACCAAGTTCCCGGCCAGTGAAGGCATAGTAGCCCTCCTGGAGCCTTTCATCGATACGGTTGTGATCTGTACGATGACGGCATTGGTCATTATCATTACCGGCAGTTACCTCAACCCGGACCAGCTCAACGGGGTTGATCTGACCTCACAGGCGTTTGAATCAACGCTGCCAGGCTCTTCCTATGCGTTGACCATCGCCATTTTCCTGTTTGCTTTTTCCACGCTCATCTCCTGGTCTTATTACGGTTTGCAATCCTGGCTTTACCTGTTTGGCAGAAGTAAAACCAATGAACTGATTTTCAAAGGCTTGTTCCTGGTTTTCATCGTATTGGGGGCTGCCGCTACCCTGGATGCGGTGATCCGTTTTTCCGACGCCATGATCCTGGCCCTGGTATTCCCGAATATGATCGGCCTGATCCTGCTGTTCCCCAAAGTACGGGAAGAGCTCAACAAATACCTTGAGGCGATCAGAAAGTCAAAAACCTGATTTTTCGGGCCGGATTACCGGTTGTCAAACGAAAAAATCCCCGGAAGCGCCTGACGTTTCCGGGGATTTTTTTATCTCTGTTCTGCCCGCGCCAGGCAATTTATCGCCGCAAAATTTGGCTAAAAAGCCATAAGGCCATATTTTAAGCGCGAAAACCTGTACAGAATATTTGAAAACCGGAATGAATGATGAAGAAATGTTTATTGTTTTTGTGCTTTTTTGCTCTTTTGCCGTGCGCCGGATGGAACCAGGATTCTCCCCGGCCCGAAGGGCTCGACGACCGGATCAACGAGGCTTTCATGCCCGTCGCCAATGCATGGGAAGCTTTTGTATTATGGGGCTTCGACCTTGGAAATAATGTGTCGCTTCCGCTGGTTTTGATCCTGTTGATCGGAGGAGCGGCCTTGTTCACTGCAGCCTTTTCATTTGTAAACATCCGGCGTTTCGGTCTTGCCATTCAGGTGGTGCGCGGGAAATACGACGAGATGGAAGGCATGATTAAAAAGCCGTCCAAATCCAAAACCGTCCAGGTGGTCGACGGGGATATCAGCGGCACCATCCGGGACGAAGGCCATATGGGCGAAGTCAGTCACTTCCAGGCTCTGGCTACTGCCGTCTCAGGTACGGTCGGGCTCGGCAATATCGGCGGCGTGGCTGTAGCTATGGTCGTCGGGGGGCCAGGCGCCACCTTCTGGATGATCCTGGCAGGGTTGCTCGGCATGTCCACCAAATTTGTAGAATGCACCCTGGGGGTCAAATACCGGGAAATCGGGCCCGACGGCACCGTGTTCGGCGGTCCGATGTATTACCTCTCCAAAGGTTTAAAAGAACGGGGCCTGGGGGGATTGGGAAAAACCCTGGCAGGTATTTTTGCGCTCCTTTGCATCGGCGCTTCCTTCGGCGGCGGCAATATGTTCCAGGCCAACCAGGCCACCCAGCAGGTCGTCACGCAATTCGGCATCGAATCCGGTGCCTCCGGTGTAATCCTGGGCCTGGTCATCGCTTTTTTTGTGGGGCTGGTGATCATCGGCGGCATCAAACGAATTGCCAACGTGACCGGTAAGATCGTGCCGTTTATGGCCATCCTGTACGTCGGGGCGGCGCTTGCCATAATATTTATTCATGTCGGCTCGCTGGGAACGGCCTTCAGCCTGATCTTCACGGAAGCTTTTAACCCCACAGCGGTTGCCGGCGGGCTGGTCGGCGTGCTCATCACCGGATTCCGGAGAGCGGCCTTTTCCAACGAAGCAGGAGCAGGTTCAGCCGCCATCGCCCACTCCGCCGTAGAAACCCGCTACCCGGCCAGCGAGGGCATTGTGGCCCTGCTGGAACCTTTTATCGATACGGTAGTGATCTGCACCATGACCGCGCTGGTCATTATCATCACCGGCAACTACCTCAATCCCGGACAATTGACCGGGGTGGATCTGACTTCCGCCGCTTTTGAATCAACTATACCGGGCTCGGCCTATATCCTGACCCTGGCCATTTTCCTGTTCGCGTTTTCCACCATGATCTCTTGGTCGTATTACGGCATGCAATCGTGGCTTTACCTGTTTGGCAAAAGCAAGGCGAACGAAATGACCTATAAGGTCTTGTTCCTTCTGTTTGTGGTATTGGGTTCGGCCGCTACCCTCGATGCGGTGATCAAATTTTCAGACGCCATGATCCTGGCCCTGGTATTCCCCAATATGATCGGCCTGATCCTGCTGTTCCCCAAGGTGCGGGAGGAACTTAACAAGTATCTGGAGGCGATCAGGGTTTTGAAAGGGAAGGGGTGATTTTTGTTAGTCTGCAGTCCACAGTTGGCAGTTGGCAGTTGGCAGTTGGCAGTCTTTCTAAGGTGCAAAGACTGAAGACTGCCAACTGTCCCCTTTGGGCCCAACGATCAAACTCCTTCTTTGTAGTTCGGGTTCCCTAACTCAACGGCGATGAGGCGGGTGGTCCAATCGCTGGCATCCTGGGTTTCCTCTTCCAGTTCGAAGCCGCGTCTGAGGGATTCCAGCGGCGAAGGAAGGGCCGCCATTTCCAGGTTGGAAACATCCAGGTAAAAATTGCTCACCACCAACTTGATCCAGCTTGGGCTGAACGGCCAGTTGAAGGCTTCGATCTGGGGTTCCAGTTTTTGAGGGATAGGCCGGTTTTCCCAGGCGTACAACGTCTCACCGGGTTGCAGCAGGGCGCTGACCTGAGGGATCAGCTTGACAAAAACCTGGAAATTGACCGACAAATACATAAGGGAAACAAACAGTTTTTCCTCAGTCAGGTTGGTCAGTTTGATCTTGATCTTCAGGCCCGGTTCGCTCATCATGCGGATGGTATCGCCCTCCGGTTCCAGCAATTCCTCCTGTCCTGCTGCGTTTATCTTCAGAAAGTCGATCCTGACCGGATGGTATTTGTACCGGGTGGCCGAATTGTGCAGGTTTTTGACGTATTCCCAACGGGAAATATAATTGAGAAAACTGCACACGGTACCGGCGCCGCTGGCATTCAACTCTTTGATCACGGGGACCAGCGGCCGGGTCCAGTCCTCTGCACGGGTAATGGTGAACCCTTCTGGGGTTACATTTGCCGTATAATCGGCTTCGTGTTCTGCTGTAGCGACGAACAGGTTTTTGGCGCCTTTTTCCCGAATGGTTTTTTGCATTAATGCCGCCACCTTTTTATCGCCTGAGACATACCGGACAAAAACCTTGATCGGCGCCGAGAGGAACCCCTCGATATATCCTTTGTAAAGCAGATCCCTGGGCGGTTCGGCGGCAAAAACGAGTTGGGTTTCGCCGGGTTCCACCTTGCCGAGGGCCGCGTCCCAGGAACGGCTTTCGTCCAGAGTGGTCACCTTTACTTTGGAAGCCATTCCTGAAACGCCTTTTGCGCTGCCGATGTCCATTTTCCAGCCTTCTTTTTCCTGGTACTGAACATTGCCGTAAACCGGGCTGGGCGCTGAAGCTTCCGTATCCAGGAAATAACGGAACACCTCGTTGGGCTCCTCACTGGAAACGTACATCTGCGGAGTTTGTCGGAAATTATTTTTGATAAAATTCCGGATCCGGCTTTGAAGGTCGTAATAGGTGATCCGGCCCTGGCAGCGCTCCAGCAGGTCGATCAGGTTGCGGGTAAATACCCCGCGTCCGTCGCGTTCAAATGCGGATTCATCCTGCCGGGCCGCCGCCAACTGTATATGCCGGCCTTCCGGAAGCAGGTCCGCTATGGCTTTGGCTGCAAAATCGGCCTGGGTGATCTCTCCGCTGAAAATAAAATCTTCCCAGGGACGCTCCGGGAAGGCTTTGTCGGCGCCCAAACGGGCATCAGCCGGCAAACATTGGCGGATGTGGACATTGCTTTCTGCGGCACGGGTATTTTGGCCCGAGTGGCAACAATCAAAAATGGTGAGGATATGGGCGCCCTTTTTTGAGATGGCATTGATGAGATAACGCAGCTCTTTGTTGGCCAGGAAAGAAGTTCGCAAGCGCCCGCCTTCCTTCCAGACTCCCTCCACACAAAGAATGGATTGCAGTTTGCCGCCGGGGTCGCTGTGCAGAAAAACCCGCGGCGAGTACTCCCGCGTTCCATGCCCTGCAAAATAAAAAAGGGCAACATCCTCAGGCCCGGCTTTGCCCAGGTGCTGAATAAAATGGCGGACGATATTCCGTTTATTAGCCTGCTCATTGGTCAGGAGGACAATATCGGCCTCGATCCCGGGAAATTTTTTCAGGAAACCGGCCATTGCTTCGGCATCGGCTACACAACCCGAAAGCGGGGTTACAGGAGCAGTATACTGATTGATGCCGACAACAAGCGCTTTTACTTTTTTCAATGGTGTTTGAGGCATTTGGTTTGGTGTTTTGATTGGGGTAAAAATAAGGAATTTCTGGAGCTGTTTATTCGTTGATTTGTTTATTCGTTTATTTGAGGATTCTTCTTCGAATAAACGAATCAACAAATCAACAAATCAACAATTCCTCCTCCAATCAATGCCTGCCCCAAAGCGCCAGATCAGCCCGTTTATCCGCAAAGTTTTTGGTATCGTACCAGAATACGACTTTGCGGATAATCCGCCGGTTGCCTTCCAGGTTGATCACCCTGGATTCTCCGCCGGCGGGAATTTCTTCCCGGAGCTCGATCTCCTGGGTATCGCCGTTTCCATAGTGCACCACCATTTTATGCATGTTGATACCCGATTTCTGGACCGCAAATTTGAGCGCAGTAAAACGTCCTTCCCTGGCGGTTACCAGGATTTCATCGCGGTCGAGCCCGTAATTGACCTTGCGTTCGCCCAGTTTTTCCCATTTGGGCGGGAATTCGTTAACGGCGCCGTTGGCAAACGACATCAAAGAGCATACAAATGCAACCAGCAACAGGGCGCTGGAAAGGAAAACGATTTTTTTCATAATAATTTGGATTTTGGCCCCGGAAACAACCCCGGGATGGTTTTGTTGTTTGGACAAGGTAAGCACGCCAGGGTTTAAAAACCAAAAAATAATTAATTGAATTTGTATTTTTGCCCTTACCCAAAATCCTTGACCATGCCCGATTCCCGGATGGAACAAATGTATAATATCCTGCCCCAGGTAGGTAAAGTCAGTTTGATCACCTTGCGCCCGGCCCATCGGGCGGAAGTATCCGTAAAAGAAAGGGTTGAAGTGAGCCCTGAGAAAGGCCTGCATGGCGACCATTACAGCGGGTCCAGCGGTAATCGCCAGGTCACGCTCATCCAGGCAGAACACCTGGAGGGCATCGCCAAAATACTGAAGAAAGACGTGATCGATCCCCGGTTGACCCGGCGGAATATCGTGGTTTCGGGCATCAACCTGCTGGCTTTCGAAGGCCGTCGATTCCGGATCGGCGAAGCCATCCTGGAAATGACCGGCCATTGCCATCCCTGCTCCAGGATGGAAGAGAACCTGGGCCCCGGCGGGTTTAACGCCATGCGGGGGCACGGCGGCATCACGGCGAGGGTGATTCAGGGAGGGGAAATCCGCACGGGGGATGAAGTGGCGCTTGGGTGAGAGAGTGAGAGGGGTGAGAGAGTGAGAGGGGTGAGAGAGTGAGAGGGGTGAGAGAAATTGAAAATTATCAAAAACAAAACATAACCAATTTATGCAAAAGTTTTTCAGTACGGCTTTTCTGCTGATGGCGGGAGCAACCGCCTTTGCCCAACCAAAGATTGATCCGACGCTGACCGAATTTTGGGAACCGGTTCCCAGGGTGGTTACACCCGGACAAAATAACGGGGCGCCCTCTGATGCCATCGTTCTCTTTGACGGAAGCGGTTTCAGCGAATGGACCCATGCCGACGGATCCCCTGTGAAATGGACGTTAAGCGACGGAGCAATGACGGTCGTACCCAGGTCGGGAGGCATCAAAACCCGGCAATTGTTCACGGATTGCCAGTTGCACATCGAGTTCCGCACGCCCGCCGTTGTAAAGGGTGAAGGCCAGGGCCGCGGCAACAGCGGCATTTTTCTGCAATCCCGGTATGAAGTTCAGGTACTGGACAATTACAACAATCGCACCTATTCCAACGGCCAGGCCGGTTCTATTTACAAACAAAGTATTCCGCTCGTTAATGCCTGCCTTCCTCCGGGCGAATGGCAATCGTACGATATTATCTATACCGCCCCCCGTTTCAATGCCGACGGCATCAAGGTGTCTTCAGGCAGGATTACGGTAATCCATAACGGCATCGTAGTCCAAAACAATACCGAGATCAAGGGAACAACCGAATACATAGGTATGCCCAAAAACCTGGCCCATGGCGCCGACGCCATTCAATTGCAGGATCATGGGGACCTTGTCAGTTACCGGAATATCTGGATAAGGCCGATGTAGTTGATTGATTCGATTGATTCGATTGGTTCGATTGGTTCGATTGGTTCGATTGATTCG